>NZ_JBXCJA010000034.1:0-543 GCF_056786435.1 Paenibacillus sp. Y916 | reverse complement strand
CACGCATGTTGAAAAATGCGGGGATGAGGTGGGGGTAGCGGAGAAATTCCAATCGAACTCGGAGATAGCTGGTTCTCCCCGAAATAGCTTTAGGGCTAGCCTCGGAATGAAGAGTCGTGGAGGTAGAGCACTGATTGGGTGCGGGGCCCGCAAGGGTTACCAAGCTCAGTCAAACTCCGAATGCCATGTACTTATATCCGGGAGTCAGACAGTGAGTGCTAAGATCCATTGTCGAAAGGGAAACAGCCCAGACCATCAGCTAAGGTCCCCAAGTGTGTGTTGAGTGGAAAAGGATGTGGAGTTGCACAGACAACCAGGATGTTGGCTTAGAAGCAGCCATCATTGAAAGAGTGCGTAATAGCTCACTGGTCGAGTGACTCTGCGCCGAAAATGTAACGGGGCTAAACACACCACCGAAGCTATGGCTTGATACTTTGTATCAGGGGTAGGGGAGCGTTGTATAGAGGTTGAAGGTGTACCGTGAGGAGCGCTGGACACTATACAAGTGAGAATGCCGGTATAAGTAACGAAAAGATCAGTGAG
>NZ_JBXCJA010000033.1:0-544 GCF_056786435.1 Paenibacillus sp. Y916 | reverse complement strand
ACCTCAATGAATGTGAAGGGCGAAGCTCAATGAGTAGGTGGGAGATGAATTTCGGTTGGCGATAGCCAAATACTTCCTTCGTATGATATAATAGAACAAACGTTCTCGATATGATGGAGGTATGACTGATGTTAGTACATAAAGCATACAAATTTCGTATCTATCCAAACAGAAAACAAGCAGTACTCATACATAAGACCATCGGTTGTTCAAGGTTCGTCTTCAACTTTTTCCTTGCCAAACAGAAAGAAAAAGATGCCTATTGGTACATCGTTGAAGAAATGAAACAGAATGGTCAACTACCATCCAACAACTGGAAGGGTACCTTCTTCAATAAATATGAGTCTGTCAAAGCTGTCCGTGAATTAAAAAAACACTATTCTTTTCTTAAAGAAGTAGATAGTATTTCCCTTCAAAAATCGGTCGAGAACTTAGCAGATTCATTCCAACGCTATTACAAAAAGCAAAACAAACAACCACGTTTCAAATCAAAAAAGAATCCTGTTCAATCTTATACAACCAAGTATACGAATGGAAATATAGC
>NZ_JBXCJA010000032.1:0-551 GCF_056786435.1 Paenibacillus sp. Y916 | reverse complement strand
TCCACCCCGCGTCATCTAAAAAATTACTATGGTGGAGGCTGAGGGGATCGAACCCCCGACCCTCTGCTTGTAAGGCAGATGCTCTCCCAGCTGAGCTAAGCCTCCATAAGAAAGACAATAACTATCATAACAGATATACTTAAGTTAAATCAAGTCCTAACTTGAATATATTATACAATTGGTGACCCGTAGGGGACTCGAACCCCTGTTACCTCCGTGAAAGGGAGGTGTCTTAACCACTTGACCAACGGGCCTAATTAAAATATGGCGGAGAGAGAGGGATTCGAACCCTCGAGACGCTTTTGGCGCCTACACGATTTCCAATCGTGCTCCTTCGGCCAGCTCGGACACCTCTCCATAATGGCTCCCCGAACAGGACTCGAACCTGTGACAACTCGATTAACAGTCGAGTGCTCTACCAACTGAGCTATCAGGGAATACTAATTATCCAGATGTTTGATCACCTGAAAACTAGATACGAACGAATTTGTGTTAGAATTATTAGGATAAGCCCTCGACCGATTAGTATTGGTCAGCTCCGCACATTGCTG
>NZ_JBXCJA010000031.1:0-575 GCF_056786435.1 Paenibacillus sp. Y916 | reverse complement strand
TTCTCCCCTTCGTCTGTTAGAACCTCCGTTCCAGCAGTAAAGCAATTGCAGCCTTTAGAAATCCATTTTGATACTTTTTTATAAGTAGCTGTTGCACTCTTTACTGCTATTTTACCGCCTTTTGTAGCAATCTTTCCACCTGGTATTATCCCTACAAGTGCCCACGCCCTGTCAGAGGTAGATAACTTTTCACCAGTATACCAGTTATTACCTGTTGAGTACTCTTGAATACTCTTCGCAGCACTTACAAAGGGCGTCATGTCTAATGCACAATCCGCTACTTGTTTCACACTGCTTAATCCACAATGTCCTGTTGGATCCGTATACTTCAACGGATTATTCTCCACATACGAATACAAATTCAAACTTAATGGATTCGAAATCTGCCCTTCATACGTATCCCTAGATACGAACCGCGCGGCATTCGGATCATACCAGCGAGCTCGCAGGTATTGAAGTCCGGTATCACTATCCCAATATTCTCCGGAGTAGCGGAATACGTTCGGAACATCTTCTTCCTCATCTATCGGGTTACCCCAGATGTCATAGCTGTAGGTGTTCAGTTCATTACCTGC
>NZ_JBXCJA010000030.1:0-598 GCF_056786435.1 Paenibacillus sp. Y916 | reverse complement strand
GGATCAAAGCTTGCTTACAGCTCCCCGAGGCAGTTTCGTTGTTCGCCACGTCCTTCATCGACTCCTAGCGCCTAGGCATCCTCCGTGTGCTCTTAGTAGCTTAACCATGATGCTCTTTTGTTGTGCTGCTCGCTCTGTTGTCCGCATGTTTCCCCCGTAAACGGTTGAAACAAGCTCCCAAAGGATCGATCATCACATCAAATTCGCATACCATTTTAGTTTGTATTCAGTAAACTGAATACTCACCAGCTACTTTTACACTTTGTTTCGTTAACAAGTTAACAAAACATCAATATAAAAGAATGTTCATTCTAACTTACAAATTCGTTCGTTATCTAGTTTTCAAGGATCAAAGTCATTTCTACAAGAGAAATAACGTTTTGAAAGATTGCTCTTTCAAAACTGAACACGAGTGAGTGTGCGACTTTACATTGTAAAGTCTTACGGTGACTAAAAGCCACCGTGTTCGAATGTTTCCGTCTCAGGAAACGATTCTCCATAGAAAGGAGGTGATCCAGCCGCACCTTCCGATACGGCTACCTTGTTACGACTTCACCCCAATCATCTACCCCACCTTCGGCGGCTGGCTCCCTTGCGG
>NZ_JBXCJA010000029.1:0-684 GCF_056786435.1 Paenibacillus sp. Y916 | reverse complement strand
GTATCAGGGGTAGGGGAGCGTTGTATAGAGGTTGAAGGTGTACCGTGAGGAGCGCTGGACACTATACAAGTGAGAATGCCGGTATAAGTAACGAAAAGATCAGTGAGAATCTGATCCGCCGAAAGCCCAAGGTTTCCTGAGGAAGGCTCGTCCTCTCAGGGTAAGTCGGGACCTAACGCGAGGCCGAAAGGCGTAGTGGATGGACAACAGGTTGAAATTCCTGTACCACCGTAATCCGTTATGAGTAATGGGGTGACGCAGTAGGGTAGTGACGCGGACTGATGGAATAGTCCGTCTAAGCAGTGAGGCTTGTGTGTAGGCAAATCCGCACACTATAAGGCTGGGCTGTGATGGGGAGCGAAAATTATAGTAGCGAAGGTCATGATCTCACACTGCCAAGAAAAGCCTCTAACCAGGAGAAGGTGCCCGTACCGCAAACCGACACAGGTAGGCGAGAAGAGTATTCTAAGGCGCGCGGAAGAACTCTCGTTAAGGAACTCGGCAAAATGACCCCGTAACTTCGGGAGAAGGGGTGCCCCGGTAGTGTGAATAGCACGAGGGGGCCGCAGTGAAAAGGCCCAAGCGACTGTTTAGCAAAAACACAGGTCTGTGCGAAGCCGTAAGGCGAAGTATACGGGCTGACGCCTGCCCGGTGCTGGAAGGTTAAGGGGAGTGGTTAGGGGT
>NZ_JBXCJA010000028.1:0-777 GCF_056786435.1 Paenibacillus sp. Y916 | reverse complement strand
GATCCTAACATTAGATATTTCGGAACAGAGCATGGGAGTGAAGCCAAGTTATCTCCAACGGGCATAGATATTGTAAGCGGCTCGAAGGAACCGTTAAAGCTAACGCTAGAAGACGAGGACGGAATTACATTAACAAGCCATAAGAAACTATTATTACAAGCAGATAGTGACATCATCATCCACAGCCAGAAGCGAGTCGTGATCCAAGCGGAAAGCCAAGTGATGGTAGTAAAAGCGGGGCAGACCAGTGGGATAGCTATTGAGAATGAGTACCATATCCTTGGAGCGCAGGTCATTGCTGAAGGGTCGGACCGAACACCCTTCTCACCTTATGCTGATGAACCGCTGATAGGGACGCCACAGATAGAAGCTAAAGCAGAGGAAGAGGAAGAGAAAAAGCCACCGTTTAGTTGGAAGAAGCTAGCCTGTCGTGTAGGTGCTGGGCTCATAGTCGTTGGAGCAGTAGTAGCGATAGCAGCAGTAACGATAGCAACTTTGGGTGCAGCTGGAGTGGTAATAGGATCGGTAGTAGCAGGAGCAATTCTAACAACTGCAGCGATAGCAGGGTCAGCAGCCGTCATCAGTCAGGCCGTGTCGGACATAGCTAGAGGTGAAGTCAGTGACTACGATGCCTATGAATGGGCTGCCTTACGAGAATCGACCATAGGAGCAATATCTGGAGCGATATTCGGACCATTCGGTGTAGTGGCTGTGATTGGTCAAAAAATGGTATTAGGAGGCGTGACCAATTCCTTCGAGAGTGTGATAAGGCAGACG
>NZ_JBXCJA010000027.1:0-896 GCF_056786435.1 Paenibacillus sp. Y916 | reverse complement strand
TTCCGAGGCTAGCCCTAAAGCTATTTCGGGGAGAACCAGCTATCTCCGAGTTCGATTGGAATTTCTCCGCTACCCCCACCTCATCCCCGCATTTTTCAACATGCGTGGGTTCGGGCCTCCAGTGCGTGTTACCGCACCTTCACCCTGGACAGGGGTAGATCACTCGGTTTCGGGTCTACGTCCACGTACTTAAATTCGCCCTATTCAGACTCGCTTTCGCTGCGGCTCCGCCTTCTCAGCTTAACCTTGCACGGGAACGTAACTCGCCGGTTCATTCTACAAAAGGCACGCCATCACCCATTAATAGGGCTCTGACTTTTTGTAAGCACACGGTTTCAGGTTCTATTTCACTCCCCTTCCGGGGTGCTTTTCACCTTTCCCTCACGGTACTGTTTCACTATCGGTCGCTAGGGAGTATTTAGCCTTAGCAGATGGTCCTGCTGGATTCATACGGGGTTTCACGTGCCCCGCACTACTCGGGATCCGTCTCGGAGAGAACATACTTTCAGCTACAGGGCTTTTACCTTCTATGCCGGGCCTTTCCAGACCTCTTCGCCTAATATATTCCTTTGTAACTCCATGTGAGACGTCCCACAACCCCAAGGAGCAAGCTCCTTGGTTTGGGCTAATCCGCGTTCGCTCGCCGCTACTGACGGAATCACTATTGTTTTCTCTTCCTCAGGGTACTTAGATGTTTCAGTTCCCCTGGTCTGTCTCTACACATCCTATGTATTCAGATGTGAGTGACTGCGTATTAACACAGCCGGGTTTCCCCATTCGGACACCCCCGGATCAAAGCTTGCTTACAGCTCCCCGAGGCAGTTTCGTTGTTCGCCACGTCCTTCATCGACTCCTAGCGCCTAGGCATCCTCCGTGTGCTCTTAGTAGCTTAACCA
>NZ_JBXCJA010000025.1:0-1035 GCF_056786435.1 Paenibacillus sp. Y916 | reverse complement strand
TGACATCATCTAAACCAGCTAATCAAAGTCAACCCTATCATTAATAATATTTTCATAGGAATAAGATAGACATACTTAAACAAACCTACCCACAAGAGTGAGTTTTTCTGGAATTTAACTTCCAATTACAGTCTTAACCACAGTTAAATGCCTGACCAGACTTCCACATTCCAAAAATAATGCGTAAAAGTTTGTGAGAAGTAGCAACAATTGCGACTTTTGCAGGTTTGCCTTCGGTACGTTTTTGCTGATAGAATTGAAAGAGAATCGAATTTCTTGGGCCATGAATTTGCTTGGAAATGGCGGCAACGGTAGCCTGATAAAGAGCCGTTCGAAGGTAAGAAGAGCCCCGTTTAGATATTCGATTCTTCTTGGATTTGAAGGTTCCTGATTCGTGAACAGCTGAGTCTAGCCCGGCAAAAGCTGTTAGCTGTTTAACGGACGGGAACCTTTTTATATCTCCAATTTCAGCGATGAGCATAGCAGCCGTTAATGGTCCCACCCCTGGAATCGTGCGAAGAAGGTGATAGGTTTCGATAGATTCAGCCATCGACTGCATGGTTACCAAGAGATCTTTCATACAGTCCTGGTAGGTCTTTAGCAGTTGAATATAGTGCATAAGAACAATCTTCTGGGCTTGAATGGCATGGAGATCAGGAAGACTGTTGTTAGCAATGGCAAGTAGTTGCTCTAGTTTAGATTCGTTCCAAGCCCGACCTTTGCGATTGGAAATAAGTACCATCATGATCTCCTCATGATCTGCCTCTAAGAGTTCTCGGGGAGTCGGATAGCGAGATAAAAGTTCAAGAGAAGTACGGTTACAGACTTTGTGAAACGCCTTGTCATACCCTGGAAAGATAAGATCAAGAACGGCACGGAAATGAAGCTGTGTCTCGCCATAGAGGCCTGTCCAATGCTGGTATTGTCTACAAATGACACGAAGCTGTTGAACAGAATCGCTTAGTTCTACATGAGGTTCAGGAGACTGGAGGTAGAAGACATGAGCAATACGAATGGCATCGATCGGGTCGGTCT
>NZ_JBXCJA010000024.1:0-1471 GCF_056786435.1 Paenibacillus sp. Y916 | reverse complement strand
TTTCAGCGGCGGACGGGTGAGTAACACGTAGGTAACCTGCCTGTAAGACTGGGATAACTATCGGAAACGGTAGCTAATACCGGATAATATATTTCTTCACATGAAGGAATGTTGAAAGGCGGAGTAATCTGCCACTTATAGATGGACCTGCGGCGCATTAGCTAGTTGGTGAGGTAATGGCTCACCAAGGCGACGATGCGTAGCCGACCTGAGAGGGTGAACGGCCACACTGGGACTGAGACACGGCCCAGACTCCTACGGGAGGCAGCAGTAGGGAATCTTCCGCAATGGACGAAAGTCTGACGGAGCAACGCCGCGTGAGTGATGAAGGTTTTCGGATCGTAAAGCTCTGTTGCCAGGGAAGAAGACTTAGGAGAGTAACTGCTCTTAAGGTGACGGTACCTGAGAAGAAAGCCCCGGCTAACTACGTGCCAGCAGCCGCGGTAATACGTAGGGGGCAAGCGTTGTCCGGAATTATTGGGCGTAAAGCGCGCGCAGGCGGTCATTTAAGTTTGGTGTTTAATTCCAGGGCTCAACCCTGGGTCGCACTGAAAACTGGGTGACTTGAGTACAGAAGAGGAGAGTGGAATTCCACGTGTAGCGGTGAAATGCGTAGATATGTGGAGGAACACCAGTGGCGAAGGCGACTCTCTGGGCTGTAACTGACGCTGAGGCGCGAAAGCGTGGGTAGCAAACAGGATTAGATACCCTGGTAGTCCACGCCGTAAACGATGAGTGCTAGGTGTTAGGGGTTTCGATACCCTTGGTGCCGAAGTTAACACATTAAGCACTCCGCCTGGGGAGTACGGTCGCAAGACTGAAACTCAAAGGAATTGACGGGGACCCGCACAAGCAGTGGAGTATGTGGTTTAATTCGAAGCAACGCGAAGAACCTTACCAGGTCTTGACATCCCTCTGAATCCACTAGAGATAGTGGCGGCCTTCGGGACAGAGGAGACAGGTGGTGCATGGTTGTCGTCAGCTCGTGTCGTGAGATGTTGGGTTAAGTCCCGCAACGAGCGCAACCCTTATATTTAGTTGCCAGCACATTAAGGTGGGCACTCTAGATAGACTGCCGGTGACAAACCGGAGGAAGGTGGGGATGACGTCAAATCATCATGCCCCTTATGACCTGGGCTACACACGTACTACAATGGCCAGTACAACGGGCTGCGAAATCGCGAGATGGAGCCAATCCCAACAAAGCTGGTCTCAGTTCGGATTGCAGGCTGCAACCCGCCTGCATGAAGTAGGAATTGCTAGTAATCGCGGATCAGCATGCCGCGGTGAATACGTTCCCGGGTCTTGTACACACCGCCCGTCACACCACGAGAGTTTACAACACCCGAAGTCGGTGGGGTAACCCGCAAGGGAGCCAGCCGCCGAAGGTGGGGTAGATGATTGGGGTGAAGTCGTAACAAGGTAGCCGTATCGGAAGGTGCGGCTGGATCACCTCCTTTCTATGGAGAAT
>NZ_JBXCJA010000023.1:0-5820 GCF_056786435.1 Paenibacillus sp. Y916 | reverse complement strand
AAAAACTCACTCTTGTGGGTAGGTTTGTTTAAGTATGTCTATCTTATTCCTATGAAAATATTATTAATGATAGGGTTGACTTTGATTAGCTGGTTTAGATGATGTCACAATCATCTTAGGTATACTTTTCAAGATCAATTCTTAATTTCTTTAATTTTAATAATCTATCAACAAATAGTTCACCGAAAGAATTTAAACAGAAAATATACTTTTCCATCTCCTCTCTACTTAATTTGTAGTCAATTATCCCTTCATGAATAAACTTGTGCCTAGAATCGAGCATTTTGCTAATCACTTCTCTAAGTACAACTACTCTTTTGTTAAATTTCTTACTAGTATTTAAAATTTCAAAGAGGTCTATTTCGAGATATTTTTTGAATGCCTCATTTGCAGAAATCAGATTTTGAAAATTGAAATTCTCAGATTCTAAAGACGAAATAGAAATCTGACCTTCCAATAAACCCTTAAGCTTTGAAAAATGAATCCTGTCATTTTTTTTAAATACTTGATCTCTTGCTGATTCATTTGTTTCTAAATATCTAATAAAAGTATATTTCAAAAATGTTTCTAAAGTAGTAACGAGAAAAGGTACTATCATATTGTTACGAAGTAATTCTTTGTTTAGCTCTGCAATGTAATTATCAGCTGACAAGATCTGCTCTGGTACGTCTTCTATAATAATACTTGTTTTTAATAAATTATTATGGAATGCACTATAAACGAAACCTAACGCTTTCTCTGAAGCTTGAAGTTTTGGAATGTCAATTATAATATAAGATTTAGTTCCGGTTTGGGGATTATAAATATAACCACCGTAAATCTTTTTAAGTATTTTAAGTGTATTATTTTGTGTGAAAAGGTCTTCATAACTTCTACCTGCTGACGTGCTAGTAGTGATGGTAGTAGTATTTTTTTTCTCGCTAGAATAGTATTTTATATACAGCCATACCCCTCGGATTGATTCATAATTATCCATGTGATACCAGGTATAACAATTCTCGTATTTTGGATTTACAACCCACCCCATCGGAATTAAGACGTCTTCGATTTCATTTTTATTTATATGTTTGGAAATTCTTAATTCTAGATCGATACTCATACAACACCTCTTTATTGTGATTTCATCTAACGTTTGGCATTCCTGACGTCCGAACGGCTTAAGGACCGTAGGTCCGGGTGGCTCTGCCACTTTGCTGTTTGGATGTGTCGTCTGAATCTGCTTCTCTGAAATCCCTCTTGGCGACCTAGGAGCGAAGCGACGAAGCAGGAATGCATTGTTATCGGATGTCAGCGTCTTCTTTGTAAGACCCCAACTTCAATTATCTTTTCTATCCTGTTGCGTTAGCTCAGAAATTGAAAGACTACTACATCTCGATTTCCCAATTGCTCTTGCTGAGTTTATAATAATTATAGCTCTCCTTTTCAAGTTCTATGATGTTTATAAAATCGAAGTTACACTTTTGTATTACTCTATTTGAGGGTAAATTACGTATAAGGGCTATAGCATTAAGCACCTCCACGTTCGTATTCTCAAATAAATACTTGATTATCCCTTTAGCTGCTTGCGTCGTATAACCCTTACCTCTATGATCTTTTGATATTGCATACATGATCTCTCTGTTTGGAGGCGGTAATTCTTCTTTTATTCCCGTACAGCACCAACCGATAAACTCTCCTGACTCTTTCAATATAATCCCCAAACGAAGACGGAGTTCATCAATATCACCGCCTTCCGATACAACCTTTAGAAACTGTTTATTTTCTTTGGTTTCGTAATTTATTAGCCAATCTAACCGTTGTTCTTTAGATACGTTGCATCCAGGCAAAAACTCATGTATCTCAGGTTGCCATGTTAGTGAATGAAACTCATCTAAATCATCAATTATGTATTCTCTTAAAACAATATCCTTACAGTCAATCTTAAAAATGTTTTCATCCGATGTGGAGTGAGTATTTGAGTTCATTATTTATCTCCCTTATGCATATTTGGTAGAATGCTTTACCACATATAATACCAAACCGTAAGAGCTCATGGCAGGTAAAGATTAATTATTACTAAACTAGCCTGGTTCTCTAGCTGAAATGCATCTATTGGATACTGGTTTATAGAAGGTTTTTTATGATTTCCGCTGATTTCCTACAACGTTTCGCATTTCTGACGTTCAAGCGGCTTAAGGCACGAAGTGCCGGGTCGTCAGACTTAGCCGATTGAATGTGTTGCCTGAATCCACTTCTCGGATATCCCTCTTGGCAACCAAGGAGCGTCAGCGACGAAGCAGAAATGTTATGTTATCAGATGTTGGGGCCTTCTTTGAGTTGCATAACTTCTTTCCCTTTCTTGCTCTTACTATCTCCATACCTTCATTCTTTCCTCTAAGTTTGATGTATGTAATTCAAGTTGAGTTCCATCTGGATCTAAGAAATTGATTGACCACCCTGTACCACGCTTTATTGCTTCTCTTACTATATTTACATGATTATCTTGGAGTGATTTTACCGCTTCTTTGAAATGCTCCTCTGGAATATAAAATGCAACATGATCTACTCCTGCTTGTCTCTCTGTATGCTCACTGTAACTATCTCGTTCAATCAAACAAATCCATGCACTCCCCATTCTAAATATGCATCCTTGTTCCCTTTGTGCCTTATATTTAGTCCAAGAACACCTGTATAAAAGTTTATTGATATTTCGAGATTTCTAACGTTTATTGTTACGTGATTGAATCCTTGAACTTTCATTCTATTTTCCTCTCTGAGATTACTTGATTAAGGATACTATTTCTAATGTTTAACTTGTAGTGCCCCAATTTCTGATAACGTTCGCGCATTTCTGACGTCCAATTGGCTTCCTGAAATTCCTCTTGGCGACCAAGGAGCGAAAGCGACGCAGCAAAAATGCATTGTTATGTGCTGTTAGGGCCATCCTCGAGATACTCTCAAACCTATGTTTATATTTTTGAAAGCTCTATTAGTGCGTTTTTGGCAGTATCACTTACAATTTTATCTTCATGATTTTCAAACGTAATAAATACTGGAACATACTGTTTATTATAAGTATTACCCAGTGCATATAGGGCGTCTGCAAGAATCTCAGGATCAATCTCTCCTATGTTTTCCGCTAAATAATCTAAATTCTTCTTTGAGTAATCTGTTAATAATTGGAGCATGTCTTCCTTTACTTCTTTAGTATTGCTAACAAATAAATGCTTTTCTAAAATTAAAATAACTTCGTCAAAGTAGGACAAATTGTAACCAAAATATGGATCTAGATATTTGTCCAAACAAAATAATAGACTTCTCTTTTCAGAGACATCTTTGCTATTCAATATTTCATTTATAGCAGTTACACCTGCATTTATGATATCTTTATGTTTTTGTGTATATGTTGTATAACTAACTTCTTGTTCGTCCATAATACATACCTTCTTTCAAAACACTATTTTCAAAGACTTCTTGATGATTCCTTCAATAATATTGCCCCAATTGCACATAACGATTGGCATTCCTGACGTTCAAGCGGCTTAAGGTAGCTTAGCTACCGGGTCGTCAGACTTAGCCGGTTGAATGTGTCGCCTGAATCCGCTTCTTAGATATCCCTCTTGGCGACCAAGGAGCGACAGCGACGATGTAAGAATGCTATGTTAGGTGATGTTACTGCCCTCTTTGGTAAACCTACAAGTTAGTCTTCACCTTTAATTTGTTTGAAGCAATGGTTGAACTACTTATACATTTATTATTTGAATCATATTCTAGTTTTACGATCCCAACTTCTATGATCTTACTTCGTAGAGGTACAAAATCTTTATAGCAATATTTCATTGCATCTAGTATCTGTTCCGGAGAAAGTTTTATAGCAAGAGTACAATGAGGATCCCAATTATTCGGAATATAATAGGGGTTGGAAAATTCAAACAAGTCACTAAACTCCTCATGATACATCTTATGCATCTTAAGCAAGTCTTCCGTGACTGTTGGATCTATAAATAATGTCCCTGATGTAGGAAATGAGGCAAGCACATCAAACTTCAATTCAAGTTCTAAAACACTATCAAAATAAGTACTTAATCGTCTACAAATTGACTCTAAAGACGGAATATCACTATAGACCGCCAGAGTAATATGTGGTCTTAAATAACTGATGTCATACATATTTGAACTTATGTTTTGGTCTTTCAATCCCTTCCAGGTATTCCTAACGTACTCCTCGAAGTTCTCTTCAAAAAACAATTCAACAGCGTACATTCTATCATCTCACTTTATAAGTTTCTTCTTGAATCCACATTCATAACAATTAATTGCAGTAATTTCACCTAACGTTTGGCATTCCTGACGTTCAAGCAGCATAAGTGACCGCAGGGAACGGGTCGTCAGACTTAGCTGGTTGAATGTATCGCTTGATTAAACCCCTTGGAAATCCTTCTTGGCGATCAAGAGCGAATGCCCGCAGTAGGAATGCCGTGTTAGGTGATGCCGGCGACACCTTTGACTTTACCTTCAAATTTATTACTAAAATTATTCAAAAATTATAAGATTCAATATCAATATCATTATTGTAAGCAACATATATTTCATAATTCTAAATCCAACCTCTAGTCTATTATTCAAATGTTCAACCTTATAATAATAAAATATGTTTCCGAAAATCAATGTTATTCCAATAACAATAGTTATTATAAGTCCTATATTTATTTCGTTAGCCGACAGACTTCCTAGTATTGAAACTATTATAGATATTAACAAACCTAAAAAATAATATCTTATCCGTTCATTAAGTACATATCGTGTCCTATTTTTTATTCCTTCGATAGCACTCCAAATAGATAGTAAAAATACTCCGATGAGAACTAGACTCACAATTATTATTTGAAATCCAACTCACTTTCTAATAAATTTCAGCATTTCGCCGGTTTCACTTAACGTTGCGTATTTCTGACGTCCAAACGGCTTAAGGACCGTAGTTCCGGGTCGCTCTGCCACTTAGCCGGTTGGATGTGTCGCCTGACTCCACTTCTCCGAGATCCCTCTTGGTGACCAAGGAGTGACAGCGACGATGTAGGAATGTATTGTTTATAGGATGTCAGCGCCTTCTTTGTAATAGCCCCACTTTAAGTTATCTTGAAATCGTGTTTCGTTAGTTCATAACTCGTTTCATTCTTTTAATGTCCAGAAGTAGAAAATACACTGACGGGGTATACAAGATAAATACGATTAAACCACCAATTTCACTATGAGGCATCCCAAATATTCCAATGTTAGTCATATAGGTAACAGTTATGAGGTAAGCTATAGGGTATACCGCTTGAATATATTTTTTGAGTGTAGATTCTCTTCTTATAATAAATCCTATAAAAAGTGAAAGGAGCATAGGTATCGGCAATGTTATCATTAAATGAAAATACTTATAATAATCAGGATCATACCAAGGTAATTGCTCGTAATTAGACGAGAATAAATACAAAGTAAACAAATAGCCAAATTGGCTGAGAATGTGAAATGATATATTTAATAATCTCGTAGTATCTTCCTTCAACATCTTTCTTCATCCTCCAGTAATGCTACAGTTAACTATGCTTGGTTCGCAATCATAAATTCCTCTAGTTCATTCATCTACACTTTTTGACTATCTTCAAGTAAACTGCGCTTTAGGTGAATAGCTTCATACCCTAGATGTTCAATGTATTAATGAGGTTTTTAATGATGTTCGCTGATTTCCTATAACGTTCGCGCATTCCTGACGTTGCTTTCCCTTAGATAGCTCTTATCTTAGGGAAAGCAATGTGTCGCCTGAATATACTTCTCCGCTATCCCTCTTGGCGACCA
>NZ_JBXCJA010000022.1:0-6623 GCF_056786435.1 Paenibacillus sp. Y916 | reverse complement strand
CGATGTATTCCTTTCTGGCGAGACAAGCGATAGCTATATACCAGCTGTATTTCCTCTAAGCATACTGTCTTTTGGCTAACGACCAGTTGTTTATCTCTGAAGTTCACGATGTCACCGATGTTATAATGCTGATCACTTAACTGGTCGTCACCAGATTTCTTTCCTTCAGCGTAATCATCGTTGCAAGTGTCAGTTAAGTTACGGACAAAGTCCTATTGCCTAACACCTTTACTATAGTTGTCGTGCTATCCATCTTGAAAGGTGTAATTTTTTCCTTTCTCAGTATCACTATCGTTATATGGCATTTTACAGGTGCGAGTAATTTTGAAAAAAAAGCCGAAGATAAGGTAACAAAAGAACAGGTCAATCATGGTTGTATCTGACCATAATTGTCCTGTTCGGAGTAACTCTATTGCGTTATTTAGGTTATGTTTTTCAAGCATTGTTGTACGTACAAGCGAATTGAGGAAATCTTTTTAGAGGTATTACATTTGTTATTGGTTGAAAGATTCCTGCTGACCTTACAAATAGATAGTGTCTTATATATCTGGTTAGAATATTAAATAACTGAGTCTCTCTTAACTAAAACTTTATAGGCTCAATCATTCGTTCTATTTCGTTATTTGTTAAATTTCTTCTACCGAAGGTAGGAAAGTTTGACGCTTTTTTATATCTTAAGTGTTTCTCAGAATTTCACGGAGTGTAACTTCCTTTTCGGAAATTAAGTCATAAAATCCTGTGTGTACTCCCTCTTCATATAACCAACATATATCAGTTCCGTATGGGGCATCAAAAAATTCTAAAATTATAGGGGATATACCAAAAATAGATTCAGCACTTAGAATTGTAAAATTTTCTGCATTATTAATATAATCATCATCATCTACTGTAGAATATAAATTCCATCCGTTTATTTGTGGTATAGAACTTCTTTCTCGAAATGAATATCTAATAGGAAAACCCAAAACAATATTTTTAGAAACTAAGAATCCGCCGTATTCACTGTTATCTATTTTCATTTTCAAACTCCTTTATAATTTCTACGACTTCATTCCTCCAAGAATATTCCTTTGAATAATCGACACAAGATTTCTCGAATATATCTTTATTATTGTAATTAGACCCCTTCTCAAGTAAATAGTTGTATATCTGCTTTATTTCATCAGTAGCTAATTTTGTTATTGTAATTGCATACTTTAATGGTATGGCATCAAATTTATCTAGTGCATTAGTATTAATCCCATTTTCTATCATTAATTTTGTTATTTCTAGCATGTATTCTGGTGAAGGTCTTAGTACATTAAAATAAAAAGTGTGTAAAGCATTTCTTTTGTTTTTCGAATCTGCGAAATTAATATTTATTCCTTCTGATATTAAGAACTTTATTATTTTGACTTTTTCAATTGGTTTTGTATCATTAACTACAGCTAAATTTAATAGATTTAAACCTAAATTAGTAATAACCTGGTCAATATCTCCACAGTAGTGCTCGATAAACTCTTCATATGTTCCATCTCTTACTGCATCAAATACATTTGTTATTTTCAAAATAACTTATCTCCTTTCTCACTCTTAATAATTTTAGTAGAGAGCCCTCACCGGATATACTACCCTTTGGAGAATTGAAGTATTACCTCTTAGTAGCAGAAGTAATTCTTATAGCTTACAAATACTCTACAGACTTGCACTTTAAATGTTATTCATACTTATGACTTCTGTTAGCCGAAGGCGTTTCCAATCTATAGTTATCTGGATTAAACTGAAACTCTTTTAATTCCTCAAGCGTTATTTCTCGATTTTTGTATTTTTCGAACATATCATTATAATTATTCCCAGATTTATGACCAAAATCAACCACATCTTTTCTAGGTTGTCCCGGCTTCCACTCTATTACATCACCAGTATTTGGATCACGCAGAATTCCATCAGGATCTACATGGGCATCATATACCTTATTTTCAAACTCAAGTTTTTTAGTACCTGATAGTGCAGGTCTCCCTTTAGGCTTCCTATCTTTTATATATGGACCGTCCACTAAAGGATTAGTATGGTTAGCTCCACTTATTGCCTTACCACAAACACCCGTCCCCTAAGTTGTAAAGCTATTTCGGAAAATAAAAAGCGATAACTGGGTTACCAATTACCGCAAGCAATGTTAGACAATTTTATGTGCTAAAACGTCATAATTATTTTATTTTCCACTACAGTTCTAAAATTAGAATAATTCCTCATCATATTATTACCATATGCACTTACGGCCTCATTACCATTTATCATACTCTCATAATTTTCTTTAAATTCTTTTTTTATCGGCTCGTCTAAACTTTCATAGTACCTTTTAGTGGCTTCTTCTGCTAGTTTACGCGAACCATGCGTTAAAACAAAACTAATATCAACCAAATAACCATTCGGAGGATAAAACCCTCTCATAACGACTTTTTCAACAAAATCATCCAGATCGTTCATGCAGCTTTCTACAATAAGTAAAAATACGCTATCTAACCAACTAGTAAATTCTTCAACTGTCTGATCCCAATTTTCTTCATTTGCGATGTTCCAATACAATTGACCACTTGGTACATTGCATTGACGCGTATTGATATGAAATATTTTATCCTTTGATTTTAATGGGATAATTGCACATTCACCATAAAATGCTACATTTCTATCAGATATATTATTCCAACTTGTATAAAAAAACACCTTGTACATGAATCTCTTATCTTTTTTGGTCATCCAATGACCTGACTTAGAATATTTCCAACCACTGTCTGTATACTTTTCAGATATTAAACTGCATACGTTATCAAATACTTCATTTGCTTTCATATTTACACCTCAAATCTCAGCCATCTAGGATTCATATATTTCAAACTCAATCTTCAAATCTTGCGTACTTTTTTTGAAAAATTCCAATAATTTATTACAATTCTCAGTTGGTTTATATATAAATCTTAAATCAAATATAAATCCATCTTCTTACTTATTTGATGAGATTCTTCAAATGAAATTACTTGAAATTGTATGACCTGCTTTTAAAGCTAAATCTTTTAGTTCACCAATTTCTACATTCGGTACTACAATTAAAATGTAGGAGTCGCTATCTATGTCTAAATACGCAAGAGATAAAGATCGTTCATTGAGTTTATCCGCAATAGCCTGTAGCTTTTCCCCAGTTAGCATCGCGTCTGATATATTCTCAATCCATTCCCAATCTAATGAATCTATCTTTTTCCTATCAAATAAATCATCGATTGCATAAGTAATTTCCAAGGTACTTTCTTTCCAATCTATTTCATACGCCAATTCGTCATCAATCAATGCATCAATTAACACAATTCATGGTAATTCCTCTAAATGTTCTTCAATACCTCTTTCCTTCAACTTTTCTTCAAATCTAATGACATATTTGTTAGGTTCCTCTATTGCAAACCTAACCTCTTCGACAATCTTGCTTGAATTCTGTGCTAACCTCTCTGCCAATCTTAATAACGCTGAATTTACCATTTGCCTCCCCCTAATAATTAGTCAACAAAATCAACAATAGGATACTTAATATCCTGTTGCTCTAACATAACCCTTGGTGCGAGTATGTGATCCACTTCTACCTCTAACCCATTATTCACAGCCAATTTAACAAGACCTATTACAGGAATACTTAAAAGTTCCTCTGGTGTATCTCCATAATCATCTTTTAATTTCCTGTGACACTCCAACATGTATTCCAAACCATCTAGAACAGATTCCTTATTCTTTTTGATGATTCCATCCAACACGATGCCATACCCCCTATATAGACGCATCCGACTCTTTTGATTTAATTCTTGAAGTTTTATAACATATGTCTCTGCTTCATCCAATTCTTTTAATATAATATGCTTGACAGCATATCCTACTAGTACCCCAAAGGTATCATCTTCTGCGTCTTCTTTAGCTCTACCACCAAAGAGTGTAGCTAGAGAAGTAATTAAATCTTGGTTATCACTTATTAATGCCATAAATAATGTTCGATATCTATTGGTATTAACATAATCCATCGAAATATCAAATTTATTGTCGTATTTTTGAAATATGACTTCTTGCATTTTAGCAGCCAGATAAAAATTTTGCTTTGATTTAACTACATCCTTATTAAGGACGATTTCGCCAATTGCAATATCCATAAATCCATTACAAAGTAGCTTATAATAAAAACCAACATTCTTGGGCAAGCCATTTGTTCTGTATTTCTCTAAACGCATATCCGTTCTTTCAACAAATCGAGCATAAACATCCGGAAAATAATTAATATATGACTCTCCAATTTCATCCATATCAATAAGCTCCTTATATCAGTTTTCAGTTATCATACTTACATATGATCAAGGAAACTTGCCCATACGCTTCCATGTATTTATTCCTTCTTTTGTTAAGTTATTGAGAGTTTTATTGACCTGGCCCCCATCTTGAATAAATTTCTCAATTAACTCAGCAGCCTTCACTACATCAGGGTCTTTTGACCTCGACATTTTCTCCAGATTTCCTTCTATCCATGAATTACTCATCTGTTTACCCATTTTTGTATTTCCAAGTTTCGAACTTCCGAATTTCGACTCATTTATTATGATATCAACAACTTCACCTTCATCTGAATATTTAATATATAGGCCATCGAAGCCATTGTTACTTCTAAACTTTAGTATGTAATTTCGTTAGAGAAATCACCACCCAAACTAGTGGTTAATAAATTCCAGACAAAACAACCACTTTAAACAAACGATCAATTCCTTAATATACAAACCTAATAATTGATTTTTTCACTTTAATTTACTCAACCAATCTAATACAATGACGTCTGCGATTTCCCCGACGACTTTCCTTGTTAAACTATTTCCTGCTTCCCACTGTTTTTTAACAAAATCCGGTATCGATTTCTTTTTAGGAGCAGATTCACCCGTCCCCTAAGTACTAATCTTAAGTTTGGGGAATAAAAAGATGAAGCCATTTCACCAAATATAACTATCACATCCTAATATTTGTATTCTATTGAGTTCGTATCCACTACAAGTAGAAAGAAAAAAAAGACCACAATACGGGTGACGATCACGCATTGTGGCGTATTACATGGGCTAAGTGTGTTACTGGTTGAATGGTCGGCCCATTCAGCACTTGATAGGCCCATCACTTACCATATTTTTTATTCAAATGCTATCACAATCCACTCATCCACTACATCCCAAAAGTCAATATTATAATCTGCTTCATCATTTTTCCACCATAATGTCCCATTATTGTTATTGCAATTCAGATAATCAAAAGCCACATAACCACCCATCCCATTACTAAAAAATCCAAATGTTGTATTTAAGTCTATTTTCAAAGGCTGTTTTAATTCTTCAAGAATCCCCCACTCGTAATCAGCAAAATAAGTAACAGATTCTAAAGGTACTAAGCCCATTGATTGACTAGCATAATAGTAAAATCCATTATGAACATTTTCATAGAAATTTCTAATGGAGACAGGAAAATTACCCCACACTTCCTCCAATTTATCATTATGAAACTTCTCCTCAGGATTTCTACCTTCATAATATGATATACCACCGTTTGGTTTTCTTATACTGTAGAGCATAGAGTAACGACCATTATTTTCGATCAGTTCAATATGTTCAAGACATTCAGACAAGTATGATATCGTATTAGACAACTGTACACCTACACTATTTTTCCAGATTTCTAACAGTTTATTGATGCTATCTTTCATGTCATGTTTCTCTAATATCTCTCGCCAAACATATGGTATTGCATGCAATTCAATTGTGTCAATATTATCAACTAGTTCGACATTTTTTTTAAATCTTCTTAAATAACTAAGTTTCTCTTGTTTACTCATCAAGACTCTCCCCCTGTATTTATTAGTTATTATTTAGTATATCATCAATTTGTTTCTGAATTGAACCTTCCAGTACTGATTCAATTTCCATCATTTTTTTCCTGAATTCAAGCTCAACTTCAATATTTTCTTTTTTATAAATTGTCCATTCGGCGTAAGATTTAGCACCTTTTGAAGTGTTTGCTGATTTACTCAAACCAATAAAGTTTTCTGGATTATTTAAAACTTTAAGTTGTTGTTCAAATGTCAATTTCTCAAAACCTTCCATTCGGACTATTTTATCCATTGGTACAATGTGATCTGCCTCAATTGAAGTTGTAATGGTCTTCCCAGAAAGAACTGGATCTAGCATTGGTAACTCAATTCCTTCATTTACTGATTCTCTAATTTCTTCAGTTGGAGTTTTCTTTCTTAACTTTTTATATAATTCATCGGAAATCTTTCTATCTCCATATCTAGCGCCAGTCGGTTTAACATTACCCGCCTCATCAGCATTCTTCGACAACCGCTCATTCAATTCCTTCTTACCTTGTTCCATCTCGTCCAAGTATCTCTGTTGCTGCTGATTTAACTTTGGATCAGAGCTTTTCGATACATTGGTATTCGGTGGTCCATCGAATGCTAGAACTCGTCCATTCGGATTGTTCAGTCCGTTCTTAAGCTCGGTGAACGCTTCTTTGGCTTCTCTTAAGTATCTATTCGCTACTTGAGTGCCAGACTTGGTTAAGTCTCCTATGCGCTTACTGAATTG
>NZ_JBXCJA010000021.1:0-7474 GCF_056786435.1 Paenibacillus sp. Y916 | reverse complement strand
GCAGTAAAGAGTGCAACAGCTACTTATAAAAAAGTATCAAAATGGATTTCTAAAGGCTGCAATTGCTTTACTGCTGGAACGGAGGTTCTAACAGACGAAGGGGAGAAACCTATCGAGGATATTGAGGTAGGGGATAAGGTGCTTGCCAAAGACGATGAAACAGGAGAGATGGCTTACAAGGAAGTTGAATGGCTCTTCCAACGTGATGTTGAAGAAACATATAATATTACTACTGGCGGCGAGGTCATAACGACTACTGATGAACATCCGTTTTGGATTGTCGGCAAAGGTTGGGTGGAATCCAAGAACCTTGTGGTAGGCGATGTTCTGACGAGCTCCGATGGCAAAGAATTAGCCGTTGATAACATTGAGGTTAAGAAGGAACATGCTACTGTATACAACTTTAAGGTGAAGGACTTTCATACGTACTTTGTATCTAACCTTGGTATTTGGACGCATAATGCTTGTGGAGTAGCACCACATGTTGTTGTGAATGCTTTATCGAGTTTCCAAAGTAAAACAATGAAGTTTGGAAATCAAAGCTTTTTGTTGGATAAGTCCGGAATGAAGCATATCTTAGAGCGTCATCATCCTAATTTTTGGGATGGTTCAACGAAAGCAACTCAATCATTTTTAGATAAAAATATGTCTATTAACGATGTTTCCAGTGCAATTCAGTCTATAATGAATCAAAATAGAACGACTCTGATAAATAAAGGTACAAAGGGAATGTACCAAATTGAAGGGAAATATAATGGTGTCAATTATGTAGTAGGTTTAATTAACGGAAGGGTCGGCCAATTTTATTCTAAGTAGGTGAGAGTATTTGTTTCTAGTTAAGACATATGTCAACGTACCGAATCAAAAAATAACAGATTTGCGTTTGGTTCAGGATAATCCAGACAAATATTTTATTCAGGTTGGTGAGCAGGAAAAAATACAGGGTATTTCAAACCTACTCGACTTTAATTATTTAAATGGCGCAATCTATTTGGAGTATGATGGTAGTGTTTTGATGGATTATACAATGTGGGATTTGGTAGACCAATTATGGGCGTATTTTTTAAATCTTATTGAAGAAGTCTTAGATAAGAAAGAGGGAAGCTTCTATTTTCCGGACCAACCACTTAAAGTTGAAATGAGAGAAATCTCTACAGAATGGATTTTATTTAGAGTTAGTGAAGGAAGATTAGCAAGTATTTCACTTCCGAAAAGTGACCTTTTTCACGCATTAATAAGTGGTGCAGAGCAATTTTTCCTCTTCATGAGTGATAATTTTGGAACTTGCTGTAATTATTCTCATGAATTGATAACTATTAATAAGTTAAAAAAGTTAATTTGATTACTTTTTGACCTTGAGGGCAACATCCTCAAGGTCTTTCTTTTATCCCCACCCAGTGCCGAATGAATCGGGCGGTAGTCTCAAATAGAACTTTACCTTCATTAGCCCCCTATGAAATTTCTCTAAATGCGGATGTACGTACTCCTTTAAGCTTTAAAAGTGTAACCTATTATAGCATGAGGGGAGGTTGTGAATTTTCACTTTGTACCGCAACAATCTGAATATAAGGCACTGAGAGAGACAGGAAATAGCAAGAAAAAGTCTGAGAGTATGTTGGGGAGCGAGAACCCAATTCAGGTGATTCAGCCTGACATGAATGCACTTCATCTCCAGGCGCGAAATAACATGACGCAAGATCAAGTTACCGCTTTGGCTGATTATGACCATAAGGCATTAGCTCGGATACCGCTTTACCAAGCCACATCCAATTATGCCGTTTCTTATGGAGCGGAGGTTGTGTCAACGTCTACGGGTGATGTGGGAATCTATAACACAGATTTCGATTTGCCTGGAGCGATTACTTATCGTTTGAATCGCGTTTATGAGACAAGCATGGCCAACAATGATATCGGTGTTAAATCGAGTAATGGAAGCTATATAAATGAAGCAGGAATACGTCAGGAAGAACGAGACACCGGTCTAGGCAGGGGATGGAGGTGGGATCTTCCATCCATCCAGATCAGAAATGAAGGGAAATATGTTTAATATCCCGGAATAGGTACGTATAAGCTCTCAGAATCGCTTGCTCTCGAAGGATATCCTTGGAAAGATATAAAACTCTCTAATGATAGCACGATAACTATTGATGGAAGAGGGAGTCAATTTAAATTATCTGCCTTGAATGACCTTCATTATTATTTCGATTCCACGGGTCATTTACTATTAATGCAAGATGACTACAACAATCGTGTAGAGTTTCATTATACGGATCATCAAGATGGAAGCACAGTTATATCCAATATTCGTAACAGTGATGGAAATGAGCTGAATTTCACTTATTCGAATGAACAAGTTATTGTATCCCAAAAGGGTACAGAACGTAAAATGGTATATCAGTTAGCTGTAGAAGGGGATTATCAGACGTTGTCCTCTGTAACAGATGCCATGGGACTGAAGACGAGATATTTCTATGCTGCTAGAGAAACCGCATTTAACTTCATAGCAGATCATATGGGGAATCCAGCATCTCAGGGTGTTGAGCATCAGGCTGTACTGTACGGAATATTGAGTCCTTATTCCGGATTGACTGAGCTAACGTATACGGCACATATGAAGAATATGGGTGATTATGCGACTAGGGAAATTTATAAATTGGCAAGTCGCAAAGATATATTCTCAACCGTCCAAAGTACTGAAATTTTTAATGAAGTGAAATTTACCTATACGAATGAAGACATTCTTCATCCTGAGGGTTCATTTAACTCAGAAACGATGATTCAATCAGGGAATGCTAAGGATAAGTACCAATTCCATCACATCAATGATGGAGCAGCTCATCCCGAAACGATTCAATTGAGCCAGTTGCAATCACAAGGGGATACGAGTGAATATAAACAAACGTATATCTACGATGATGCAAGAGTTGGAATGAATCTACCCATTCAAATCAATGAGAATTATGCACAGAATGGACAGAACTCAGAAGTTCTGACTTCCCTGTACCAGTACGATGACAAGGGGATGATACTGAAGCAAAGTCTGAACACCGGACAAGAGACTGTCGTTGATTACAAGAACTCGACAGAACCTTATTTCTGGTCATTGCCAACAACCGTTACTACCAAATTGAAAGAGGGGCAGTCACGTGTTGAAACGTATCAATATAACAATCAGGGTAGCACAACTCAGTTCGCTATTAGGGAAAATACGATAGGTGGTAAATTGCTTGCCCAGACGGATTTCGAGTATGATGCTTACGGTAATCCCAATGTAACGACGATGAAAGACACGACCAACAATATTGTAAGCACACAATTTTATGAATCACCTTATGGTCGGCATTTATTGACGAAAGAATCGCTGGCAGTCAGGTCTGTGGATAATACATTGAGTACCTTATCCAAGCTGTATTCGTATACAGCAATGGGTGATTTACAATCCATGACGGATGAAGCTGGCAAGGTGACAGAATATTCATATGATCCAATCGGCCGAATGAAACAGATCTCATACAGTGACGGTACGAAGCAATCCGTGCAATATGACGATGCACTTTATTCAGTAACCAGTACAAGTCCTGACGGATTGGTTACAACGAATACATTCAATCCTTTAGGCCTCATGACACAAGCAGTTCAGGACAACTCGGTATATCGATATTTCTACAATAAAGAAGGAAATTTGGAGCAACTGATCGATGCCGAACAAAACTCTACGTTATTCGCATATGATGCATTCAATCGATTACAACGTACGATTTATGCAGATCTAACAGAAGATACAGTGGACTATGATTGGGCTCATCTTACGACCACCTATACAGATGCAAATGGCAATAAACAGCGCGAAACATCCGATGTATTAGGACAGGTTATGCTGTTGGAAGAGAACAATAACGGTAGTTTCATCCCACTAACGAAATTGACATATGATCTGGATGGTAATATTCTCAGCAGCCAGGATGGTAACGGACAAATCACGACCTCTACGTATGATGTTCTAGGTAGATTGAGTAAAGTGACCGATCCCGAACAACGTACGACAGGCTATACATTTAGTCAGGCAGGTAATCTAACGAGTATGAAACTTCCAGATCAGACAACCATCCATAAACAATATGATGAACTGGGCAGACTAAAACGTCAGATTAATCAGGAGAACCAAGTAGCATCCTATTATTATGATGCACGTGGGAATGTCATTAAATATGTTAATTATGCAGGTCAAACGGCGGAATACAAGTATAATGATGATAATCTATTAACGGAGATCAAAACCGCTAGCGAAATGATAGCCTACACCTACGATACGGTAGGTCGGCGTACAAGTATGATCGATGCACAAGGGGAGACGAAGTATACGTACAGTCCGACAGACGGATCTTTGCAGACCTTGCGTTATCCGGACGGGGCTCATATTGGGTATACTTACAATAAACAAGCTCGTACAGGCTACAAGTTTACGAGTAGTACGGGTGAAGCAATCCGAATACAAGGCACGCTAGATGAGATGAACCGCTTAACGGAGATGGATATCTCAAATGATACGGCTGGCGGAATCAGCACCTTTGCGGGGGCCTCATCGCAACAAATGACATTTGAATATGAAGCGAACAGCTTATTGAAACGCCAAGTTTCATCAAGTAACACGAATACTACGTTTAGTTACGATGGCTATGATTTAACAGGTGTGAACATCGGAGCAGGTGCCTCATCCCAGCAGTTCTCCTACGAGTATGATAACAACAAGAATATTATCAATCGTAATCAGAATGGGACTGCGGACCAGTTCACCTATGATTCCTTAAGCAGAATCGAGAGTGAACAAAGTGAAGGAAAGGACAAAACCTTCACCTACGATGATCAAGGCAATCGTCTGAATGTAGTAGGCGGTCAAATATCCGGGATGAAGAATGCCGAATATACTTTTGATTCATTGGATCGCTTAACTGGCGTGAAGGGCGAGGGTATTGATGTCACCTACAGCTATAATGGAGATGGCTTGTTATATGAACGTGTAGCTAAGAGTGAACGCG
This sequence comes from Paenibacillus sp. Y916, assembly GCF_056786435.1. Lineage (NCBI taxonomy): Bacteria > Bacillati > Bacillota > Bacilli > Caryophanales > Paenibacillaceae > Paenibacillus > Paenibacillus sp. Y916. The sequence continues at coordinate 2,438 of NZ_JBXCJA010000021.1, read as the reverse complement.
TTCGATACTATTATGATGAACAAGGTAAGCTCTTAGCAGAGGCAAAGATCGAAGCGGGCAACACCGTACAAATGACCTACTTCTATATCTATGATCTGAGCGGACGTCTCTGGGCTCGTCAGAATAAGACAGGTGATATGGAGTATTACCAGTTTAATGGACATGGCGATGTCGTGGGATTAACCGATAGTTCTGGAAATGAACTGAACACCTACAGCTATGATATTTGGGGTAACCCGATAGATGAGGAAGAAGATGTTCCGAACGTATTCCGCTACTCCGGGGAATATTGGGATAGCGACACAGGACTTCAATACCTGCGAGCCCGCTGGTATGATCCGAATGCCGCACGGTTCGTATCTAGGGATACGTATGAAGGGCAAATTTCGAATCCACTAAGTTTGAATTTGTATTCATATGTAGAGAATAATCCGTTGAAGTATACGGATCCAACGGGACATTGTGGATTAAGCAGTGTGAAACAAGTAGCGGATTGTGCATTAGACATGACGCCCTTTGTAAGTGCTGCGAAGAGTATTCAAGAGTTCTCAACCGGTAATAACTGGTATACTGGTGAAAAGCTATCAACCTCCGATAGGGCGTGGGGACTTGTAGGGATAATACCAGGTGGAAAAATTGCTACAAAAGGCGGTAAAATAGCTGTAAAAAGTGCAACAGCTACTTATAAAAAAGTATCAAAGTGGATTTCTAAAGGCTGCAATTGCTTTACTGCTGGAACGGAGGTTCTAACAGACGAAGGGGAGAAACCGATTGAAGAAATTGAGGTCGGGGATAAGGTTCTTGCTAAGTCTGATGAAACTGGAGAAGTGGCATATAAAGAGGTTGTGGGGCTGTTCCAAAAACAGGCTGCCGAAATCTACTCCGTTCACATCGGTGATGAAGTCATCGAGGCTACAGGTGAGCATCCTTTCTGGTTGGATGGTATAGGATGGACAGAGGTTAAAGATCTGAGAGTTGGAGACTTGCTTGCAACGAGCGACGGGGATACTCTAGAAATAGAGCGGATTGAGAAAGAGGCTCGTGAGGCAACGGTATATAACTTTGAGGTTGCTGATTTTAATTCGTACTTTGTATCTAATCTTGAAATATGGGTGCATAATTGTATTGTATGGCCCAAAACTATCAGTGGTAAAGATGCTATTAAGCTTCTTAAGAAAAGTGGTTTTAAAGAAGTTAGGCAAAATGGTAGCCACGTTGTATTAGAAGGACCAAATGGTAAACATGTAACTGTACCGAAGCATAGTGAACTTAAAAAGGGCACTTACGGACAAATTAAAAAGGATGCAGTAGCGGCAATGGAAGAATAGTTTAGTTGATTGATATGAGTATAGATATACTTTGGAAGCATTTCGTCATGGATTTATGGTGACGAGATGCTTCTTTTCCATATAGCTATTAATTATCTTGCTCTGAACTCTCTAATAAATTTTACTTCATTGATTTGTATTGCTCCGGTCACTCCCTGATAAGATATTTCTCCCCAGTCTGGATGATTCCTAAGCAAATTAAAATCGAAAATACTTTGCCAACTTTCTTCTTTTGGAATGTTGTTAAGTATCGTATTAGGGTTGTCATGAGAGTCCTCGAATGTAAAGGTTGCATCGGATAGCACAAAGTGCCATGCTTGAAAATCTGATAGTAAAACTCTATTATCATCTATTTCTACTATTAATAAGACCCCGACTTCTCCTTTTGGTAAATGACTACTCTTTCTTAAGTCAGGGCGTTTTGTCCATAACCAAATTGGATATTCACCAGTATAATTGGGAAGACGTTTATGCATTTGAGCCATCATCCATTGGTATGGTTTAATGAATTCTTCCCAAACATATTGTTTAGTACCAACTAGCACTCCACTTTTCTTCGATTTTTGCCATGCTGAGGATGTTTGTATAGTCCAAAAAGTACCCATAATTTGCTCTTCCTCCTCTTTAAGATCATATTCTAATAATTCTACTTAAGTCTAACTATTTAATCAATTAATGTTGTGATTTATATTCCCAGCCATTGCCGAATGAAGCGGGCGGATAAATCCAACCTAACTCAACCCCCATTAGTCCGGTATGATTGAACATTGGTGGTGCAGCTTCGAAGCAGTTCTCATACGAATATGATAACAACAAGAATATTATAAATCGTACTCAGAACGGGAATGCGGAATACGTCTTTGATTCATTGGATCGCTTGACTGGCGTGAAGGGCGAGGGTGAAGGAGGGGAAGCCCTCGATGTTACTTACAGCTATAATGGAGATGGCTTGTTATATGAACGTGTAGCTAAGAGTGAACGCGTCCGTTACTATTATGATGAACAAGGTAAGCTCTTAGCAGAAGCAAAGGTCGAAGCGGGTAACATAGCACAAATGACCTACTTCTATATCTATGATCTGGACGGACGTCTCTGGGCTCGTCAGAGCAA
>NZ_JBXCJA010000020.1:0-48229 GCF_056786435.1 Paenibacillus sp. Y916 | reverse complement strand
TAGCGGAGGGGTTCCACACGTACCCATCCCGAACACGACCGTTAAGCCCTCCAGCGCCGATGGTACTTGGACCGCAGGGTCCTGGGAGAGTAGGACGTCGCCAAGCATAAGAACCACTGTTGATTTCGATCAACGGTGGTTTTTCTTTTGTGTTTGAAGCTGTATAAGTATTAAGGAGTTCTATCCACCACTTCACCCAGCGTACTTTAACCACCAACCATTAACCATCAACTTCCCATTTGTCCCGCGCACCATCCAGTACCACTCACCAACTCCAATCATCAGTACCTCCTGATGCAGTAGTTGCACATAGTACAGCTAAATTCTTCTAAATTGCTTCTCACGCCAATCTAGTTGCAAATCTGCACTTAATTACTTGAAAATCACCACTTATTCGCGGATCGCAACATTTAACTGTCCTTTCTGCAACTAAAACTCACATTAGCTACTTTTCCTTCAAACTAACTGCCCTTTCTACAACTAATTATTTATTTGCTTTTCTACAGCGGCTCAAGGCTTCATTTTTCTGCGCTTCGACCACTGCTACCCAACAACTGCACCTCAGCTCACAATACATCAACTTGCCCCAACCGCTAGACTTCTTTCTCAACCCATCAACTCGCCCCAACGACTGACCTCAGCCCACAATCCATCAACTCGCTCCAACCACTAGACTTCATTCCCAACACTTCTCCTCACTCACCATGCAATTGCACAAACTACAACTAAATTTGGCTAAATTGCTTTAGGTACTGATCTAGTTGCAAAACTGCACTTAATTACTTGAAAATCACCATATATCCGCGGATCGCAACATTTAAATGTCCTTACTGCAACTAATCACTTCTCTGGATTACTGGTAAAAGTCGGTTATTGCTGGGATATAGGGGGAAACTGTACTGATCTTCTTGACAGTCCTAACCCCCTTTGCTAAGATGGCAATAATATATTTTCAGAAAATGAGTTTTCAGCTTTAATTATAGTAGTTTATTTAGTGGTTTGAAGAAAAAAGGGAGGCTTACACAAGGTGCGTGAAGATAAGTTTGGTAAAGAGGGATTAACATTTGATGATGTGCTACTAGTACCCCGAAAGTCAGAAGTGTTACCGAAGGAAGTGGATGTGTCCACAAGATTAAGTAAGCATGTGAAATTAAATATTCCATTGATTAGTGCTGGTATGGACACGGTGACAGAAGCTGCCATGGCTATTGCTATTGCTAGAGAAGGTGGAATAGGTATCATCCACAAGAATATGTCGGTAGAACAACAGGCTGAGGAAGTGGATCGTGTTAAACGGTCTGAGAGTGGGGTAATTACAAATCCCTTTTCACTAACACCTGATCATTTAGTATCTGATGCTGAGGAGATTATGGGTAAATTCCGTATTTCTGGTGTACCGATTGTGAATGAGGATAATAAATTAGTGGGGATTTTGACGAATCGCGATTTGCGGTTTATACATGATTACACGATTAAGATTAGTGATGTGATGACCAAAGAGAATTTGGTTACTGCTCCAGTGGGAACGACGCTTCAGCAAGCAGAAGTGCTATTGCAACAACATAAGATTGAGAAGCTACCCTTAGTTGATTCCAATAATATTCTTAAAGGTCTTATTACAATTAAGGACATTGAGAAGGTCATTCAGTTCCCTAACGCTGCTAAGGATGCACAAGGTCGCCTTTTGGTTGGTGCAGCAATTGGTATATCTAAAGATACATTAGAACGTACAGAGGCATTGGTTAAGGCTGGTGTAGATGTCATTACGATTGATTCTGCTCATGGACACCACATTAATATTATTGATGCTGTTCGCGATTTGCGTGAACGTTATCCAGAGCTCACCATCATTGCTGGTAATGTGGCAACAGGTGATGCAACGCGTGATTTGATTAAAGCTGGTGCATCCGTCGTTAAAGTAGGAATTGGGCCTGGTTCAATCTGTACGACACGAGTGATTGCTGGTATTGGGGTTCCACAAGTTACAGCGATTTATGATTGTGCGCTTGTTGCAGCGGAATATGGTATTCCAATTATCGCAGATGGTGGTATTAAGTATTCTGGCGAAATCGGCAAGGCTATTGCTGCCGGAGCACATGCAGTGATGTTAGGAAGTTTATTTGCGGGAACAGAAGAAAGTCCGGGTGAATCAGAAATTTATCAAGGACGTAAATATAAAGTGTATCGTGGAATGGGATCGATCAGTGCAATGAAACAAGGAAGTAAAGATAGATATTTCCAAGATGATGATAAGAAGCTTGTACCTGAAGGTATTGAAGGGCGCGTGGCATTTAAAGGTCCTATATCAGATACGATTCTGCAACTGATTGGCGGGTTACGCTCTGGAATGGGGTATTGTGGTACTCAAACGTTGGACGAGCTTCGTAATGATACGCAATTCATCAGAATAACGGGTGCTGGACTTCGCGAAAGCCATCCACATGATGTACAAATTACTAAGGAAGCACCCAATTATTCGGTATAATATTTGAATTTTCAACAATAATGACAATCTTCACACATAGACAGGGCGAATTTCGCTCTGTCTGTCTTTTTTTGATCAATACGCTGTGTTAGAATAGAACAAGTAAGCTATTTTTATAGATAGAGAGGAGTTCATATTCATTGAAGCATAAGAAAGTGAAACCAAGTAAACGTCAATGGGTTCAAAAGAGTATAGCTTCCGTTATACTATTAAATATGTTATTTATGTCATCAGTACCTCTTGTAGTGTTGGCTGAAGGGGAGCCAGCAACGACAGAGGCTACAACGACCAAGGTCGCAGCTAAAGAGGGCAAGATACCTGATGTAGCGAATTTAGGGTTACAAGTGGATTCAGCGGTACTGATCGAACCTACAACAGGTGAGGTATTGTTATCTGTGAACAGTGATGTTGCACTTCCGCCTGCAAGCATGACTAAGATGATGACGGAGTATATCGTAGCAGAACAAGTGAAACAGGGAAAGCTCACATGGGATGAAGTCGTTACGGTGGGGAAGAACGCTGCCAATACGATCGGCTCACGAATCTACTTGGCAGCAGGAGATCAGCATACTATTAGGGAATTATACATAGCTATGGCTGTTGGATCTGCGAATGATGCTACAGTGACTTTAGCTGAACGGGTAGCTGGTTCTGAAGCAGCTTTTGTCCAAATGATGAACGAAACAGCAGAGCGAATGGGAATGAAGACCGCATTCTTTATCAACTCTACGGGTCTAAGTCGTGCAGATATGCCAGAGGAATTTAGACCGAGTGCGGATCGGGAGACGGTTATGTCAGCGATGGATGTAGCCATTCTTGCCAAGTACATCATTCAGGATCATCCGGATTTCGCAGAGTTTACAGCGATTCAATCACATAAATTCCGCGCACGGGATAAAGACCCAATTATCAACTTAAATTGGATGTTAGAAGCGAATAAAGATATAACAAACTTTAAGGCTTATGCTTATCCTGGGTTAGATGGATTGAAGACAGGTCACACGAGTGCTGCGGGTTACTGTTTCGCGGGTACTGCAGAAATAGATGGTATGCGATTTATTAGTGTCGTCATGGGTGCAGATTCTAATAAAGCACGCTTCGTGGAGACGAAGAAAGTTCTTGATTACGGGTTTAATAATTTTGAAATCAAGCAAGTGATTGCACCCAAGACGACGGTAGAAGGTACTGAAACAGTATCTATCAAGAAGGGTGTGAAGACCACTGTTGCAGTGGTGACAGATTTAGACGTTAAGTTCATAGTCGCTAAAGGAACGCAAAATCCGACAGTTACTCCTGAAGTAACTCTTATGAGTCCAGATGAGCTTGTTGCTCCACTGGCCAAAGGAACTAAGGTGGGGACCATTACTTATACTTATAAGATAGACGGTATGAGTGATTCTCAAGAGAAGACGGTTAACCTGGTTACAGCTGATGAAGTAGAGAAAGGCGGCTGGTTCCGCTTGTTATTCCGAGGTATTAAAGATTTATTCGCCGATTTGTTTGACGGAATCAAGAATCTTTTTTAATATCAGTATAGAAGTGTACGTATAGTTCATGGAGTTACCATCCATTCATCATGCGAAATAGGTACTATGGATGGATTGAGCATATATATTTCAGGAGGCGTATAAATGGAGACGGGAACATCACGTGTAAAAAGAGGTATGGCGGAAATGCAAAAGGGCGGCGTCATTATGGACGTTATGAATGCTGAGCAAGCAAAAATTGCAGAAGCAGCAGGCGCAACAGCTGTTATGGCTTTGGAACGAGTTCCTTCTGATATTCGTGCAGCAGGTGGAGTCGCTCGGATGTCCGACCCTACCATTGTGGAGGAAATTATAAAGGTCGTATCTATTCCAGTTATGGCTAAAGCTCGTATTGGTCATTTTGTAGAAGCAAAGGTTTTGGAATCGCTTGGTGTGGATTACCTTGACGAGAGTGAAGTATTGACTCCAGCCGATGAAGTATATCATATTGATAAATGGGATTTCACAGTTCCTTTCGTATGTGGAGCCAAAGATCTTGGTGAAGCTTTACGTCGTATTGGCGAAGGTGCTTCCATGATCCGTACCAAAGGTGAGCCTGGAACAGGAAATATTGTCGAAGCTGTACGTCATATGCGTCAAATTAATGGTCAAATTCGTAGAGTTCAGAATATGTCGAAAGATGAGTTATATGCTGAAGCTAAAAATTTAGGTGTTTCCCATGACCTACTGGTTGAGGTTCAAAAATTAGGTAAATTGCCTGTCGTGAACTTTGCCGCAGGTGGTGTTGCAACACCTTCTGATGCGGCTTTGATGATGCATCTAGGTGCGGATGGCGTATTCGTAGGATCTGGTATTTTCAAATCGGAGAACCCAGAGAAATTCGCACGTGCTATCGTAGAAGCTACAACTCATTTCAACGACTATAAATTAATTGCTGAAGTATCTAAAAACTTAGGTGCAGCAATGAAAGGTATCGAAATTTCATCTTTAACGCCGTCACAGCGTATGTCTGATCGTGGCTGGTAAGAAAGAGGGATAGAGACAGATGAAGGTAGGCATATTAGCATTACAGGGTGCTGTCACAGAACATATCCGGAGCATTGAACTTGCAGGTGCGCAAGGGGTGGCAGTGAAAAGAATAGAGGAGCTTGACGGCGTTCAGGGACTTATTATTCCTGGTGGGGAAAGTACAACGATCGGTAAACTGATGCGTAAATATGGGTTTATTGAAGCGATTCGGGAATTCTCAGCCGCAGGCAAACCGATATTTGGAACATGTGCTGGCCTGATTGTGCTCGCTGCAAGAATTGAGGGTCAGGATGAAGCTCATTTGGAGTTGATGGACATGACCGTTGCCCGCAATGCATTCGGTCGTCAACGCGAAAGCTTCGAGACAGACTTAGACATTAAAGGAATCGATGAGCGTGTTAGGGCGGTATTCATACGTGCTCCACTCATTCGTGATGTCGGTCCTCAGGTCGAGATTCTGGCTACTCATCAGGATGAGATCGTTACCGCTAGACAAGGGAATCTGTTAGTGTCTTCGTTTCATCCAGAATTGACGGATGACTATCGTCTTCATCAGTTCTTTGTGAATATGGTCGAAGATAGCCAAGCATGATGGAGTTAAACTTACAAAGTGAAATAAGAACACCTTGACCTTATAAGGGTTGAGGTTGTTTTTCTTGAGGAGGATATTCCGATGTTAGATGTAAAAATATTGCGTGGCGACTATGCAAGGGTGGAAGAAGCATTGAAGAGCCGAGGTAAATCACTCGATCTCATTGCAGACTTTCCTAGATTAGATGGACGTCGCAGAGAACTGCTACAAGAAAGTGAAAATCTAAAGAGTCGTAGAAATAACGTATCGGGTGAAGTGGCTAAGCGCAAGAAGAATGGTGAAGATGCACAATCATTAATTGAAGAAATGCGCGAAGTGTCAGATCAGATCAAATCTTTGGACGAGGAAGTTCGAGAGCTGGAAGTAAGTATTGCCGACTTGACGATGTCGATTCCTAATATTCCTCATGAATCTGTGCCACTCGGGAAGTCTGAGGCTGATAATGTTGAAGTACGCCGCATTTCTGAACCTAGGGAGTTTCAATTCACTCCTAAAGCACATTGGGATATCGCGCAAGATCTAGGTATTCTTGATTTCGAGGCAGCTGCTAAGGTAACGGGTTCACGCTTTACTTTCTATAAGGGGTTAGGGGCGCGTCTAGAGCGGGCACTGATCAACTTTATGATGGATCTACACAGTGATGCTGGGTATGAAGAGATACTTCCACCGTACATCGTGAATGGGGATAGTCTGCGCGGCACAGGACAGCTTCCGAAATTCGAAGAAGATCTGTTTAAACTTAAAGATACGGATTATTATTTGATTCCAACAGCTGAAGTACCCGTAACGAATTATTACCGTGATGAGATTATGACTGCGGAAGATTTGCCGAAGTATTTCGTGGCATATAGTTCGTGTTTCCGTTCAGAGGCTGGTTCTGCAGGGAGAGATACGCGTGGACTCATTCGTCAACACCAATTCAACAAGGTAGAGCTGGTGAAGGTAGTACATCCAGATTCCTCCTATGAAGAATTAGAGAAGATGACAGCGAGCGCAGAGAAGGTTCTTCAGCTTCTGAAATTACCGTACCGTGTACTTGCGCTGAGTACTGGCGATATGGGTTTCTCAGCTTCGAAGACATATGACCTAGAAGTGTGGCTACCTGAGAGTGGTATGTATCGTGAGATATCCTCATGCTCGAATACGGGGGACTTTCAAGCTCGTCGTGCCAATATTCGATTCCGACCAGAAACCAAGGGGAAACCGGAATTCGTTCATACTTTGAATGGTTCTGCATTGGCAGTTGGACGTACTTTCGCTGCTATTCTAGAGAATTATCAGCAAGAAGATGGCAGTGTTATCGTTCCTGATGTGCTTCAGCCTTATATGGGAAATATAAAAATAATTTCTTTCAAGTAGAAACGGCTATACCGTCTTTTTCAAAGAGGTTATGCTTCCGATGCTAGCGATACTTCGTATCGCTTTAAGGTACCCGTTTCAGCGGAAATATAAGGAATAGAGTATCAAGAATCAATTTCATAATTACGCAACCCGATTTAGCTGCATCGGCAATTATGAGATTGATTCAAGTGAAACTTATACTTTCTTATATTTTAAAAAATAAGCTTGACCTTTGATGTTCAGTTGTGATAAGATAGTTTTTGTTGTTAAAGATTAATTATCTGTCGTTTGAAACAACTGAATATCATTTTGGAGAGGTACCGAAGCGGTCATAACGGGGCGGTCTTGAAAACCGTTAGGGGGCAACTCCACGTGGGTTCGAATCCCACCCTCTCCGCCATTATCTTAAATTACTAACCATTCTCACTTGATGAGAATGGTTTTTTTGTATAAAAATCATTCTGTATTCACACCTTATAGGGAAGAGGAGGTGCTCTTTATGAATCAAGACTTCGAGCTAAATCAAGGTCAACTTGTAGATGCCTGGCAGTCTAAACTGCTTGCGATTCTTAATCCATCGGATCAGAGCCAAGTATTCGCTGATGCGAGCGATCCGTGGACGAACATACCCATGTTATTCAGGAACTGGCAGGAGATTATACACGGCATATCCATGAATGTGCCCAATCGCTACATGACGTAACGAATCCATCTTGATGATGTGTAAATGATATGAATGGGGTGAACATCATGAGTAAACCAAAAACGATACCTGTTCCTGAAGCGCAGGAGAATCAAGGTCAACACCGACGTAAGGATGACTCTCACGCGATGCAAGAGCCACTCTCTGGATCCAAAAAGGTAAAGAACCGCAATCATGTCAGCCACTTGAACAAAGAGGGCTAGAAAGCGTATCAGAGAAAGGTTAGGATTATTGTGTGAAGCTTTACTTATAGGAGAGACTGTTCTTATTAGGCTTATCTACTAAGAACAGTCTCTTTTTATGTCTAATCATAAATGAAATAGGAAAAAATCATCGTTTTATAGAATAATTATCCAAAGGGGGTTTCGCATTGAGCCAATTTAGTTTATGATTGAAAAAGTGACTATATTGATAGAAAAAGAGGGGGAGAGAGCTGAATGAAGAAAAAGTTGTCTATTATGGTGCTTACATTGCTCTTAACAATGACAGTTGTATTAACGGGTTGTGGAAGTAAGCAAGGTCCGAAAGAAGCGTTACAAAGTGCTGCAGGAAACACCGCAATGATGACATCATACGAAATGAAAAGTAAGCTCATCATTGAAGATCTTAAATTTAATGCTCCAGAGTTAGTGGATGATGCAAGTGTTGGTATGGTTATGACCATGCTCAAAAATGCTGAATTGACGGTTGATGGTTATTATCAAGCGGATCCAATGCAAACAGAGCTAACGGTAGGTTTAAACCTTAAAGGTGATATGGCGATGAGTTTTACAATTCCAATGGTTATGACCAAAGAAAAGATATTTATTAAGATACCGAGTATTCCAATGCTTCCATTGCCAGAGAGTATCGTCAATAAGTATTTAGAATTAGATCTGAAGGAACTTGCTGAACAAAGCGGAACAGAGTTTAATCTAGATACTCTAGATACTGATAAATCTCAAAAGTTTGCGAGCGAGATTTCGGATGTTGTCTTCAAGGAGTATGAAGAGGCAAAGTATTTCAAGGATATCGCAGTGAAGGATGCCAATCTTCCAGAAGGCATCGAAGCTAAACAAGTGGTACAATTCCAAGTTACGAATGATAATGTAGAAGAAGCGATTAAGATTCTCGTTAATAAAGCGCTGCCGAATATGATCAGCGTTATTGATAAAGATGAGTACCGTGAATTGCTGGGGTTGAAGCCAGAAGACGTGAAAGAATTGAAGGATGAATTGGCTACTTTAGATGAAACTGAATTCAATCAAGGTCTTGAAGAAATGAAGAAGTATTTGAAGATCAACACATTTAATCTAAACACAGCAATTAATAAAAAGGACTTTACTAGCTATCAGGATTTCGTGATGGATATTGAAGTGAATGATCCTGAAACAAGTCAAGAAATGAAGATTGCTCTAAAGGGATCTAGTCAATACCTTAATATTAATGAAAAGCAAACGTTCAAGATAGGTATCCCTTCCGGGGATGATGTTATTACTATGGAACAATTTGAGGAAGAGTTCGGCGGCGGTTTCTAAAAATATAAGAATAATATACAAAGTACAAAGAAATGGCAGGCCAAGGAACATCTTGGTCTGCCATTGTGTGTTCTTATCTATTGCGTAATTTGCGGAAGAACTGAGTTAACAATTGGGAACACTCTTCTTGCAATACATTCGGAATGACCTCTGTTCTGTGGTTAAAGCGTGGCTCCTGTAGTAGATTCATTAATGTACCAGCACAGCCAGCCTTAGGGTCTGTAGTTCCGTAGATGACTTGTGGTATGCGGGACTGGACGATCGCTCCTGCGCACATTGGACAAGGCTCGAGCGTTACATATAGTCTGCATTCTAGAAGGCGCCAGGTATCAAGTTGTTGGCTAGCATCACGGATAGCGATCATTTCTGCATGTGCGGTAGGATCCATCGTCTGCTCTCTTAGATTATATCCTCGTCCGAGCACGTCATCGCCCCTGACAATAATAGCTCCAATAGGGACTTCACCGAGTTTCTCAGCTTCCTGGGCTAAAAGAATGGCTTGGCGCATCCAATACTCATGAATAGAGTGATCTATGGAGAATAATGTGGATTCATTTTGTGGACAACTCACTTTTCAATGCCCTCCTTAGATAAATAGTGCTTATTCAACGAACAAATATTCGGTTGTTAACATGTTGTGCACAAACATGTGCATAAGTATTGAAATATCAACAGAGTTATACACATAAAATAATATCGGTCTGTTAGTATGTGTATAAGTGTAGTCATTTCCCCTTTATTGAAATATAAGAAAGTATAAGTTTTACCTGAATCAATTTCATAATCGCCGATGCAGCTAAATCGGGTTGCGTAATTATGAAATTGGTTCTTGATACTCTATTCCTTATATTTCCTCTGAAACGGATACCGTCTTGAAAAAGACGGCATAGCCGTTTCTACTTGATTGTAGATAATGACGGGAATAATATCAATGTCTTTTCAAAGGTATTGGAAAATGTGGTATCCTTATCGGATAGTGGGTAGAATAATTAAACATAAACATAGAGGTGAGAAAACAGTCATGCGGATTAATAAATTCATCAGTGAGACAGGCTTCTGCTCCCGTAGAGAGGCAGATAAGAGAGTGGAGAATGGCGAAGTAACGATTAATGGCGTATTAGCTGTACTTGGTAGTCAGGCTGAAGAGGGTGATGACGTACGCGTAAATGGTCAACCACTGCTCTCTAAGAAGAATAATATCTATATTGCGCTGAATAAGCCGATAGGTATAACTTGTACAACAGAGCTGCATATTCAGGGAAATATCATCGACTTTGTAGGCCATTCGGAGCGTATATTTCCGATAGGAAGATTGGATAAGGATTCAGAAGGATTAATTCTTTTGACGAATGATGGGGATATCGTGAATAAAGTATTACGTTCAGAAGGTAAACATGAAAAGGAATACTTAGTAAGTGTGGATCGTCCGGTTACAGATTCCTTTGTCAGGGGAATGTCCTCTGGTGTGAGAATATTAGGTGAAATGACGCGACCTTGCGAAGTGACTATATTATCAGAGCGGAGATTCCGTATCGTTTTGACAGAAGGTAAGAATCGACAGATACGACGTATGTGCCAAGCTTTTGGGTATAAGGTGGAGGCGTTACAACGTATACGAATTATGAATATAGAACTAGGGAACCATAAGGTTGGAACTTGGCGGGACCTAACGACTGAAGAGAAACTGGAGCTTGGAAGCCTGCTTCATTATAATTTAGAATAATCGATGGGTACAATAGCTGCATAGAAATAGAAGAGGGTTCTAAAAGTCAATAAAAATGGCAGGCTGGGGATAATCCCTTGCCTGCCATTTTTAGAATATAAGAAAGTGTTAGTCTTGGACATCTGTGACATTCAGGACTTGATTATTATCTTGGTACTTACGAATAAGTGATACTTCCACGCGGCGATTCTTCGCTCGATTCAGGGCCGTATCATTATCGACTATCGGATGGTACTCACCATAACCGACAGGAGTGAACTTCTTAGGATCAAGCTTGCTATTGGTCAACAATATTTTCAAAAACTGTATGGCTCGATCGGAGCTTAGATCCCAGTTAGATTCGTATTCACTGTTGGAGATGGGAATAGTATCCGTATGTCCTGAAACCACAATGTCATAATCAGGGAATTCCTGTAGCATACCTGATATAGCAGTGGCCAATTGTTTGGACTCAGGCTTCACTGTAGCCTTACCAGAAGCGAAGAGTGCAGTGTCGCTAATTGAGATCATTAGCTGTGATTGATTAAGCTTGGTTTCGAGCTGATTGGTAAGCCCGTTCTGCTGGATATATTGATCTATTTGCTGCTTCAATTTCTCTAAATCTATCTGCTCTTGTCTGATAAGCGAAGCCTGTTGACTTTTAGTGACCTTCTTGGCTGGAGTGTCTTCAGCTGCTAGGTCTGAAGTAGTGTTATCTTTGGAAATAGAAGATGTATGGTTCAGAACACCAGTTCCAGTAGAAAAGGCGGCACTGAAGGCCTCACTCATCGCTTCGAATTTTTCTGCATCTGCAGCACTCATTGAATATAAAACAATGAATAGAGCTAGAAGAAGAGTCATAAGGTCAGAGTAAGGGAGAAGCCAAGACTCATCCGTATGTTCCTCTTCCTCATGACGTCTAGTCTTTTTGCTCACCTAAACCACCCTCCCTAGCTTTCATTTGTTCACGTTCAGAAGGGGTTAAGAATACGGAAAGCTTTTGATTAATAGCAATCGTAGACACACCTGATTGAATAGATAGAAGACCTTCAAGCATCATAAGTTTAAGCTCAATCTCAGCTTTTGATATACGTTTAAGCTTATTGGCAGTTGGGTGAAAGATAACATAACCGGTAAATATACCGAGTAGAGTTGCGATGAAAGCCGCACCTATCGCCTTCGCTAGTACAGCCATATCCTCCATATCACCTAGTGCAGCAATAAGACCTATAACGGCACCCAACACTCCAAGTGTAGGTGCGTACATACCCGCTTGAGAGAAAATAAGAGCCCCGCCCTTATGACGATCTTCGGTAGCATTAATATCTTCCATTAAGACATCGCGCACGAAGTCCTGATCATTACCATCAATAATCATTCGCATTCCGCTACGCAAGAACGTATCGTCAATTTCTTCTACTTTGGATTCCAGAGCGAGTAATCCTTCACGTCTAGTAATGGAGGCCCACTCCATAAATAAAGTGATCATTTCTTTCTTATCCATTGACTTCTTCTTAATAAAGACAATCTTGATTAACTTTGGAATCTTCTTGAGCTCTGACATAGGGAATCCCATAAAGATGGTTGCCGCAGTACCTCCAAAAATAATTAAATATGCTGCAGGTACCATAAGGGCACCTAATGGAGCACCTTTGAGAAACATCCCTACTACAACTGAAACTAAACCTAAAATTAATCCAATAATCGTTGAAATTTCCATTGTACACCTCATCCATGAGAAATAGAATTGAATCCTTTCATGCCGCCAAATGAAGATAGAAAAGATGGACTGTCGCACAAGAGACGCATTATAGTATATTATCGACATAAAGGGCTTTTTATTTAAGGTCTATTTTCCTGTATAATGAAATCAATTGTAAAAGTTCTGTTACAAACGAAATGGAGGGCTATAAATTGGGTGTAAAACATGGTCGTGATTACGAAGTTATTTTTCAAGAGTTGACGATTGCTGTAGGTCGAATTACAGATAGTTATTTATTTTTTGAGATGGAAGAAGAAGAATGGAACCAGCTATCGGTGGAGGATAAGGAAGAGGTCATGGAAGCTTTGGCAGAAGATTTATTCTATGGACTGGGGACAAATCCATCTATAGCAGTTGGAAGTGGGGTGGTTATCCACGATCAAGAGAACCATCGAATCAATATACTTATAGGTGATACAGAACTGGCCGTTGTGCCTTTAATTTAATAGAGGTAGTTCAATAAGTTCAGTTTTTTGACCATGGACTATAGAGATTGTTGCATGAAAGGTTATTTGAAAGAATACAATGATATAAGTGGCGGGGTTATCGTTAGATAACATTGGTCTGGAAAGGTGGCAGCTTAAAGAGTGACGTATACAAAGGAAGAAGTGGACGTGCATTTGAGTCAGCTTAAGGGCTGGGAGTTAGTTGAGGAGCGCTTTATAGAACGTAGATTCATTTTCTCAAGTTTTATGAAGGGAATTTCATTTGTAGATGATGTAGCAACCATCTCTGAGGCCTTTAACCATCATCCTCTGATCACCATTGATTATCAGAATGTTATTCTCCGTCTCACTTCTTGGGATGAAGGATATCTAACTGCCATAGATATGAAAGAGGCGAAGCAATATAATGAGGCCTTTGACAAGATGTGTGGAAATAGAAAGTGAAGAGTAGTGGAATTTCACGCAGAACGGGTACCTTCCAAATAAGGAAGGTACCCGTTTTTCTATGTTGTGTTATTTCTTTTGGGCTAACCACTGTGCGACATTAGCAATTTCTTCTTCGGCTAATGTATCTTTGAAGCCAGGCATAATTCCTTTACCTTTACTAACCAATGTGTACATTTCTTCAGCTGACATCGTGCTACCGATAGCTTGTAGGTTCGGACCTACTCCCCCTTGTAGCTGATCACCGTGGCAAGAAATACAACTCGCTTTAACTATTGCTTCAGCAGCCGAAGCATCGAATACAACCTCTGGCATACTAGGTTTTGCTACTTTGTCTACTTCCCCTTGACCAGGAAGAGTAAACATAAGTACGATGGCTAGAATACATGCAGTAAAGAAGAAACCACTCATAATATATTTTTGCATCTTGTTCATCCTTTCTTATGTAGGCTGATAATTTTATTATAACGGATAGGAAACGTACATCATAGCTATTGTGTCAAATAAGTGATGAAAAATCCAGTATATATTATATAAAGGATGTAATTGAGTGCTATTTATCATAGAAATCGTAAGATTTTCTTAAAACCATGCAAAAAAAGGGCTTCATACCATCTGGAGTTAGTCGTTCATAAGTATCCGTAATCTCAAACCCTGCTTTGAGGTATACCTGGATGGCACGTTTGTTCCAGGTTAGAACCTCTAGGTCAATTTCATCATGGGGGCTGCGTCGTACTGCCTCACGAGCAATAGATTGTACAACAATATTTCCTAATCCCTGTCCACATAAGTCAGGTCGCATGCTGATCCCAAGACGGGTTACACCCTCTAACGGAAAGAACTGTGCAAATCCGTAGAGTTCTCCTTGTACATCCGTAACAGAAGCATACTGTTCTCTACGAATAATCGGATCGCCAAATTCAATGCCTAGCGCT
The DNA here is from genome assembly GCF_056786435.1 of Paenibacillus sp. Y916. Taxonomy (NCBI): domain Bacteria; kingdom Bacillati; phylum Bacillota; class Bacilli; order Caryophanales; family Paenibacillaceae; genus Paenibacillus; species Paenibacillus sp. Y916. Next base: position 33,786 of record NZ_JBXCJA010000020.1, on the reverse strand, counting down.
TCCATTTGGTCCCAAGACATCCATCCGTAAATATCGTATGGAATGGGATAAGTCCATTCCGATATAGCGCGAGCATGATCAATCTCCATTGGGATAATGATTAAATGTTGGTGATTCATACACAGATTCCCTTCTGTAAGTAATAGTTCAAACCTGACTTTTTTAAACTCGCATTGTATATAGAGGTGAAAAAACCTGCAGTTGAGATTCAATTGAAATCTCCTCCACAGGCCCGTTAATAAGTATTATTTAATTATCGAGTGCAACAGACTCATATGTATTATCACTCATAATTCTTTTAGCGCCAACGTAACCGTTTTTATAATAGGCTTGGCTAAGTGAGTTAATAATGACACCCCTAGAAGAGGAAGCATGTGCAAAATCTCCATCACCTACATAAATTCCAACGTGCGATACAAGACCTTTACTAGTAAAGTTAAAGAAGACAAGATCTCCTTCTCTTAAGTCCTTCTGTGCAATCGCTGTACCCATACTAAATTGGGAACCAGACTGATGTGGTAATTCAATACCTAGCTTATCGAAAATATACATTGTAAATCCTGAGCAATCGAATCCATTGGTGTTTACACCACCACCTACATATGCAGTTCCAATCGTAGGCTCAATAGCCTTGTCCATCTTAGAGTCTGCGAAAGCGCTTCCGGTTCCAATGGACAACAATAATGTCATTCCTAGAGCTACTGATATTAATTTCTTCTTCAACAAGATAACTCCTTCCGGTGCCTGCGAGGTTAGCTTAAGGATTCGGTTGAAGGTTCCCTATGATCCCTCTGAAGCAAGATCAATTCACCCAAGACGGTTCCCCCACTTCCCGTTGTATCGGGAATTCGGCAGATATAGTTAACGTAAATGTTACAAAACTTATTACAAAGTTGTTACTATGTACTTACTTGAACTATTGTAGCAAAGGAATACCGGTTTGGCAATTGTTTTTTGTCATATTTGATGTAAATGATTTAATTTTGTTGAAAAAGGAAGACCTACGCAAGGGATGTCGAGTCCTTCATAGGTCTTCTTAAGGTACTATTTATCGTATTGTTAATTGTAGGCAGCAGCTTGATATTTGGCAGTACTCATGACACGTTTAGCACCAATATAGCGCTTGGCATAGTAACTTTCGTTAAGGGAGCTGATGATGACACCACGTGAAGTAGATGCATGTGCAAATTTACCACTACCGACAAATATGCCAACATGAGAGACACCTTTTCCTGAAGTGTTGAAAAAGACTAGATCTCCAGGTCTCATCTCATTACGGGATACAGCTGTACCTGTTTTGAACTGTGCTGAAGACTGTCGTGGCAAGGTGATGCCTAATTTGGAGAAGACATACCGAGAGAAGCCAGAACAATCAAATCCATTGGTGGTTGTTCCACCGGTCTTATAAGTAACTCCAATAGTACGGTCAATGACCGAATCCATCGTTGAGTCTGCAAATACGCTACCTGTTCCAATGGTTAACGCAAGAGCCATACTTAATACGCTAGCAGTTAACTTCTTGTTCAATTACGTTTTCCCCTTCCAATGCCTGCGAGGTTAGCTTAAGGATTCGGTTGAAGGTTCCCCTATGATCCCTATGTTGCAAGATCAATTCACCCATATAATTGGATCCCCCGCCTCCTGGTGCTTAGGAATTCGGCTGTATGATGCACCAATAAGTGACAATCGTCAATAACTAATAATATGAATAGCTATAAAGGTTACAAAGTTGTTATAAGTGTTATCTTAACAGAGGATTTACACTTTGGCAAATTCCAATAACCCAGTAAAGACAAGAAACCCCCGCCCTTTTTGTTGAAAAGGGCGGGGGTTTCTCGTAACAAGCAATTATAGAGAGAAATAAAGGAGAATGATTACGACTTGTAAAATCTGGAGTGCCATACATGATAATGAGAGGTGATATGCCACATTTTGAATAAACAAGTTATGAGTGGATAGGACTGTTGAAGTATGAGAGCAAGAAGCCCTGACCACACAAGTGAAAGACCGGTAAATAAGCAGAAGAAAAGTAAACTGAGTACACCCAAGATGAGGGATATTCCAATAACAGGAAGTGCACTACGCAAACATACTAGGGCAGAGGAGATGATACCTGTTGATCCTGTTTTTCCAAATTGCATAAAAAGGATGACGTGATGTATGACATATCGATATATGATCCAACCCAGAACATAAGGAATAGCCTGAAGCAGAATAGATGGTGTCATATAACCACTAATAGCTAACGTATAGAGCTTAGGGATTAACCAGTATGCGGGAAGAAGAACTAATAGTGCCTCACTCCAATAGAACAGCATCACTGGTTTGGCGTACAATGCCATACCTTTGAAAAAGAAAAGTCCTGTCTCACCCTTTTGTTCTTGGTGAAGCCCATAGAATATGCCTGAATGAATCAAAGGAGTGAGAAGCATACGAAAGAGTAACATGCCCAGTAGAATCCACATGTAGTTATGAACGGTTTGGCTATGCATGAGATTCAATTGTCCTTCAACGTAGAATAAGATCTGACTTAATTCAGTGGGAGGTGGGTCTGGGTAGCGCTGAAGTAAAGGAACTACGACTGAATTAACCAAACGGTACAGAAAGTAACTGAAGAGAAGTTGGTACAGAAATAGAATGATAACGACGTAGAATTGATTCTTGACACTGATCCAGCCATTGGCGATATTCGTCCTCACCGTTCTTCACCTCACCAGGACAGACTTCCAAGCCATACTTCAAGCAGCTTGGTCATGCTAATGTTCCAGCGGGAGACCTTCTTGGTATCTAGCTCCGCTGTTAAATAGTTATTGATATATTTGTTCTCAAGTACAAGTGTGTAATCTGGATCAATGAGAGCCGAGGAAAGAGGCGATGTATATTGTAGCTTGAACTGGATCGTATCGCCTGTTCCATTCCATACTCTTTGTAAGGTGTGACCATCTGCAAATGTGAACTGTATTGGGATATTGGAGTAAGTACCGCCTAATCGACTTACAGTTACGTTCGATTCGTATTGTGTCTCAGAGGCAACGTCTATCTTCTGTACTGTGATGCTATCAATAGCAAAGTCGGTCATTTGTTTACCATAGACATATTGATCGAAAAAGAATTGCCATGATTTGTGAGTGACCTGCTCCACAACCAGTTGGAAATCACGGGTTGATGGGTGGGAAAAGCGGTACTTTTGAGCATAGGTCGCCATGATCTTATTCATCTTTTGCTGACCGACTTGTCTCTCAATACTTTTTAATACTAATTTGCCACGGTAATAGACATTTTGAGCATAATGTTCCTGAGAGCCATATTTCCATGCTTCCTGTGTGAGTGAAGCGGGTGAAGAGATGATCGTGGCTTGGACAGGAAGATTGGGAATCAGTCCGAATTCCTGCTCCATTAGCTGGTCTTCTGCGTATGAAGTGAACCCCTCATCTAGCCAGGCCTCTTCAAATTCATTACTTGCAATCATCCCATAGAAATATTGATGGCCAATTTCATGAATAACCGTTCGCTCCAGTTCATAACCAGGTGAATCGTTGTTGGCACCGAAGGCTGTAATTAAGGTCGGATACTCCATACCACCTGCGCCATTGCCCGCATTAGGAGGGACAACGATCGATAAGGTGGAATAAGGATAGGGACCATACCACTTGCTGAAGTATTTTAAGGCAACCTCAGCGGCATAGAAATAGCGATCTTTCATATCCTTATGAGCAGGGTCTAAATATAGCTTGATTCGTACACCAGGAACCTCAGGAGATGAGAAGGGCTTCTCTGCTACAATGAAATCGGGAGATGCCGACCAAGCAAAGTCGTGAACATCATCCGCGTAGAACTGGTAGATCTTCTCTCCCTTTAGGAACTGAGCTGTTTTAATAGGAAAGCCTGTAGAAGCAACAATATAGTTCTCTGGAACATGAATACGCACATTGTAGATACCGAAATCAGAATAGAATTCAGAATTTCCGTGGTATTGATGAAGATTCCAGCCTTCAGAGGTTCTGTTTCTTAAACCAACAGGTTCATATACGCTGATCTTGGGAAACCATTGTCCCGCCATAACAAATTTGTCGGCGACTCCCATACGGGCGAATATTTGAGGAAGCTTTACTTCAAACTTCATGTTAAGTGTAATACTCTCCCCTCCCTTTACAGGTCGTGGAAGACGTATTTTGACCAAGGTTGTGTCTTTGCTATTGCCATCATCGGGCTGTACGTACTGGATACGGTGCATCAGTGAGATGCCATCTTCAGTCTTGAGATCTGTGAGAGTCATGGAACCGAAGCCATCGGAGGGCATGGTATCGTTACGGAGTCTCCCACCGGATTCTTTCATAAATGTTGTATCCATAGATGAGAATGCATTCGGATAGAGGTGGAAATATAGCTCCGTAACGGTGTTCTTACCGGGATGGGTCCAGGTGAGGTTCTGTTCTCCTTTCAGTAAGTTAGCTTCTGGATCAAGAGAAACATCAATGTGGTACTCTACAATTCGTTTACTCAGTACTTCAGCTGTAGGCTGCTGAATGCTTTCCTTTTGAATTTCTGGAGTAGTTGTACTTGTGGGCTTGGCCTGAATGGGCGCATAAACGGTCTTGGATTCGGGTGAATCCTTGAGAAGCATCCACCACCAGGTTCCACTGAGAAGAAATAGGGTAATGATCATAACGGCAATTTTTTTGGAGCGAGCTGGGGTCATACTTGAATACCTCCCGTTGACAAGCATCTACAGCATGTATATGTTTGCAATTCGTCAATTATTAGTTAAAATAATAGGAATCGCCGTAATAAATAACTGGATGCAGAAATACGGGATTACATTTCTGTTTCATGGTAGGGGGATAATGAATAAATGGATAACAAAGAACCAAGTGGCAAGAAACAGATTGCCCTGAATATTGTGAGTAGCAAGAGAAGTAAACATACCGGATTTGGAGCGGGTTCGATTGACCTAAACAACGTATCACCGGTCATCATTGACGAGGGTGAAGCTAAGGTGGATGTAGGAGCAATCCATGCTAAGAGTAAAGTGGAGAAGGGCATTAAGTTCTCTGCGAATCGTGAGGATGTACCGAATGGCCGTCTAGTATGGGTAGTGTGGGTCGCGGTGGACCGTACGCCAGAAGGGCAGCTTTATGGAGGCGCTACAGCTTGTGAGATGTGGATCGATACAGAAGCTCGTAGAGGTTACAAAATTCTAGCGGATCACGTTAATAACCTAGATGCCGCTTTGAAGCGCAAAATCATATTGGATAGATTGTCTGATGAGGAAAAGACTGCTCTTAAGGAGTTACTAGTGACTCGTAATGAAGAATGGTGGGAAGCTTCGTCTGAGGAATTGAAAAAGGCGTTAGAAGTGTAATGGAACTATAGTGGAATAGATCTTTATACAGCTATGAAAGACTCGGGAGATCGTTCTCGAGTCTTTGTTGTGAACATAAGGTGTTGAAATCACTTGAATAGCCGATACGACACCGGCCCCAAACCATCCATATTCCATGTAATATCCTAAATTAAGCATGGCATTCAGTGGAATAGACGTAAAGCCGGGTTGTTAGAGTGACGAACAAAGCTTCGCGCTTGAAGGTAGTGAAGGTGCGGCTAGAGTAGATGTAAAAGTACACTTAATAAGCAGGAAAAGTTGAGGTCAAAGGAGATAGTTGCAAAACTACACTTAAAAATGGCGATAACGCTGAAAAGTGGAATTTCTATTAAATTAGATGTAGGTTGTGCAATTAAAATTGGCTGAAGAGGGATATGGCTGAATTTAGATGTACTTAATGCAACTGCGTGCCTAGCAAAGCTAGGTACATCTAACTGAGGAAGGATGGTTCATTCTTTAACGTTATCAATCATCTGGATATATTGTAGATCCCCTAATCCATACTGTGGAAAAAGGCGAAATAAATGTTCTAATAATTGATCCTGTGGTTGATCTATATGTTCGCGGATATAGGCTGTGATTCTATTGTCGCCCTGTACATATTCTAGATACAATCGAATGCCCTGATCCATGACTGGCATGAGTTTGGCTGCAGGAAGATGATGATCTAACAATGCTTCGCGGTAGATTTCGTGATAGTGATTTGGGTCAATCGCTGTTTCTTCAACATCATAGGTTAGCTCCTGAACCATGTGATAGCAGACAGTCCCTTGAAAACTGATTTGTTCGAGATAAGCCAAAATCGTTAATAAATTCATTTGACAAAACATATCATCGCCAAACCATAGCACAATGCATCTGTATTTCTTATTTAGCAAACATGCCAATGGTTTCATCGTTATATCTTCATATTTAGCTAAAGAAACGTGATGTCCTGCAGCCCTCAATCGGTTAAATGCCGGACTGAAAATATCTGCACAAGACTCATTATCGCACATCGCCTCATTGAAGGGGATGTAATCAACAGTCTCCATTAACTGATGTCTTGAAAAATGCTCATACATGGTTTCTCCATTTCTACTAAACTAATAGTAATTGTTAGCGTTATATAAGTGTAATGCTAACTTAATCCAATAGGAAGAGTTTGTTAATGAACAAGCTATTTGGAACAACGCAAGTAGTAATGTTGGTAATAAATTTGAAATCATTTCTTTTAAAAGTGAGGTGTCATTATGAATAAGAAGAATAAGGCGATTATCATCTTAAGTCTAGCTATAATCTTAGGAGGTTCATTAACCGTAGGAATTATGAGTAGTAAAGCGGTTGCTGAAGAATCTAAGCCAATTGAATCGACGGAATTGATCACTCCCGACAGTGAGAGAGGAAAAGAGTTGATAAATCATGCTCTGACTCAACCTGCTAAAGATATTCAATCAGAACATGGTGATTTTAATTATGTTGAAGTGCCAAGTACGTATCCGAGCAATGAAGTAGCGAATTTAGATCGTGAGGATGAAATAACGTCTGATACAAGACAGGTCATTCTTAGAGGTTATATTTACGAAAAGGAATAATCCCCAAATACTTATCAAAGATATCGCGTGTGCCTACTCTCAGCAGATTTACTCACCATGTGAAACAGCAACAATAGACGAAAATAGAAAAATGGCAGATCGGGGATAGTTTCCTGAACTGCCATTTTTCTATTTCTTTCATGATTTTCAATTAAAGCGAGTTTCTAAGCGAGCGTACCACTTTTGATAGAGCTTATAGCGTTCATTCTTCCTTTGTTTAGAGTCTTACTTTGAATTCTTTTCATATTTATATAAAAATAACTCATTGACCGTGGTACCTAAAACCGAAGCCATATCAAAAGCTAATTTTAAAGTTGGATCATATTTATTGTTTTCTATAGCATTGATCGTCTGTCTGGTAACTTGACATAGATTAGCTAAATCCTCTTGGGACAATTTTTTTGCTTTTCGTAATTGTTGAATATTATTTTTCATACATAATCATCCACCGTATCTCTTTTTATTAATTAAAAGTGCTACAAAGTAAACTATAGTAATTGTTACAAGAAAAGTAAACGGATTTAATCCATTTGTTCCTGAACCATTAGTCATAGATGTATACAAGGAAACACCTATTTCTATTATTAATACACCTACTATAACAGCAAATGTTTGGGACATTGCCTTTTGTTTAATGTAATTTTTCCTTTCATCTCCTTGTTTTGATAATGAGTAAAGGAAAAAAGCAATGAGTGTGATGGTTAATAAAAAGATGCCAACTAACAAAATAAAAATCCAATTCATTTTGATCCCCTCCTGCAAATATGTAAAATACTTTTTACATTTATAATTATAAATGAACCAGTCGAAATGTCAAACTCTTTTTACATTTTGACTGGTTTCCTGAAATCAACTTTTATATGTTTTTTTGGAGTGTCCCTTTTTTATTGGAGATGTGGTGAACGGGGCACAAGGTTGGATCAAAGTCCCAGGGGTTGGTCTTAAACTTCAGCCAGCTGAACTATTTAAGCTTGTTCTTATCATTTCCCTTTCTGCATTAGTCACTCGGGAGAATAACTTAGAACTCTCTCTTTGGAGGGATGTTGTACCTCTTTCATTATTAACAATCATCCCTTTTGGGATCGTTATAGCTCAAAATGATATGGGAAATGCGCTTTGTTACTTTGTTATATTGCTAGGGATCCTATGGATGGGAAACATAAAATACTCACATGCTATCATTCTACTGCTACTAATTTTTGTTTCACTTTACTTAGGGATTAAATCATATATTTCATGATCAGATTTCATCTTATCTAGAGAGTACGAATAGACAGCATTGGTTGAATCGAATCGACCCATGGCTTCTACCTGATCAAGCTAGTAAGGACGCATCTTATCATACCCAAAATGCTCTGATAGCAATCGCGTCCGGAGGAATGTTCGGAGAAGGATACATGAAGGATCAATCATGATCATTGGAATAATTTCGATGTTTTTATATCAGATTTTGAAAATATCGGAATGTTCCTAGGCTTAATGCCTTTAACAGGAATTACGCTACCGTTTATCAGTTTCGGAGGAAGTTCTTTGCTGATTAATATGGTTAGTTTTGGTTTGGTGATGAGCATTCAAGTGCACAAAGATGAATAGATCTTTTGGATAAGTGCGTATTCAAAAGTCACCTCTTGATATACTTCATAATCAAAAGGTGACTTTTTGAACAAGCTCTATGATTTATCTTTACCTAATAGAATCGACATGCCGAGCAGCGTAACGATAATCGTTGCACCCATATCGGATAATATAGCAATCCAGAGCGTGAGCCAGCCCGGAATGGTTAGTAGAAGTGCAATGGCTTTCAGTGTTAGGGAAATTCCTATGTTCCAGCCGATAATCCGATTGACCCGTCGTGCCATATGGATCGCACTTGGTAACTTACCGAGATGATCTTGCATGAGAACAATATCAGCGGTCTCCATGGCGCTGTCTGTTCCTTTACCCATCGCTATTCCTAACTGGGCAGTAGCAATGGCAGGGGCGTCGTTAATACCGTCACCGACCATGGCGACCTTCCAATGAGAGGCAAGGCTCTTAATTTGTTCAACTTTCTGTTCGGGTAGAAGCTTGGCATAATAACTAGAGACGCCTGCCTCTGCGGCAATCATTCGTGCCGATTGCTCATGATCACCCGTAAGCATGACCGTCTGAGTGATGCCAGCTTTATGAAGCAGCTTAATGACGTGTTTCGTCTCCGGTCGTATTGTATCTGCAAGTCCAAGTAGGCCAAGTACGTGGTTCTCATCTGCCGTAATGATCAGTGTGAGACCTTGCTCCTTCAGACGGTGTATATCATGTTTCACCTGATCTAGATGCTGGAGATCGGCTGCTACCACATGCGCTAATATATCTTCACTACCCATCCAAAAGGTAGTTCCCTCTACCTCGCCTTGAATGCCTGACCCTGGTAAAGTCGTCAATTGAAGCGGCTCAGGGAAGTGGTTGGATTCTCGTTGACCCTTGATATGGCGAACGACCGCTTTAGCCAAGGGATGGAGAGAGGATTGTTCCAACGAACCCGCAACATCATAGAATCGCCCGGAATCATAAATAACTTCCTCAATAACAGAGGGCACACCTTGAGTTAGAGTACCGGTTTTGTCGAAGGCGATAACGTCTATTTTACCTAACTGCTCAAGATGAACCCCGCCTTTGATGAGAATGCCGTTACGTGCACTGCGTGTCATACCGCTTACCAGAGCAATTGGAGAGGAGAGCACGAGTGAACAAGGGCATCCTACTATGAGAATAGCGAGTCCTTGGTATAACCATTTCATCCATGGTTGCCCGAATAGGAGGGGAGGGATAAGAATGACCAAGAGAGCAGCAATCATAATGGCAGGTGTATAATATTTGGCGAATTTATCGATAAATAATTCTGTAGGTGTTTTGCTATCCTGTGCTTCTTGTACTAAATGCATAATTTTAGCTAATGAGGAATCTTCGTAGGCTTTCTCAATCCGAATATCTAGTAATCCATCTGCATTCACACTACCACCATAGACAGCATCCCCTTGTTTCTTAGATACCGGTATGGATTCGCCTGTAATCGCGGCTTCGTTAACTGCGCTATTACCCTCATATATAATGCCATCCGAAGGAATCTTCTCACCTGCTCTAACTCGCACGAGGTCCCCGACACGCAGATCAGAGATAGGAACGTGAATAACCTCTCCATTACGCAGAACCGCAGCTTCCTTAGGAGCATTGGCAAGTAACGCTTCTATCGACTTGCGCGCACGGTTCATACCATAGCCTTCGAGCCATTCATTCACACCAAATAGAATCGCAACGAGTGTCGCTTCTTTCCATTCACCAATCGCAACAGCTCCCGTTAGCGCAACGGTCATTAAAGTATCCATATTGAATTTAAAGCGCATCAGATTGTTCAATCCACGCCAAAAGGTGGAGTAACCACTAAGAACAATAGCTATAATATAGAAGGAAATAAGTAAGGATTGTGGAAGGACGCTATTTAACACAAACGTGAGCAGATAGAAAATAATAGCTATTCCGAGCAGCCATTTAATTAGTTGATTTCCATCATGACTGTGGCCGTGGTGAGAATCTGAGCCATGTTTCTGATCATGTCCGTGCTCGTGATCAGGTCCCTTACTTCGTACAAGACGGGCGCCATCACTTTTGAGAACACGCTCAATGCGCGATATATCTACGCTTGGATGTACCGTTAATTTACGATTAACGAAGCTCAGTCGGGCATCTGACCCATACTCTAATTTCTGAATAGCTTCCTGCATTTCTCGCGCACAGTTAGCACAACTCAAGCCTTCGATAGGGTATTCAACATGAGGTGAATCAGGAATCTTCGGGTTGTTATTATTCGTGCTCATCGTCGATCTTCTCCCTCTGATGTTCTAATGTCATCTGAATAAGCGTTCGGATATGATCATCTTTTAAAGAATAGATGACGTTCTTGCCATCCTTGCGTGACGTAGTAATATGCATATTCTTCAAGGTGCGTAAATGGTGCGAGGTGGTTGCCATGCTACTACCAAGAACGGCGGCTACATCGCATACACATAACTCATGCTCATGATCTAACATGAATGCGATCTTCATGCGTGTTGGATCGGATAGCGCTTTGAATATATCCACCATTCCCAGAATTTCATCTTCTTGTATTAAGTTCTGCAGCCGCTGGATTCTATCTAGATTGACGTTAGTTACTTCGCATACATCTTCGGTAGGTGTTTGGGGTATCTTTAATAGGTTCATTGGGCGTAGGTCCCTCCTTCACAATAAGTAAGATTATTATTCATATTCAAATGGACGTTTGATTGTTACTTTAATATACATGTGAATAATACAATAATCAAACCAATGTTTGAATGATGGGGGAAAGGCATAACCATTCAAGTAGAAACGGCTTCGCCGTCCTCTTTTAAGGACGGCGAAGCCGTTTCGGCTTTAAGTGTCGTTTATGCAATTACTCGCCAGCGGTAGATTTCTAACGGAAGTCACAGACCTTATTTCACGAAAAAACACCAAAATAGAATTCTAACGGAAATACAGGCCTCTATATGCACATTAACAGCTTAAATCTGAAGAAAAAGACCAAATAAGGTCTCTCATTTCCGTTAGATTTTCAAAAGTGACGATTTGAGCAAAATAGAGGCTGCTAGTTCCGTTAGAGAATGTACGTAGTTCCTCTCCACGATGCTGCCACAGGCGATGTCTCTATTTGGGTTGTTAATATGGTGCATTTAGGCACTTATTTCGTCCCCATGGCTCCCACCTGCTTACTCCATCCACCACCGCTTCAGGTTGGACCACCAGGATTGATCTTGTGTCTGCACCTCTAAAGGTACTGGTTCAGGTTCGCCAGCGCCGTGCAGTGTACAATACTCTGTGGGCTCTGTGCCCTGAATGAACACTTCAAGCGTCTTATTGGGGCAATCCGCTGTAGCTAATCGTCCTGATTCTGGATTAATGTAGACACTAACGACACCATCTGGAATAGGGAAAATTTTCGGTGGAACATTCTCAAGTGCTCTTTCCGTATATTGTGCAAAAATAGGTGCTGCTCGGCGTCCATCCGCATTCTCAATATTGCGTCCTTTGTCGTAACCGACCCATACGGCCGTGGCTAACTCAGGTGTAAACCCTACAAGCCATGCATCTGTATTGGTCGTTCCTGTCTTGCCTGCCACAGGTCTCTTCATGATGGATGATACCCGATTGCCTGTTCCGCCCGCCTCAAAGACACTTTCCATGAGATGCGTTAATACGTAGGCGGCAGCGGCGTCCACAACTTGTTCACCTTGACTTGGGCTTGCTTCGTAAATGATCTCACCTGTGGAATCGGTTATTTTTAACACGGCAACAGGGGGCTTGAGTAGACCCGCGTTACTAATTACCCCGAAGGCGGAAGCCATCTCTAATGGGCTAATCGGAGAAGTCCCTAGTGCAAGTGAAGGTACCGCTTGAAGCGGACTCGCAATCCCCATCTTTCGTGCTGTTTCTAAGACCTTTTCAGATCCAAGAGTCATAATCGTATTTACGGCATAAATATTGTCACTCGCTGCAATAGCTTGTCGCATATCAATCTCACCTAGATATTTATCACCGAAATTGCTGGGTTGGTAGGTTTTACGGTTATTATCGTAATGAAATAATGTTGGTTCGCTTTTGAATGTGCTAAGAGGATTCATTTGTAATGAGGAAAGAGCGCTCAAATACATAATGGGCTTGAAGGCTGATCCTGGTTGGCGGGTCGTAGCCAGCGTATGATTATACTGGTTATTCTGATAATTCGTACCTCCAACCATAGCTTTGATATAACCCGTTCGTGGGTCCAAAGAGATGAGAGCCGTCTCAAGCTCACTACCTGGGTCCATTTCTTTGGCTACAGCCTCTTCAGCTACCTGTTGGGCATGAGCATCCAAGGTGGTATATATATTTAATCCACCATGATCCAACTGTTCCTCCGTAATTCCGAGCTCATCAATGACGAGCTGACGAACATAATCACGGAAATAGGGGGCAATAACGATAGTCTTCTTTTCCCCCTGAGGTAGGAATACTAGCTTCTCGCGTGCTGCAGTATTCGCTTCCTGTTTCGTTATATAACCCGTCTTGACCATCGTGGAGAGCACAATTTTTTGTCGTGACAGTGCGTTGTCCATATGATTGTAAGGGGAGTAATAAGTAGGTCCTTTGGGAATACCAGCAAGCATGGCACTTTCTGCAAGGATTAGATCACTAGAAGATTTACCGAAATACATACGTGAAGCTGCTTCGATTCCGTAGGCCCCGTGTCCGTAATATATTTCGTTAAGGTACATTTGGAAAATTTCTGTTTTGCTGTACTTCATCTCGAGTTGAATCGTATATAAGGCTTCCCTTATTTTACGTGACCAGGTTTTGGCATGGGATAGATACAAGTTCCGAGCAAGCTGCTGCGTAAGAGTGCTAGCACCCTGTGAACGATCCATTTTCTCTATATTGACCAAGACGGCACGACCCATTCCTTTGATATCAAATCCTGAATGATCATAGAACTTCCGATCCTCTACCGATAGCGTGGCTTCCATAAGAGTGGATGAGATGTGATCTAAAGTCACGGGCTCATAACTACGCCCACTGGTTGAGAAGGTAGCCATAATTCGGTCTTGGCTGTCTAGAATACGGGAATTGCGATCCGTATCCGCTACGGGCAGCCCTGTATTATATAAATATAGTAGCAGAACACCGCCAGTTAGAAGGACGATGAATGTCACGCCGAACAGCAGTTTAACGACGGTGCGTAACCGATTCTTGCGTTTAGGTGGTTTATGGGATGGTCGCGACATGACAGGTTGGCCTCCGTTCTTTCCTTTTCTTCTCATTATGGGAATGGAATGGACTAGATATTCACAATTAACTGAAAGTTTCCTTATATGATGATAGATGTAATTCAGAACGCTCATGTAAATAGGCAACATACCCCGAATGATAGTTGCTTTTTTATGATGATTTTATATAATGTGACTGTTACAATAAGAGGAAATGTGAAATATGTTGATGATCTTATGAAGTAAAGGGGATATATGTAGACGATGAAATTAGATCAAGCTTATTCAGGTAATGTATTTATTTGTAGCTCTGAAGATTACGAAGGTTCAAAAGCTGTCATATACGGAATGCCGATGGATTATACGGTTAGTTACCGTCCGGGTTCACGCTTCGGTCCTTCTCATATACGTCAGGCATCAGTAGGATTAGAGGAATATAGTCCTTATCTTGATAAAAGTATTGAGGAAATGATCTATTTCGATGCTGGTGATCTCCTGTTACCGTTCGGTAATGCAGGGCGTAGCCTTGAAGTTATTAGTGAATATGTAGGCAAGTTGCTAGCAGATGATAAATTTCCAATCGGTCTTGGCGGAGAGCATTTAGTTACGTGGCCTGTCATTCAGCAGGTATATGCGAAATATCCTGACCTGATCTTGATCCATATTGATGCGCATGCCGATCTTCGGGAGCATTATGAGGGCGAGCCACTCTCGCATTCTACACCTGTGCGTAAGGCTGCTGCACTTATGGGAGGAAGTAATATTTATCAATTTGGTATCCGTTCCGGATCACGTGAAGAGTTTCAATTCGGTCATAAGAACATTAACTTCTATCCATTTGATGTAGCTGCTCCTCTAAAAGAAGCACTACCGAAGATGGGGAACCGCCCTGTGTATGTCACTATAGACATTGATGTGCTAGATCCTTCAGCAGCCCCGGGAACAGGGACAGCAGAAGCGGGAGGAATCACATCGAAGGAGCTACTTGAAGCAGTGCATCTCATTGCTAACTCTGAAGTCAATGTTGTAGGATGTGATCTGGTAGAAGTTGCACCTATCTACGACCCATCACAACAGACGCAGATTGTGGCCGCTAAGCTCATTCGTGAAATGTTGCTAGGGTTTGTGAAATAAAGATTAGACCATCAGTAGACACCGTTAGATAAGCCGCGAGAGCTGACACTTTCATAAGGCATCTAAAGGTGTCTTTCTTCAAATATAAGAAAGTATAAGTTTCACTTGAATCAATTTCATAATCGCCGATGCAGCTAAATCGGGTTGCGTAATTATGAAATTGATTCTTGATACTCTATTCCTTATATTTCCGCTGAAACGGGTGTCGTCTTGAAAAAGACGGCATAGCCGTTTCTACTTGTTAATTTTATTTGAATTGAATGGGCGAACTGGATATAGTAGTACAATAGGAATGTACAGATTGGAGAATGTTCGACATATGTCACACAAAACACAAGCACTCATAACACTTCAGAGTCGTTATGATGGGGAAGAAGTAGTACAGGAGTTGTCTGCTGAGTTGATCGTGAAGGGTCCAGATTTATATGTGCGTTACGAGGAACCCGAGAAAGGTCCGCAAGGAGGCACCACCAGAACTACCATGAAGATAACAGAGAATGGGATCAAAATTATGCGCCACGGTGAAGTACAATCAGAGCATTCTTTTCAACTTGGAGAAAGACTGCCCGGATTTTATCGTTCACCGTATACCACATTTAATCTTTCGACGGATACGACAAAGATGGATATGAAGCTCGAGGGAATATACGGGCATGTGAGTTGGGCATATGATTTATACGTTTATGAGGATCTTTCAGGACAATTTGAAATTCATTTACATATACAGGAGGAACTAAAATAATGATAATTAACCCCTTAGAGCAGATCAACCAGTTGGTGTCGGAGGCGATTGCTGATGCCGTGGTGTCTGCTGGATTAGTCACTCGTGAAGAGATCCCAACGGTTACGCTTGAAGTTCCGAAGGATAAAGCTCACGGAGATCTAGCTACGAATATTGCAATGCAATTGACGAAGATTGCGAAGAAGAACCCTCGGCAGATTGCGGAGGCGATCATAGATCACTTGGACTTGAAAAAGGCCAATATAGAGAAGGCGGAAATTGCAGGGCCTGGATTTATCAACTTTACCTTGCTGAAGAGCTACCTATATCCAGTATTGCAACAGGTACAGACTCAAGGCAGTGATTATGGTCGGAGTAACATAGGTCAAGGGCAAAGAGTACAGATAGAGTTCGTCAGTGCTAATCCAACGGGAACATTACATTTAGGACATGCCCGTGGAGCAGCAGTAGGAGATGCTTTGTGTAATGTGCTGGATTATGCCGGATACGAAGTGACTCGTGAATATTATATTAATGATGCGGGTAACCAGATCGTTAATCTGTGTAGATCGATCGAGGCTCGATACCTTCAAGAATTGGGGAAACCGGTAGAAATGCCTGAGGATGGTTATCACGGTGCAGATATTAAGGGATTTGCTAAAGAATTGGTAGCAGAGAAAGGCGAAACGTTACTGGCTATGACCGAAGAGGAGCGCACAGCCTTTTTGCGTACTTTTGGTTTAGAGAAAGAATTGGCTAAGATCAAACGTGACCTTTCTCGATTTAGAGTGCATTTTGACGAATGGTTTAGCGAAACGTCACTGTATGAGAATGGACAAGTGGAGGTTGCCCTCTCCGAATTGAAGGCAAGAGGAGAAGTCTATGAATTGGATGAAGCTACTTGGCTCCGTACAACAAATTATGGAGATGACAAGGACCGCGTATTGGTGAAGAATGACGGAACGTATACGTATCTGACGCCAGATATTGCCTACCATCGTAATAAATATAGTAGAGGGTTCGACCAGATGATCAACATTTGGGGTGCAGATCATCATGGGTATATTCCACGTGTGAAGGCTGCTATGGATTCGTTAGGTTATGATTCTGGGAAATTGACCGTATTGATTGCTCAAATGGTGAGCTTATTCCAAGACGGTGAAAAGGTGAAAATGTCTAAGCGCACAGGTAAGGCTGTTACGATGATAGATCTGATGGATGAAGTTGGCGTCGACGCCATTCGCTATTTCTTTACGATGCGTAGCATGGACTCCCACCTAGATTTCGATATGGATCTAGCTATTTCAACGTCTAATGAGAATCCTGTATTCTATGTTCAGTATGCCCATGCTCGTATTTGTAGCATTTTCCGTCAGGCAGAAGAACAGAATATTACATTACTACCTTTAGCAGATCTTGATTTGAATGTGCTGAATACGGAGCGGGAGTATGATCTCCTTCGCAAAATAGGTGAATTACCTGAAGAGATCGCCGCAGCTGCTGAGAACTATGCACCGCACCGTATGGTACGTTATGTATACGAACTCGCTTCCATGCTTCATAGTTATTATAAGGCAGAGCGTGTAATTACTGAGGATGCCATGCAGACACAAGCTCGGCTTGTATTGCTTGACGCTGTTCGTACAGTCATTGGCAATGTACTACAAATGATTGGCGTAACTGCACCGCAAAAAATGTAAAACAACACAAAAAACCTAAGAAGAGGACGGCACAGCCGTCTCTACTTAAAATATAAGAAAGCATAAGTTTCACTTGATACTCTATATCTTATATTTCCGCTGAAACGGATACCGCCTTTGAAAAAAAGGACGGTATAGCCGTCTCTACTTGGGAGTAGCGGTTTTACGTTGCTTGAGGCTGGCTGTTAAAGATTTCGCTCCATTGGGCGCTCCCTTCATTCCTTCACGAAGTAGACGAAGGGCGTTAACTTCACCACCATTACGGTCCAGACGTTGCCCTTTTCTTAAACGTAAAGGTGATGCTGTTCGCTGAAGGAGGAGCTTGATATCTAAGGGCTTCAGGTTGCTGTTCTGTGCAAGTAATAGAGCGATGGCTCCACTGACATGTGACGTAGCCATAGAAGTACCGCTCATTTCATGATATTTACCTTGTGTCCATGAAGATATAATTTTATCCCCAGGAGCATAGATATCAATATACTGTCCTCGATTACTAAATGTGGCAATGCGCTTGTTGTGATCGGTTGCTCCAACAGATATCGTCTGTGCATACCGTGCAGGGTAGTCAATCGTTCGTCGCTTACTGTCGTTTCCTGAAGAAGCGATAATCGGAATACCGGCAAGGTACACTTTATTGACCATTTCTTGTAGAGCACGACTGCGTGTCTTCATTCCGAAACTCATGTTAATGAGATGGACGTGGTTGCGAGCGCACCAATCGATGCCTAGAATAATATCAGACACATAGGCAGATCCATTATGGTCAAATGCTTTGACAGGATAGATGAGGGCTCGAGGAGCAACTCCCATCATACCTTCTGTGCTATTTGCAGCAGCAATTGTACCGGCAATATGGGTACCATGACCATTATCATCAAGGGGTAACATATTTCGATTCAACAGATTAATACCTCTGGCCAATGATTGTCGAAGGTCAGGGTGTTGGTAATCGACACCCGTATCGATGACGCCAATTTTGATACGATGTCCTGTGGAGGTTGACCAAGCTCGGTGAGCATGAATTTGCTTCACTCCATAAGGAATTCCTGGATTGAATTCGGTCTTACTTTGAATAGCGTGAATTTTTAAAGGCATATTCTGTTCGATGATCAGAGAATCCTTAAATTGATTCGTGAATTTGCTACGACATGTTACAGGAGCGATAATAGATTTAATAAGATGGGATGATTGAATGAAGGGAATCTGGACACCAGTAGCCTTTAACCTGCTTAACTCCCGTTGGCATGCATAGTAGCTTTTAGGATTGAGAAAGGTCAGGATACGTTGTTCCTCGATCGGGGTGCGAGTATCCACTTCTTCAATCAACATCTGTATAAATCGAGAGTAGTCCATGCTGAGTCGTCCCCCTCGTGATCAACCGTGCTGAGATATTCTATGAACGTAGAGCTCAACGGGAGTGGGAACTTGCCCTTATTTACGTAAAAATAGGCACGTATTCGTTGTCAATAATGAAGCCGTGTACATAATATAAAGAGAAGAGACCAGATATCTCTTACACACTCCCGCAAGGAGTTACTTCCGCGAGGGGAAGGATACAGTCAGAAGGCAGAGAAACCTCTGCCTTTTTTAACATTTTATGATGCAAGAAGTGATTGTTAAAGCTAGTCGGACTAGGTGTAACAAACACTTCAATATAAAAACTTGCATTTTAATCCCAAATAGGTTTTACTTGATTGTGTTAACGGTAATCCAGATAAATATTACGTGTATTATGCACATTGCGTGAGAGGAAGTGTTCATAAGTGAGTGCACCGCTCCTATTGAAACTTGATCCAGAAGTAATCAAAGAAATGCCAATGGTAGATTTGGCCTTTGTCATTTTGAAAACTGTAAATACGCCCTTCTATTATCTTGATCTAATGGCAGAGGTAGCGAAACAGCGTGGTTTGAATGAGAAGCAGATGAATGATCTGATTGCACAGTTATATACCGAGATCAATATTGACGGACGGTTTGCTTGTGTTGGAACTAATCTTTGGGGTCTGAAACGGTGGTATCCTGCTGATCGATCTGAAGATCCTATTGCTAATGCCAAGCGTCCGCGCATCATTAATGATGAAGATGATTTGGAAGATGATGACTTCGCCGAAGAAGAAGAGACCGAGGCAGAAGACTTTGACAGAATTGATGAAGATCATGATGACGCTTATGGCGATGATGATTCTGAAGAAGAAGCTGAAGATGAAGATGTTGTAATAGAAGACGAGGATTTGGATGATGCTGACGAGGAATCTGATGAAGAATCTGATGATACCGAAGATGACGACAAATAAATATTCAGTGAATTTATTATTGGTTCAATGCTACAGTTGTGAATAATTTATTCCTCTCTTGACAGAGCACATATGACGGAGTAAACTATTGCATGGGCTTATGATTGAACTTGAATAATATTTGAAATGATAAAAAGTGCCCCCGTACTACGGGTGTCACTTTTTTGTTTTTTTAGATGGGTTTGTGAAGGGTGTATTGCTATATAACATCAGGAGTAAGGAAATGTTTATAGGTCAGGATAAACATCATATGTCGCCTGAATTTCGGGACTTAAAATAGGAGGTTAATTTACAGTGACAAAGTATATTTTTGTAACGGGTGGAGTTGTATCTTCCTTAGGTAAAGGGATTACCGCTGCATCATTAGGGAGACTACTCAAGAATAGAGGTTTAAAAGTAACGATTCAGAAATTTGACCCATATTTGAATATAGATCCTGGAACGATGAGTCCTTACCAGCACGGTGAAGTGTTTGTGACAGATGATGGCGCAGAGACCGATCTGGATCTTGGTCACTATGAAAGATTTATTGATATCAATCTATCTAAGAATAGCAACGTAACTATGGGTAAAATATATTCCTCGGTCATCAGCAAAGAACGTCGAGGTGAGTACTTAGGGGCGACAGTTCAGGTTATCCCTCATATTACGAACGAGATCAAAGAGCGTGTATATCGTGCGGGTCGTGAAGCTGGCTCTGACGTTGTCATTACAGAGATTGGCGGAACCGTAGGCGATATCGAAAGTCTTCCAATTCTAGAGGCTATTCGCCAAATCAAGAGTGAAATTGGTCGCGAGAATGTGATGTATATTCACGTTACCCTCATTCCATATATTAAAGCTGCTGGTGAAGTGAAGACGAAGCCAACTCAACATAGCGTGAAAGAATTACGTAGCATCGGTATTCAACCAAATGTGATTGTTTGTCGTACAGAGCATGAACTTTCTGCAGATATGAAAGCGAAGATTGCGCTATTCTGTGATATTGATGAAGGTGCAGTCGTTGAATGTCGTGATGCAGCTACATTGTATGAAGTACCTCTTAACCTACGTGATGAAGGGCTTGACGAGATTGTTGTCAATTATCTGAAGTTGACTACTCCTAAGGCAGATATGACAGAGTGGGAAAGCCTTGTGGAGCGGGTCCAGAAGCTGGATAAAGTCGTGGAGATTGCGATTGTAGGTAAATACGTAGCCTTGCATGATGCTTATTTGAGCGTTGTAGAATCTCTATCTCATGCAGGCTTTGATGCGAATGCTGAAGTGAAGATCCGTTGGGTTAATGCAGAAGAGATTACAGAAGATAATGTGAATGATATGCTTGGTGGTATAAGTGGTGTTCTCGTACCGGGCGGATTTGGGGATCGTGGTATCGAAGGCAAGATTACGGCTATTCGATATGTTCGTGAGAACAATATTCCTTTCTTTGGTATTTGTCTTGGTATGCAAGTGGGCGTTATTGAGTACGCTCGTTCTGTTATGGGTCTTGAAGGTGCGAACAGCTCAGAGATTAACCCTTCAACCGAGTACCCTGTCATTGATTTGTTGCCAGAACAGAAGGATATTGAAGATCTAGGTGGTACAATGCGCTTAGGATTATATCCTTGTAAATTACAACCTGGTTCATTAGCTATGAGCTGCTATGATGATGAACTGGTCTATGAAAGACATCGTCATCGCTACGAATTCAATAATGAATATCGTGAAGCAATAGAACAAGCAGGACTAGTTGTATCAGGGACTTCTCCTGATGGACGTCTTGTTGAAATTGTTGAACTTCCTGAACACCCTTGGTTCTTGGCAGTACAATTCCATCCGGAATTCATTTCTCGCCCGAACCGTCCTCAACCATTGTTCCGTGAATTTGTTAAAGCATCTGTTAAATATCAAGGTTAATCCATTATATAAGAGCCTCTTGGGACATCATTGCGAGACTTAGATTTTACTAAGTAGCATTTCGCGATGAGGTACCTAAAAGAGGCTTTTTTTGTTAATATTACTGATGTTGCAGGAGTTTTGATAACAAAGAGAGAATAGCACAAATTGGAACTAATTCAGAATAGAGGAAGATAATTAAGAAGCGAATAGAATATATTTTTAGGAGGATATTAATAAATGGACAAGAAGAAGTTATTAATTGTAGATGACCAGAATGGCATTCGTATTCTATTGATGGAGGTATTTAACGGCGAGGGATATAATACTTTTCAAGCAGCGAATGGCAAACTTGCATTAGAGCTTGTTCAGCGTGAATCACCGGATCTAGTGTTACTTGATATGAAAATACCAGGGATGGATGGACTGGAAATTCTGAAATACATCAAAGAGATCAATGCTGATATTAACGTTATCATGATGACAGCATACGGAGAGCTGGATATGATTAAAGAGGCAACTGAATTGGGTGCGTTGATGCATTTTACGAAACCTTTTGATATTGACGAAATGAGAGTAGCGGTAAATACACAATTGAATAAACCACTGGAGAAACACAACTGACTACATCAGCTCGATTACATACGGTAAGTTTAGTAGACGGCTTCAAACCGTCGAGTTCAATATGTTTATAATGCGGAAAATGCATGTTTAGTATTTTGGATGCAATGTGGTATAATATAGCTTGTATGAGATGTCGGCTTAATAAAATAGACAAAACCAACATTTTTAGGAGGATTGAAACCATGCCATTAGTATCTATGACAGACATGTTAAACAAAGCACTAAAAGGGAAGTACGCAGTGGGTCAATACAACATCAATAACCTGGAGTGGACGCAAGCGATTCTTGGTGCCGCAGAAGAAGAGAAGTCACCAGTAATCCTTGGTGTTTCCGAGGGTGCAGCACGTCACATGGGCGGATTTACGACGATTGTTAAGATGGTAGAAGGACTCTTGATCGATATGAAGATCACAGTACCTGTAGCTATTCACCTTGACCACGGTTCAAGCTTCGAGAAATGTAAAGAAGCCATCGACGCTGGATTCCCATCCGTTATGATTGATGGTTCACATAGCCCAATCGATGAGAATATCGCAATGACGAAGAAAGTTGTTGAATATGCTCACTCCAAAGGAGCTTCCGTTGAAGCAGAAGTTGGAATGGTTGGTGGTCAAGAAGACGACGTTATCGGTGATGTAATGTATGCGAAGCTTGAAGATTGCGTACGTATCGTTAATGAGACAGGTATTGATACATTGGCTCCAGCACTAGGTTCAGTTCATGGACCGTACAAGGGTGAACCGAACCTAGGTTTCGAACAAATGGAAGAAATCTGTAATGCAGTTAGCCTTCCACTCGTTCTTCACGGTGGAACAGGTATCCCAACACATGATATTAAAAAGGCGATCTCATTGGGTACTTCCAAGATCAACGTAAACACAGAGAATCAAATCGTATTCGCAAAAGCAGTTCGTGAAACACTTGCTGCGAAGCCAGATGCGTATGATCCTCGTACGTTCATCGTACCGGGTCGTGAAGCGATCAAACAAACGGTTATCGGTAAAATGCGTGAGTTTGGTTCAAGTAACCAAGCGTAATTGTTTTCTATAATGTAGTACAATCAGGACAGATGAAAGAACACTGTCCAGCTGAATAGTTTGATGTGGAGAGTACACCGCTAAGCCGGTGTCTTTCCATTTTCATATGATGGATTGGTAGCAATTGCGTCATGGATTATTCATCCAACATGACCCAAAATCTGACGGCACTTGTTGTTACTGACTGCAAAACACGTAGGAGGACATTTGAGCTTATGGAAAAATTGATGATTACTGGTGGGCGTCCACTGCAGGGCACGGTATCCATTAGTGGTGCCAAGAACAGCGCTATTGCCTTGATTCCTGCTGCTATATTGGCAGAATCTGAAGTTGTTCTGGACAACTTGCCTTTTCTTAGTGATGTTGCGGTATTTGCTGATATTCTGGAGGAATTAGGGGCGAAGGTAACACGAGAAGGCGCTCAGATGAGAATTGACCCAACCGAGATTAAATCTATACCTATGCCCAACGGATCAGTTAAGAAATTACGGGCCTCCTATTATATGATGGGAGCACTTCTTGGGAAATTTAAAGAAGCTACGATTGGATTGCCAGGTGGTTGCAACTTTGAGCCACGTCCAATAGATCAACATATTAAAGGGTTTGAAGCTTTAGGTGCGACGGTAACGAATGAACATGGTTCTATTCACTTGTATGCTAAAGAGCTCAGAGGAGCCAAAATTTATTTAGACGTTTCTAGCGTTGGAGCCACGATTAATATTATGTTGGCTGCAGCTCGAGCTATCGGTTCCACTACTATTGAAAATGCGGCTAAAGAGCCTGAGATTATAGATGTAGCAACACTCCTCAATTCCATGGGAGCCGTAATCAAAGGCGCTGGTACGGAAACTATCCGTATCGAGGGTGTCTCTGAACTTCACGGTTGCCGACATTCCATTATTCCCGATCGAATTCAAGCTGGTACTTATATGATCGCAGCGGCCGCCACACGTGGTGATGTCGTTATCGACAATGTGATCCCTAAACATATGGAAGCGATGACTGCTAAATTGTTAGAGATGGGTGTGCGCATTGAAGAACTAGATGAGAGTATTCGCGTTATTGGTCATGCAAATTATGAGCCAGTAGACGTGAAGGCATTGGTGTACCCTGGGTTTCCAACAGATCTACAGTCACCTATGACGAGTCTTCTTACACAGGCTGACGGAGTTAGTGTGCTTAGTGATTTTGTCTACAGTAGCCGATTCAAGCATGTTCCTGAGTTAGTTCGTATGGGAGCGAAGATTCGCGTTGAAGGGCGATCTGCTATTATTGAGGGAAGTCGCTTGAATGCTGCGAAGGTAACTGCGACGGATTTACGTGCAGGAGCTGCGCTTGTTATTGCTGGGCTAACGGTAGAAGAAGGAATTACGGAAGTTAGCGGTGTCGAGTTTATTGATCGTGGATATGACTATTTAGTTGAGAACTTTCGCCGTTTAGGTGCAGAGATTTGGCGCGAAACTGAATAAAGAATAACTTCGAGGGTTCCCAAAAGGGGGTATATTCACGTTAATATTTCTGTGAAAATTGCATATCCCCTTCATTTTTGGGTAAAGATGAATAAGAGATTTTCATAGACTCATAGATTGAATTATAATGAATAATATTTGGACTTATAAAATTGAATAGGTGGTTATTAAATGGATTTGCAAATTTCCGATTTGGAAGAAATGAAGCTAACCGATCTGTATAAACTGGCGAAGCAATACCAGATACCGTATTATGGTCAGTTGAAGAAGAGAGAATTGATATTTGCTATATTGCGTGCACAAGCGGAGCAAAGTGGATTAATGTTTATGGAAGGGATACTGGAGATACTTTCCGAAGGGTATGGATTTCTTAGACCGATTAATTATCTTCCGAGTACACAAGATATATATATTTCCGCTTCGCAAATTCGCAAGTTTGATTTACGGACAGGAGATTTAGTATCTGGTAAATGTAGAACCCCGAAAGAGAATGAACGATATTTTGGATTGCTTCAGGTTAACGCCGTAAATGGAGAGAATCCCCAGACCGCAGCAGAACGACTACATTTTCCAGCATTAACTCCTCTATACCCAGAAAAGAAAATTGTACTTGAAACATCCCCAACTCATTTGTCTACACGTATTATGGATTTACTCGCACCTGTAGGGTTAGGGCAACGGGGACTCATTGTAGCACCTCCAAAGGCAGGAAAAACGCTCCTCTTGAAAGAAATTGCCAACAGCATCTCAACAAACTACCCTGAAATTTCACTTTTTGTACTACTCATTGATGAACGACCTGAAGAAGTGACGGATATGCAACGTTCTGTAAAAGGGGAAGTTATTGCCTCCACATTTGATGAATTACCAGAAAATCATATTAAAGTGGCAGAGTTGGTCTTAGAACGTGCGTTACGGTTAGTTGAACATAAAAAGGATGTTGTCATCCTTATGGATAGTCTCACTCGGTTAGCTCGTGCATATAACTTAGTGGTTCCTCCATCTGGTCGCACACTTAGCGGAGGGATTGATCCTGCAGCATTTCATCGCCCCAAAAGGTTCTTTGGTGCAGCACGAAATGTGGAAGAGGGCGGTAGCTTAACCATCCTTGCAACAGCTTTGGTCGATACGGGTTCGCGGATGGATGATATTATATATGAAGAATTTAAAGGTACGGGGAACATGGAGTTACATCTTGATCGTAAGCTGGCAGAACGTCGTATTTTCCCAGCGATTGATATTCGCCGTTCAGGTACACGTCGTGAGGAAGTCTTATTGGAAAAAGAAGAACTAGATACAATCTGGGCTATTCGTAAAAATATGAATGATTCGATTGAATTTGTTGATGGATTCCTGAAGAAGTTACGTGACTGTAAGACAAATGATGAGTTTATTGCTTCTTTTGATGCTACGTCTACGGCGAAACCAAGCAACAGTGCTGGAAATAGTAGTAGTAATAGCAACAACAGCAACAACAGTAAACCTAGTGCTGCACGTAGAACTCCTCGTACGACCTCAACTTCTGTGACTTCATCGTCATAGGTTTTGACAATCCATTATGAATGAAATTTAATGTGATAAAATATAGTATTATAGTTAAAAAAGGAGAACATCATGTATCTGGTATATGCAGACGAACAAGGAAATGTATTCGATCATCCTACGCTCCATGGGCTTGCCCGAAGCGGAGATATGATCGTTGAAATAATGGAAGATGAGCTTATCCCGTTACCTGAGGGCGCAACATTAGTAGGGCTACCAAGTACCCGTGCTGTGGGAATGGATCCAGTAAGTGGTGAAATGATGTCGTTGCCAAACGACGCCCAAGCCGTTGGAGCACTTCTACCGCAAGGGTATACAAGACTATGTCTTCCAGGCTATGTAAAGGCAGATAAAGAGTATAAATTACCTTTATTCGGTTATTCAGCTGTCGTATGGAAGGACGGTAAGTTCTTCGTTGCAGCCCATTTAACGGATGATCCTGAGAAATGGAATCCTTTAAATTGCGATACAGATGCTCTGAATGTCGGTGTGCAACGGTTAACTGAGAAATACCCAGACAACAGGTTGTATAGCCATTTATCCAATTGCGCTCTAGGGTATGAATGTCTCACGTCGTCCAATACATTTCTTAATCGCTGGGAAGGTGCGGTACCTGTGTCGCACTCTTGTAATGCGGGATGTTTCGGTTGTATTTCTGAGCAACCGGATGACAGTGGCTTTGTGTCACCTCAGACCCGGATGGATTTCCGTCCAAGAGTCGATGAATTAGTAGAAGTGATGCTCGAGCATCTTCAGGCGCCCGATTCTATCGTTAGCTTCGGGCAAGGCTGTGAGGGTGAACCATCGACACAAGCTAAAATTATTATCGATGCAATCCGCGAGGTTAGATCGATTACGGATATGGGTTATATCAATATTAATACGAATGCAGGACTTAGTGATCATATTCGTGGCATCGTGGATGCAGGTCTCGACCTGATGCGTGTTAGTACGATAAGCGCACTAGACGATCATTACAACCCCTACTATAAGCCAAGAGGATATAATTTGGCTAACGTAGAGAAGTCATTGCGCTATGCAACGGATCAAGGTGTCTACACTTCGATTAACTATTTGATCTTCCCTGGTGTAACAGATCGCGAAGAAGAGATCGAAGCTATGGTGGAATTCTGCCGGCGTACAGGATTGAAATTGATTCAAATGCGTAATTTGAACATTGATCCCGAAAGTTATCTGGAAATCATTCCTCCTGCTCAAGGTGAGATATTAGGTATGAAACAGATGATTGATATATTTAAGGCGGAGTTACCAGATGTTGTGATCGGTTCCTTTACGCATGTTCCTCCAGCGGGCATGGCGCGTCCCAAAACAATCGTTATAAATAAATAATATATTGCACATGATAAGGTAACCTGCTAAAATGCTATTATGTGTCCTATAACTCTGTGTCCACATGAGACTCAGGGCGGAAAGAGGTGAAAGTCATGCAAGAATCAATCCAACCGAAATTTCACGTTACTACAGCAACTTGTGCTTGTGGTAATACATTTGAAGCGGGTTCTGTTAAAGAAAACCTTCGTGTAGAAATTTGCTCCAACTGCCATCCATTCTATACTGGGAAACAAAAATTCCTGGATGCTGGTGGTCGCGTTGATAAATTTAAGAAGAAATACGGTATCTAATTTTGACGTATGCTTCTTAGCAGCTTAAGCAACCAAACATGCAAAATCCCCTACTCTTTATAGAGATAGGGGATTTTTTTGAAATATAAGAAAGTATAAGTTTCTACTTGATCGCATGTGTGCCTAGGATCGGATCCATATCTAGGATGTGTTTTTCCGAGCGATGCAAGTTAAGTAATCGCAACACGATGGTATTCTTCCATGATATGATCGATAATTTGCTGTACAGACAAAATTTCTTTAATCTCATGCACTCTCGACCCGGCAAAAAGCAAACCATTCTGAACCTCACCTCTAAGAGGGGCGAGTAAAGACTCCATAGTGCAAAATCGATACGAACAAACTTTGAGGCAACTATAGCATTTGGCTATTTTTAGTTTGGCATCCCCACGTATCTGATCTGTAAATTCATTTCTGATCGCCCTCGCCTGTAATCCTACCGTGGTCTTAACCAAGACGGTATCTCCTTGCTGAGCTTCCACGTACTTCTGTTTGAATGCCAAAGGGGCATCGCATTCATGACTTGCTACGAAACGGGTACCCATTTGAACACCAGCTGCACCAATTCGGAGTGCTTTGGCAACATCTTCACCTGTCAGAATACCACCTGCAGCAATGACTGGAATAGTAACGGCCTCCACTACTTCTGGAAGAATATCAAACATGGATCTGTCTGTACCCAGATGGCCTCCAGCTTCACAACCTTCTACAACAACAGCTGAAGCGCCTAATTTTTCAGAGAGTCTAGCTAATTTGGCAGATGAAACGATAGAGATTACGGGTGTACCATGCTCTTTTCCCCATGCATACATATCTCTCGAGATTCCAGCCCCAGAAATAATGAAATCCACCTTTTCTTCCAAGGCGGTCTTCATCTTCTCGGAAAAGTCCTTCACTGCAAATAATACGTTTACTCCAATAAATCCAATTCCTTTGGTTAGTTCCCTTGTTCTGCGAATATGCATTCTTAATTCCTCGGTAGAAATGCCTGTACCAGAAATAGTGCCAATTCCACCTGCATTAGCTACAGCAGCGGCAAGTCCACTCAAGGAAATGCCAACACCCATACCTCCTTGAATAATAGGAACTCTCGATTTAATATGCCCGAATTGGATTGTTGGTAAGTTCAATTGCACACCCCTGTTCACTGTTTTTATAAATCTATTATACAACTCGAAAGAGTAATATTTATGAAATGTATCATAGTTAAAAGGTAGAGGATGTGATACAACGCATGTTCGATTGGGTACTTCTGATAAAACTTTGGACTGCACTACTGGGTTGATTTTTGTACACTCATGATATATACTTATTTTCACCGTGCTAGACGGGGAGGTAGCGGTGCCCTGTAACTCGCAATCCGCTGTAGCGAGGTTGAATTCCCGTTAGAGGTTTTGTTGATGTAAGGTCTTGGTCCCTGTGTGCTACGCTGACAGTTGGGTCCTTCGCAATGAGTGCTCGTGAACCTGGTCAGGTCCGGAAGGAAGCAGCCATAAGCAAGTTACTCTTGTGCCGAAGGGAAGCCTAGCTCGAGTAGCTACACAGGGTTGCCGCTTGGATCGCAATTATCAATAACGGGTGCACGGTCTTGTTATTTATATTAGAAATTTTCTTGCATCTTTGCCAATTGGTGAAGGTGCTTTTTAATTTATTGAAGCATAAGTTGAAGTTCAAAAAGTTAGCTTTTCAGCACTAAAGCATTTGCTTTCGATGTGGAATATACTTCTTGCTATACTTCGTGATTAAAAGATGACTTTTTGAACATCCATTATAAGAATGTGAAATGAAGTTTTGCAGATGCCGGGAATATAGTATACTAATGAAGCGACTAAGCGTCATGAAGTGGAAGTTGAAAGAGGGTAAGCAAAGTGGAACATATAGCGCTGTATCGTGCTTGGCGGCCGCAGTCTTTTCAAGACATGGTAGGACAACAGCATATTATTCAAACGCTGCAGAACGCAATACGTGAACAGCGGGTTTCTCATGCCTACCTGTTCAATGGGCCACGGGGAACTGGGAAGACGAGTGCAGCCAAAATTTTAGCGAAAGCGGTAAACTGCGAGCGAGGGTCTGAGCCTGAACCTTGCAATGAGTGTGAATCCTGTCGTCGGATAACGGCTGGAGCGGTCATGGATGTTCAAGAGATTGATGCCGCATCCAATCGGGGTGTGGATGAAATCCGCGATTTGCGCGAGAAGGTTAAATATGCGCCTACGGAAGTCAGGAAAAAGGTTTATATTATTGACGAAGTGCATATGCTGACGACGGAAGCCTTTAATGCTTTGTTGAAGACATTAGAGGAGCCACCTCCGCATGTGATGTTTATTCTGGCGACAACGGAGCCGCATAAGTTACCAGCTACAATTATTTCGCGGTGTCAGCGTTTTGACTTCCGTAGAGTATCTCTTGATGAACAGACAGAGAGATTACGTCGTATTTGCAAAGAAGAAGGTATTAAGGCGGAAGAAGATGCGCTCCAATACATTGCCCGATTGTCGGATGGTGGGATGCGGGATGCACTTAGTATTCTAGATCAAATTGCATCTTTTACAGAGGATGTTGTATCCTATCAGCAAGTTCTGAATATGACGGGTGGCATCGCCTCTGAACAGTTCGGACTATTGGCCCAAGGACTAATGAATGGAGACATCGGTGTAGTGTTACAGATGGTAGAGGATTTCATGCAGGAGGGAAAGAGTGCTGATAAGTGCATGGAGAACCTGCTGTTCTATTTCCGAGATCTACTGATGATTAAGATGGTTCCTCATGCGGATAAGTTGACGGACAGGGTGTTGAATCCGCAAGAGTATAAAGGTATGGCAGAGACATTCTCTCGGGAGCAATTATTCCAAATGATTGATGTTTTGAATCACTATCAAAGTGAGATGAAATATGCCTCACAGCCGCAAATGCTGTTTGAAGTGGCACTTCTCAAGTTGTGCAACATACCGCAGGGTGCTCAAGAGTTGGTTAAGATGGAGTTCTCCAATGAAAGACCGCAGGTTTCCTTGCCCGCGGATTCAGGGGAGATAGCCCTCCTGAAACAGCAGGTGGTCGCACTTGAGAAGAAACTTGAACGCTTTATGAAATCAGGAGGAACGCCATCTAGTAATGGCCGTGATTCCGGTGCAAGTTCGAGATCATCTGGAAGTGGGATGCCTCCACCTCGATTATCCTCAACCACGAAGCTTCCTCAACATTTGGATCAATACTTGGTTCATTTGAATAGTGATCCGTTTATTGCCATTCAAAAACAGTGGGGTCATATTCTTCAAGGCGTTAAAGAGGAGAAGGTTACCGTTCATGCTTGGTTTATGGATGGCGAACCTGTATCCATGTTGGATGATGCTATTCTGGTGGCTTTTAAGAATACGATCCACCGAGAGACAACTGAGAAGCCGGCGAACAGGCAGGTTATTGAGCATGTGATAGAGTCGAAGCTTGGGAAGCCTTATCGCTTGGTTACGATTATGCAGCGAGACTGGATGAAAGAGATCGAGGGATCTACTCAGAAGGCCAAAGAAGAACTCAAGTTAGAGCATGAGCATGAAGATGGTGAAACGAAAACAGAGCCATGGATTGACGAGGCTCTTCAATTATTTGGAGAAGACCTTGTAGTCATAAAAGAATAGCGCAGAGATGTGCATCCAAAAAGGAGAGATTACTCATGAATAATATGAATCAAATGATGAAACAAGTGAAGAAAATGCAAGAGCAAATGCTGAAAGCGCAAGAAGGACTCGCTACGAAGATGGTGGAAGGTAGTTCTGGTGGCGGTGTAGTCACCGTAGAAGTGAATGGACATAAGAAATTGATATCTATTACAATTAAGCCGGAAGCAGTTGATCCGGAAGATGTTGAAATGCTGCAGGATCTGGTGATGACAGCGGTGAATGATGCCCTGACTAAAGCGGATGAGCTTGCCAATGATGATATGGGTAAATTCACAGGCGGAATGAAAATCCCTGGCCTGTTCTAATTTCACAGCAGAAGGAGATTTTTAGTTTTGTATTATCCCGAACCTATTGCAAGGCTGATCGAATCCTTTACGCGACTACCCGGTATTGGTCCAAAGACAGCAAGTCGGTTGGCATTTCATGTCATTACGATGAAGGAAGACGATGTTATTGATTTCGCTAAGGCGCTCGTTAGTGTGAAGAGAAACCTTCACTACTGTTCTATCTGTTGCAACATTACGGATACGGATCCTTGTCGTATATGTCAGGATAAGACACGTGATCGTTCTGTCATCTGTGTCGTACAAGATCACAAGGATGTCGTAGCGATGGAACGGACTAAGGAGTTTAATGGGTATTATCATATTCTTCAAGGTGCGATCTCTCCTATGGAGGGGATCGGTCCAGATGACATTCGCCTAAAGGAACTGTTGAACAGACTCAGTGATGAGCGAGTGACGGAACTTATTTTAGCTACGAATGCTAATATTGAGGGCGAAGCAACATCGATGTATCTTTCTAGGCTGATTCGCCCTTTTGGTATTAAAGTGACTCGTATTGCACACGGATTGCCTGTAGGCGGAGATTTGGAGTACGCGGATGAAGTGACTTTATCTAAGGCGCTGGAAGGTCGGCGCGAGATACACTGATGCTAATGTGAAAGCTGAGGAGTCCTGTGAAGGGCTTCTTTTTTTTTGTGTAAGAAAACGTATGTTTCAAGCAATAACTTAAGGATAGCTCCGTTCTAAATAGAATAGAAGACATGCCATTCCAAGGAAAAAAGGTTGAGTGGTGGCGGGGGAACGCAATGGAGAGATGACCTCGTAAACATTCTAACGGAGCCAGCAGACCTTATTCTGCCTGAAACGTCACTTTTGAAATTCTAACGGACCGGGGTGACGTTATTTGATCTTCTTTCTCGGATTTGGGCTGTTTATTTGCATATAGTGGCCAGTGCGCTCCGTTAAAAAAATCACCACTGCAATCTGCTCACAGTTCACCCTCCATCCTGCCCGCCTCTAAAATCTCTTGGCTAAGACAATCGAAATATGGGATAGCACTCGCAAAGGTGAGGTGGAGAGAAATAGATGCTGTTTCATTTTGGTTCTAAGATTGTCCCTTTCTCGATAAGTATGAAGTAGGAGATACGAGAGAGAAGGGGGATTTACATTATGGTAGGGATGAAGAGGTACTGGGCTAGTGTGTTTAAAAAGGATGAGTTCGCTAGGGATGAGGAAAATAGTGAAATCTATAAGGATATTACCGATGCGCTCATTCGTTGGGAAGAGGCGCGTATGTATTTTGAAGAAGCAGTGAGTGAGGATCAGGTGGACTACGCTATATATATGTTGGAAGCGGCTGAGCTTAAATACCAAATACACTTGAAGAAGGCAAAAGCTCTAGGGCTAGATCGTAGATCTCTTTTAGGTGAGAAGCAAACAGTCGGTATCATTGTAGACCATTCTGTACAAGAAGATATGAAGAAAGGAGAATGCAATTAGATGAAATGGATCGTGATGGGTGTTCTCGCCGTGTCTTTATGCGCTCTAACGTATATTGTTTTTAAGAAGAAACTAGGTTT
Organism: Paenibacillus sp. Y916; assembly: GCF_056786435.1. Classification (NCBI taxonomy): domain Bacteria; kingdom Bacillati; phylum Bacillota; class Bacilli; order Caryophanales; family Paenibacillaceae; genus Paenibacillus; species Paenibacillus sp. Y916. Next base: position 458 of record NZ_JBXCJA010000020.1, on the reverse strand, counting down.
CGGCTGGTTAACTGTATTTGGAACACATATGATATTAGCTTCCCTTGGAATATATCTAGTTAACTTCTCAGGATTGATGACAGCTGTATATATTCCATTAAACCCGGTTACTATAGGAACTGTTGCGATATTAGGCCTTCCTGGGGTGGCTCTTTTGTATGGTTTAAAAATATTTATCATGAACAGTTGACGTCTACTGTGCTGATGTGTTACATTATAAATCGCCCCTTTGAAAGGCAGACAAGCTTGCTGAAAGGCAAAAATAATCGATTGAAAATATCGAAAAATAAAGCTTGACGAAATGCCGGGCAGCATGATATATTATAGAAGTTGTCGCCGAGAACAATCGGAGACAAACGAAAGAGAAATTGATCTTTGAAAACTGAACAACGAGTGAGTGGTTTTCACGAAAGTGAGAACAAAACAAATGAGAAATCATTTGGATTGAGAATGTAATA
>NZ_JBXCJA010000019.1:0-62907 GCF_056786435.1 Paenibacillus sp. Y916 | reverse complement strand
AGCCCTCCAGCGCCGATGGTACTTGGACCGCAGGGTCCTGGGAGAGTAGGACGTCGCCAAGCATAAGAACCACTGTTGATTTCGATCAACGGTGGTTTTTCTTTTGTTTGAAACTGGATCTGAAGCTGTCTAAGCATCAAGGAGTTCTATCCACCACCTCACCCAGCGTACTTTAACCACCAATCATAAACCATCAACCATCAACTTCCCATTTGTTCCGCGCACCATCCAGTACCACTCACCAACTCCAATCATCAGTACCTCCTGATGCAGTAGTTGCACATAGTACAGCTAAATTCAGCTAAATTGCTTCTGACGCCAATTTAGTTGCAAATCTACACTTAATTACTTGAAAATCACCACTTATCCGCAAATCGCAACATTTAACTGTACTTTCTGCAACTAAAACTCACTATAGCTACTTTTCCTTCAAACTAACTGCCTTTTATACAACTAATTATCTATTTACTTTTCTACAGCGGCTCAAGGCTTCATTTTTCTGCGCTTCGACCACTGCTACCCAATTCCTCAGCTACCCAACGACTGCACCTCAGCTCACAATCCATCAACTTGCCCCAACAACTGCACCTCAGCTCACAACCCATCAACTCGCCCCAACGACTGCACCTCAGCCCACAACCCATCAACTTGCCCCAACCACTAGACATCGTTCCCAACACTTCCCCAACTCACCATGCAGTTGCACATAGTACAGCTAAATTCAGCTAAATTGCTTCTGACGCCAATCTAGTTGCAAATCTACACTTAATTACTTGAAAATCGCCACTTATCCGCAAATCGCAACATTTAACTGTCCTTTCTGCAACTAAAACTCACATTAGCTACTTTTCCTTTAAACTAATAATTCTTCTTTTGTAGAGCATATTATCAAGCCAACTAAGGATTTGCCTGATCTTACTCGATAATCCCAGCTTGCAAGAATATTATTGCTTAGAGAGGTCCACACTAAAAATATGTAATACCCCTTGGCAAAACCAAAGAATATGATATAATATTAACAAAGTCAAAGAAAGTCAAAGTCAACCAACGAAGAGATGAGGAATAGAACTACATCTTGGGAAGTGGGTAACCACGAAAGAGTTGAGGTTGATAACTGGAGGATGAATGATGCGTAATATCTCTGATGTTATTGAGCAATATCTGAAGAATATTCTGCATGAAAGTCCCGAAGGAACAGTGGAAATTCAACGCAACGATCTGGCTGAGAAGTTTGTCTGTGTACCATCACAGATCAATTATGTCATCAGTACTCGCTTTACGTTAGAGAAGGGCTATCTTGTGGAGAGCAAGAGAGGCGGTGGAGGTTATATTCGGATTCAACGAATTGATCTTCCGCAACACTCTGAACTTCATACCCATCTAAGACAGACGATTGGTGAAGATATCGACCAGACGACAGCGGAAGGGCTGATCTATCAACTGGAGGGATCCTGTTTCCTAAGCAAACGCGAAGCTACTTTAATGCGTGCAGCGATCTCCAGGGAATGCCTCATGATCAAGCTACCTTACAGGGATGAGATACGTGCCAGAATGATGAAAGCGATGCTGATCTCTTTATTAGGTAAATGACCTACGAAGAAAGGGAGGTACATCGACATGCTTTGTCAAGAATGCGAAAACAAACCGGCCACACTTCATTTTACCAAGATTGTAAATGGAGAGAAAACGGAATTTCATGTGTGTGAATCATGTGCTCGTGAGAAGGGCGAGATGATTCCTGGGGTAACAGGAGGATTCTCGATTCATAGCTTATTGTCGGGATTCATTGACTTCGACGCAGCTAAGAAGATTCAATCCGGTACCTCGAAAGGCGCTCAAACGTTACGATGCGAAGAATGTGGCATGACGTACTCACAATTTAGTAAAGCTGGACGCTTTGGATGTAGTTCGTGTTATAAATATTTCAACGATCGTCTAGATCCCTTATTCAAAAGAGTTCACGGGAGTACTGCTCACGTGGGCAAAGTACCGATAAGGGGTGGCGTTCAAATACAAGTTAAACGACGGTTACAGGATCTGAAGTCTGAGCTGCAACAACAAATTATCCAAGAAGAATTTGAAGAGGCTGCAGCACTTCGTGATCAGATTAGAGAGCTTGAAAAGGGATTGTCAGAAGAGTAAAGTTCTTTTTAGAAGGAGGAATGCGTAATGCCAAATCTCCGATTCACCGAACAAGCGCTTAGTCAATGGATGCTCGGTGACGCAAACGATTCCGACATTGCGATAAGTAGTCGAGTTCGAGTGGCGCGCAACATACAGCATATTCCATTCCCCTTGCTTGCGACAAGTGAGCAATCGATGGTGGTGCGAGATACTCTAACAGACATGAAGAAATATGAACCATTAGAATCATTTGGTACATTCCATATGCTTTACTTAGATGACATTTCACCATTGGACAAAAAAGTTCTTGTGGAGAAGCATCTGATTAGTCCAAGTCTGGCTAACGAATCAGAACATGGTGCAGTTATTCTAAGTGAAGATGAATCCATTAGCATTATGATTAACGAAGAAGATCATTTGCGCATTCAATGTCTATATCCAGGATTCCAGGTACGTGATGCTTGGGAGAAGGCGACAGCCCTTGATGATATATTTGAGGCACATATTGATTATGCATTTGATGCCACACGCGGTTATCTAACAAGTTGTCCGACCAATGTAGGAACAGGACTTAGAGCTTCGGTGATGATGCATTTACCAGCACTGGTGATGACACAGCAGATCAATCGGATTTTGTCAGCGGTATCCCAAGTAGGCTTAACGGTAAGAGGAATCTATGGCGAGGGTAGTGAAGCTGTAGGTAATATATTTCAAATATCGAATCAGATTACACTGGGACAGACAGAGAATGAAATTATCGATAATCTACACAGTGTTGTGTTGCAAATTATTGAACATGAGCAGAATGCTCGTGAACGACTGCTCAATGAATCGAAGCTTCGAATGACGGATCGTGTACAACGATCATACGGAATTTTGTTATATGCAGAAATGTTAGACTCGAAAGAGGCTGCACAACGGCTATCTGATGTTCGTCTTGGTGTTGATTTGGGTATTATTAAGGGGCCATCCACCCCTGTAATGAATGAATTGAATGTTATGACCCAAGCGGGTTTTCTTCAAAAGACATTCGGGGAAGCCATTACTAATGAGGAACGTGACGTCTATCGTGCTAGGTTAATTCGGAAGAAGTTAGGTTCTCAAGATAATATACAATAAGAAGAATTTAAATTTCATGGAGGTGTAGGAGTTATGATGTTCGGGAGATTTACGGAACGTGCGCAAAAGGTGCTCGCATTGGCTCAAGAAGAAGCGGTTCGTTTAGGTCATAATAATATAGGTACAGAGCATATTTTGCTTGGTTTAATTCGTGAAGGAGATGGCATTGCTGCTAAGGCTTTAGTTGGGCTTGGTCTAGGACTCGAGAAGATTCAAGATGAAGTGGAGACACTGATTGGTCGAGGACAAGAACAGCCAACGAATATCGCCTATACTCCTCGCGCTAAGAAAGTGATTGAACTTTCAATGGACGAAGCTCGTAAGCTGGGACATACGTACGTTGGAACAGAACATATTTTGCTTGGTCTTATTCGTGAGGGTGAAGGTGTGGCTGCACGAGTACTTAACAATTTAGGGATCAGCCTGAATAAAGCGCGTCAACAAGTGTTGCAACTACTTGGCAGCAATGAAACGGTATCAAGCCATAGTGGAACACAAGCGAATGTGAATACACCAACGTTGGATGGCTTGGCACGGGATCTAACGGCATTTGCTAGAGAAGGTAATCTAGATCCAGTCATTGGTCGTAGTAAGGAAATTGAGAGAGTTATTCAGGTGCTTAGTCGCCGAACCAAGAATAATCCAGTATTGATCGGTGAACCTGGGGTAGGTAAAACAGCCATTGCTGAAGGACTTGCACAGAAAATTATTAATAATGAAATTCCTGAGACACTTCGTGATAAAAGGGTTATGACACTCGATATGGGATCTGTTGTAGCTGGAACTAAATACCGTGGTGAATTTGAAGATCGTCTTAAAAAGATTATGGATGAAGTTCGCCAAGCAGGTAATGTTATTCTTTTCATTGATGAATTGCATACGTTGATTGGTGCTGGTGGAGCGGAGGGTGCTATCGATGCATCTAATATTTTGAAGCCATCCCTTGCTCGTGGAGAATTACAATGTATTGGGGCTACAACCCTCGATGAATACCGTAAGTATATTGAAAAAGATGCAGCTTTAGAGCGTAGATTCCAGCCGATTGTAGTGGATCAACCATCACCGGAAGAAGCTGTTCAGATTCTATTCGGCTTGCGTGATCGTTATGAAGCACATCACCGTGTGAAGATTACGGATGAAGCAATTGTTGAAGCAGTTAAATTGTCGGATCGCTATATTCCAGACCGTTTCTTGCCAGATAAGGCCATTGATCTAATTGATGAAGCCGGTTCTAAAGTAAGATTGAATTCTTACACGATTCCACCGGATTTGAAAGAATTAGAAAGTCGACTTGAAGATGTTCGCAAGGAAAAAGATGCCTCTGTCCAAAGCCAAGAATTCGAAAAGGCAGCTGCTCTACGTGATACTGAACAAAAGATTCGTGAAGAGTTAGATATTACGAAGAATCAGTGGAAAGAGAAACAAGGAAGCACGGATTCTGAAGTGACACCAGACGATATCGCTCAAATTGTGGCAAGCTGGACTGGAATTCCGGTGAGTAAGCTGAAAGAAGAAGAGACAGCACGTCTTCTGAATATGGAATCGATTCTACATGAACGTCTAGTTGGACAAGAAGAAGCGGTCAAATCCGTAAGTAAAGCGGTACGACGTGCTCGAGCTGGACTTAAAGATCCTAAGCGTCCGATGGGTTCATTTGTATTCCTTGGACCAACAGGTGTAGGTAAGACAGAACTAGCGCGTGCGTTGGCCGAAGCATTATTCGGAGATGAGAATGCTATAGTACGGATTGATATGTCTGAGTATATGGAGAAACATTCGACGTCTCGTCTCGTTGGAGCGCCTCCAGGGTATGTAGGGTATGAAGAAGGTGGCCAATTAACGGAGAAGGTACGCCGCAAGCCATATTCTGTCGTACTGTTAGATGAGATTGAGAAGGCGCATCCTGATGTATTTAATATTCTACTACAAGTGCTAGAAGATGGTCGCTTGACCGATTCCAAAGGTCGTGTAGTTGACTTCCGCAACACACTTATTATCATGACTTCCAATGTAGGAGCAGAAGCGATCAGACGTAATTCAACGTTGGGCTTCACGGCTGTGCAAGATGGGGGAGCCGATTATGGCAACATGAAGGACAAAGTGATGGGTGAACTGAAGAAGACTTTCCGACCAGAATTCTTGAACCGGATTGATGAAATCATCGTATTCCACTCATTGGAACAGAAACATATTGCAGAGATTGTAACATTGATGTCTGAGGAACTTCGTAAACGATTGAAGGAACATGATGTGGATTTCATATTAACAGATGAAGCTAAAGCATTCTTGGCTAAAGAAGGATATGATCCAGCCTTTGGTGCACGACCACTTCGTCGGGCGATCCAAAAGCATATTGAAGATCGGTTATCTGAAGAACTACTAACAGGTAATATTAGCAAAGGAGATTCCCTTCTTATTGATAAAGGGGAAGACGGGTTGACAGTAACTAAGAACAGTCCATCGGATACTCCTGAAGCAGATAACAAAGAACAAGAATAACGTATTGGATCGGATATACCCGAGGTAGGTAACTAAGAACAATTAAGCCCATAGGACCCACCCGTGGTAGCGTTGTACTCTTGTAAATTGTGCGAAATGTAATAATGAAGTAGTACCCTCTTAATGATGGAGGGTACTACTTTTTTTACATTTTAATAGGCTCGATCGAGGGGAATGAGGGAAGTCGTAAGGTTGGTGGAGGGTGAGAGTAGGAGTAGAAGTAGAAGTAGAAGTAGAAGTAGAAGTAGAAGTAGAAGTAGAAGTAGAAGTAGAAGTAGAAGTAGAAGTAGGAGTGGAAGTGGAGTTTCGTAAGTGTTCTAACGGAAGTGACAGACCTTATTGTGTCTCAAACGTCACTTTTGGAAATCTAACGGAAGTGAGCGACCTTATTATGCGCTTTTCTCTGGATTATGGAAACTTATTCGCATATAGAGGCCTGTATTTCCGTTAAAATTCCAAATGGGCATCTATTCATAGAATAAGGTCTGTGAGTTCCGTTAAAACTTCGCCACTCCCCGATGCACTCAGCATCCGGGGCCTACCGCCGCAGTTGCAGAAGCTAAGTAGTCACAAACGTTGAATAGTCATCACCACCGCCATCATCATGCTCCCCGCCGCCACCGTCACCCCCACGCTCGCAACTGCAGAAAGTGCAGTTAATTCAAGTACAAAGGTATGGTAGAGGGAAATAGATGCAAAAAGTACAGTTGTTTCATACACAAAAGTGCGGTCGAGAGAAATAGTTGTTTAAACTACAGTTAAAAGTGGTGATAACGATGAAAAGTGATATTTTCCAGTAACTAGCTACCTTCAATGCAACTAAAGTTAGCTTTAATGGAATTTGGCCGAATTTAAGTGCACTTTATGCAACTGCAGCTATAACTGTAACTGCATTTCCAACCGCTTTTGCATCCGCAACTACAGGAGATTGGAGAAGCTGGAAAGTGGTTATAATGTGAAAAGTCCTCTGCCTCATCAGAGTGTATCTCAGTTTAATTAAGGATGATGTAAACTTTTCATCCCTTCTTTACGATAAATCATATATAGAAGGAATAAATGAGCGAGGATTTACCTTTAGTTCATTCCATCTTGGTGGTAAACTTAATAATAGCGTGAATTCGACATCATTAGCATAACTTACTGTGCTATTTAATTAAGGAGAGAACAATGGCTAAGCTTAAAATAAAGTTTAACTGTACCGAGTGCGGATATGAATCGCCGAAATGGTATGGGAAATGTCCAGGCTGTCAGGCCTGGAATTCAATGGTGGAGGAGACCGAAAGTGTCGTTAAGACACAAGGTATGAACTCTTCCCTTTTTCAGAGTAAAGAAAAGCCACTCCCCATCATAAGTATAGAAAGTAGCAAAGAAGGAAGAGTGGACACGGGGATTGCCGAACTAAATCGAGTACTAGGTGGAGGAATCGTTCCAGGTTCACTTGTCCTCGTTGGTGGTGACCCGGGTATTGGTAAATCAACATTGCTTCTCCAAACATCGCATTCTTTATCTATGTCAGGACTTCGGGTGCTCTATATTTCAGGTGAAGAATCCGTACAACAGACGAAGTTACGAGCTGATCGGCTCGGTGCGCTATCTGCCGAATTATACGTTCTATGTGAGACGAATATGGAAGCCATCGAAGAAGCTATCGAAAGCGTTAAACCTGATTTTCTAGTGATCGATTCGATTCAGACTGTTTATTTGCCTGAGGTAACAAGTGCTCCTGGAAGTGTATCTCAGGTTCGGGAATGTACTGCCCGATTTATGCGTGTCTCTAAAGGTCAAGGTATCGCAACCGTTCTAGTGGGTCATGTTACTAAAGAAGGAGCGATTGCAGGACCGAGAATGCTTGAACATATGGTGGATTGTGTGCTTTATTTTGAAGGAGAAAGACATCATACGTATCGCTTGCTTAGGGCGGTGAAGAACCGGTTCGGATCGACGAATGAAATTGGCATTTTTGAGATGAGTGAAAGCGGTCTTAATGAAGTGGAGAATCCATCGGAGCTATTCCTCTCAGAGAGACCTCTTGGAGTAGCGGGCTCAACAGTTGTTGCAAGTATGGAAGGTACAAGACCTGTCCTTGTTGAACTGCAAGCGCTAATTACTTCTACCAATTTCCCATCCCCACGTCGAATGTGTACTGGGATTGATCATCATAGAATGAGTCTTATTATTGCCGTTTTAGAGAAAAGAATGGGGATGTTCCTTCAGAATCAGGATGCGTATCTTAACGTTGCCGGAGGCGTGAAGCTTGATGAACCCGCGGTAGATTTAGCGATCGCAGTGAGTATTGCATCTAGTTTTCGAGACGCACCGACAAGGCCATATGATGTGTTCTTTGGTGAGGTTGGCTTGACGGGTGAAGTGAGGGGTGTATCTCGCGTAGAACAGCGTGTGAAGGAAGCAGAGAAATTAGGATTCAAAAGAGTTATTCTGCCCGAGAAGAGCTTGAAGGGATGGCGCCATCCTAAAGGGATAGAACTTATTGGTGTAACGACTGTTGCCCAAGCATTGGCAGCTGCGTTAGATTAGTTCCGTTTTAGATTATAAATCTGCTGTAGACTTATCCATTGCATTAGATTAGGGGGTATTAACTTTAATGAAGGAAGCCAATCAGGTAGATATAATGAATGATCTATTGAAGTTAGTTGCACCTGGAACTCCCTTCAGGGAGGGACTTGAGAACGTATTGCGTGCGAAGACAGGCGGGTTAATCGTTGTCGGATACAGTCCTGAGGTGATGGAGGTTGTGGATGGTGGATTCTCGATCAACTGCGATTTCTCACCCAATTATTTATACGAGTTAGCGAAGATGGATGGGGCTATCATATTGAGTGAGGATCTCAAACGAATTCTGTATGCGAACACGCAATTGATCCCTGATTCCTCCATTTCGTCTTCCGAAACAGGGATCCGGCATAGAACCGCTGAGCGTGTGGCGAAACAAACAGGAAAGCTTGTCGTTTCGATCTCACAGCGTCGCACGATTATTACGTTATACCAAGGAGGCTTACGCTACTCGCTTAAGGAGATAGGTGTCATTCTGACCAAAGCGAACCAAGCCATTCAGACATTGGAGAAGTATCGGTCCGTACTGAATCAAGCACTAACCAATCTGTCTGCATCGGAGTTTGAAGAACTCGTTACGGTACCTGAAGTTGTTAGCGTAGTTCAACGCGTGGAAAGAGTCGTTCGAATTAAAATGGAGATCAAACGATATATTACTGAATTAGGTAATGAGGGTCGTCTGATCAGCATGCAATTGGAGGAACTGGTTAGTAATATGGAAGTGGAGGCTTGGCTTCTATATAGAGACTATGCCAAAGTGGATAAGGAAGAGAAAATTCGTGAGATTATTGCTGGGCTGAAGCGTGCCACCGACGATGAATTGCTGGATCTTCATTACATAGCTCGATTATTAGGATACTCAGCATCATCGGTTACATCGGAGGAAGCCATCGTACCGCGAGGATATAGAGTGCTGAACAAAATACCTCGATTGCCTAATGTAATCATTAATAACCTGTTGGAACGATTCGAACAATTGCCGCAAATTATGACAGCAACTATCGAAGAGTTGGACGAAGTGGACGGGATTGGAGAGGTTAGGGCGAAGAATATTAAGGAAGGCCTGAACCGCTTACAAGAGCAAGTATTCATTGACAGGCAAGTATAAATGCCATACAATCAATGAATGATCAAGGCTGATTTGAACTAGATTGAGGTGAATAATGAATGACAAAATCAATTCCGAATATGTTCACATTGGGGAACTTGGCTCTGGGAATGATTGCCATGATGTTGGCACTGAATGATAAGTTTAGTATGGCTGCGATTATGATCATTATTGCGATGTTATTAGATGGTCTTGATGGACGTGTCGCAAGGGCATTGAATGCACAAAGTGAGTTCGGGAAAGAGTTAGATTCTCTTTCAGATATGGTCTCTTTTGGTGCAGCACCTGCAATCCTGATGTATATGGTTACATTGCAAGATATGCCGTATTCCATCGCTTGGGCAGCTACAGCCATATTCCCGATGTGTGGGGCATTTCGTTTAGCAAGGTTCAATGTACGAACAGGAGGAACAACAGGCTATTTCATCGGGTTACCGATTCCAGCAGCTGGGGGAGTATTAGCAACATTAACTCTTTTTCATAAAGAAATATCTGGCACTTATATGGTTATAATCATGTTATTGTTATCCTATTTAATGATTAGCAGGGTAAGATATCCGAACTTTAAGAAGATTGGCCTACCTAGAAAGGTAGTTATAGGTGCACCAATCGTCATTATTATTGCTGTAGCTATTGCAGTGATATATCCAGAACAAATATCCAAGGTAATTTTTATACCGTTAGCCACGTATGCTGTATATGGTGTGAAGAAGAGTATAGACAGAGCTTTAAGACGCCGTAACAAAGAGAAGACGGAAGAGGATCCTCTTCATATGGATAATTAACTGAATGAGGATTAAGAGCCTCGATATATGTATAAATAAAAAGCATTTATTTCATGCCTCTAGGGCAACGAGATAAATGCTTTTTTTGTCCTATTCAGGGTGGAATCAATCCAAAAGTACATAGTATGTCATTGTAACATTTGGAAGAGTATTTTATACAAGAAGTTCGCTTGAATAAGATGGAATAGTTGCATAAATGATACTTACTCAGAAGAAAAGGGTGGCTGAAGAAGAATTAGTTGCACAAAGCACACTTAAAACAGGGGAAATGATGAGAATAGATGATTCTCCAGTAATTAGATGACCTTTATACAACTAAACGTAGTGAAAAGGGAATATGACCAAATTTAAGTGTACTTAATGCAGCTATTGGTGATTGGGGGGACGGTATATGTTAGGTAGCTGTGAAGTAGATAGTGGATAGTGGAAAGTGAATAGTGAATAGTGAATAGTAGGCAGTAGCTAGTAGAAGTCCCTGAAAGTAAGCCAAAGAAGGGAATAGAACGAACTCTTTCGCCAAGAACGTCGCAAGGAGTTTTTCTTATCATTCCCCAGCATGTATAAATCAATATTAAGACATATTGAATAGTCCAAGGGTAGAGCATTTCGTCGATTCTTCTGCAACGACGTCATCCATATTAATATCAAGTAAGTTACAAAGGGCTGACAAATAGAACATATTCCGTCCCAATTCCGTGCTGATGAATTCCTTACAGTTCTCGCATAAATGACCAGATACGTGAGATCCTACAACTTCTTTTGATGATGAGAGGTTTAACTCTGGCTCAAAAGTTTGTTGGGTAGCATGAATTTCAATGCATCCACAGTCAGTAACTGCTTTGACAACGGCCCTATTCAATGATGCACTGCTCTGTCCATTCTTAGACAAGACATCAAGTAGGCTGCGGTGACGGAGTAGTAGGTCTGATACTTGATTCTGGAAATCCTGTAAACTTAATGAACCCATTTTATCAATCACCTCTAGTATTATGAATTGCATTCATTATATGCCAGTCGTTTACTTATTTTCAACTAGAAAAACTACAATCATCCCAAATAGCTAGGTCATGAGGCTATGAAGTGATGAACATAAATTATTATGCGGGGTAGGGTTATTCATCGTTGAACTGGATCATACTGGATAAGGATATGTATGAGTGAAAGTTCAAAAAGTCAGGTTTTCAGCACCGAGAAGATTGAATGAAGCCAGGGAGAGAGGAGCGGAGCGTAGGCAGTACCTACGTGAGCACCGGAAGGACCGGGTGAATTCAATATTTGATGTCGAATAGACCTCTTGCTAACCTTCGTGATCAAAAGGTGACTTTTTGAACTACCTCTTATGGTAAATATTTTGGAGGAGGTGTGGGTAATCATGTTAAAAAAAGCTATTTTAGCATTCATTGGGCTATGTGGTGTTTGGTTTGGATATGCGATATATGGTTTATTAGGACGATCATTCCCGGATTGGATAACCCAATTTGGTGGAAGTGATAGTGTGGGAGGTAGTTTAGCCTTCGCAGCGTTAGGTGCTATTTTATTTATGTTGGTTGGCTCTGTAAGTGCAGAAAAGGCGGTTTACAGATTACATTCATTCGTCGGTTCTTTCACAACAATGCCTATGAATGAGTTGACGGCGGGGGCGGCTGGATTAACCGGAGGCCTCATACTAGCCCTGTTATTGTATCCTAGCCTTGGATGGCTTGGAACGGCAGGACAGTTGCTCGGAGTAGGAGTGACGCTTACATGTGGTTATTTGGGGCTTAGAATTGCTATGGAGAAAAAAGTTGAATTGGCGACATTATGGACATCTGGGAGATGGAGTCGGGAGGAACTTTCCGATGAAAGAAAACTAGAAGAGCATAAAATTCTCGATACGAGTGTCATTATAGATGGACGGATTGCGGATATCTGTAAGACGGGCTTTATAGAAGGGACGATTGTTATTCCTGAGTTCGTTCTTGAAGAGTTACAGCATATCGCCGATTCATCGGATCTACTTAAGCGTAATCGTGGCCGCAGAGGTCTTGATATTTTGAACAAAATTCAGAAAGAATTAGATATTAAAGTGTTAATCTACGAGGGGGATTTCGAAGAAATATCGGAAGTCGATAGTAAACTTGTGAAGCTGGCTAAGGTGTTGAAGGGGAAAGTGGTTACGAATGATTACAACTTGAACAAAGTCTGTGAGTTGCAAGGTGTTTCAGTACTGAATATCAACGATCTTGCGAATGCAGTTAAGCCTGTCGTGCTTCCAGGTGAGGAAATTATGGTTCAGGTGATCAAAGATGGCAAAGAACATGGGCAGGGTGTAGCTTATCTTGATGATGGAACGATGATTGTTGTGGAAGGTGGACGTGAATATATCGGTATGCTGATGGAAGTGTTGGTGACAAGCGTTCTTCAGACCTCTGCAGGACGAATGATCTTTGCGAAACCGAAACTGTTGGAAAAAGCCCAGTAGAAACGGTATGATGGAGATAACTATTTCCTAGTACATGGGAAGGAAGACAGGGGTATCATTATGGACAAGGGTCTGGGAATCGTTATTGTATCGGCGGGTAAAGGTTCTCGAATGGGTACTGAAGAAAGTAAACAGTATCTTATGCTTACGGATAAGCCGATTATTATTCACACACTAGAAGTGTTCAATAGGTTACCTTTGGTGCAAGAGATTGTATTGGTAACGGGTCAGGAAGATGTCGACCGCGCTGAGGCATGGGTACAGAAGTATAGCTTGGACAAAGTAGTCAAAGTTATCTCAGGGGGAAGCGAGAGACAACATTCTGTATACAAGGGCTTATTAGAGATCCATACGGAATGGGTCATGATCCACGATGGGGTAAGGCCGTTTGTGGAAGAGTCCGATATTGAAGAATGTTATGAGGTCGCCCTTCGCGTCGGTGCTTCTGTATTAGCTGTCCCTGTGAAGGATACAATTAAGCAAGTTGATGGATCGGGTATTATTGTGGCGACGCCAGATCGTCAAAGTCTGTGGGCTATTCAGACCCCACAGACTTTTCGTGTTTCAGATCTTCTGAGGGCCCATAAGGAGGCACAGGGTGCGAAGTTCGTAGGAACTGATGATTCGATGCTAGTGGAGCGCTTAGGCATTCCTGTCGCTGTCGTACAGGGGAGCTATGCCAACATCAAGTTAACGACGCCTGATGATTTGGAGTATGCAGCATTTATAGAGAATCGTAAAGGAGAGGGAAAATAATGATACGAGTAGGACAAGGGTTTGATGTGCATCAATTGGTTGAGGGTAGACCATGTATTATTGGTGGGGTTACGATACCCTATGAGTTAGGTCTAGTAGGACATTCGGATGCTGACGTGCTTCTGCATGCAGTCACAGATGCGATCCTTGGAGCGCTAGGTCTAGGGGATATCGGGAAGCACTTTCCAGACACAGATCCTCGTTATAAGGATGCTGACAGTCTGAAGTTATTAGAAGAGGTATGGGCTCTTGCCAAAGAAAAAGGTTATCAACTTGGCAATATTGATTCGACGATTATGGCTCAGAAGCCGAAGATGGCACCTTATATTCCTCAAATCGTGGAAGTGATCGCCAAGGCGCTTGAAGCGGACGTGACTCAAGTTAATGTGAAAGCAACGACAACGGAGCAATTAGGATTCGTAGGAAGAGGCGAAGGGATCGCCGCCCAATCTGTTGTATGCTTAACCCGAAATATGCTATCATCTTAAAATATAAATGACGTGTAAGATTGACGAATTGGAGGGATAATAATGACCAATGCAGTGCGCGTACGTTATGCACCGAGTCCAACCGGACATTTACATATTGGTAATGCAAGAACGGCTCTTTTTAACTATTTATTTGCTCGCCATCTAGGCGGGAAGTTTATTATTCGAATTGAAGATACGGACTTGAAACGAAATGTAGAAGGCGGAGAAGAGAGCCAACTGAAATATTTGAAGTGGCTGGGCATGGAATGGGATGAAAGTATCGATGTAGGGGGCGAATATGGGCCCTATCGCCAGACAGAACGTCTTGATATTTATCGAAAGTACTGGCAGGAACTGTTGGATAAAGGTTTTGCCTATCGTTGCTATTGTACAGAAGAGGAACTGGAACTGGAGCGGGAAGAACAGATCGCTCGTGGGGAAACGACTCGTTATTCAGGTAAGCATCGTCATTTAACCGAAGAACAACGCCGTGCATTTGAAGCGGAAGGTCGTGTAGCGAGTATACGTTTCCGTGTGCAGGAAGATAGAACTTATACTTTCGAGGATATCGTTAAGGGAAGTATTTCTTTCAACACAGATGAGACAGGTGATTTCGTTATCGTGAAGAAGGATGGGATTCCAACCTATAACTTCGCCGTCGTTATCGATGACCATCTCATGGAAATATCGCATGTACTGCGTGGAGAAGATCATATATCTAACACACCACGTCAGTTGATGATTTATGAAGCGCTTGGTTGGGACGCACCGTTGTTCGGCCATATGACTTTGATCGTGAATGAACATCATAAGAAGTTGAGTAAACGTGATGAGTCGATTGTGCAGTTCATTGAGCAGTATGATCAATTGGGATATTTACCGGAAGCGTTGTTTAACTTTATTTCCTTGCTCGGCTGGTCGCCAGAGGGTGAAGAGGAGATGTTCGTTAAAGATGAGCTAATTACGATATTTAACGCGGAACGTTTGTCTAAGAGCCCGGCTGTGTTCGATCAGAATAAATTAGCTTATTTGAACAATCATTATATTAAACAGGCAGATCCAGATCGAATTGCTAAGTTAGCCATCCCACATCTGCAACGTGCAGGCAGGTTGCCAGAGGAATTGAATGAGGAGCAGGAAGCATGGGCGAAGTTGCTTATTGCACTCTATCAGGAACAACTGAATTCAGCTTCTGATATTGTGGCATTGTCTGAGATGTTCTTCCGTGCTGACATTGAACTGGATGCGGAAGCGAAGGCTATTCTTGCAGAAGAACAGGTGCCAACAGTATTGTCAGCTTTTCTTGCTAAGTTGGAAGGAACAGACGAGTTCACCCCAGCAAAGATGGCCGTTCTGATTAAAGAAGTTCAGAAGGAATCAGGGTTCAAGGGCAAGCAATTGTTCATGCCAATTCGCGTAGCTTTGACAGGTCAGATGCATGGTCGTGATCTGAATCAAACGATCTACCTGCTTGGATTGGATAATGTGAAGAACAGACTGAAGTCACAAATTATTGGATCATAACATATCTTGTGAAAAGTGCGTGTTCAAAAAGTCGACTTTTCAGCACCGAGAAGATTGGATGAAGCAAGGGAGAGAGGAGCGGAGCGTAGGCAGTACCTACGTGAGCACCGGAAAGACCGGCTGAATTCAATATTCGATGTCGAGTAAGCCTCTTGGTATACATCGTGATCAAAAGATGACTTTTTGAACAACCTCTAAAAGGATATTGTGCTAGGTTGGCGGATGGAGTATTATGAGACTTGAGAGTATATACGAATAGCTAGGATCAGGAAAAGTACGTTACTGTGGCATGATCCAGAGAGGATAACCAGGAGAGTTCATACTCGCCTAGTGCTGTGAGTTATCCATATGTCGGTAATCGAAATGCGCCTGTGAGCTGATTGATCGAGCGAAGGAGAGGGGTTCTATCCTGACGTTAGATCATTTCCGGATCGTCACCCGTTATTGGACGCTAAGAAGAGATGCAAGTCATGTTAATAATATAAATTATTAATGTGATGAACAGCTCAAGCAGAGTGGAACCGCGATCAACGCCTCTGCAGCGTATGCTGCAGGGGATTTTTTGATTTCTATAAGTGATAATATGGACACAAGCAGCGAAATAAGGAGAACCGAAAAGTGTCGAAGAGGAGAACGATATGTTTAAGAACATGAAATCAGATATCCAAGCGGTATTTGAAAACGATCCTGCGGCTAGACGATTATTCGAGGTCATCTTCACCTATTCGGGACTTCATGCCATTTGGGCGCAGCGGATTGCACATAGCTTCTACAAACGCCGTTGGTTTACAATAGCACGGATCATCTCGCAAGTCAGTCGATTCATGACAGGGATCGAAATCCATCCTGGTGCCACAATCGGAAATAGATTGTTTATTGACCACGGGATGGGCGTCGTTATTGGGGAGACATGTGAAATTGGAGATGACGTGGTCATTTACCAAGGGGTGACTCTTGGAGGGACAGGTAAGGAAAAGGGCAAACGCCATCCTACTATTGGTAATAATGTCGTCATTGCCTCAGGAGCCAAAGTATTAGGTTCTTTTACGGTAGGTGACCAATCTAATATTGGAGCTAACTCTGTTGTTCTGAAAGAGGTCCCACCGAATAGTACCGTAGTAGGTATTCCGGGTAAAATTGTTAAGAAGGATGGAAGACGCGTTGATCGCCTCAGTCATCAGTTACCCGATCCCGTCGTGGATGCTATTCGTTTACTTCAAGGAGAGATTGAAGCGCTTCGTATCGAGCTGGATCATGTGAAGCGGGAAAATCAGCAGTTACATGGGCAAGTCAAAGAATAAGAATAAGAATAAGAACAAGAACGAGAGGATTTGAATACATGGCACTAAAAATGTATAACACGCTAACCCGTAACAAGGAACTCTTTGTGTCACAGGAACCCGGGAAGGTGAAAATGTATGTATGCGGACCAACCGTCTATGACTTTATTCACATCGGTAATGCTCGTCCAATGATTGTATTTGATGTCGTTCGAACTTATCTAGAACAACTAGGTAATGAAGTGAATTATGTTGTGAACTTTACGGATGTGGATGACAAATTAATTCGTAAAGCAGAACAAACAGGTAGTACCGTGCCAGAGGTAGCGGATACATTTATCGGTGCTTATTATGAAGATTTAGAGGGGTTAGGATTGACTCGTGCTACGATTAATCCACGTGTTACGGAGAATATAGAATCGATCCTTGAGTTTATAAAGGAGCTTGAGAAGAAGGGATTCGCCTACGAGAACGGTGGAGATGTATTCTATCGTACTCATAAATTCAAGGAATACGGTAAGTTATCTCATCAGAATGTAGAAGAATTACAGTTCGGTATTCGCATTGGTGTGGATGAACGCAAAGAGAACCCAGAGGACTTTGTGCTATGGAAGGCTGCTAAGCCAGGGGAAATATCTTGGTCAAGTCCATGGGGAGAGGGAAGACCGGGATGGCATATTGAATGCTCCGCTATGGCTCGTCGATATTTAGGAGATACTATCGATATTCATGGGGGGGGACAAGATTTACAATTCCCACATCATGAATGTGAGGTAGCCCAGACGGAAGCGTTGACGGGCAAGACATTCGCTAATTATTGGATGCATAATGGATATATCAATATAGACAATGAAAAGATGTCTAAGTCGCTAGGCAATGGTATATTGGTCAAAGATTTGCGTAAACAGTATAAATGGGAGTCGATTCGTTACTTTATGCTATCTAGCCAATATCGTAATCCACTGAATTTCAATAACGAAACGATTAACCAAGCGGAGAAGAGTACAGAACGAATTCGCAATGCGGTCGACAATCTCAAACATCGATTAACTTCTATTATAGTGAACATGACGGATGCTGTTGATGAGTCATTGCAGGTCAGACTTTCGGATATTCTAGAAATGTATCATGCCAAAATGCAGGATGATTTCAATACAGCAGATTCGATTACGGCTATGTTCGAATGGGTAAATGAAGCCAATTCCTTATTGGAACATCCCGTTGTGAAAGCTGTCGATATATACGCTTTATTGCATGTTTTTGATGAAATGAATCAAGTACTGAGATTGTACGCTGTGAATGAAGCTGAACTGATCGATGAAGACATTGATAAGCTTATTGCTGACCGAGAACAGGCTCGTAAGGATAAGAATTGGAGTCGTGCTGATGAAATCCGTGATTTACTTGCTTCCCGTGGAATTATATTAGAGGATACAGCGCAAGGTATGCGCTGGAGACGGAAATGAGCGAGGGAAATGATCTGAAGCTATTTGAGAATGGATTGTATCCATTTCCCCCCGCAAAGAAGGCGAATCTGCTTCCACCCATTGTATTAGCCTATATTGGGGATGCACTTTATGAAGTAGCGGTACGCCAATATCTGATCTCTAAACCGAATCTGCGACCACATCATCTTCATACCTCGGCAACGAAGATGGTATCAGCGAAGGCACAGAGTAGAATCGTAGCGCATCTTGAGACGTTCTTAACGGAAAAGGAGCGAGATGTCGTTAGACAAGGGCGCAATGCCAAATCGGGAAGTGTTCCTAAGAACGCGGATGTGTTGGAATACCGCCATGCTACAGCGTTTGAATCTCTAATAGGATATCTGTACTACACGGAACAGATAGAAAGAATGAATGAATTAATCCTGTTAAGTATTCAGTATATAGATCAATAGTATTTTTTTAAAAAATGAACGTGGAGAGAAGGAGGAATAAACAATATGGAAGAGGAAATGATCGCAGGAAAGCATTCTGTTACCGAAGCTCTTCGCTCGGGAAGAAGCATTAATAAGATATGGATATCTGAAAATGCACAGAAGCATTTAACATTACCCATTATCGCTGAAGCTAAAAAACGCGGGGTTGTTATTCAACAAGTGGATAAACGAAAGTTGGATCAATTGGTCCCAGATGTTCAGCATCAAGGGGTGGTAGCTCAAGTTGCTCCATATGAATATGCGGAAGTGGATGACATTCTAGCTATTGCTGAACAAAAAGGTGAGGTACCCTTCTTGTTGTTGCTCGATGAAGTCGAAGATCCTCATAATTTGGGTTCTATTTTACGGACTGCAGACTGTACTGGAGTACATGGTGTTATTATTCCCAAACGTCGTTCTGCTCAAGTGACGGCAACGGTATCTAAAACATCTGCGGGTGCTGTTGAATATGTGCCAGTAGCGCAAGTGACCAATTTAGGACAGACTATTGATAAGTTGAAAGAATCGGGTATTTGGGTAGTGGGTACTGATGTTGAAGCTGTGCAGGAAATATATGAAACGGATGTATTCGTAGGTCCTTTAGCCGTCGTTGTGGGCAATGAAGGCAAAGGTATGGGGCGATTGATCCGAGAGAAATGTGACGTATTAGTGAAACTGCCTATGGCAGGTAAGATTAACTCGTTAAATGCTTCTGTAGCTGCCGGAGTAGTGATGTATGAGGTGCTGCGCCAACGTCGTAAGCCAGAGTAGTATATATGGCAGACTTGCGGGATGTGCTTCTTGTAGATGCATACAACATGATTGGGGGATGGCCCGAACTTGCCCAATTGGCAACAAAGAGTATGCAAGAAGCGAGGGATCGTCTACTTGAGCGGCTAGCAAATTATCAGGCATTTTCAGGAAGACAAATCATTGCAGTCTTTGATGCTTATCGTGTCCCTGGTTTAGGAAAGTCCTTCTCTCAGAGTAAAATACAAGTCTTTTTCACGAAAGAAAAGGAAACTGCCGATGAAACCATTGAACGGTTAGTGGGTGAAATGACTCGTAGGCGACGTCAGATTTATGTGGCAACGAGCGACTTAATTGAGCAGCATGTTATTTTTGCTAAAGGGGCACTTCGCCTATCCGCTCGTGAACTTCTTATTGAAGTTGAGAATTGTGAGCGTGAAATTCAGAAACAGATTGAACTAGATAAGTATGTCTCTAAAGGCAATACATTAGATGCCAAATTGAGTAAAGAGCAGCGGATACTGTTCGAACGTTGGCGGCGCGAATGAAGATGAGGAATATATTACAAACTTCAAACTCTTGACAATCTTGTTATAGATGGCCTTTACTGGTTATGTTGTGGTTGACGTTCATAGGTTACATCATATATACTGGTGCTATATTTCACAGAGTAACGGTGTACCTTTCGTTGCAACCGGGGGGATTCTGGTGAGTGTCGACTTGAAGGATTTAATGGTGTCAGATTATGTGTCTCTCAGTGATGAGGACATTGTCCAAGCTTTCCGCTTAGGGGAGAGTGAAGCACTGGAGTTCTTGATCAACAAGTATAGAAATTTTGTACGTGCTAAAGCCAGATCCTATTTCTTGATTGGTGCTGATCGTGAAGATATCGTTCAAGAAGGAATGATTGGGTTATATAAATCGATAAGGGATTTCAGAGCGGATAAGCAGTCCTCGTTTAAAGCTTTCGCCGAATTATGTATTACAAGACAAATTATTACGGCGATTAAGACAGCTACTAGACAGAAGCATATTCCATTGAATTCATACATATCGTTGGACAAGCCCATTTATGATGAAGATTCTGATCGAACGTTGCTAGATGTTATTTCAGGGACACAAATATGTGACCCGGAGCAACTAGCTATTAACAAAGAAGAGTTCATGGGTCTTGAAGACAAAATGTCGGAAATTCTAAGTGATTTGGAACGTAAGGTTCTTATGTTGTATTTGGATGGCCAATCCTATCAGGAAATATCGGTAGATTTGGACAGACATGTGAAGTCGATAGATAATGCACTTCAGCGTGTGAAGCGTAAGTTGGAGAAATATTTAGAGATAAGAGATAACTGAACAGACGCTCAGATTAGAAAGGCTCGATAACGAGTCTTTTTTTTATCACATGATGGAATGCCAATGTTTAGGCCCTGCAAGAATGACGATACTAGTACAGAATTGCAGGCGGATACTTAAGTAATAGGAAATTAGGATTGTGACGATTTCTAGCAGTGCGAGTTCAAAAGGTAGGCTTTTTGGATAAACTCTCAAATAGGAATATGTGGTTATGAATGAAGCCAATCTTTCGTTGACATGATATGAGCCATGTGATAAAGTGGTTTAGGTAAGCCTAAATTCGCGTGGTTTTAATGAATAAGAGAGCAAAAGTCATCTTGTATTCTTTCTTATTCATCTCGCAGAAACGGCTTTTTCTTTCAGCAATGGAAGTGAAACTGTTTCTAATTGGGATCAATATAGAGTCTTCTTAAAGGAGACATCTACGGGAGGTGCACATCATGCGGGTAATTATCACTTTGGCTTGTACGAATTGCAAACAAAGAAACTACGCAACCACGAAGAACAAGCGGAACCACCCCGACCGCATGGAGATGAAGAAGTTCTGCAAGTATTGCAACGAGCAAACTCCTCATCGCGAAACCAGATAAGTTAGTCTTATTGGAGGTGTAGTCGGCGTGAAACGCAGATTCAAGTCAATTTTTTCCTTTTTCTCTGAGAGCTGGGCTGAACTTAAAAAGGTTCGCTGGCCTAATCGTAAAGAACTGACGAACTATACTCTTATAGTTATTGGGACTGTTACGTTTGTCACTATTTATTTTTGGGTGCTCGACATCGGTATTTCCGCTGTGATCGAAGCGATTATTTAAGAAGGGTCCCAGGTGGCATGATATGGAAAAAAGCTGGTATGTTGTTCATACCTATTCAGGGTATGAGAATAAGGTGAAAGCCAATTTAGAAAAACGCGTAGAGTCTATGGGTATGGAAGATAAGATATTCCGTGTTCTTGTTCCGATGGAAGAAGAACTCGTAAACAAGGATGGCAAGATTAAGACTGTCATGCGTAAAGTTTACCCCGGATATGTCATTGTCGAAATGATCCAGACTGATGATTCTTGGTATGTTGTTCGCAATACACCAGGAGTGACAGGTTTCGTTGGTTCGACTGGCTCAGGTTCTAAACCTACAGCCCTGCTTCCAGAAGAAATGGAGCAGATTCTCAAACATATGGGAATGAATGAACCGAAGCCCCTTGTCGAATTTGAACTTAAGGAATCCGTTAAGATTAAAGTCGGTCCTTTTGCGAATTTCGTCGGCTCCGTGGAAGAAATTTTGGTGGACAAGAGTAAGGTCAAGGTACACGTTAATATGTTTGGACGGGAAACCCCAGTTGAGTTGGATTTCGACCAAGTGGAGAAGATTGATTAATCTTTAGGTTTCTTGTGGGAGGGCAGCGATGTCCGCTTACCACTATTGAGTCAAGGAGGTGTTTTACATGGCAAAAAAGGTAATCAAAATTGTAAAACTGCAAATTCCTGCAGGTAAAGCGAATCCGGCACCACCGGTAGGTCCAGCGTTGGGTCAAGCAGGTGTCAACATTATGGCATTCTGTAAAGAGTTCAATGCTCGTACAGCGGATCAAGCTGGATTGATTATTCCAGTAGAGATTTCGGTGTTCGAAGATCGTTCCTTTACATTCATCACCAAGACTCCTCCTGCTGCAGTTCTACTTCGCGTAGCTGCAAAGATCGAGAAGGGTTCTGGCGAACCGAACAAGGTGAAAGTTGCTACAGTTAAGCGTGCAGTAGTACGTGAAATCGCTGAGCAAAAAATGCCTGACCTTAATGCTGCATCCGTTGAGGCTGCTATGCGTATGGTTGAAGGTACTGCCCGCAGTATGGGTATCACAATCGAAGAATAGTTTTAGATTTTTCTACGACACGCAGGTCTGTATATGGCCGGCAATATGTGGGAGGAATTTCCGCTAAAACCACAAAGGAGGAACATTTCATGGCTAAACATGGTAAGAAATATCAAGAAGCTGCTAAGCTAATTAATAGCGAAACAGTATATGAGCCTTCAGAAGCCGTAGCATTGGTGAAAAAGGTAGCGACTGCTAAATTTGACGAAACTGTTGAAGCAGCTGTTCGTTTGGGTGTTGACCCTCGTAAACAAGATCAAGCCGTTCGTGGTGTAGTTGTCTTGCCTCACGGCACAGGTAAAACACAACGCGTATTGGTATTTGCAAAAGGTGACAAAGCGAAGGAAGCGGAAGCGGCTGGTGCAGATTTTGTTGGTGATCTAGATATGATCAACAAAATTCAACAAGGCTGGTTCGATTTCGATGTCTGCGTAGCTACACCTGACATGATGAGTGAGGTTGGTAAACTGGGTCGTCTGCTTGGTGGTAAAGGTCTAATGCCTAACCCTAAAGCTGGCACAGTTACTTTTGATGTTGCTAAGGCTGTTCAAGAAATTAAAGCCGGTAAGATCGAATATCGCCTTGATAAAGCAGGTCAAATTCACGCGCCAATCGGTAAGGCTTCATTCTCTGAAGAACAGTTGAATGAGAACCTTAATTCGTTGATTGAAGCGTTGAACCGTGCAAAACCAGCATCTGCTAAAGGTGTGTATCTGAAGGGGATTGCTATTTCCTCGACGATGGGTCCAAGTGCACGTGTGAATGCAGCTTCTTACAAATAAGATTATTATGTTGACTTGTTCAGTGTAATTTGATAATATGTAAAAGTTGTTGTGAATGACTTGGTATTGTATTATAAAGTTGAATATGCTTACCGTAGACAGTAGGTGCCTGTGGCATAAATTCCTACCGAGGTGTTGTGATAGAACGTCAGTAATGGTTGGACGAAAGTCCTTACAAATGATGATTCATCAGGCCTTCGTAGATTCTGCGGAGGCTTTTTAAATGCCTAAGTAGGAATAGTCAGTGGTATGAAGTACTGCTGCATAGTAATTGATCAGGAGGTGTAGAGAATGGCAAATGCAAAAACTATTCAAGCTAAACAAGATTCCGTTGATATCGTTACAGCAAAGATACGCAAAAGCGTAACAACTGTTGTTGCCGATTATCGGGGATTGAACGTTACTCAAATCACTGAATTGCGTAAGCAACTTCGTGAAGCGGGTATTGAGATGACAGTATTGAAAAACTCTTTGTTGCGTCGTGCGACTGCCGCTACTGAACTTACAGAATTGGATGACGTTCTAGTTGGTCCAACTGTAGTAGTGTTTGGTGGAGAAGATGCTGTAGCACCTGCAAAAATTCTTAACGATTTCGCTAAGAAGAATGTTGCATTGGAATTAAAAGGTGGTATCGTTGAAGGTAAAGTCGTAAGCGTTGATCAAATTAAAGCGTTGGCTGAACTTCCTTCTCGCGATGGACTTCTTTCCATGCTTCTCAGCGTATTGCAAGCGCCTGTGCGTAACTTCGCACTTGCGGTTAAAGCTGTTGCTGAAAAAGAAGAACAAAGCGCGTAAGCACTTTGAATCTTGTGAGTTCCGTAATAAAAAAATTATTTTAATATAAAATTGGAGGTTCCACCATGACTAATGAACAAATTTTGGAAGCAATTAAAGGTATGTCTGTATTGGAATTGAACGATCTTGTTAAAGCAATCGAAGAAGAATTCGGAGTAACAGCAGCAGCTCCAGTAGCTGCAGCAGGTGCTGTTGCAGCAGTTGCTGAAGAGCAATCTGAATTTGACGTAATCTTGACAGGCGCTGGCGCTTCTAAGATCAACGTTATCAAAGCAGTTCGCGAAATTACTGGTCTTGGCTTGAAAGAAGCAAAAGACTTGGTAGATAACGCTCCAAAAGCATTGAAAGAAAAAGTATCTAAAGAAGAAGCAGAAGCTGTACAAGCTAAATTGGTAGAAGTAGGCGCTTCTGTAGAAGTGAAATAATATCTACATCTAATTTCTGTGAGCAGCAATGCTTGCACATATTCAAAAAAACAAACCCCTTGAATTTAGTTCAAGGGGTTTGTTTCTAATTGAAGATTCGGAGGATTAGGATGCCACAGCATTATTATTCGAACCAACCGGAATCAGAGCATGATCGCAGGACCATTGATGAGCAATTAAGAGGAGTGAAGTATCGCTTCATAAGTGATGCTGGAGTGTTCTCGAAAAAAGGTGTAGATTTCGGTAGTAAAGTATTAATTGAAGCTATGGACTTACCGGTTGGAGCTGAAGTGCTTGATGTGGGATGCGGTTATGGCCCGATTGGACTTGCAGCGGCACGGTTAGTGGAGAATGGACACGTGACCATGCTGGATCTTAATGCGAGGGCGATCGAACTAGCTAAGGAGAATGCTCAACTGAACGGGATCACGAATGTTACGATTATGGAAAGTGATTTATTTACTGCAGTGAAAGGGAGAAGTTTCGATGTTATTTTAAGTAATCCTCCAATTCGTGCAGGTAAGGAAACGGTTCATGCCATATTTGAACAGGCTTATCATCAATTGCGAGAAGGTGGCGCACTGTGGATTGTTATTCAAAAGAAGCAGGGAGCTCCATCGGCAAAGGAAAAGTTAGAACAATGTTTCGGAGAAGTGCAAGAAGTGACGAAGGAAAAAGGATATCGTATATTCAAGGCTATAAAACCTTGGAATAATCCGCAATAAGTCTATTGACTTGACATTTCAGATGTGATACTATTATGGAATGTCAGTATTAGGATAGGCTTCTTGTCTTTAGTTTGCTCAAATATATTGACCTGTGTTAGTTAAATAACATAGACAGTATATGTCTAAGTGTGGTATGTGGAGCTATTCTATTGAGTCTGAGGTCTGTGTGATGTAAGACCCACTGGAAAGTGCTTCTTGTTCGGAAAATTTCGGGTAAGGGCTTTTCTTGATTTGTGGGAGTTCCTCTGTATGGTTTCATTATAAATGTCCAAACAGAGGTTCGCAATGTATTTTTAAAGTGAGTAGACATGAGGGGTGAGTTAAAGTTGGCGGGACATCTTGTTCAGTATGGTCGACGCACTCGGCGAAGTTATGCACGAATTAACGAAGTACTCGAAATTCCGAACCTGATTGAAATCCAAGAGAAATCTTATCAATGGTTTCTAGAGGAAGGATTGCGGGAGATGTTTCACGATATTTCGCCGATCCAAGATTTCACAGGTAATTTGGTTCTGGAGTTTATAGACTACAGCCTTGGTGAGCCTAAATATAACATGGACGACGCTAAAGAGCGTGACGTCACGTATGCGGCTCCGCTACGCGTTAAGGTAAGACTCATCAATAGGGAAACAGGAGAAGTCAAAGAACAAGAAGTGTTCATGGGCGACTTCCCATTGATGACGGAGACTGGTACATTTATTATCAACGGTGCAGAACGGGTAATTGTCAGTCAGTTGGTACGCTCTCCTAGCGTCTATTTTAGCACCAAAATCGACAAGAATGGTAAAAGGAATTACACAGCAACAGTGATTCCTAACCGTGGAGCATGGCTAGAACTGGAGACGGATGCGAAGGATATCATGTATGTCCGTATTGATCGTACTCGTAAAATACCAGTAACGGTTCTACTTCGCGCATTAGGTTTTGGTAGTGATGCTGAAATTCTAGATTTGATAGGTGACGATCCGTATATCCGTAATACACTGGATAAAGATAACACGGATTCAACGGAGAAAGCGCTCATAGAAATTTACGAACGTCTTCGTCCGGGTGAACCTCCTACACTTGACAATGCAAAGAGTCTTTTGGTAGCACGGTTCTTTGATCCGAAACGTTATGATCTAGCTAATGTAGGTCGTTATAAGATTAACAAAAAACTACACATTAAAAATCGCTTGTTCAATCAAAAGTTGGCGCAAAATTTAGTTGATCCAGAAACAGGAGAGATTTTAGCTGAATCCGGTCAAATGGTAGATCGCCGCTTGTTGGACGAACTGATCCCTTATTTGGAAAAAGGTGTTGGCCTTAAGACATATCATGTAGCTAACGGCGCGCTTGATGCAGATGAAGTACCACTTCAAAGCATCGATGTCTTTTCTCCTATTGAAGAGGGTAAAGTTATCAAAGTGATTGGTAATGCTAATATTGATAAATCAATTAAGAATATTACACCGGCTGATATTATTTCATCCATCAGCTACTTCCTTGACTTGCTTCAAGGCGTAGGGAACACAGATGACATTGACCACTTAGNCAATTAAGAATATTACACCGGCTGATATTATTTCATCCATCAGCTACTTCCTTGACTTGCTTCAAGGCGTAGGGAACACAGATGACATTGACCACTTATGTAATCGTCGTTTGCGTTCTGTTGGTGAGTTGCTTCAGAATCAATTCCGCATAGGACTTTCAAGAATGGAACGTGTTGTCCGTGAAAGAATGTCCATTCAGGATGCGAACGTTATTACGCCACAAGCGTTGATTAACATTCGACCTGTCATTGCATCGATTAAGGAGTTCTTCGGTAGTTCACAGTTGTCACAATTTATGGATCAGACTAATCCACTTGGTGAATTGACGCATAAACGTCGTCTATCCGCTTTAGGACCCGGCGGTCTGACTCGTGAACGTGCTGGCTTTGAAGTTCGTGACGTCCATCCGAGTCATTATGGTCGGATGTGTCCAATCGAGACGCCGGAAGGTCCGAATATCGGGTTGATTAACTCATTGTCTACATTTGCCCGTGTCAATGAATATGGCTTTATTGAAGCTCCATATCGTTGGGTGGATCCGAAGACAGGGATTGTTACGGAACATATCGATTACCTTACTGCTGATGAAGAAGATAACTATATCGTCGCTCAGGCGAACGCTGTATTGACAGAAGATAGTAAATTTCGTGATGACACTGTCATCGTGCGTTATAACAAACAAGCGGATAATATTCTGACGATGCCAAGCGATCGCGTCGATTATATGGATGTATCTCCTAAGCAAGTGGTATCGGTCGCTACGGCACTGATTCCGTTCCTTGAGAATGATGACTCCAACCGTGCGTTGATGGGATCTAACATGCAGCGCCAAGCGGTGCCGCTTCTAATTCCTAAAGCGCCATTGGTTGGTACAGGGATGGAACATAAAGCAGCGAAAGACTCTGGTGTGTGTATTGTATCCAATTATGACGGTATTATTGAACGATCTTCTGCCAATGAGATTTGGGTGCGCCGTGTTGAAGTTGTAGACGGCAATGAAGTGAAGGGTGATATCGAGAAACATAAACTCCATAAATTTATGCGTTCGAACCAAGGAACCTGTATTAACCAACGTCCAATCGTTAACAGAGGAGATGTTGTGAAAAAAGGGGACATCCTTGCAGACGGACCATCTACGGAAATGGGCGAACTTGCTCTTGGACGTAACGTAGTGGTTGCATTCATGACATGGGAAGGTTACAACTACGAGGATGCTATTCTTCTGAGTGAGAAGATGGTTAAAGAAGACGTATATACTTCAATTCATATTGAAGAATATGAGTCGGAAGCTCGTGATACGAAGCTGGGACCTGAAGAGATCACGCGTGATATCCCTAACGTTGGGGAAGATGCACTTCGGAATTTGGATGAGCGAGGCATTATCCGCATCGGTGCTGAGATCAGCGCTGGCGACATCCTAGTTGGTAAAGTTACACCGAAGGGTGTAACGGAGTTGACTGCAGAAGAACGTCTGCTTCATGCTATCTTTGGTGAGAAGGCTCGTGAAGTGCGTGATACCTCTCTACGGGTTCCTCATGGTAGTGATGGTATTATCGTGGACGTGAAGGTATTCACCCGTGAGAACGGCGATGAATTACCTCCAGGTGTTAATCAAATGGTTCGTGTGTATATTGCACAGAAACGTAAAATTTCTGAAGGTGACAAAATGGCAGGGCGCCATGGTAATAAGGGTGTTGTAGCTCGCATTTTGCCTGAAGAAGATATGCCGTTCCTTCCAGATGGTACACCAGTTCAAGTTGTACTGAATCCGTTGGGGGTTCCGTCTCGTATGAACATCGGTCAGATTCTTGAGGTGCACATTGGTATGGCAGCGATGCGACTTGGTATTCATGTGGCGACGCCGGTATTTGATGGTGCGAATGAGGAAGACGTGTTTGATACAATGGAAGAATCGGGTATGCAACGTAATGGTAAAACGAAATTGTATGATGGGCGTACGGGTGACTTGTTTGAACGTGAAGTTACTGTAGGTGTCATGCATATGATCAAGTTAGCACATATGGTTGACGATAAAATCCATGCTCGCTCCACAGGTCCTTACTCTCTCGTTACACAGCAGCCGCTGGGTGGTAAAGCTCAGTTCGGTGGTCAACGTTTCGGAGAGATGGAAGTATGGGCATTGGAAGCTTATGGTGCCGCGTATACATTGCAAGAAATCTTAACAGTTAAATCCGATGACGTTGTAGGTCGGGTGAAGACGTACGAATCCATCGTCAAAGGTGAGAATGTGCCGGAACCAGGTGTTCCAGAGTCATTTAAGGTTCTAATTAAAGAACTTCAATCCCTTGGTATGGATGTTAAGATCCTTAGTGGTGATGAGCAAGAAATCGAGATGAAAGAACTCGATGATGAAGATGAGGTATCGGGCGATAAGCTGAGCCTCAACTTGGAAGGCGCAGAAGTCGGACGGGAATAAAAGAAATGTGGTCGGCGGTTGGGCTTGCCTTACTGCCCGACTCACGTTACTTACTAATTTAGTACTAGATTAAGGAGGGTTGCTCCTTGTTGGACGTTAATAATTTTGAATACATGAAAATCGGGCTTGCTTCTCCCGAGAAGATTCGATCATGGTCCCGCGGAGAAGTTAAAAAACCGGAAACGATTAACTATCGTACGCTTAAACCGGAAAAAGAAGGCCTATTCTGTGAAAAGATCTTTGGCCCAACGAAAGACTGGGAATGTCACTGTGGTAAGTACAAGCGTGTCCGTTATAAAGGCGTTGTCTGTGATCGTTGTGGCGTTGAAGTCACACGGGCGAAAGTTCGTCGCGAACGTATGGGACACATCGAACTTGCAGCACCTGTATCTCATATCTGGTATTTCAAAGGAATTCCAAGCCGGATGGGTCTAGCTTTGGATATGTCTCCAAGATCACTTGAAGAGATCATATACTTCGCATCATATGTTGTAACAGATCCTGGTGAAACTCCGCTGGAGAAGAAACAACTCTTGTCTGAGAAAGAATATCGTAGCTATCGTGAGAAATATGGTTACGGATTCCATGCTGGCATGGGTGCAGAAGCTGTCAAGAAACTTTTGCAGGATATTGAAGTGGATAAAGAATTAGTATTCCTAAAAGAAGAACTCCGTACTGCACAAGGCCAACGTCGTAATCGTGCGATTAAGCGCCTTGAAGTCATTGAAGCATTCCGTAATTCTGGGAACAAGCCAGAGTGGATGATCATGGATGTGCTACCGGTTATTCCTCCTGAGCTTCGTCCGATGGTACAGTTGGATGGTGGACGTTTCGCAACGTCTGACCTGAATGACTTATATCGTCGTGTTATTAACCGTAACAATCGGTTGAAGCGTCTACTTGATCTTGGAGCGCCTGACATTATCGTTCAGAACGAGAAACGTATGCTTCAAGAAGCTGTGGATGCTCTAATTGATAATGGCCGTCGTGGTCGTCCGGTTACGGGTCCTGGTAATCGTCCATTGAAATCTCTAAGCCATATGCTTAAAGGTAAACAAGGGCGTTTCCGTCAGAACTTACTAGGTAAACGTGTTGACTATTCTGGTCGATCCGTTATCGTCGTAGGTCCGTATCTGAAGATGTACCAATGTGGTCTTCCTAAGAAAATGGCTTTGGAATTGTTCAAGCCTTTCGTAATGAAAGAATTGGTTAATAAAGGCCTTGCTCATAACATTAAGAGTGCCAAACGCAAAGTTGAACGCGTAAGCCCTGAAGTATGGGATGTGCTTGAAGAAGTTATTAAAGAGCATCCAGTTTTACTGAACCGTGCTCCTACGCTTCACCGATTGGGAATTCAGGCGTTTGAACCGATTCTAGTTGAAGGTCATGCTATTCGACTTCATCCACTCGTATGTACGGCGTATAATGCCGACTTTGATGGTGACCAAATGGCTGTTCACGTTCCATTGTCTGCTGAAGCCCAAGCGGAAGCACGTATTCTTATGTTAGCATCAGGTAACATACTGAATCCGAAAGATGGTAAGCCAGTTGTTACACCTTCTCAGGATATGGTTCTGGGAACATTCTATCTAACGATGGATAACAAAGAAGAAAAAGGTACTGGGTTGATTCTGAGAACTGTAAATGAAGCTATATCTGCGTACCAACGGGGATTAGCTGGTCTACATGCGCGTGTAGCGATTCCTGTTAAGGCTCTGGGTAAAACTAACTTTACAGAGAAACAGCAAGACGCGATGTTACTTACAACGATCGGTAAGATTATCTTTAATGAAATCTATCCAAGTAGCTTCCCGTATATTAACGAAGCGACACGTGAGAACTTATTCCAAGGGACACCTGAACAATACTTCGTATATGAGAAGGGTGCGGATATTCGTCAGCTAATGATGGAACTTCCGACAGCTGGGGCAATAGGTAAAGAGTATCTAGGACAAATCATTGCTCGTTGTTTCGAGACTTACCATACAACGGAAACATCCATTATTCTGGATGATATTAAACAACTTGGATTTACGTACTCAACACGTGCGGGTATTACCGTCGCTGTGTCTGACGTTATCGTTCCTGAAGAGAAGGACGGAATCCTTCGTGAATCTGATGCGAAAGTTTCTGTTGTTACGAATCAGTACCGTCGTGGTTTGATTACGAATGAAGAGCGATATGACAGAGTTATTGATATTTGGTCCAAGACGAAAGATGAGCTTACAGATGTGCTCATGAAATCGATGGATCGTTATAACAATATTATGTTGATGGTTGACTCTAAAGCCCGTGGTAATAAATCGCAAATCACGCAGTTGGGTGGTATGCGGGGTCTAATGGCCAATCCATCAGGACGTATCATAGAGATTCCGATTAAATCGAACTTCCGTGAAGGGTTGACTGTACTAGAGTATTTCCTATCTACTCACGGAGCGCGTAAAGGACTTGCCGATACTGCACTGCGTACAGCCGATTCAGGTTATCTAACGCGTCGTCTCGTTGACGTTGCACAAGATGTTATTGTGCGCGAAGAGGACTGTGGTACGGATAAAGGATTTAGCGTATCTAAGATTCAAGATGGTAAAGAAGTTATTGAGGATCTATATGACCGTATTGAAGGGCGTTATTGCTTCGAGACCGTTCGTCATCCAGAGACAGGTAAGGTCATTGTTAAGCGCAATGAACTAATTGACTCTGATAAAGCGAGTGCTATTGTCGAAGCTGGCGTTGAGAAACTACAAATTCGTTCTGTTCTTAGTTGTCGTGCTCGTCACGGTGTATGTAAGACTTGTTACGGACGGAATCTAGCTACTGGTAAGCACGTTGAGATTGGTGAAGCGGTTGGTATTATCGCGGCACAATCTATCGGTGAACCAGGAACTCAGCTTACGATGCGTACGTTCCATACCGGTGGTGTTGCCGGGGACGATATTACACAAGGTTTGCCGCGTATTCAAGAGCTCTTTGAAGCACGGATTCCGAAAGGTCAAGCAACAATCAGTGAAATTGATGGTGTTGTTAAAGAAATTCGCGAAACCAAAGACCGTCGTGAAATTGAAATTCAGGGTGAAGCTGAGACAAAAACGTACCTGGTTACTTACGGCTCTCGTCTTCGTGTTAGCGAAGGACAGGAGATCGAAGCTGGGGACGAGTTGACGGATGGTTCGATTGACCCGAAAGAAATTTTACGGATCAAAGGTATTCGTGGCGTACAGAACTACATTCTGCAAGAAGTACAACGTGTATATCGTAACCAAGGTGTAGAAATTAACGATAAACACATTGAAGTTATGATTAAACAGATGCTTCGGAAGATTCGTATAGTGGATGCTGGAGAGACTACGCTCCTTCCAGGTGCATTCTCGGATATTCATGAATACGAAGCAGCTAATAAAGTAGCTATTCTATCTGGTAAAGAACCAGCAGTTGCTAAACCAGTTCTTCTTGGAATCACGAAAGCTTCTCTAGAGACCGATTCATTCTTGTCGGCAGCATCCTTCCAAGAGACGACTCGCGTATTGACAGATGCCGCTATCAAGGGTAAAGTCGATAAGCTTCTCGGCTTGAAGGAAAATGTTATTATCGGTAAGTTGATACCTGCGGGTACAGGTATGAATCGTTATCGTAGTGTGACATATGCTGATCCAGAAGGAGTTAACAAAGATAAAGAAGCAATGGAAGCTGTTACAGTAGAATAAAGGTAGTGGTTGCATTGAGGTCATGGTGTAATGTACATGGCTTCAATGCACCGACTATTATAAACAAAGATTCAAGAAACTTCTTGACATCATTAATATTGGGTGCTAATATATCATAGGTGCACGAGTAGTTTCGTCATGCCTGTTCTTTTGGAGGAATCGTAAAGATGTCTAATGATAAAGGATTGCAGGATCTTCATGTTCGAATCGGTACTAAACAAACCACAAGAACTGTGGAGTTAGGCCAAGCTACAGATGTTTATGTAGCATTAGATGCGGATCAACGGCTTATTTCAAAGATTGTAGCGCTATGCGAGAAGCATAGTGTGAACATAACGTATGTGGATACCATGGTTGAATTGGGCGAAGCATGCAGCATTGAAGTGGGTGCAGCAATGGCTGCCGTCATTAAACAATAGTTTTGAGAGACGTTTTTGTTACGGAGGAGAGATATTCTTTCGGCAAGAACTTTTCATTTGTCTTTTTATGAACCGCCTGGCTCTGTGGACTTGGGAAAGGTTATAAAGGGACATTAATATGGGAAGGGGGTGGCAACAAAATGCCAACAATTAATCAGCTAGTTCGTAAAGGACGCCAATCCAAGATTTACAAGTCTAAATCCCCAGCATTGCATAAAGGGTATAACGCTTTGAAGCGTGAAGAGACTGGATTAACGGCTCCGCAAAAACGTGGCGTTTGCACTCGTGTAGGTACAATGACTCCACGTAAACCAAACTCCGCACTTCGTAAATATGCCCGTGTTCGTTTGACGAATCGCATAGAGGTGACTGCTTATATTCCAGGAATCGGACACAACTTGCAAGAGCACAGTGTCGTATTGGTTCGTGGAGGAAAAGTGAAGGACCTTGCAGGAGTACGTTATCACATCGTTCGTGGTGCACTTGATACTGCAGGTGTTAACAATCGGATGCAAGCTCGTTCCAAGTACGGTACGAAACGTCCGAAAGTCAAAAAATAATAGTGAATCCTGAAGGGTTCAATGATTTAAGAAAGGGGGATATCCATGCCACGCAAGGGTCCAGTTACTAAAAGAGACGTATTACCAGATCCGTTGTATAACAGCAAGTTAGTTACACGTCTAATCAACCGCATCATGTTGGATGGTAAGAGAGGTACTGCTGCAACAATTCTATACAATGCGTTCAAGCTTATTCAAGAACGTACGGAGAAAGATCCGATGGAAGTGTTTGAGGCTGCTATCAAGAATATCATGCCAGTTCTAGAAGTTAAAGCTCGTCGTGTAGGAGGTTCTACTTACCAGGTACCACTAGAAGTGAAACCTGAGAGACGTACAGCTTTAGGTCTACGTTGGCTCGTGAACTACTCTCGCAACCGCGGAGAGAAGACAATGGAAGAACGTTTGGCAGCAGAAATTATTGATGCTTCCAACAACACAGGCGCTGCTGTTAAGAAGCGCGAAGATACACATAAAATGGCTGAAGCGAACAAAGCGTTTGCTCACTACCGTTGGTAGAATTTGTTTTATAATAAACGAGATGTTGAAGGGAGACTATTTTTATGACAAGAGAGTTCTCCTTGAATAATACACGTAATATTGGGATCATGGCTCATATTGACGCAGGTAAAACAACTACCACGGAGCGAATCTTGTACTATACAGGCATAACGCACAAAATCGGTGAAACACACGAAGGTGCTGCGACTATGGACTGGATGGAACAAGAACAAGAGCGCGGAATTACGATTACTTCCGCAGCTACGACCGCTTCTTGGAAAGGTCACCGCGTCAATATCATTGATACCCCGGGACACGTTGACTTCACAGTTGAAGTTGAACGGTCTCTTCGTGTGTTGGATGGGGCAGTAGGTGTGTTCAGTGCAAAAGAGGGCGTAGAACCTCAGTCCGAAACCGTATGGAGACAGGCTGACCGTTATGGCGTACCACGTATTGCATACGTGAACAAGATGGATATCATTGGTGCTGAGTTTCTAAACGTAATTGATGCTATGCGTGATCGTCTTCGTGCGAATGCGGTGGCTATTCAATTGCCAATTGGTGCAGAGAATAACTTCATCGGTATTATTGACCTAATTGAGCAAAAAGCTCATATGTATAAAGATGATATGGGTCAAAATATCGAAGTTGTTGAAATACCAGAAGAGTATAAAGCTCAAGCAGAAGAACTTCGTGCAGAACTAGTCGAAAAAGTGGCAGAGTTGGACGAAGATTTGACAATGAAGTTTCTTGAAGGTGAAGAAATTACAATTCCAGAAATAAAAGCGGCACTTCGTAAAGGTGTTGTTGATACGAAGATATTCCCAGTTATCTGTGGATCTTCTTATCGCAACAAGGGAGTTCAGCTAATGATGGATGCTGTTGTTGATTATCTTCCAGCACCAACCGATGTACCAGCTATTATTGGTCATTTGGAAGATGGTACAGAAACTGTTCGTCATTCTGATGATAATGAGCCATTCTCAGCGCTTGCATTTAAAATTATGACTGACCCTTACGTGGGTAAACTTACGTTCTTCCGTGTATATTCCGGTGTATTGAATTCCGGATCATATGTACTGAATGCAACGAAAGGTAAACGCGAACGGATCGGACGTATCCTTCAAATGCATGCCAACAGCCGTCAAGAAATTTCCATAGTTTACTGTGGAGATATTGCTTCAGCTGTAGGTTTGAAAGATACAAGTACAGGTGATACACTATGTGATGAGAAATTCCCGGTAATTCTTGAATCAATGGACTTCCCGGATCCAGTTATCTCTATTGCAGTTGAACCTAAAACTAAAGCAGACCAAGATAAGTTGGGTGTAGCTCTCGGTAAATTGACTGAAGAGGATCCAACATTACGTGCACATACAGATGAAGAGACAGGCCAGACGATTCTGGCAGGGATGGGTGAGCTTCACCTAGACATCATCATCGAGCGTATGCGTCGTGAATTCAAAGTCGAAACCAATGTGGGTAAACCACAGGTTGCTTATCGTGAAACATTCCGTACGCCAGCACGTGTAGAAGGTAAGTTCGTACGTCAGTCCGGTGGTCGTGGTCAATACGGTCACGTATGGGTTGAATTCGAACCACTTGAAGCAGGTACTGGTAACCAATTCGAAAGCAAGGTTGTCGGTGGATCTGTTCCTAGAGAATATGTCGCTCCAGCTCTTGCAGGAATTGAAGAAGGAATGAAGAATGGTGTCATTGCAGGCTTCCCGCTTGTGGACGTTAAAGCAACTATCGTTGATGGTTCTTACCATGATGTCGATTCCAATGAAATGGCGTTTAAGGTTGCTGGTTCTCTAGCGCTCAAAGCTGCTAAAGATAAGTGTAAGCCAGTTCTTCTTGAGCCAATCATGAAGGTAGAAGTTACAGTGCCTGAAGAGTACATGGGTGATGTAATGGGTCTTCTGAGTTCCCGTCGAGGACGGATTGAAGGTATGGACGCTCGTGCAGGAGCACAGGTTGTTCGTGCTAAGGTTCCTCTTTCCGAAATGTTCGGATACTCAACAACGCTTCGCTCTGGTACGCAAGGACGCGGTGTGTTCTCAATGGAGCTTTCTCATTATGAAGAAGTTCCGAAGAGTATCTCCGAAGAAATTGCTGCGAAGCATAAAGGTGAAGAATAATTCAAGTTTTCCATACA
Source organism: Paenibacillus sp. Y916 (assembly GCF_056786435.1). Lineage (NCBI taxonomy): Bacteria > Bacillati > Bacillota > Bacilli > Caryophanales > Paenibacillaceae > Paenibacillus > Paenibacillus sp. Y916. The sequence goes on along the minus strand of NZ_JBXCJA010000019.1, from coordinate 26,287 downwards.
GAACGGAGTTAAAGGTGAACCTGCCTAGCTCTGCGATGTATGAACATAAACAATTTATATATTGAAGGAGGATGTATTTAAAATGGCAAAGGCTAAATTTGAACGTAATAAAACACACGTAAATATCGGTACTATTGGTCACGTCGATCACGGTAAAACGACTTTGACTGCTGCAATCACTACTGTATTGTCTACAACTTACGGGGGTGCTGCAATCGCGTTTGATCAAATCGATAAAGCTCCAGAAGAGCGCGAACGTGGAATCACAATCTCTACATCTCACGTTGAATATGAAACTCCTACACGTCACTATGCACACGTTGACTGCCCAGGTCACGCCGACTATGTTAAGAACATGATCACTGGTGCTGCTCAAATGGACGGGGCTATCCTAGTTGTATCTGCAGCTGATGGTCCGATGCCACAAACTCGCGAGCACATCTTGTTGTCTCGTCAAGTTGGTGTTCCTTACATCGTTGTATTCTTGAACAAATGTGACGTTGTTGAAGACGAAGAGCTTCTTGAATTGGTTGAAATGGAAGTTCGTGACCTGTTGAACGAGTATGATTTCCCAGGTGACGATACTCCTATCTTCAAGGGTTCTGCACGTGAAGCATTGGCTAATCCAACTGGAGAATGGGCTCAGAAGATCGTTGAGATGTTCGAAGTGATCGACGTTTATGTACCAGATCCAGTTCGTGACACTGACAAACCATTCTTGATGCCTGTCGAGGACGTATTCTCTATCACTGGTCGCGGTACCGTTGCTACAGGTCGTGTAGAGCGTGGAACTGTTAAAGTCGGAGAAGAAATCGAAATCATCGGTATCGTTGAAGAATCCAAGAAATCAGTTGTTACTGGTGTGGAAATGTTCCGTAAATTGCTAGATTCCGCTCAAGCTGGTGACAACATTGGAGCATTGCTTCGTGGTGTTGACCGTACAATGATCGAGCGTGGTCAAGTACTTGCTAAACCAGGTACTGTTAAGTCTCACACAGAATTCGCTGCACAAATCTACGTGTTGTCCAAAGAAGAAGGAGGACGTCATAAGCCTTTCTTCACAGGTTACCGTCCACAGTTCTACTTCCGTACAACTGACGTAACAGGCGTTATCTCATTGCCAGAAGGTACTGAAATGGTTATGCCTGGTGATAACATCGGTGTTACTGTTGCATTGATCAACCCGATCGCGATCGAAGAAGGAACTAAGTTCTCTATTCGTGAAGGTGGACGTACTGTTGGTGCGGGCGCCGTTGCAACTATCACTAAGTAATAAAGGACTTCGGTCTTTAATCATAAGCAACAGTGTACTGTAACGAGCAACATTGTGATGTGAACGCAATTACAATAGAGGGTCTTGTCCTCCATGGATAAGACCCTCCATTTTCTTTTCAATAAGTTTGAAATAATACTTGCATAATCTCTTACTATTATATATAATAATGAATGTTGTTCTGAGACGTTGCGATGAAGTGAGAGGTTACTGACACACCAGGCCCCTTTGCCATGGAGCGGTTGTTAGAAAATTTTCGCGGAGTATGTCCGATACCAAATTGGGCGATAAAAGGAGGGACTAAAATGGCAAAACAAAAGATTCGTATTCGTTTGAAGGCTTATGATCACAGAATTCTTGATCAATCCGCTGAGAAAATTGTTGAAACTGCAAAACGTTCGGGTGCTAGTGTATCCGGGCCGATTCCACTTCCGACTGAGAAGCAAATCATTACCGTTCTACGTGCGGTACACAAGTATAAGGATTCGCGGGAACAGTTCGAGCAACGCACACATAAGCGTTTGATCGACATTGTGAACCCGACTCCACAAACAGTGGATGCCTTAATGCGCTTGGACCTGCCGTCCGGTGTAGATATTGAAATAAAATTGTAATATCAAGCAATGAAATTTTTAAACGAAAAGAGGTGTCAACATGAAAGGTATCTTAGGAAAAAAACTCGGGATGACTCAAGTATTTACCCCTGAAGGTAATGTAATTCCTGTAACAGTAGTTGAAGCAGGACCTTGTGTTGTTTTGCAAAAGAAAGATCTAGAGAACGATGGCTATGAAGCAGTTCAACTAGGCTTTTCCGATAAAAAGGAAAGAAACGCGATCAAACCTGAAATAGGTCATGCGAAAAAGGCAAACACTGCGCCTAAGCGCTACGTTCGCGAAATTCGCGGGATTGACTCCACAACTGTTGAAGTGGGTCAAGAATTGAAAGCTGATGTATTCACTGTAGGTGAATTTGTTGACGTAACAGGTACTTCTAAAGGTAAAGGTTTCCAAGGTGTAATTAAACGCTGGGGACAAAGCCGCGGGCCAATGTCTCACGGATCTCGTTATCACCGTAGACCAGGTTCCATGGGTTCCATTCAAGCAAACCGTGTTCCTAAAGGTAAAAAGCTTGCAGGACATATGGGTCATACAACGATTACTGTTCAAAGACTGGAAGTAATTAAAGTGGATGTGGAACGTAATGTTCTACTCATTAAAGGTGCTATTCCAGGACCTAAAAACAGTTATTTGAAAATTAAAGAAACGGTGAAGAAATAATCACCTTTAGAAAGGAGAAACAACAATGCCCAAATTAGTCCTCTTTAATGTCGGCGGAAGTGAAGTAGGAGAAGTGGAATTGAGTGACACGGTATTCGGTATTGAACCGAATGTCCATGTTATGAATCAAGCTGTCTTGCTACAAAGAGCTTCGTTACGTCGTGGTACTCACAAAGTTAAAGGACGTTCTGAAGTACGTGGCGGTGGACGTAAACCTTGGAAACAAAAAGGTACGGGTCGCGCACGTCAAGGATCAATTCGTTCGCCACAGTGGAAGGGCGGCGGTGTGGTATTTGGACCAACACCACGCAGTTATACTTTCAAACTGCCTAAGAAGGTTCGTCGTTTGGCAATCAAATCTGCTTTGTCTTCCAAAGTGATCAATAATAATATTATTGTTCTGGATGCATTGACATTGAGTTCGCCAAAAACGAAAGAGTTTGCAGCAATTTTGAGTAATTTGAAAGTCGATCGTAAAGCACTAATTGTAACACCTGCTTATGATGATACAGTAGCTTTGTCTGCTCGTAACATTCCTGGTGTGAAATTTGTAGCTGCGGACGGCATTAATGTCCTTGACGTACTGATGTACGACAAGTTGATTATTACGAAGGAAGCAGTTCTGAAGGTAGAGGAGGTGTTCGCGTAATGAAGGATCCTCGCGATGTGATCAAGCGTCCAGTTATTACGGAACGTACGGCTGAATATATGAGCGACTTGAAGTACGCTTTTGAAGTAGAACTCCGTGCTAATAAAACCGAGATTAAGCAAGCAATTGAAGCTATTTTCAAGGTTAAAGTAACAAGTGTTAACACAATGCGTGTTCCACAGAAACCTAAACGTTATGGTAAATATTCTGGTTACAGATCAGAATGGAAGAAAGCTATTGTAACGCTAAGCAAAGATAGTAAGCCATTAGAATTTTTTGAAGCAGTAGAGTAATAAAATCGCTAAAGTAAGGAGGGAAATTCAGTGCCAATCAAAAAGTATAAACCGACTTCCCCGGCTAGAAGACATATGTCTGTGTCTACGTTTGAAGAAATAACTACAAACGAACCGGAGAAATCCTTGTTGAGCCCACTATTTAAACATGCGGGCCGCAATAACCAAGGTAAAATCACTGTTCGTCACCACGGCGGCGGACATAAGCGTAAATACCGTATTATTGACTTTAAACGGACTAAAGACGGCATACCAGGTCGCGTTGCTACGATTGAATACGATCCGAACCGTACTTCCAACATTGCTCTGATCAATTATGCAGACGGCGAGAAACGTTACATTATCGCTCCTCAAGGTCTGAAGGTTGGAGATGTAATCGAGTCAGGACCTACTTCTGATATCAAAATTGGTAATGCTCTTCCTCTAGGAAGCATTCCAGTAGGTACTGTCATTCATAACATTGAATTACAACCAGGTAAAGGTGGACAATTGGTACGCGCAGCTGGTACTGAGGCTCAACTTCTTGGTAAAGAAGAAAAGTACGTAACTGTACGTTTATCTTCAGGTGAGGTTCGTCACATTCTTAAAACTTGCCGTGCTACTATCGGTTCTGTAGGTAATGGGGATCACGAACTAATCAAGATTGGTAAAGCGGGTCGTAGTCGTTGGTTGGGTAATCGTCCAACAGTCCGCGGAGTAGTTATGAACCCTAACGATCACCCACACGGTGGTGGTGAAGGACGTGCTCCAATCGGTCGTAAATCACCATTGTCACCTTGGGGTAAACCAACTCTTGGTTGGAAAACACGTAAAAAAGGTAAAGCTTCTGACAAATATATCGTTCGTGGCCGCACAAAATAATGCACATTGTGCATAACATTGTGAAGTATGCGAAAGTAACGAGAAGATTTGATGAAGGGAGGATTCACATATGAGTCGAAGTTTAAAAAAGGGACCTTTCGTTGACGGTTACTTGCTGAAAAAAGTAGAAGTTATGGAAGATTCGGCTAAAAAGGCAGTTATTAAGACTTGGTCTCGTCGCTCCACTATTTTCCCACAATTTATTGGACACACATTCGGTGTGTATGACGGACGTAAACACGTTCCTGTATATGTAACGGAAGATATGGTAGGACACAAATTGGGCGAGTTCGCTCCAACTCGTACTTACAGAAGTCATTCGGATGATGATAAGAAAACAAGAAGATAATATTTTAAGCTCTTTGTCTGAGAGGAGGTAACACAATGGAAGCAAAAGCACATGCTAAATCTATTCGGATTTCAGCACGTAAAGTTCAATTGGTAATTGACTTGATACGTGGTAAAGAAGTTGGCGCTGCAATCGCAATTCTTCGCCACACTCCGAAAGCCGCTTCCCCGGTTGTGGAAAAGTTGTTGAATTCAGCGATTGCTAATGCTGAGCACAACTATTCACTAGATATTAACAAACTGTTTGTCAGTGAAGTTTATGTCAACCAAGGGCCGACGATGAAACGTTTCCGTCCTCGTGCGATGGGACGTGCTAGTAAAATAAACAAACGCACTAGCCACATTTCTTTAGTGGTATCTGAAAAATAAGGGAGGGATAACGAGTGGGTCAAAAAGTAAATCCGATTGGATTGCGTGTAGGTATTATTCGTGACTGGGAATCAAAGTGGTTCGCAGGCAAGGACTTCGGTACTCTATTGGTAGAAGACTTTAAAATTCGTGATTACGTTAAGGCTAAATTAAAAGATTCAGCTGTCTCCCATATTGAAATTGAAAGAGCTGCTAATCGAGTGAACGTTACTATTCATACTGCGAAACCTGGTATGGTTATTGGTAAGGGTGGTGCTGAAGTAGAAGTACTTCGTAGCCAAATTACTAAAATCTCTGATGGTAAAAAAGTTCATATTAACATATCGGAAATCAAACACCCTGAACTGGATGCTATTCTAGTTGCAGAAAGCATTGCACAACAATTGGAACGTCGTGTTTCATTCCGTCGTGCTTTGAAACAAGCAATGCAAAGAACTATGCGCTCTGGTGCAAAAGGGATTAAAACACAAGTTGGCGGACGTCTTGGCGGTGCTGAGATTGCTCGTTCAGAAGGCTACAGCGAAGGAACTGTTCCACTTCATACGCTTCGTGCTGATATTGACTATGGTACAGCTGAAGCAGCTACTACTTTCGGTCTAATCGGAGTGAAGGTATGGATCTATCGTGGAGAGGTTCTTCCTACGGCTAAGAAACAGGCTGCGCAGGAAGGAGGCAACTAATCATGTTGGTACCAAAACGTGTAAAACACCGCAAGCAACAACGCGGACATATGAGAGGTCAAGCTAAAGGCGGCACTGAATTGAACTTCGGTGAATACGGTCTAGTAGCTCTTGAACCATCTTGGATTACGAACCGTCAGATTGAAGCAGCGCGTATTGCTATGACGCGTTACATCAAACGGGGCGGTAAAGTATGGATCAAAATTTTCCCGGATAAGCCAATTACACAGAAGCCTCTAGAAGTTCGTATGGGTAGTGGTAAAGGTAACGTGGAAAAATGGGTAGCAGTAGTTAAACCTGGAAAAATCATGTTTGAACTTGGTGGAGTGCCGGAAGATATTGCTCGCGAAGCAATGCGTCTTGCAGCACATAAGCTTCCAATCAAAACAAAGTTTATAAAACGTGAAGAAGTGGGTGGTGAAGCAAATGAAAGCCAGTGAATTTCGTAACTTAACCTCCGCTGAGATAGAACAAAAAATATCCGGATTTAAAGAAGAACTCTTTAATCTTCGTTTTCAACTGGCTACTGGCCAGCTTGACAACCCAACTCGGATTCGTGATGTTCGTAAAGAAATAGCTCGTGCTAAAACTATTATCCATGAAAGATTACTTGGGATTAGTTAATTGAATCGGACTGATGTTGTCTATATTCAGGAAGGAGGCTTACAATGAGTGAAGAACGTAATGCTCGAAAGGTACAATTCGGTAAAGTAGTTAGTGACAAAATGGATAAAACGATTGTTGTCGCTATTGAAACTCATAAAAAGCATAACTTGTATCACAAGCGCATTAAGTACACTAAGAAATTTAAAGCGCATGATGAGAACAATACTGCGAAAATCGGTGATTTTGTTAAAATCATGGAAACACGTCCACTATCTAAGGATAAACGCTGGAGATTGGTCGAAATCGTAGAAAAAGCGATTATTATCTAAACTCTAGTACCTTTTGTTCGAAAGGAGGAAATATAAATGATTCAACCATTTACACGTTTGCATGTTGCCGACAACTCCGGAGCGAAAGAACTGATGTGTATCCGAGTTCTAGGCGGAACAGGACGTCGTACAGCTGCAATTGGAGATTTGATCGTATGTTCTGTCAAACAAGCAACACCAGGCGGCGTTGTCAAAAAGGGTGATGTTGTTAGAGCGGTTGTAGTTCGTACAAGACGTACGGTTCGCCGTAAAGACGGTTCATATATCACATTTGATGAGAATGCAGCAGTTGTTGTTAAGGACGATAAGAGCCCACGCGGAACTCGTATTTTTGGACCTGTTGCTCGTGAACTTCGCGACAGAGATTTCATGAAGATCGTTTCCTTGGCTCCAGAAGTTATCTAAACCAAATAACCTTTAACTTGCAACATATAGCAAGCCGCAGGAGGTGTAATAAATGCCAAAAGTGAAAAAAGTTCTAGAATCGCATAGCCACAAGCTGCACGTCAAAAAAGATGATACAGTGATGGTGATTAGCGGAAAAGACAAAGGCAAAAAAGGTCGTGTCATCGCTGCTTACCCCCGTCATAACCGTGTGTTAGTTGAGGGTGTAAACATGGTGAAGAAACACCAAAAGCCGAACCAAGCTAATCCGCAAGGCGGTATCATTGAACAAGAAGCAGCAATTCACGTTTCGAACGTGATGCATATAGATCCAAAGAGCGGAAAAGTAACTCGTATCGGATACAAAGTATTGGATAACGGACAAAAGGTTCGCGTAGCGAAAAAATCCGGAGAAGTTATCGACTAATCGACTAGTGAAGAAAGGAGGTTTGTAATTCATGGCAGTAAGACTAAAAGACCGTTTCTTGAACGAAATAACTCCTGCTTTGATGCAGAAGTTCGACTATACAACAGTAATGCAAGTTCCTAAGGTTGAGAAGGTTGTTATCAACATGGGTGTTGGTGAAGCCGTTTCTAACTCCAAAGTTCTTGATGCCGCTGTTAGCGACATGCAAATGATTTCTGGTCAAAAGCCAGTTATTACTAAATCTAAGAAATCCATTGCTGGATTTAAATTGCGCGAAAATATGCCAATCGGTGTAAAAGTAACTCTACGCGGTGAACGTATGTATTATTTCTTGGACAAATTGTTCAGCATTACTCTTCCTCGTGTCCGTGACTTCCACGGTGTATCAAGCAAATCGTTTGATGGCCGCGGTAACTATACACTTGGTCTTAAAGAACAATTGATCTTCCCGGAAATTGAATATGATAAGATTGATAAGGTTCGTGGTATGGATATCGTTATTGTAACGACAGCTAATACTGATGAAGAGTCCCGCGAGCTGCTCGCTCAAATGGGAATGCCTTTTGCGAAATAATTTCGCAAATCCATTTCTCCGAAAATTATTAGGAGGTGTCAGTCTAAGTGGCAAAAACGTCAATGATAGTGAAACAACAACGTACACCTAAGTTTAAAGTGCGTGGATATACAAGATGCGAACGTTGCGGTCGTCCACACTCGGTGCTGCAAAAGTTTAAAATTTGCAGAATTTGTTTCCGTGAATTAGCTCATGCAGGCCAGATTCCTGGCGTGAAAAAAGCAAGCTGGTAAGAAGTCCATAAACGGGAAGGAGGTTTACACACATGACTATGTCTGATCCAATTGCAGATATGCTAACTCGTATTCGTAACGCTAATACAGTACGTCACGAAACGGTAGAAATGCCTGCTTCAACGATGAAGAAACAAATCGCTGATATTCTAAAGCGTGAAGGCTTCATTCGTGATGCAGAAGTTGTCGCTGACAACAAACAAGGGATTATCCGTATTTTCTTGAAATATGGACAAAATAACGAACGCGTTATAACTGGTTTGAAGAGAATCAGTAAACCAGGCCTCCGCGTGTACACGAAAAGCACAGAAGTTCCTCGTGTTCTAGGCGGTCTAGGTATTGCGATTATCTCTACTTCAAAAGGGATTATGACCGATAAAGAAGCTCGACAATCAAAAGCTGGCGGAGAAGTTGTCTGCTACGTTTGGTAATATAATGTCACAAGACAAGGAGGTGCAACATATATGTCACGTATTGGTCGTAAACCAATCGCAGTACCAAGTGGTGTAGAAATCACTTTGAATAGCTCTGTAATCACAGTAAAAGGACCTAAAGGAACTTTGACTCGTGAACTTCATAAAGATATGAAAGTATCCGTAGATAATAATGAAATTCTTGTTGAGCGTCCATCCGACAACAAATTGCATCGTTCTCTACACGGCACAACCCGCACCGTTGTCTCCAATATGGTAAATGGTGTAACTGAAGGGTTCACTAAATCTCTGGAATTGGTTGGGGTCGGATATCGTGCAAGTAAATCCGGAGATAATATCGTATTGAACGTGGGTTACTCTCACCCTGTTGAAATCACTCCAGAATCGGGTATCGAATTTGAAGTGCCTGTAAACACAAAGATTATTGTAAAAGGGATCGATAAAGAACGTGTAGGTGCTTACGCTGCCCAAATACGTTCAGTACGTAAACCTGAACCTTACAAAGGTAAAGGGATTAAGTATGAAGGTGAACGTATTATTCGTAAGGAAGGTAAAGCTGGTAAGAAGAAATAAGTTGTTATTACTTATTTTCGATATATCCTTTACGTTTTACAGTGGAGCTTTGAAGGCAAACTGAAAGGAGTGAAAAGGAATTTATGATTACAAAACAAGATAAGAACAAGGCGCGTGTGAGAAGACATCTTCGTGTTCGTAAGAAAATTACTGGAACAGCTGAACGTCCTCGTCTCAACGTCTTCCGTTCTTCCAAACATATCTATGCTCAATTAATCGATGACGTAGCTGGTGTTACAATAGTAGCAGCATCTACGGTTGACAAAGAATTGAGTGAAGGAATTACCAATGGAGCTAACGTAGAATCCGCTCGCAAAGTTGGAGAACTCGTAGCTAAACGTGCGAAAGATAAAGGTTATACTTCGGTTGTTTTTGACCGCGGAGGTTACTTATACCACGGACGGATTCAAGCACTTGCTGATGCAGCTCGCGAAGCTGGCTTAGAATTCTAAGATATTTTTAAAAAAGGAGGTTAACGACTTGCGTGTAGATCCGAATACTTTAGAACTGACTGAAAGAGTTGTAAATATTAACCGTGTAGCAAAAGTTGTAAAAGGCGGACGCCGTTTTAGCTTTAGCGCGTTAGTAGTTGTCGGCGATGGCAAAGGTTATGTTGGCGTCGGTATCGGTAAAGCTGGCGAAGTACCTGATGCGATTCGCAAAGGTATTGAAGATGCTAAGAAAAATCTAATACTTGTTCCTCTTGTAGGAACATCTATTCCTCACCTTGTTACAGGTAAATTCGGAGCTGGTCTAGTTTTATTGAAACCAGCATCAGAAGGTACTGGAGTAATCGCTGGCGGTCCTGTACGTGCTGTACTTGAACTTGCTGGTGTAGGTGATATTTTAACAAAATCTCTGGGTTCTTCGAATTCCATGAATATGGTCAACGCAACTATAGAGGGTTTATCCCGTCTAAAACGCGCTGAGGATGTTGCGAAATTACGCGGCAAATCCGTCGAAGAATTGCTCGGTTAAGGAGGGAACGTCATGACAAAATTGCAAATTACCCTCGTCCGTAGCTTGATTGGTCGTCCAGAAGATCAACGTGCGACTGTCACCACACTAGGCTTGAAAAAACTCAACAAAACTGTTGTTCATAACGACAATCCCGCGATTCGCGGAATGATCAATAAAGTGTCCCATTTAGTATCAGTTACTGAAATCGAAGGTTAATTGACCTAAGAGATTAGTCTACAAAAATTAAGGAGGTGCAACGAACGATGCAATTACATGAGCTGTCCTCAGCCCTTGGATCCAAAAAGGAACGCAAACGCGTTGGACGTGGTCCTAGTAGCGGCACGGGTAAGACATCAGGCCGTGGCCATAAAGGTCAAAATTCTCGTTCCGGCGGTGGAGTACGCCCTGGTTTCGAAGGTGGCCAAAACCCGTTGTATCGTCGCTTACCTAAACGCGGATTTACGAATCCTACGCGTAAAGAATATGCGATTATCAACATTGAAGATCTTAACAACTTTGCGGCAGATACAGAAGTAACACCTGAATTTTTGTTCGAAAACGGAATCGTGAAAAATGCTAAAAGCGGAATCAAGATTCTAGGCAACGGCGAAATAACTATTAAGCTGACTGTCAAAGCGAATAAGTTTTCTCAATCTGCGGTGGAGAAAATCGAGGCTGCCGGCGGTAAAACCGAGGTGATCTAATTGATTAAGACGATCAAAAATATTTGGCATATAGAGGATCTACGTAAAAAGATCTTATTCACATTGTTCGTACTGTTTATCTACCGTATTGGTACTTTCGTACCTGTACCTGGTGTTGATAAATCAGTGTTAGCTCAAGCGGACAATGCTGGAGCAGACCTACTAGGTCTCCTTAATACATTCTCTGGTGGCGCACTTCAGAATTTCTCGATTTTCGCCCTAGGAATTACGCCTTATATTACCGCATCCATTATAGTGCAGTTGCTCTCTATGGATGTTATTCCAAAGCTTGCCGAGTGGGCCAAACAAGGCGAACACGGTAAGAAGAAGTCAGCTCAACTAACACGGTACGGTACGATTATCTTGGGAACAATTCAAGCATTTGCGATGTCAATCGGATTTAACCGTATGTATGGTACGGTGATGATTCCAAATGCAACATTTACAAAGTATCTTCTGATCGCTATTGTGTTGACTGCTGGTACTGCCTTCCTTATGTGGTTGGGAGAACAAATTACGGAAAAAGGTATTGGAAACGGGATTTCGATCCTTATCTTTGCAGGTATCGTTGCCAATATTCCAACGTATATTACGACAACAGCAAACTCATCCTTTATTCAGGAGAACCAAGTATTTATGAATTCCCTGAAGACACTTCTTCTAGTAATTGTGCTTTTACTAATTGTTGTTGGTGTTATATACATCCAGCAAGCGATTCGTAAAATTCCTGTACAATATGCAAAGCGTGTCGTTGGTAACAAAATGTATGGCGGACAGAATACGCATATACCGCTTAAGATTAATGCGGCGGGTGTTATTCCAGTTATCTTCGCTATATCATTGCTTCAATTTCCGGTTATCCTTGCAAACTTCTGGTCGACACACCTATGGGCTGACTGGGTTATTAAAAACTTAAGTCATGATCAACCACTGGGTATGGTCCTCTATGTTATAATGATTATTGGATTTACATTCTTCTATACATTTGTACAGATGAATCCACAACAAATGGCTGAGAACATGAAGAAGAACGGCGGATATATTCCAGGGATTCGTCCAGGGAAAGCCACTGAGAAATACTTGACTAAAGTCATGACTCGTTTGACTATGACTGGTGCTATATTTCTAGCGGTTGTATCATTAACGCCGATATTCTTAGGTACGTTGGCTGGTTTGCCTAAATCGGTGCAAATCGGGGGTACAGCACTACTGATCGTGATCGGTGTAGCGCTGGATACTATGAAGCAAATCGAGAGCCAATTGATCAAACGTCATTACAAGGGATTCATCAATAAATAAAGGTTTTCTTGCAATAGGAATTCTTGATGGGAGTGATAATCGTGAACATTCTTTTCATGGGACCTCCTGGGGCAGGCAAAGGTACACAAGCAGCGGCGGTTATTAATGAATTTGGGATTCCTCACATATCGACTGGCGATGCATTTCGTTTAGCGATTAAGCAGGAGACTCCTATTGGAATTAAGGCCAAAGAATATATGGATCAAGGCTTATTGGTACCGGATGATGTAACAATTGGAATTGTTGCTGAGCGTCTACAGCAGTCCGATTGCGAAAAAGGTTTCTTATTGGATGGTTTTCCAAGAACCCTTTCGCAAGCGGAAGCGCTGGAAGGAATTCTGTCTCAATTGAATACCCAATTGGATCATGTCGTTAATTTGAAGGTGGATCGCGACAAATTATTGGCGCGTTTAACTGGAAGACGGATCTGTAAGGACTGTGGAGCCACATATCATGTGATCTTTAACCCGTCCAAGCAGGAAGGTGTATGTGATATAGATGGAGGGCAATTATACCAACGTTCTGATGATAATGAAGAGAGTGTTGGGAAACGGCTTGACGAATATATCAACAAAACAGCACCACTCCTAGATTTTTATGAGAGTAAAAGCTTATTGCGTCAGATCAATGGTGAACAAGATATAGATACGGTTTCAACAGATATCGTATCTATATTAAGAGGTTAGTTGTAATGATCATAGTTAAGTCCGAAACGGAACTTGGGCTAATGAATGAAGCAGAACCTGTTGTGGCTACAAGTCAACTTGCTGACCAGTACTTTCGCAGTGTAACATTAGTGCCATCCAATATGGGCTACCATGGTCTTCTTACTAGCATTTACACTTCGGTCTTAGTCTTTGGATCCACCGCTAAACGTAAATTAAACGATGGGCACATTGTTATGCTAGACATTAGAGCGAAGTATCGTGGGTTTTCACAAAATAACTGAAGTGGTTGGTGATGGACCTTGAATAACCGATCCGTACCCCATGCTGGTCAGATTGTGAAGATATTGAGAGGTAAGGATGCCGGACAGTTGGCGGTTGTCCTCTCGCATGACGATAACAAGTTCGTCTATATTGCGGATGGGGATAAACGAAAGTTTGACCAAGCGAAGAAGAAGAATCTTCTTCATTTGGAAACCCAATCCTACATTAGCAGTGAGGTTGCAAACAGTTTAATGGAAAACGGTCGGGTGACAAATGGAAAGCTGCGTCATGCAGTGATGAAGTTTAGACAATCTACCGAATCATATGTAGAAGAGAAAGGAGACTAATTGTGGCTAAAGAAGATGTCATTGAAGTAGAAGGTACAGTTCTTGAATTGTTGCCTAACGCAACATTTAAGGTTGAGCTTGAGAACGGTCATCAAATATTAGGTCATGTTTCAGGAAAGCTACGGATGCATTTTATTCGTATTCTGACTGGAGACAAAGTGGTCGTACAGTTATCACCTTATGATTTAACCAAAGGTCGTATAACGTACCGTAAATAGTACAAGTAATTAAGATAATCCTTACGAAGTTAGTTTTGCTTCGCAAAACTTTAGGGAGGTAATTAACATGAAGGTAAGACCTTCTGTAAAACCCATGTGCGAGAAATGCAAAGTCATTCGTCGTAAAGGGATTGTAATGGTGATTTGTGAAAATCCGAAACATAAACAAAAACAAGGTTAAGAAGGGGGTGTAGCGTAAAATGGCACGTATAGCTGGAGTGGATTTACCACGTGATAAGCGCGTTGAGATCGCCTTAACTTATATTTTCGGAATCGGTAGAACGACTTCCCAGAAAATTTTACAAGAAACAGGCATTAGTTCTGAAACTCGCGTTAGAGATCTGACAGAAGATGAAGTAAGCAAATTGCGTGAAACGATCGACAAAACGGTTAAAGTTGAAGGTGACCTACGTCGTGAAATTTCCTTGAATATTAAGCGTCTCGTTGAGATTGGTTGCTATCGTGGTGTGCGTCATCGCCGTGGGTTGCCGGTTCGCGGACAACGTACTAAGACGAATGCACGTACACGGAAAGGCCCTCGTCGTACGGTAGCGAATAAGAAGAAATAATAAGGGGGGATAAAAGACAATGGCAAAACCAAAAAAAGTCGTACGCACTAAGCGTCGCGACCGTAAAAATATTGAATCTGGCGTGGCTCATATTCGTTCCACGTTCAACAATACAATCATAACAATCACTGATCCACATGGTAATGCAATCTCATGGGCTAGCTCAGGAGGCCTTGGATTTAGAGGTTCACGTAAATCAACACCGTTTGCTGCACAAATGGCCGCTGAAACAGCAGCAAAAGCAGCGATGGAACATGGCATGAAATCGGTAGAAGTTATGGTCAAAGGCCCTGGTGCTGGTCGCGAAGCAGCTATTCGCTCTTTGCAAGCCGCTGGTCTGGAAGTCAACCTGATTAAGGATGTAACTCCAGTTCCACATAACGGGTGCCGCCCACCTAAGCGTCGTCGTGTCTAATAAGGTCAACCTGAACAATGTGGTATAAAACCGGCGCAATCTGCTAACAATGGTTGTTTAGGCATACTACTTGGGATACGCTTGACAAGGTGACTGGTTCATATAGGAGCGACGTTTGAAGGAGGGTACATGCGTGATTGAAATCGAAAAGCCAAAGATTGAGACCATTGACGTAAACGAAGATGGTAACTATGGTAAATTCGTAGTAGAACCACTAGAACAAGGGTACGGTCAGACATTGGGGAATTCACTTCGCCGAATCTTACTGTCTTCCTTGCCTGGTGCAGCCGTTAACTCTGTTCAGATTGATGGTGTTCTGCATGAGTTCTCAACAGTTCCGGGAGTAAAAGAAGACGTTACGGAGATTATTCTGAATTTGAAAGCTCTATCCCTTAAAATTCATTCTGACGAAGAGAAAGTGTTCGAGATTGATGCTGAAGGTGAAGGAGTAATTACGGCAGCTGATATTCGTGCGGATAGTGATGTAGAAATCCTTAACCCGGATCTTCACATTGCAACATTGAATCCTGGAGCTAGACTTCATATGCGCATTTTTGCTAATCGTGGTCGTGGTTATGTCCAAGCAGATAAGAACAAACGTGATGATCAGCCTATTGGTGTCATTCCGATTGATTCTATCTACACACCGATTTCTCGTGTCAATTATGGCGTTGAGAACACTCGGGTTGGTCAGGTAACGAATTATGATAAGCTTACAATGGAAATCTGGACAGATGGTAGCATCAGACCAGAAGAAGCAGTGAGTCTTGGAGCCAAAGTTTTGACTGAGCACTTAATGCTGTTTGTTGGTCTTACTGACGAAGCTAAAGATGCTGAAATTATGGTTGAAAAAGAAGAAGATAAGAAAGAAAAAGTTCTTGAGATGACGATTGAAGAGCTGGATTTATCCGTTCGTTCATATAACTGTCTCAAACGTGCTGGTATCAATACAGTACAAGAACTTACAACTAAGACCGAAGAAGATATGATGAAGGTTCGTAACTTAGGCCGCAAATCTTTGGAGGAAGTACAAGAGAAGCTCGAGGAACTAGGTTTGGGACTTCGGACAGAAGAATAGCTTCTTAAGATCGTTAGTGAAGGAGGGAAAAACATGGCATACCAAAAGTTGGGCCGCGATGCTAGTGCACGTAAAGCATTATTTCGTGATCTAGTAACGGACCTTTTCTTATACGAACGCATCCAAACAACGGAAGCGAAGGCAAAAGAAGTTCGTTCGATTGCTGAAAAGCTGATTACTAAAGCTAAAAAAGGTGATCTTCATTCACGTCGTCAAGTTGCTGCATTCGTTCGTCGTGAGACAGTGGACGGCGAGCAAGATGCTATTCAAAAATTGTTTAGCGATTTGGGACCTCGTTACTCTGGGCGTCCAGGTGGATACACACGTATCTTGAAACTAGGACCTCGTCGTGGTGACGCTGCGCCAATGGTTTATTTGGAATTAGTAGACCGCGCGTAACTATCGAAATGTTGAAAGGGTAAGCAGGAATCACAGATTCTGTACTAACCCTTTTTTCACTTCATTTCGGGAAAAGGAAGCTCCTGAAGGGGCTTCCTTTTTAAATGAAATAGGGTGATGTAATTGCGCAACTTATGCATGAAAGTCAGTTACGATGGGACACACTATAACGGCTTTCAGACACAGCTTGATGGCAGAACGATTCAGGACCAGCTTGAGAAGGCTATTAAGATGCTCTCAGGTGAAGATGTGAAGATTATAGCATCGGGTCGTACGGATGCAGGTGTGCATGCTTACGGTCAGGTGTTCAATTTCCCAACAAGTTCTACCATTCCTGTAGAGCGATGGGCTATGGCACTCAACACGAGACTACCTACAGATATTATTGTCATAGAAGCAATTGAAGTGTCTGAACAATTTCATTCTCGTTACTCCGCCAAGCGCAAGACTTATCGTTACACAGTAAATGCTAATCAATATATTGATGTGTTTCAGCGTCATACTCAATTTCATCATCACGGGAGATTGAATATAGAGGCGATGAAGAGTGCTATAAAGTATTTCATTGGAACTTATGATTACACATCATTTGCTTCACGAGCTTCTACGAAGACATCTCATATTCGCACATTGTTTGACGCTTATATCGAAGTGGATGAATCAATGTGTCGGACTTCATCGCGTGATCAAGGAGTCATCCATACTTACGTTACTGGAAGTGGCTTTCTTCAGCACATGGTTCGTATTATGATGGGGACACTACTAGAGGTTGGCGAAGGCAAGAAACTTCCGGAGGATATTCCACGTATTATAGCAGCTTTAGATCGAACACAGGCGGGTCCAACTGCGGAAGGAAAAGGCCTTATGCTATGGGATGTAGAATACAATGAATTTACGAATGAAACTTTATAAATCACTTGCGATTTGTCTGTGGATGCTGTACAATAGTAATTGTGTTTTCTTAATGGCTTTCCCACAGCCCCAAATAAGATATTCACAGTATAATTATATTTAATAAATAACATTAACTAACTACTATGATCGAAGATAAATGAAATATATTTGATTTTAGGACGACAACAAGGAGGAAATATTTATGCGTACCACCTATATGGCTAAGCCAAATGAAGTAGAGCGCAACTGGCATATTGTAGATGCCGATGGTAAAACGCTCGGTCGTTTGGCAACAGAAGTTGCTGCTCTTATTCGCGGCAAACACAAGCCACAATTCACAACACACGTTGATACTGGCGATTTCGTTATCGTAATCAATGCTGAGAAGATTCATCTGACAGGAAGAAAGTGGTCAGACAAGAAATACTACCGTCACTCACAACACATGAGCGGATTGAAAGTAACGACAGCTCAAGATATGCTTAAGACTTTCCCAGAGCGTATTATTGAAGCAGCCGTTAAAGGTATGATCCCTAAAACTCGTATGGGTGATAAGATGCAATTGAGACTTAAAGTATATGCAGGTACGGAACATCCACATGTAGCACAAAATCCAGAAGTTTACGAACTTCGCGGCTAATTTAAAAGGAGGACAGTTTCATGGCACAAGTACAATACTATGGGACAGGTCGTCGTAAACATTCGGTAGCACGTGTACGCCTTATACCGGGTGAAGGACGCATTGTCATTAATAAACGCGACATTAATGAATATTTCGGTCTTGAAACACTTAAGTTGATTGTTAAACAACCACTTAACTTAACAGAAACACTAGGTAAATACGATATTCTCGTAATTGCTCATGGTGGAGGAACATCCGGTCAAGCTGGAGCAATTCGTCACGGTATTTCACGTGCATTGCTTAAAGTAGATCCAGAATTGCGTTCCCCTCTTAAGAAAGCAGGATTCCTAACACGTGATCCACGTATGAAGGAACGTAAGAAATACGGACTTAAAGCAGCACGTCGTGCTCCTCAGTTCTCGAAACGTTAATATTACTTATTTATTAACATTTTTAAGCCCTTGGCCATCATGGTCAAGGGCTTTTTTCTATTGTTTTGTTGACAAAAAGGGATTAAGATTTATAATAGTATATAATTCATATTAAGATAGTCGGCTTTAATATTTAGTTGAAACGGGGGAGATAAAATCATGAATTTATTGGAGAAAGAGAAACTTATTCAGGAGAAGGCAGATGAATTTGAACACTCATCACCTGAGGAAGTCATCCGTTGGGCAATAGAGACATTTCCTAACATTACCTTTGCATGTAGTTTCGGAGCGGAAGATGTTGTATTAGTGGATATGATTCAAAAGATTAGTCCATCTACCGATGTATTTTATTTAGATACGGATTTTCATTTTAAAGAAACCTATGAGACACGCGATAAGATGGTAAAGAAGTATGGTATGGATTTTGTTCGTGTGTCTCCTAAGATAACGCCAGAAGAACAGGCATTGGAGTTTGGAGATGCTTTGTGGAAGGTGGATCCTACCCAATGTTGCAATATCCGTAAAGTTGAACCGCTAACTCGAATTCTAACAGAGTACGATGCTTGGATTACAGGCATTCGTCGTGATCAAGCGCCAACACGTGCCAATAGTAGAAAAGTAGAGTATGATGCTAAATTTGGGCTGATTAAATTCAATCCAATCGCTTCTTGGAGTAGCGAGGATGTATGGGATTATATTCGTACAAATGATGTTATCTACAATCCATTGCATGATCAAAATTATCCTAGTATTGGTTGTGAATACTGTACACGCCAAGTTATGCCTGGAGAAGATGCTCGTGCTGGGCGTTGGGCGGGTAGTGAGAAGACGGAATGTGGACTTCATAAATAAAGAGTTGAACAATATAACTGTTTACGAGGAGATGGGTAGATGACTTCAATATTACCGCATGGCGGAGAATTAGTTCAGCGGGTTGTACAGGGTGAAGAAAGAGAAGTGTTATTGAAGGCTGCACAAAGCTTTAAGCAAATTGCTATTAATACGTGGACCATCTCAGACTTGGATCTTATCGGCGTAGGTGCCTTCTCACCACTCACAGGATTCTTGAATGAAGAGGATTATAGATCGGTTATTTCTTCGATGAAATTGGCTAATGGTACAGTGTGGAGTATTCCTATTACATTAGCTATTGATCCAGTCCTAGCTTCGAAATTGGCACTTCAAGAACAAGTTGCTTTAGTTGGTGAGGCAGATGGAATTGTGTACGGAACACTTACTGTAGAAAGCATATATGTAGTAGATCAAGCAGAGGAAGCTATTAACGTTTTTAGAACTAATGATCCAGAGCATCCGGGAGTGAAGAAGCTAATGGAGCGTTCTTCAACCTATGTGGGTGGTTCCATTCAAGTGTTGAATAGACCTGAGCCTGCGAAGTTCAAAGAGTTCTATTTTGTTCCTGCTGAAACACGCCGTTTGTTCGCGGATAAAGGTTGGAAGACGGTCGTTGGATTCCAAACTCGTAATCCTGTTCACCGAGCTCATGAATATATTCAGAAGAGTGCTATGGAAATTGTTGATGCTCTATTCTTGAATCCGCTTGTCGGAGAGACTAAATCTGACGATGTTCCTGCGAATGTAAGAATGAACAGTTATTTCGCACTTTTAGAAAACTATTATCCAAAGGATCGTGCTTTTCTTGGTGTGTTCCCTGCTGCAATGCGTTACGCTGGCCCACGTGAAGCTATATTTCATGCTCTTGTGCGTAAGAACTACGGCTGTACACACTTTATCGTAGGGCGTGACCACGCGGGTGTTGGCGATTACTATGGCACGTATGAAGCGCAAGAGATATTCAAGAACTTTACAGCCGAAGAAATAGGAATTACGCCTTTATTTTTTGAGCATAGCTTCTTTTGTATCAAATGTGGCAACATGGCATCAAGTAAAACATGTCCTCATGGAAAAGAAGATCATATGACACTGTCGGGAACAAAGGTACGGGCATTACTACGCGATGGCCAATGTCCACCACCTGAATTCACACGTCCTGAGGTAGCTAAGATTCTTATTGAAGGAATGGCTGAGCAAGTTACGATATAACTGAGAGTTCAAAAGTCGACTTTTTGAACTTCCTCTATAAGGTACTATTTGTCCGCCTCCTCCCATATAGATGATAAGAGTCTATGTGGGACAGGGGGTGTTTTTGTGTATGTCCAAGCCTAAGCGAGATGTGATATCGGTGTGGATTCAGATAAGGACAATCAAAAAGTTACTGTTAGGGCTGAGCTTGCTCATTGTGTTCGTGGCTATAGTTACATATGAAATCCCTGCTGAACAAGCAACGAAGTATTGGAGCTTGCCTTTAGCGGGTAAAGTAATCTCCCTCGATGCTGGGCATGGTGGGCCTGATGGAGGTGCTGTAAGTCGTCAGGGCGTTATTGAAAAAGATATTAACCTTGCTATTACTTTAACCTTGCGTGATTATTTACAACAGTCGGGGGCGATTGTGAAAATGACACGGGAAGGCGACTATGATTTAGCTTCGCCTGAAACAAAGGGTTATTCTAAACGTAAGACAGAGGATTTGAAACAGCGTGTGAGAGTAATAGAGGAAAATGAGTCGGATCTATTTATCAGCGTTCATATGAATAGTATACCGTCCAATCGCTGGAGGGGTGCTCAAGTGTTCTATTACCCCTCTCACCCGGATAACGCAGACTTGGCTGCTCTCATGCAAGAAGAAATGAAACGTAATTTAGAAAATACGGATCGAATAGCTAAGACAGTTAACACTGTGTATATCCTTCAGGCTCTGAAGATTCCATCGGCACTGGTTGAAGTCGGCTTTTTATCGAATGCGGAAGAAGCATTGTTATTAAAAGATGAGAAATATCAACGGAAAGTGGCAGCTTCAATTTATAAAGGTATTCTACGTTATACTTCAGGAGAAAAACCTTAGGTGTCGTCAGAGTAAGATTAGAAATGGTATAATAAGCAGATACTAATATACGAAATTGAGGTGCTGCTGTTATGTTATCAAGAGAGCAAGTGCAGGAAATCTTACAGCCGATTACTGAGGCTACTAGTGGTAAAAGCTTGATTGAATTGCAGCTCATACGAGATATTGTAATAAAAGATAATCGAGTTTCACTTTCAGCTATATTTATAGATTCTAGTGATGAGTATCAAGCTGAACTCGATAAGGTAATCCGACAACGTCTTGAGCAGGCGGGAGTAGAGGATATTCATATTCGTTTACGTGAAGCTACGGATTATGATCGTAAATTAGCCTTCGGAGAAGAAATGTCACCGGAGGATGAGGCGGTATTGAAGAAAGGTCATGCTGCTGGATTAGAGGATCATGCTCTAATAAAAGAGGATTCGGGAGTACACTTTATAGCGATAGCAAGTGGTAAGGGCGGCGTTGGTAAGTCAACCGTCACTGTCAATTTAGCTGTTGCTTTAGCACGTCAAGGTAAACGTGTAGGTCTGATTGATGCAGATATATATGGCTTTAGCGTTCCGGATATGATGGGGTTGGAAGAGGGTCCTATCGTTGAAGGCGACGTCATTATACCGGTGGAACGTTTTGGCGTGAAAGTGATGTCGATGGGATTCTTTATCCGCGAGAATAATCCAGTCATATGGCGTGGGCCTATGTTAGGCAAGATGTTACGGCAATTTCTGAGTGATGTGAGGTGGGGGGATTTAGATTATCTGTTACTGGATCTACCTCCTGGTACAGGTGATGTCGCTCTTGATTTGCACCAAATGTTGCCTCAGAGTAAAGAGATTATTGTCACTACACCACATGCAACAGCTGCGTTTGTAGCCGCTAGAGCCGGAGCGATGGCGCTACAAACGAATCATGAGATCTTGGGAGTAGTCGAGAACATGGCTTATTATGAATGTCCTGGCTGCGAGAATCGTGACTATATATTTGGTAGAGGCGGTGGCGGACAATTGGCTGAAACGCTTCACACGGAGTTACTAGCCCAATTACCATTGGGTATTCCTAATAATCATCTGTCTGAGCCGGATTTCTCTCCCTCAATATATAAGGCTGAAACAACGAGTGGCAAAATTTATGCAGATATCGCTAATTCCATTATTGGCAAATGTGAGCAGAACTAGTCTGAGGGTAGTTCAAGGAATAAAGAAAGAGTTCCCTGTATAATGTTGGGAACTCTTTTCTTGATATAATAGAAAAGTATAAGGTTTTTGGCTGACTCTTCTCCTAGGCCTATTTATTATGAGTCTTAAGATAGAGTTCATCCAGGGGTGTTGAAACACTTCATTTGGAAGAACACTTCATACATAAAGATCACGTGAGAATAGATGATTTTCCAATAATTAGATGCCCTTTATGCAACTAAAAGTACTAATAGTGGAATATGGCCGAATATAAGTGTGCATTTTACTCACCACCACCGCCACTACTCTCCTTACTTTCACCTTGAGCTTCACTATCGCCATTCTCGCTTTTCTCTTCCTCTTTAGGCTGAAGTTCGGTTAGCACAACTGCTTTAAGTAATTCCATCACTTCCATTTTGAACAAAGGGTTTTGCATAGCTTCATTCATGACGGCCATCGTTTGTTTGCGGAAATCAGATGTCTTGGTTAGATCGAGGAACATCTTTGAGATTTCAGGTGATTTCATAATGTCGGAAACAGCTTTTTGATAAGTAGGGTCTTTAATCAATTCCATATGGAGTTGTTTACTTTGTGAATTAAGCGCCTTGGCGAAATCTCCTGCGAATTTAGGATCTTTCATAATCTTTTCGATTTCTTTTGTATACTCGGGAGCTGTAATTGTATCTTTAACTGCGGTTCGAATTTCTTCTGAAGAAGCTGAGGATAACATCTTCATCCCTAATATTCCTCCGCCAGAACTGCCGCTTTCAGAACTGGGAGTGCTTAATGCTTCTTCTACAGCTTTTTTTCCGTCATCACTCTTAAGAATATCCACAACCATGGTTTTCATTTCTTTATATCCCATGGGGGAAGATGAACTGCTCTCCGAGCCGCAGGCAGTTAGAGTTGTTACAAGAACAAATATCATTACAATTGAGCGTATGTCCATTGGTTTCATTTATGTGCACCTCCTTAACATAAGAACACTATGTGTAGTATGTGAAGCTGGAACAAAAAATATGTTTGGAGGGTAATGGTTTTTTATAAAAAACGTTGGTACAATACATTCTTAGGGAGGTGAGTTTTTGACATTAAGAAAATGGTTCATATTGTTCTGGCAGGTCGTATTAGTTGGTGCTGTAGCTTCGCTTATTACTGGCATCGTATTTAATTTTGGAAGTGGTGGCATTTCATTTAATGGTTTTTCTGATTATGTAGCCTATTTCATCTTTTTATCCGGATTTGGTATGCTTGCCAGCGTTTACTCTCAAATGGGTTTCTTTGCTTATTTAATATTGAATTATATGGGTAGTGGTGTTTTCTCAAAAAAAGGCTGGCAATACATACAGATGGTCCTAACCGTGTTGGCATTACTTGAATTAATGTTCTTCCGTACGTTTGTCGGTGGACAAACTGGAAAATCATCTGACCTTATTCTGAGTATTGTAATTCTCGTGGTGGCTGTAATGACAGCTTTTATTAAAGCGAGATTGACGAATACATCAGCGTGGATTCCGACAATGTTCTTTATGATTGCTGTTACAATTATAGAAATTGTAGGTGGACTCAAGATTAATGTTGATAATGCTACAGTTCTTATTGTTATTCCATTATTAGCTTGTAATGTATTTCAAATTTTAATTCTTCATCGCATAGTACAAAACAAAAAGAGCTAAGAATACTTAGCTCTTTTTTAATAAATCTAGAGGTCATCTGAACCTTTGAAGAAATTTTGAACCAATGCTTGATCACGGATTTCAGTGCCTTTGGCCTCTGTTTGGTTAAGTAAGTCAGAAACCGTTACGAATTCATACCCCTGCTTGCGCAGTTCATCAATAATGATGGGGAGTGCTTCATGTGTTTGTTTAGAGGAATCACTTGCATGTAATAAGACGATATCGCCTGGATGAGCTTTCTTTAACACACGATCGACGATATTTTGAACCCCAATGTTTTTCCAATCTAACGAGTCGGTATCCCACTGAATCACTTTATAATTCATACTATCTGCAATCCGAAGAACTCTTTTGTCGAAATCGCCGTTCGGTAACCGGAGCAGTCTAGGTTCACTTCCTATCATATCGGTTAATACTGAATTAGAGATTGAAATTTGGTTACGGATCTCATCATCACTCAGAGTCGTGTAATTGACATGCTTGTGGCCGTGATTCCCTATTTCAAAGCCGCTATCCTTAATATCTTTGACGATGTCTGGATGACTCTTGCTCCAGGGTGACGAAAGGAAGAATGTAGACTTCTGCACTTTTTTATCCTTCAAAATTTGTATAATAGGACCTGGCCTTGTGTCGCCCCAGCTAATGTCAAAGGTCAAGGCAATTAATTTTTTCTCCGTGGGTACACTATAAATAGCTGAGGGAGCCCCTTCAGAGAACACGGTGATTTGATCCCGTTCGATGTAGACTACTCCAAGTGCAAATATTACAGCCGCCGTAACTAATAAGAACCTTTTGATTTTCTTCCAGCTCAATACATAAAAAAATGAATTCATTGGATTAATCCGCCCCTTTCCTGCGTGAAAGCTTGTTTACTTCAAATTCTATGCTCGTACAGGGGAGTTAATACTAAAATGAGGAGTTAACGAAGTAGTTTTTTCGAAAAACTAAGATGATGCTTACGAAGTGAGTTTTGTTCCAAAACTAAGATAATGCTTACGAAGTGAGTTTTGTCCCAAAACACTTAAGGCTTATGCTTACGATGTAAGTTTTGTTCCAAAACTTTTAAGGACTATGCTTACGATGTAAGTTTTGTTCCAAAACTTTTAAGGAGATGGCTTATGTTTAAATTTTCAACTTTTATAAAAGATGTTACCTCGATCAAGAGAACGATGATGTTATCTACCTTGCTATTCGGTATAGGGATTCTGATTGGGTGGGTAGGGACAGATTCAATAGCGCAGTTCATTAATCAACAAATTGAAGGGATTCGTGTTATAAGCGAAGGCTTAAGCGAATCAGACAACCCAGAGTGGAGCTTTTTTGTTTTTATTTTTTTAAACAACAGTATTAAAGGTGTAATGATTATCTTCTTAGGAATATTTTTTGGCATCCTTCCCATTATATTTTTGATGGTGAACGGTATGGTTCTAGGATATTTAGTACATCATTTATCGATTCAAGGCGAGAGTATGTTTGAAGTTATTGTAAAAGGACTATTGCCTCACGGTATTATTGAGATTCCAGCCATTATCATTGCGTGCGCCTTTGGACTTCGGTTAGGAACTTTGGTGTGGATTAGTATGGGAGTAGGGAGTAGGGAGAAGCGAGCGAATGTGGGACAACAGTGGAGTTCTTTTTTTAAAAGAGTTGGTCCTATCTCCATGTGGATCGTGATCTTGCTCTTAGGCGCTGCCGTTATTGAGAGTACATTGACCTTTTGGCTCATGAAGTAAGCAGAATTAAAAAATGAAATCATAAATTTCCCAAAATATGTGCATAACAATAACACGGTTATATGAGATGGGTATGAAGGAGTTCGACGTATATCCGTTTGTGAGTTTAATGAGGAGGTAAGAAAATATGTTAGGGATGTTATTTAATGATAAAGAGTGTAAGGAGTTAGATTATGTAATTCGCAAAGAATTAGATGAAATGTTAATGGATTTAGATGATAAAAGGTTAGATCAAGATATAAGACAATCCATTGCTAGGCGGTATAAAGTGGTGTTCCGTATGTACGCTAGATTCGCGCCACAAAAGGAATTATCGAAGTATGCTCGTAACAATCGTTTTCCTCAAACAAAATAATAATAAAAAACTATTGACTAAATTGATTGATATATGATAAATTAAATCTCGCGTCATAATAGTAATTATTAAGATGCGAGAAGATTTCATTCCAAATGACTTTGAAACTTTTTAAAAAAAGTACTTGCAAAACATTTGGTAGGTGTGATATATTATAGAAGTTGTCGCCGAGAACAATCGGAGACAAACGAAAGAGAAATTGATCTTTGAAAACTGAACAACGAGTGAGTGGTTTTCACGAAAGTGAGAACA
>NZ_JBXCJA010000018.1:0-67405 GCF_056786435.1 Paenibacillus sp. Y916 | reverse complement strand
GTCCGGTTCGTTTATGCAAGCTTTATTTTCGTTTTTGTTTCATCCGATAATTTGCTTGCCGATTCAATTAAACGTTGTTTAATTGGCCGGACTAATAATATATCACGCGAAGAATATGAATGCAAGTCTTTTTTCAAATTATTTTAAACTAGGTATTTTCCCGGTCAAACATCTTCAATTCCGCCCTCCTCCTACTATAGATAAAGAAAACCGACCCGCCTTCCATTAGGAAAGCAAAGTCGGTGTTCTATAACTATATCTTACTGCTCTTTCAAAGGACGCATATGAGGGAATAAGAGAACGTCACGGATAGAAGCTGAGTTAGTCAGAAGCATCACAAGACGATCAACTCCAATCCCAAGACCACCTGTTGGAGGCATACCATACTCTAGTGCACGAATGAAGTCATCATCCATCTCATGCGCTTCATCGTTTCCTTGCTCACGTTCCAACAATTGAGATTCAAAACGTTGACGTTGATCAATCGGATCATTCAATTCCGTGAATGCATTCGCATGCTCTCTTCCGACAACGAATAATTCGAAACGATCCGTAAACCTTGGATCTTCTTCATTACGTTTAGCCAATGGTGATATCTCCACAGGATGACCCGTAATAAACGTTGGCTGAATCAAGGTCTCTTCAACAAACTCTTCAAAGAACGCATTTAGAATATGTCCGAACTTGCTATGCGCCTCAACAGGCACCTTATGTTCTTTGGCCAGATTACGTGCTTCTTCATCCGTCATGTGAACACTGAAATCTACACCCTTCACTTCCTTAACAGCATCTACCATAGAAATTCGACGCCAAGCTGGTGTTAGATCTACTTCTTGACCTTGATAGTCAATGACCGTCGTTCCCAATACTTCCTGCGCTATATGAGCAACCATACTTTCGGTTAGATTCATAATATCTTGATAATCGGCATAGGCCTCGTAAAGCTCAATCATCGTAAATTCTGGGTTATGGCGTGTAGAGACACCCTCGTTACGGTATACACGTCCGATTTCATATACCTTTTCAAATCCACCAACGATAAGACGCTTCAAATGAAGCTCGATCGCAATACGCATATACATATCCAAATCAAGCGCATTATGATGTGTTATAAAAGGCTTCGCAGCCGCACCACCTGCAATAGTATGCAATGTTGGTGTTTCCACTTCCAAATATCCGAGTGAATCCAAATAACGACGCATGGATTGAATGATGCGAGAGCGCGCAATGAATGTTTGCTGTACATCGGGGTTCATCATCAAGTCAACATAGCGCTGACGATAACGAAGCTCCACATCTTTTAGACCATGATATTTATCAGGCAGTGGATATAAAGACTTGGACAGTATCTCTACATCATCCACCTTAATTGTCGTCTCACCCGTCTTTGTTTTAAACATCTGACCAGTAACACCAATAATGTCTCCAAGATCAAACAACCGGAAAGCTTCGAACTTCACTTCAGGGATCGAGTCTTGACGCACATATATTTGGATTTTACCACTTAGATCTTGGATTTGGGCGAAAATAGCTTTACCCATACCACGTTTAGCCATAATGCGGCCCGCCACACTAACAGCTACCGCCTTCTCTTCTAGCTCTTCATTCGTGAATGGATCATATTTCGCCACTAATTCGCCAGCATGATGCGTTCTGTTGTACTTCTTACCAAATGGATCTAATCCCATTCCACGAAGCTCGTCCAATTTGTTATGACGAATCTGTAGCATTTCACTAAGATCGTTCTCCTGATTCACTATTTCCTCTGACATGCAACTTCATCTCCTTCATCTTCGCTCACTAGTTACCTTCATTTTTCCTATATTTCTAAAAAAAGCTCCCCATAATAGGAAGCCCTTTTAAACAATCCTTATATTTCCGCTGAAACGGGTGCCGTCTTTGAAAAAGGACGGCTAAGCCGTTTCTACTTGTATAGCCTATTTCCTGATATCGATGATCTCGTATTGAACAACACCTGCTGGAACCGTCACATCAACAACGGCACCCTTTTGTTTACCAAGAATGGCTTTACCGACTGGACTTTCGTTTGATATTTTGTTGTTAAGTGGATCAGACTCAGCAGTACCAACGATTAAATACTCTAACGTGTCTCCATACTCGAGGTCCTTCACGATAACTTTAGCACCAACACCTACAACATCCGTGTTAATGTCATCACTGTTAATGATGCGTGCGTTGCGGAGCATTTTCTCGAGAGTAATCACTCTTCCCTCAATAAAGGCCTGTTCATTCTTAGCATCCTCGTATTCCGAGTTCTCACTAATATCACCATAACCAATGGCAACTTTTATCCGTTCAGCAATCTCTCGACGTTTCACAGATTTCAGTTGTTCTAGCTCATCCTCTAACCTCTTAAGACCTTCCTGTGTAAGAATAACTTCTTTATCGCTCATTAAACCGATTCTCCTGTCAATTAAATAATATAAAATGTTCCTTATACTTATAAGTTTTACTATATGCATAATCTGAGGACGCAGAACATCCTCTGCTGCCATGATTAAAGCTTGAGTCGAATTTATACTGCAAAAGTATATGGTAACCATTTCAAAAAGTCAATGCAGTTTCATCGGTTTAGAAGCAATTATTATTGAATCGATGATGCTACCGCTGATAAACCCGCACTATTCTCATCTTGTTGATTTAGTGATGCGACAAAATCTTCCAGTATTTTCACCATTTCGTCTCGTCTAGTTTCTTCCATGATCTCATCTTTAATTCGAGCTGAACCTTTTAATCCCTTCAAATACCAAGATAAATGTTTGCGCATTTCTCGAACGGCTATATGTTCACCTCTCAAAGCTATCAATCGGTCCATGTGAAGAATAGCTATTCTGATTTTCTCATCAGCCGATGGATCTGCAACAAGCTCCCCATTCTGCAAATACTGAATCGTACGATATAGCATCCATGGGTTACCAAGCGCTCCTCGACCAATCATAACGCCATCACAACCCGTCAACTCCAACATTCGGCGAGCATCTTCAGGCGTAACAACATCTCCATTACCAATAACAGGGATAGATACGGCTTGTTTCACTTGTTTAATAATGTCCCAGTCGGCATGCCCCGTGTACAGTTGTTCTCTCGTTCTACCATGGATACTGACTGCTTTGCCGCCTGCACGTTCTACGGCTTGAGCGTTCTCTACAGCATATATATGATCACTGTCCCAACCCGTACGCATCTTCACAGTTACAGGTTTCCCTACGGCATCCACAACAGCGGCTACCATTTCATATATTTTATTTGAATCTAGAAGCCAACGAGCTCCTGCATCAATTTTGGTCACTTTAGGAGCTGGACACCCCATATTAATATCAATAATATCAGCATTCGTTTCCCGGTCTACCACTTTGGCAGCTTCAACAAGCGATTCGCGATCTCCTCCAAATATTTGTAGACTGAGCGGCTTCTCCCGTTCATCAACAAACAGCATTTCTTGTGTCCGTTTGTTACCATGAACGATAGCCTTCCCACTGACCATCTCCGCGCAGACCAATCCCGTGCCAAATTCCTTGGCGATCAAGCGAAAGGCAGGGTTACATACACCCGCCATAGGAGCAAGCACGACTTGGTTCTTCATTTCAATATCGCCGATCTTTAGCATGTGATAATCACCTCAGTGTTCTTATAGTATTACTTCTTGATTTACTTCTTCAAGAAGTAATATTCGTCAGTTCCTCGGTCGTAATCTCCAAGGAATCTGCAATTTTATTTAAAATTTGATCTTCCACACGGCGATGACCACGCTCAATTTCACCCAAAACAACAAGGGATATACTCATCTTAGAGGCTAGTTCTTGTTGGGTGTATCCTTTTAACTTTCTAAAAGCGCGGATCCGGGCTGCCAATTGTGACTTCTCCACAGCTGTATCCCTTCCTTTCCATCCAGTCTCTCAAGTGCTGTCTTAATAACGGTGTGTAGACCAGTGGCTTCCTTAGAATGTGCGATATCATTCAACGGAATGAGTACGAAGGCACGCTCTTCCATCCGAGGATGAGGTAGAATGAGGTCTGGTGTATCTTCAACCAACCCCTCCATCCATAGCAGGTCCAAATCTACTGTCCGTGGTCCCCAATGAATATGACGGACACGACCCAGTTCACGTTCGATATCTTGCATAACTTTTAGAAGGCCATGAGGATCTAGATCGGTCTCTACTGCCACGGCCATATTCAAAAAATAAGGCTGATCTACATAACCTACAGGCTCCGTTTCATATAGATGTGAACAACGAAGGACGTTAATCTGGTCATGCAAGTGAAGGCGCTCTACAGCTTCCATTAAGGTTCCTTCTCTATCTCCTAGATTCGCCCCTAAAGCAATATAAGCCTCTGATGGCTCAGAGGTGAAATGTGACTTCATGTTGGATTCTCACTTTCTTGTTCTGAACAGCTCCACCGTTACACCTTGAAAGTGAATATCAAACGGAGGATGCGGTTTGGTCACTTTGACCGTCAATGCATAGATACTAGTATAAGTGTCCAATAACGAGGATGCAATAACTTCTCCTAAAGCTTCGATTAATTGGAAAGATCTATTCTCAACGATATTTTTCACTGTTTCATGAACTTCAGCATAATTAACAGTTTTCGTTAAATCATCCTGTTCTCCCGCTTCACGGAGATCTAGCTCCATCTCTAAGTCGATGTAATAACGCTGTCCAAGCTTTCTCTCTTCTGCAAAGACACCGTGATATCCGTAATACTCCATACGGTGCATAACCATTTTATCCATCTATTCTATCGCCCCTTTATTATTGTGTATGTACTATCATTGACTCCGGTGATCCATATAGCATGGCGTCGCACATTTGGACAGTACGCTTTATAGATGATACATCATGTACCCTCACGATCTGACAACCTTGTGCGATGCCGAAGGCGACCGTTGCCGCTGTGCCCTCAATAATATCATCGACAGGTAAGTCTAGAGCGGTACGAATGAACTTCTTGCGAGATGTAGCCAGTAGTACTGGATATCCTAGCTCAGCTAAGGCGTCGAGCCCCATCATAACACGCATATTCTCAGAATAGTCTTTAGCAAAACCAATGCCAGGATCGATCATAATATTGTCCTTGTGTACACCTGCTTCAAGAGCTAAGGAAATACTCTCCTTCAAATCTTGAATGACATCCGCGATCAAGTTCGTGTAATTCCGATTATGACGGTTATGCATCAGAATAATAGGAACGGCCAGTTCTGCTACCGTCGATAACATCTCAGGATCCCCTATTCCTCTCCAAATATCATTAATGATATGAGCCCCTGCTTGAATCGCTTGGCGAGCAACTTCCGCTTTATACGTATCAACCGATAGGGGGATGTGCGGAGCTACTCGATGAATCGCTTCTATAACAGGGATAACCCTTGCCAGTTCCTCTTGCACCCCAACTTGAGCAGAACCAGGTCGAGTGGACTCCCCACCAATATCAATCAGATCTGCCCCATCTTCCATCATTTGTAACGCATGCTGAACAGCAAGTTCTGTATCCGTATAATGACCACCGTCAGAGAATGAATCCGGCGTAACATTTAAAATACCCATCACAAGTGTAGATTGACCCAGCTTTAGTTCTGTTTCACCGCAGGTATAAGTTCGTTCATAGATCGTAGTCTTCATAGATGGATTCCTGCTTTCTCACGGTATAATTTTAGAAGCTTCGTTGTGATCGGGCCGGCTGTGCCGTTACTAATCGTAGTGGAGGAGCCATCCTCCAGCAAAAGTGTCGTCACAGGCACCAGTTCTTGGATGGAGCTAGTCATCCAAATCTCATCAGCATTCGTTAGATCTGACCACGAATACCAACCTTCCTCACAATATAAGCCTTGTTCCGAAGCAAGTTCTAACACGAGTTCTCTAGTAATTCCTGGCAGTATGCCGGTATCCAGATGAGGGGTATAAAGAGATCCCTCTCGCATAAAAAATAAGTTGCTAACGATCCCCTCAGCCACAACATCCTGTCCATTCAACATGAGCCCTTCTGCTTGATAGCGAGCTGCTGCTTTGTAGGTCATAAGCTCCCGCTTCGCTATTATATTATTCATATAATGCAGTGATTTAAGGCGAACTGGACCTTCCGGTGTATTCCGACGGGTATGGAGCCTTTGCAGTCCTTTTCCACGAATGTAAAGTTCTATTGGGGTCTTAGGAAGCTCTTTCACCGTAACAATATGATTCGGGTTACGGTAGTCTCCCGCAGGCAAGCCCAGTATATCCTCACCTGCACTAATAGTATAGCGAATATAGGCTTCATGTAATTCATTAGCTTCCATCACATCATTAATCCATTCGGCGGTCGCTTCTAAATTCATTTCATAAGGAATGCCAAGATACCGACATCCCTCGGAAATTCTTTTTAAATGCCGATCTAATAAAAAGGGTACGCCACCGTAAGTACGAAATGTCTCAAATAGCCCCATTCCATACAGGAATCCATGATCCATCACAGATACTCGTGCATCCCTGTCCTCAACAATGCCGAAATTCATTCCTATAAAGCTCATCCGTTCTTTACTGCAGACTGTTGTAGAAAGTTACGTAGCATCTGAAGTCCATGGTCGGTAATAATGGATTCAGGATGAAATTGTACACCTTCGATTTGAAATTCCTTATGCCGCAGCCCCATAATCTCTCCCTCTGCCGTCTCCGCAGTAATCTCCAGGCAATCAGGCAAGCTCTCACGCTCCACAAGCAGTGAATGATATCTTGTAGCTATGAAAGGTGATGGTAATCCTGCAAATACCGAGGTGCCATGATGGTGAATGGGTGATGTCTTGCCATGCATTAGACGCTCTGCCCGCACGACCTTCCCGCCAAAAGCTTGACCTATCGCTTGATGACCTAAACACACGCCAAAAATCGGAATTATTCCTTTGAAATGTTCAATCGTTCCCAAGCTGATTCCTGCCTCATTCGGTGTACATGGTCCTGGAGAGATCAAGATATGGTCTGGAGCAAGCTCTTGAATGCCTGCGATATCGATCTCATCATTGCGGAATACCTTGACTTCCTCACCTAATTCACCTAAATATTGAACCAAGTTATACGTGAAAGAGTCATAGTTATCGAGTACTAATATCATGATTATTTCCCCCTTGTGCATTGCTTACAGCTGTTTCCTCTTCACTACATAACACGGCCTTCATCATCGCCTTGGCTTTGTTATGACACTCACGATATTCACGATAAGGATCCGAGTCTACCACGATGCCCGCTCCAGCTTGAATGTATCCTTTGCCGTCTTGTACGACCAAAGTTCGTATAATAATATTTAATTCCATATTACCACTATAGTCAATCCACCCCATAGACCCCGTGTATGGACCACGACGGACAGGCTCAAGTTCTTCGATAATTTCCATCGTACGAATTTTAGGCGCACCTGTAATGGTGCCTCCTGGAAAGAGGGCAGCAATCACCTCGTATGCCCCTTTCTCAGACGCCAGCCTTCCCTCTACTTGGGAAACGAGATGCATCACATGGGAATAATACTCGATTGTCATAAGTTCAGGAACATGAACCGAACCGTATGATGCTATACGCCCGATATCATTGCGTTCTAGATCGACTAACATAATATGCTCAGCACGTTCCTTCTCATTGGAGATTAGCTCCGCGGCCATAGCCTTATCTTCATCCGCCGTATTTCCTCTTCGCCTCGTTCCAGCAATCGGACGTGCGCTCACCTTGTCCCCATCCAGCTTCACTAGCAATTCAGGAGAACCACTAACAAGGGAAAATCCCGGCGATCGAAGCAACCCCATATACGGTGAGGGATTCAATAAGCGAAGCCATTCATATATCTGCTCAGGAGAAGAGTGTAATTCCATCTCCTGCCGAAGAGAGAGATTGACTTGGAACACATCTCCTTGCCGAATATATTCCTGAATACGTAGCACGGCGCTCTCAAATGACTCTTGCGAGAACCCTGCTGTCATATCTGGCCATAGTTTCTGAGCAGACATACTTATAGATTGCATCTCTTCCTGCTTCTCGAACTTCTCCAATTGTTGCAAACGTAGGTTCCGTTCTACCTCTCCATGGGTAGCTCCCTCCGAGATTGCTCCACTAAAGGAAACCCAACATCCCATCATTCGTGCAGCTCTTTCCTTCGCTTCCTTATACAAGGCCTTCACCGCAACGCTCTTCCTATCGTTATATTCGCTCAATTTAGATATTCCCTGCTGTGAGTTAGATCGTTCTTCCTCTTCACACTTACTTAGTGGCAAATGAACTGCACAGTACACTGTCTGATCCACATGATCATAAATCCATATTTCTTCCATCCTCATCCACATATAATCAGGAAATGCTGGCTCATCTTCTGCCCATGAGGGAAGTCTCTCTAATGAACGGGCAACATCATACCCTAGAAAGCCTACACAACCTCCTATGAAAGGCGGACAACCCTCATCCGTCATCTGAGGAGAATGATAGGGTGCCATCCATTGCTCTATAAGCTGAAGTGGATCTCCCAACACATTCTCGTTCTCACCAGTATGAAGATGGATGATGCTCGCTTCGTCCCCCTTACCCGAGATGATAGATACGGGATTAAGCCCTAGATATGTATAGCGTCCACCCTTACCACTCTCTAGCACGACACCATACGGTGATGCAGACTCCCATGCGCTTGTCCACGTTGAGGGTAAATTACCAGATTCCATCCGCACAAGATAAGGCAGCATGCTCCACCCTTCAGTTGACCATTGCTCCCACTGCTCAAGTGGAGTTATTACATTCTCAGTCACCTTATCTACTCCTAAAAAGTTATTTTATAGCATGACTTCCTGATGTACTCCGCAAAATAACTTGCATCGGAAGCATAAGCTTAGTTATTTTATAGCATGACTTTCTTATCTCATCATATTAACAATAGAAAACCCCTATTGCCAGTACTAGCACAATAGGGGCATAGCCGATTCTATATGACGATAATACGCTATATATGATAATTAAATGGTATTAGCCTTCGAAATTATATAATGGTGTGCTGAGGTAACGTTCACCATTACTAGGAATGATAACGACAATGCGTTTGCCTTTTCCTAATTGTTTAGCTACTTTAAGTGCAGCAGATACAGCAGCACCTGATGAAATCCCTGACAAGATACCTTCTTCTGTTGCTACACGACGCGCAACTTCAAAAGCCTCTTCATTCTCAATGTGAATGATCTCATCATATATATCTTGGTTCAAAATTTCAGGGATGAAGTTCGCTCCAAGTCCTTGGATCTTATGTGGTCCTGGTTTACCACCTGCTAAGATTGGTGATGCCGCAGGTTCTACAGCATAGATCTTAATATCTGGATATTGTTTCTTCAGTACTTCACCGGCACCTGTAATTGTGCCACCTGTTCCGATTCCAGCAATAAATGCATCTAGCGTGCCCCCGATGGACTCAATCGCTTCCACAATTTCTGGACCCGTCGTTTCACGGTGAATTTTCACATTCGCTAGGTTCTTAAATTGCTCTGCCATGAAATATCCAGGGTTCTCCTTCACGATAGCTTCAGCTTTCGTAACGGCTCCATTCATTCCTTCTGATCCTGGAGTTAGAATAAGCTCTGCACCATAGGCACGCAATAGATTACGACGCTCTATGCTCATTGTCTCAGGCATAACGATAATTGACTTATATCCTTTGGCAGCTGCAACCATAGCCAATCCAATTCCAGTGTTACCACTCGTTGCTTCTACAATGGTTCCACCTGGTTTAAGACTACCATCTTTCTCCGCTTCTTCCACAATGCTTATTGCAATACGGTCTTTAACACTTGCACCTGGGTTCTGGTACTCCAGTTTAAGATAGATCTCTGCACTATCTTCAGA
Source organism: Paenibacillus sp. Y916 (assembly GCF_056786435.1). Taxonomy (NCBI): domain Bacteria; kingdom Bacillati; phylum Bacillota; class Bacilli; order Caryophanales; family Paenibacillaceae; genus Paenibacillus; species Paenibacillus sp. Y916. The sequence continues at coordinate 57,548 of NZ_JBXCJA010000018.1, read as the reverse complement.
TACTAAACGGTTCAAACGAACAAGCGGTGTTCCACCAATTAATTCAGTTACATTGTTGACGACTTTTGCCATGGATAAGCCCTCCCTAGGATAATGGTTAATGAATATAAAGCGTTACTAATACACGTTCTTTATTTAATCCGACTAGATCAGTAGGTATTTCGTATCATCATATTATCAAACCTTTTAGTCCCTTGTCAACACAGTATATAAAAAAAAGATACTTTACTGACAGTCATCATAAACCGTACATTAAAGTATCCTAGCCTCATGCTTCTCCCTAAGACTGTCTTCTAACAGGATTAGAGGTATTGCTTCATTCAGAGCAAGCTGCTTGCGGATAGATTCACGGATCAAAGTCATGTCTTCTTGCTCTTCCACAATAATATCTATTAATTGAATAATGACATATTCATCATCCCATTTAAAAGGACCTGCGATATCCCCAATCTGTAGTGAATCTGCTGCACTCATCATTTCCTGAGGCAAGAATGGATCATTCCATTCCACTGCACCGATTCTTCCACCTTTATCACGACTGCTTAGGTCTATTGAGTGTTCCTTCGCCATCTGTGCGAAATCTGCACCCTCATCGAGTTGATTCAATAGATCTTCAGCCTTCATTCGCCTGGTTACTTTAATAATGGAAAGTTGAAACTGTTTACGAACCTCGAATTGATCCTCATTCTCTACAATATAACGATCAATCTGCTCATCAGTAATAACAATATCTGATATCGCAATTTGCTCTAATGTTAATCTGTAGTTCATCTCTGTCTCAACATCTTGAGGTGTAAGACCCAATTGCGTCTCCATCTCATGATAATAAGCTTCCTCGGAGTCGTAACCTTTCATATCCCGCTTCAATCTTCTTGTCACTTCATCATTGGAGATATGAATCCCCAACTCCTTAGCTTCCTCATATACAGCCTTACGGTTCAACATATGAAGTAGTACTTCTTGCCCATGCACCCGCTTAAGTTCTTTCACCCATTCACTTTCAGTGATCGACTCCTCTTTGAAAGAGGCTACTACATTTCTAGTCCCTTCGGTTGAGGGGATAAGGGGCTTAAGTCCGCGAAACAAAATCAAGCATCCCATGAATAGGACGCCTATCACCAAAATCACATTGACTGCCAATAGCACCCTTTCTTTTCTTTTGATCCTCATCATATGGTTATCGCTACTTCACGGATTGTTCCATAATTTGTTGAAGCTCTACTTTATCAAAAGAGAATGCCTCATTGCAGAAATGACATACTACCTCAGCTTGACCATCTTCTTCGATAAGTTGTTCAAGTTCACTTTGTCCTAGACTTATCAGCGTACTTTCCACGCGTTCTTTCGAGCATTGACATTGGAAGCGGAGATCCATTTCCTCCAATATTTCTGCATCAGGCAACAACCGATGAAGCATTTCTTCCAAATCCATACCTTGATCCATAAGAGAGGTGATCGGAGGGAATGCGCTAACTGCCTGCTCAATAGCAGTAATCTCATCATCACTTAGACCGGGCATAAGCTGAATAATAAATCCTCCTGCTTCCATAACAGCATTATCCGTTCCTACCAATACACCTAAGCCGACAGCCGAAGGCGTCTGTTCTGATATCGCGAAATAATAAGTGATATCTTCAGCAATCTCACCTGAAACAATCGGCGAACTACCTGTATAGAAGTCTTTTAAACCCTGATCCTTGATCACATGAACAAAACCAGTTCGTCCAACAGCACCTGCAACATCTAACTTACCTAGACTATTACTTGGCAGATGAACATGTGGGTGTGTCACATATCCGCGGATATCCCCTATGGCATTTGCTTCTGCATAGATTTGACCAATCGGTCCGTCGCCTTTAATTTGAACGTTGATCTTTTCTTTACCTTTAAGCATCGCACCCATCATGGCGGTAGCACTCAATGTTCTCCCCATAGCAGCCGTAGCTATAGGCCACGTATCATGTCTTTGACGAAGATCCTCTACGAGCTTTGTGGTCCGCACCACGAAGGCACGCACATGGCCATTCATGGCTGTCCCTCGGATTAAGCGGTCTTTTCTGTTATCCATGTCCTCACAGCCTCCTTTGTCTCTATTATGATCCTATTTTATTATTATTGGTTTCTCTCATAAATTAAACGTAATCCTTCAAGTGTAAGCATCGCTTCGACTTCATTGATGGTCGTCGTCTCACTTGCAATCAACTCCGCCATTCCGCCTGTAGCAATGACTTTCAGTGTTGGTGCTTCCATCTCAACCTTTATACGTTCAATAATACCATCCACTTGTCCGGCATATCCAAAAATAATACCCGACTGCATAGCATGTATTGTGTTACGACCAATAACTTTTTTAGGCTTCTCCAACTCAATTCGCGGTAATTTGGATGCCCGTTGGTAGAGCGCTTCTGTTGCAATACCTATGCCAGGGACGATGGCACCTCCAAGATAATTACCTTCATGATCAATGCAATCAAATGTAGTCGCTGTTCCGAAGTCAACAACAACTAGCGGCCCCTTATATTTACTCACAGCAGCAACGGCATTAACGATGCGATCAGCACCCACTTCTCTTGGGTTCTCATAGCGCAAATTCAAGCCAGTCTTGATGCCTGGTCCCACTACCAATGGAGTGATATGAATGAATTTCTGACACATCTCTTCAAAGACGTTGACGAGTGGTGGAACGACAGACGAAATAATGACACCTTCAATATCCTTTATAGATATATCGGACATGCGAAACAGATTATAGATCAATACACCGAACTCATCGACTGTCGATTGGCGAGTTGTACTCAGCCGAAAATGATGAGCCAGTTCACGATCCTTGTAGATCCCTAGCACGATGTTAGTGTTCCCTATGTCTAGTACAAGAATCATAAATCCTGAGCCTCCTTCTTAGCGTTGAGGTCAAGACTAATGTCTAAATTGTCAAACGAATATGTCAATTGCCCTACCGAGATAATATCTACGCCACACGCAGCAATCCCTTGAATCGTATCTAGGGATACGTTGCCAGATGCCTCTATTTTGACATGAGACGCCTTAGAACGGATGACTTTCACAGCCTCCTTCATGAGACTGTGACTCATATTATCAAGCATAATAATATCAGCTCCAGCCGAAATCGCCTCATGCACTTGCTCAAGATTCTCTGTCTCCACTTCAATGGTCATCGTATGTGGAATATGAGCGCGCGCGCGACTTACCGCTTGCGCAATACTACCTGCACCCTTGATGTGGTTGTCCTTAATCATGACAGCATCATAGAGACCGAATCGGTGATTGGCTCCACCACCTACCCGTACAGCATACTTCTCTAACATGCGATGTCCAGGAGTCGTCTTACGTGTATCAACAAGTCGAGTAGGCAATCCTTGAAGTGCATCAACGAAAGCTTGCGTCTTGGTAGCTACACCAGATAAACGTTGCAGTAAATTAAGGGCAAGGCGTTCACCTGTTAGAATGCTATGTGTGCTTCCCTCTACTTCTGCAAGTATCGTTCCTCTATTTATCCGTTCCCCTTCCGTTACATAGGACACAAAAGAAAGGGATGGGTCTACAACTTCGAATACAAGTTCAGTTAAAGGAATCCCGGCTATAATACCATCCGCTTTGGCATGAATAACGCCTTTAGACTCACTTCCTACAGCTATTGTTGAAAGAGAGGTAATATCGCCTGAACCTACATCTTCCCGCAACCATTGACGTATCGATTTCACTAAATCCTCATTATATCCATTAAACATCATCGCTGAGCTCCTCCACTATCTCATGGTCACGCTGCTGTAATAGATGCTTACGCCATACCCGATCATCTCGTTCTGGGTAATCTGACCGATAATGCGCGCCACGACTCTCTTTACGTGCCAAGGCAGCCCTGGTAATAAGCAACGAACATGTCAGCATGTTTGCAAATTCGAATTCTTCTTTCTTAAATAATGCCGATTGAAAAATAGGCATCTGTCGACTCAATTCTTCAATTCCCTTCGTCAACAGTTCTTCATTCCGACGGAGACCTGCATTTCGGACCATAACCTTTTGTAGCTTCAATCGCCGCTCTACAATCGCCTGCATAGGAACTTCCACCCTATTATAGTCTACCACGAGTGAGCCCGGACACCAATTCAGCGGTGGCAGTTCCCGTATACGATTCACAATCCTACGTCCAAACACTAGCGCCTCTGACAATGAGTTACTTGCCAAACGATTCGCTCCATGTACACCCGTAGAAGATGATTCACCACATGCAAACAACCGAGATATATTACTTTCACCATTTAGATCCGTCTGAACTCCACCCATCATATAATGGGCTGCTGGAGCAACGGGTATCCAATCACTCGTCATATCCAGACCGTATTGAATACAAGTCTCAACGATGGTTGGGAATCGGTGCTTGATCAATTCCGGTGTCTCATGCGTAATATCTAAATATATAAAGGTCGATGTCGTTTCTTCCATTTCGCTAACGATCGCGCGAGCTACGATATCACGTGGGGCGAGCTCAAGCATCTCATGATATTTATGCATAAACCGCTCACCTTTAATATTCCGTAGAATCGCACCTTCCCCACGTACCGCTTCTGATATAAGAAACCTAGGAGCACCAGGGTAACAAAGCGCCGTTGGATGGAATTGAAGGAACTCCATATCACGAATGTTAGCTCCAGCCCGATAGGCCATAGCAATTCCATCTGCTGTCGCTACCTCAGGGTTGGTCGTATATCGATATAATTGCCCCATCCCTCCAGAGCATAGAATCGTCGCATCCCCTTGAACAAAGATACGTTCCCCTCCTGGCCCCTGTACTAGCACTCCAACACATACGCCTTCATCCGTAATGAGATCTAGAACAAAGTGATTATCCCAAATCTCAATATTATCTTTCTTTATGGCTTGTTCAGATAATGCTCTAACAATCTCAAACCCCGTTGCGTCTCCATTAGCATGCAAAATACGTCTATGGCTATGCGCACCTTCTTGGGTGAGTGCTAATTCCCCATTATCCTCATCAAAAGTCGTCCCTAATCGGATAAGTTCTTGAACACCATGAGGACCCTCATTTACAAGAATATCAACCGCGCTAGAAGAACAAAGACCAGCCCCAGCGAGCAGAGTATCCTGTCGATGGTAGGCTGGTGAATCATCCTCTGAAATAACAGCGGCAATTCCACCCTGTGCATAGCGCGTATTACTTTCCTGTAAAGCACTCTTCGTGATCATTAACACTTGTCGATCCTTAGCTACCTTGATGGCTGTGAACAATCCCGCAATACCGGATCCAATCACAATCACATCTGTTTTTATTGTGGGTAGTGTCTCTAAATCGAAATCTACTAAATACCGTGGAATCATAACATTCCTCACCTGTCTTAAGAGAAAGAGTAACGCATGCTACTTAACTTGTAACATGCGCTCTAGGGAAATTCTAGCCTTATCTGCAACGGCTGGGGGTACGTATATTTGTGGTTTCATCGTCTCTAAACATTTCACAAGCTTTTTAAGATTATTGACCTTCATGTTAGGACATACTAGGAACTTAGTCGCGAAGTGAAAAGTCTTATCAGGACTATCCAACCGAAGTTGGTATCCCGTTCCGTCCTCAGTACCCACGATAAATTGTTTCACGTCTGATTTTCTACAGTATTCTAGAATAGCTGTTGTACTTCCGACGAAATCTCCCAATTCAACCACTTCAGGACGACATTCTGGATGAACAACAAATGGAGCATCTGGATACTTAGCCTTCATTTCATACACATCTTTGACCGTTAACATATCATGCGTATTACAATATCCTTCCCAAATAATCATCTTCTTGTCTGTATGTTGTTGCACATAATGACCCAAGTTCTTATCAGGCACCCAAATGATTTCATCCGAATCCACAGATTGAATAACTCTGACGGCATTCGCTGAGGTACAACAAATATCGGTCTCCGCCTTGATCTCAGCAGAAGAGTTAATATAGGTAACTACCTTTGCGTTTGGATGCTGTGCCTTCAGTTTACGAAGACCCTCTACATTGACCATGTCAGCCATCGGGCAACCTGCTCGTTCATCAGGTATTAATACGGTCTTATTCGGTGCGAGAATTTTTGCGCTTTCCCCCATGAAATGAACACCACAGAACACGATAACTTCTGCATCCGTTTGTGCTGCTTTTTGAGCAAGAAGAAATGAGTCTCCTCTAAAGTCAGCCACCTCTTGTATTTCATCACGTTGATAATAATGAGCTAAAATAATGGCATTACGTTCCTTCTTCAGTTGCATAAGCCTTTCGCGTAACTCCCTATTCTGTTCTGCCTTACGCTCTAATGCGAGAGCCTCCACTATCGTTTCCCCCTCTATATCTAATTGCATTGTATATGATCACCATCGTTGACTAATGAACGATATTCACTTGTCTATGATGGTATACCTAACCAGCGCAAGAAGCCATCGTTGTTTATCAACTAATCTACACAACGTTCATCGCTCTGTCAATCAATTCGCCATACCACACAATGATAAATATAATGGATTCAAAACTTACAATCCCTTATTTTTTAACAAAAGAGGCCCATATTACACGAATGTGTAATATGGGCCTCTTGAAAAATGTATCAATACGCGAGACCTACTCCTTATTTCTTGTCAGGAGGGGTCCCGCCCTCATTACCTGAATCGCTAGGATCTTCCTCAGACGTATTTGGTGTCGCTGGTATGTTTGGAATGTCTCCCAAAGGAGCAACATCATCCTCATCACGTTTAGGAACAATACGAACCGTAACATCACCCACTGTTTCAACAGTTGGTGTTGGTGTACCTTCTTGCTCCGTTGGAACTTCAGTCGGTATTACCTCAGGTGTCTTATCCTCTGGAAGGAAACCTTCATCAATCAGTTGCTTAATCTGATCAAACTCCAATGTTTCTCTTTCCAATAGAGTGTTAGCAATAAGATGCATTTCTTTCGAGTGCTTGATCAGTAGATCTTTACAACGTTCGTAACAATAGTTGGTGAAATTCTGCATTTCCTGATCAATTTCATAGGCAATGGAGTCACTATAATTCTGCTCATGTCCAATATCTCGACCCAGGAACACTTGCCCTTGGGAAGAACCGAACTGCATAGGTCCTAGCTTCTCACTCATACCGTATTCCATGATCATGCTACGTACAATACCTGTGGCTTGTTGGAAGTCACTATAGGCACCTGTACCGATTTCCCCGATAAAGATTTCTTCCGCTACGCGTCCAGCAAGGAGTCCGGTAACTCTATCCAGCAACTCATTCTTCGTCATAAGCATACGCTCTTCTTTGGGTAGCATGATCACATATCCACCTGCACGTCCACGTGGGATAATTGTAACCTTATGCACCATGTCGGCATGTTCCAAGAAATAACCTGCAATGGTATGACCCGCTTCATGGTAAGCTACGATTCGTTTCTCGCGGTCACTAATGACACGGCTACGCTTCTCCGTACCTACCATAACACGGTCAATCGCTTCATCCACTTCACTCATGGAAATATCTCGACGATTACGACGTGCTGCAATCAATGCAGCCTCGTTAAGTAAATTCTCCAAATCTGCACCGCTAAATCCGGTCGTACGCTTAGCAATAACACCCAATCTAACATCGTCAGTAAATGGCTTATTGCGTGCATGTACTTTCAATACAGCCTCGCGCCCCTTCACATCTGGTCGATCAACCGTAATTTGACGGTCAAAACGTCCTGGACGTAACAATGCAGGGTCTAATATGTCAGCACGGTTTGTTGCAGCAATCATAATAATACCTTCGTTACCACCAAATCCGTCCATTTCTACAAGCAATTGGTTGAGTGTCTGTTCACGTTCATCATGTCCGCCACCAAGTCCTGCGCCACGTTGACGACCTACAGCATCAATCTCATCAATAAAAATAATACATGGAGCATTCTTCTTCGCATTCTCGAACAAATCACGAACACGTGAAGCCCCTACCCCTACGAACATTTCTACAAAGTCAGAGCCTGAGATACTAAAGAACGGTACTCCGGCTTCCCCTGCAACTGCACGGGCTAACAATGTTTTACCTGTACCTGGAGGACCTACTAACAGCACCCCTTTAGGAATACGCGCGCCAACGGCTGCGAATTTACGAGGATCCTTCAAGAAGTCAACAATCTCAACGAGCTCTTGCTTCTCTTCATCAGCACCTGCAACGTCTTCAAATGAGACCTTCTTCTTCTCTTCGTTATATAAGCGGGCTTTGCTCTTGCCAAAGTTCATGACTTTGCCGCCGCCACCGCCCTGAGATTGATTGAAGATAAAGAAGAACAGGACGAACATAAGAATTAAAGGAATAAACGATGAAAGTAATGTCAGCCAAACACTCTGACCCTTCATCGGTTCCATTTGAAGACTAAAGCCATTCTCCTCACTGGATTGAACAATTTCCGCCAATGCAAACTCACTCGTCGGAATATAAGTCGTGAAAGATTCAGACTTACCATTTACAGACTTCTTATATTTACCAGTCACAAGATAGGCATAACCATCAAACTGAGCCTTCATTTCCTCAATATTATTTTGTTTAATCTGCTGACGTAACTCGTTATATTTAGGGGCGTCAGCGGCCTCCTGGCTATTACTGAGAAATTGAACGATGCCCACCACGACTAAAAATAGAATCAAATAAAAACCAGAATTACGGATGAACCGATTCATCCCGAACCTCCTCTCAAGACACTTAAGTTATTTTACCATAGCCAATCAGTCGATCTCAAATAGAGGAACAGTTACACAAGGACGATTGCCTTGGGATTACTGCATTACTGATTATAAATCTCCGGTTTCAGTATCCCAACGTAGGGCAAGTTCCGGTATTTCTCTGAATAATCTAACCCATAGCCAACGACAAAGGCGTCAGGCAGTATAAATCCAGTATAATCTGCTTGTAAATTTACCGTACGACCAACGGGTTTGTCAAATAGTGTAACGACACACGTTGATTTGGCTTTCCGATTATTTAACAACTCAATTAAGTAACTGAGTGTAAGTCCGCTGTCGATAATATCTTCTACGATCAGTACATCCCGACCCTCTACTGAAACGTCTAAATCCTTAATGATTTTGACTACTCCTGAAGATTGGGTGGATGCACCATAGCTGGACACTGCCATGAAGTCTATTTCTAAAGGTACGGTTATTTGTTTAACCACATCTGCCATAAAAATAAAGGCGCCTTTCAAAACGCAAATCACTAAAGGATTGCGTCCTGCATATTCGACACTAAGTTTGGCTCCAAGTTCTACAACTTTCTCCTTAATGTCTTCTTCACTGATGAGTACTTCTAGTATATCATTCTGCACTGACTGAACCCCCTAGTTTAACTTTAAGCCCACACTCTTCCTAATCAACCCAATTCCAATAATTTTGTATCTTCCAGGCATAAATGAAGAACAGAAATGGTCTCTTGATTAATAGGTGCATGGATGGAACGTCGTATGCCTGGCATCCAAATGATGTCGTTATTGCCATCAAGAAGTATAGGAATTTGAGATCGTATAGACGGAGGTATCTTATCATCAATAAGAATATCCTTCACCTTTTTACTACCGTTTAATCCCATCACTCTCATGGTATCTCCATCTAACCTGCAGCGCAAAGTCAAGGGCAATACGATTTGATCTGCATCGAACATGGCTTCATGCTCACCTAGTTCTTTTCTTGACCACGGCATCCCATTTCTCGGCTCTACCGACATTCTCAAGACTTTTCCAATCTCACTCACCATATGTTCTGGAACAGCTGTACTTAATTCATATGTATAGCTTAATCGTTGCATATGTGACTTAGGCTGAAATGTAATAATATCATATTCGCGTATGCACACAAACCCTCCACCTATATCTCGACTCCAAGTCGTGGGAAGGTTACTCATGATCGCTTCGCGAAGGGACTCGATCTTGTTATAATCAATAAGTTCAGAGTCCGCTGACATGTAATTTAATATTAGTTTAATCATCCTCCGTTGTAAAGCGACATGTAATTTCAAAAAGGAAGGCACCTCAAAGGTGAACCTTCCGTCACTTGTCTGTACGGATTCGCGGAACACTTTCCTGGCAGCTAGCTCCATGTATTCATCCTCTGCAGTCATCATACTTGCTAACTGATTCAATGACTGTATAATCTGCCCATTATATTGCCCCAAATAGGGTAGTATATCCAAACGGATGGCATTTCGTCTGTACTTGGTTTGCAGATTACTGTGATCAACGGCATATTGGAAATTTTCACTTTCACAGACATCGACCAGATCTGTTTTGTATATACGTAAAAGCGGACGAATAAGTTCCATATTTTTTATGTTTCTTTTAAACTTCATACCAACAAGACCAGAAGGACCACTTCCCCGCAGTAGATGGAGTAGCACCGTTTCTGCCTGATCATCTGCGTGATGTGCTAGAGCGATAGAACTTGCACCATATTTGAAAGCTATTTTCATTAGAAACTCATATCGCTTTTCCCTCGCGGCTTCTTGGGTTCCCTTACCACTCTCTTTCATATAGGCAGGGACATCCACGGCCTCCATCACAAATGGAATACCGAGCCCTTCTGCCGTTTCCTGCACCATCACAGCTTCATCGTCTGATTCCATCCGGAAACCATGGTGAACATGTGCACATATGAGCTTTAGGGGGATGTGCTTCCTTGATATTTCGTGCATAACATGCAAAAGAGCCACAGAATCCGGACCACCGGAGACTGCGACTACTATCGTATCATCAGGGATCCATAGACTCTGTTCTTTCGCAGTCTGAAGCACATGTTCTACTAATATGTGCATACTCATGTCCAGTTGCTCCTTTTCTAGAGGTTGTTCAAAAAATCATCTTTTGATCACGAAGTATACCAAGAAGCGTACTCGACATCGAATATTGAATTCAGCCGATCCTAGCGTATGCTTTCGAGGTATGTTTCGTTCCGAAACATTTCAGGTGCTCACGTAGGTACTGCCTACGCTCCGCTCCTCACTCCCTAGCTTCATCCAATCTTCTTGGTGCTGAAAAGCTGATTTTTTGAACTTTCATTTATAGTTTTATAACCATACCGCCACATAGACGACGCCACATAACAACAAGATGGACAAGGCAAATGCGACCCTTAACCAGCGTGGTGTCTTAGTTATGGGGCTACTAAGGGATACAGGTTTATATATCTGTTGCCTCCAATATTTCCACGCTTGATCGGACCCTTCAAATTCGCCACAAATAGCCTTCGTCAACCATGCCGCATAAGGCTTAAGCCTATGACTACGCTGCACAAGCGACAATAGATCCGACATGCTACGAGTCTGTGGAAGATGCTGAGATGATGTTGCCTTCAATGCGTCCTCATGAAGTAAATGAATACATAGAACCGCAAAGGAAAATAGATCATAGCCTTCGTCGCTAGTTCGAGTACCAGCATTCCAGTATCCCCGATCATACCATTCCGTAAATTGCTTCACGCTACGACCTATGGAACTTACACCACCATAATCAATGAGCTCAACTTCTCCATACTCCGATACCATCACATTCTCAGGTTTCAGGTCTCCGAACACAAATCCTAATTGGTGTAAATCATGAAGCTTTGCTAAGAGCCTCAGACCAACTATTCCTAGCCACTCTTTCCCACGCCTTCGTATAAACCAATGTAGGGGGCTTCCCTCTACATATCGCATCACATAAAAAGGTATATCGCGTTTCTGTACTGAATAATCATCCACTTCTAGTAAATAGGGACGATGTACAACACCATCTTTTTTATCCTTTTGCTTCCGCTCCGCCTGCAATGAAGTCAGAACATTCACTTCTGATTGTAGCTCCAGTGTATCATTGCCCATCTTTAGCGCATAATACTCCCGTTGACCTACCTTCTGAACCAAATACACAGTTCCATTCGCGCCACTTCCGAGTACTCGCTGGATTACAAAGCGGCCACTCCGCCATTTCCCCGCGATGACCGTACCGGGTGAGTAGTCGGCATTAGACGACTTTGCCACCGAGTATCCCTTCTCCCTCATCGGAATTTTCCCGCCATGTTTGATGTCTGTCTAGTGTACCATATTGAAAGAAATCAATCACCTTCATGATCGCAGGCCCCGTAGGTGTAGCGCCCTTCATTTGAATTCGATTGAACAAAGATTGTAACTTAGCAAGGTCTGTTGTCCAATTCACATTTATAATAGCATCCTCTTCACTGTTCCTTCCCGGATAATGAAATACAGCTAACTCACTAATTCCTTCCCTAGCTTGTAAACTCAACATCAAATCTCGGATCGCTTCTTCGACAGCGAACAGCTTAGGCTTCATACTTGCACTAGCATCAATAAGCAAAGCCACTTGAAGTGACGTAGTCTCTGTCAGTTCATCTACGACTTCAACAACCTGTGAACGTCGCTGTGGAGGTAAGTCTTCAATCGTTGAATCCCCTAAAATATGCCTCAATTCTTTATTCACTGCTTGTTGAATCGTTTGTACCACCGTCTTACGAGTCATCATTTGCATCGTCTGAGCTAATTTCTGAGTTCCAACAATACGACTAATCCCTCCGCCCGCTTTGGCAATCTCAGAAATCTCCAGACTGCCAAGTTCTCCAATGGTTCCATAATCTATAACTCCTACAACATTTACAGTAATCCCATCCTCCAGAGCATGTGCTGCCGCTACAACAGGACTTACCCCCATATTCGAACATCCATCTGTAATAAGCAAAATTTGCTTCATAATCGATCACCCTCCTATGGCTATATCCTTCTCTCTATCATTTCCAACAATGAGAGATTTCAAACCAAAGTTTAAAAGTGATGCCATACTACAAGCTAACTTACTGTGCGCGGTCGTTCTAGCCGTTCCAATCCTGGAATATGAAGTGTTGCCCACTTTGGCTGATAGCGTTCTACTTTGCCTACAACGACGGTCATGTCATCCATAATTTGATTCTGCTGATAACGAATCACTTTCTCTAACAAGCATTCTGCAATATATTGGGGATCATTACTCTCGATCTCTTGAATAATTCTCTTCATCCAGATCTCCTTATTCACCGCATGACCCGGAGCATCATATAGACCGTCTGTCATCATAATGACAATATCTCCAGCTTGAAGTTGTATCGTAACTAAATCTACTTCAATTTCCTGAATGATGCCGATCGGGAGATTACTAGAGGAGACGAGAATAACCTCTTGGCCTCTTTTAATAAAACTTGGAGTCGAACCAATCTTCATAAATGTCGTCTCCGCTGTGAATTGATCAATCAATGCCATATCAACCGTGGCATATATTTCATCGGGTGATCGAAGTAGTAATATAGAATTAACAGATTTGATTGCCAACTTCTCATCCATTCCCGATTGCAGAAGCTGTTCCAATATATTAAGGGCCGAGCTACTCTCTTGGCGCGCACGTTCTCCATTACCCATACCATCACTTAAAGCGACTGCAAAAGTACCATTACCCATCTCCACTGTGCTGAAGCTGTCCCCTGAGAACACATCCCCACCTTTGGCTGCGCCTGCAACTCCGGTCGTTATTTCGAATGCTTTGGCTGAGCCAAATACAACTGTCGCTAGTCCATCGCGGGTAGTAGAGGCTATCTCCTGTACCACAGCAATATGTTCATCTAGAATGTTAGAGAGTAGCGGAGCAATAATCTTGCGACACTCGTCATACCCTCTCATATAGGCATGAACAATCTCGATCTCCACATGTCCTGAGTCAAGGTTGATAATATCGATCCCATGTATCGATAACCCCATCTTCTCCAGTGCTGCCCTGATTTCTTCTTCCTGCTTATACATAGCCTGTCCTTCCCGTTTGATCTCCTGGGCTAGATCGTCCATGACCTGAGATACACCAGATAATTGTTCTGCTACCAGATGCCTACTATCGTATATTTGACGTTTCCACTGCATATCATGTTGATAGAGCTGATACTGTTTCTTCATGACTTCAAGAACATCACCTGTCTTATGACATACTCGATTCCACTCGGATGGCAACTTATCAGGAGAAAGATCCGGTTGATCCTCTATTGCACTCATCATATCCGTCATATATTTATACGTCTGATAGAACTTCGTATCCCAGCAGTGTTGGTTCTTAAAGCATCCCGCACATGTTCCCTCTGAGACAGCACTCATGAAGTGATCCATTTCTTCTGTACGCTTACTAACATCCGATGCACCTGAAATTTGACCAAAGCTTTGAGATAACTGTCTGAACACCTGAGAGAATTGCGTAACTCGATCTGCTGTCAAATCACGTACTCGCTTTGCATATTCATGCTGAGACTTCGTATGATCCTGGGTTCCAGGTACATATTTAGAAATCATGCCAATAATGGCCTTAGGTGTCATCATAAAGAGGATAATGGCCGCACATGTCTCCCAAGTAGAAGTCATCACAGTCTCTGGCCCTATGAAATAAATCGAAAGAATAGATGAACCTAAGAGCATCCCAATAGCTACCATAGCTCGATGCCCTTCGCGTAACATCCCCGCGAGCATACCGGAGAATGCGAGCAGACTCATCTGATAGATGGCTGCAATATTAGCTAAACTGAGAATAAGCCCTGTAATGACACCAACGGAAGCTCCTAACGATGCTCCACCCACGAAAGCAAATAACAGAATCAAATAACGAGAAAGAATATGCTCAATCGATAATGAATAGATATTCCAACCTACTGCCCCCGTCATAACAGATGCTAATAAAATGATTAGACAGAGAACTTCCTCATTTTTTAGATGATAGTTTTTATTGCGATAAGTAAATACCGGAATGGCTTGAATAAAAACCATCGTGAGCACGAAGCTCAGTACTGCATCCAATGTCATCATAAGCAATGTATACCATGTAAGTGATGGGCCTAAAAGAAGATAGAATACATTAACGCAGAAAGTGCATATAAATACCATCAGCGGCGCATACGATAATTCTGCATGTTCAAAAGATTCAAGTCCCTTATGAATGAGATAAAAGATGAACATCTCAGCTACAATTAACAACGGTACCGGAAATGGCGCGAATAAACTGCCCGCAATGATCGCAACCGTAACGATCGGGAGGTAATCTCTCCTCATAAAGACTATGACAGCAAAGAATGCTAATGCAAAAGGGGAGAGTTCATCCAATATCATGGCCTTGCCCAGTAAGAACCCCATGAGTGTCAGCAATAGCATCCACTTCTTTGTTGCCAAAAAATAACCCAGTCGTCGAATAACACG
Source organism: Paenibacillus sp. Y916 (assembly GCF_056786435.1). NCBI lineage: Bacteria > Bacillati > Bacillota > Bacilli > Caryophanales > Paenibacillaceae > Paenibacillus > Paenibacillus sp. Y916. Next base: position 42,299 of record NZ_JBXCJA010000018.1, on the reverse strand, counting down.
CCCTTGTGTTATTCGTGTCAACCAAGGTTCGGCCTGATAAGCTGACTGTGATCTTTCAGCCACCTGAACACCAGGAAAATCTACTATATTTCTCTTATCCAAAATTGTGACACCACCCTTATAAAGTTTGTTGGTATCATTATAGAGTGGTCTTCACGAGAAAGTTTGTCAGAACAGCGGACAGGCCTTTGAGAAATTTCCGACAAAAAAGCCTTGCCCGCAGAATGTCGCATATAGGCCCCAATCCCCTAACGTATAGCGCTTTAAATCTGCCATAATCATTCTCAATTGATTACGAATAGTGGGAAATCCGCCATTTCCAACTAGCGATTGAACATGAGATTACTGGAAATCAGTTGGAAGATGTCGCTAATTTATTCTATGCGACAAAAAAACCGTAGAGGCTTTCGCCTACTACGGTTATCTTATATTATTTACAATTACACGCGCTTAGCGCCACGTCCACCACGCTTGGATTCCGTGTTCTTCTTAATAGACGATGCCCGTTCTTCACTATCCTTTAGGAAGCGCGACACTTTATCCTCGAATGTAGCTTTGTTAACTGGAGGCTTAAATGAACGCCCGCCACGATCGCGATCACCGCCGCGATTGAAACCACCGCCACCTTCTCTGCCGCCGCCACCGCTAAATCGTTCTCCACCACCGCCGCCTTCTCTGCCACCGCCAGTACTACCGCTGCGTTCAGGTCTTGGACTTCTTGCTGGTCTAGATTCAACTGGCTTGTCAACAGTTTGTTTGATGGATAGTCCGATCTTACCGTCCTTGTCGACATTGATTACCTTTACGGTCACAACATCATGTATCTTCAAATGATCGTTGACGTCTTTAACGTAATTATCAGCGATTTCTGAGATATGAACGAGACCTGTGACACCTCCTGACAGATCCACAAATGCTCCAAAATGCGTTATGCCTGTCACTTTTCCCTCTAACTTAGTGCCTACTTCGATTGCCATAGAATAAAATGATCCTCCCTTAAAAATATACAGCAAAATTTATAAATCTTGGCTGTGGTGATTTGATTATACATAATGCGCAAAGTAAGGTCAATATAGTAATGACCTACATTATCGCTTATATTACGGGCTTGATACATCCGGACGAATCGGGGTTTCTTCAGGTCTATATAGACCATAATCCTTACGCGCCAGTTGCCCGATATATTCAGGGTCCTGTAATCGATTAACTTCATATTCTAATTGTAATACAGACTGGTCTGATTCGGCCTGAGTACGTTCCTTCTTCACCAACTCCATATTAATATCAGCTATCTGTGATCTCTGATTCATAAGAGTATAGCCTACCCAGCCCAGAAAGAAAATCATAAAGCACACCCATATGGTCAAACGTCTGCGCCCGCCTGCATATTTAGTTGACTGTTGACTTCTTGATGTTTGCGAGGCATATCTGCCCATGAATGAACCCTCCTTATGACCAACGATTCCACAACTCAACGCATACCTTCTTTACTTTCTTCATCCAGGTTTGATTACTTAGCCTAGATATCACCGGTAAAGTCGCCCATTTCAGCAGTTTCCAGAATGGATATAAACATCGTAATAGAATGCCCAGAATGAACATCAATAATGTCCCTATCACACGCAATATTCTTACGACTACACGATATATCGTTCTGATGGGTATCCATATGAGGACTATGAGTAATCGCTGCAGTGTATACAATACAAATTGAATTACCTTTATTAACATTACCACAAATCGTTGTGTTGTAACACTTAAGATTAAAAAATAGCTCCAAATCCCTAAAAACAATCCTAGAAATGCATAAAATCGTAGCTCTCCCTGGTTACTAATATAGAGCATTCGAAAAACAAAGACTGCCATCCCACACCAATATATCAGATCCATTAGATGGATTGTCCATTTGGGAAAGCGGAACTGGTTGGACAACACCCGGTAGCTGTCATAGACCAGTCCCATCATAGCCCCTGAGAATAACATCCAGAGCAATGTTATCCACTGAGCATAGGGATTCATCTAAATAACTTGCCTAGCATTCCTTTATTTTTACTATGCTGAGACCCGGGTTCCACGTACACAAGGGAATGCACTAGCCCATCGATAGAGAGCAAGCCATTCTCCAGACTTAAATTCTTGATATGTAAATTCTGACCCTTAATCGTCAAGTGACCCAGCTCGGTCTGCAATATAAACTGCTCACTGTCGAAACTCTCCACATTCTGAACGCCTGTCATATGAATCTGCCTACGGTTCTGCATTTGGAGATCATGGCTCTTAGCTTTACCTTGTTCAATCATAGCATGTACCCCTCCTTATACAGATAGCTTATGGCGGGCGCTATCGCATTAGAACTTCGGAAGGGGCAAGTATTTTAGGATCATGAAAAGGTTACTAGCGTGGGTATCATGCGATGGAAGTGGTAAGCTATCGCGGTATCGGATTTCTAACGGAACATAGCGACCTTATTTCATGAGAAAACACCAATATGAAATTTTAACGGAACCACAGGCCTCTATATACGAATAAACGGCCTAAATCCAGAGAAAAGTACCAAATAAGGTCCACCACTTCCGTTAGAATTTCAAAAGTGACGTTTTGGGAAGAATAGGGTCTTCCATTTCCGTTAGAAAGTTTATATAGTTTCTCTCCATTACTCTGCTCCCCCTAATAATTTCTTTTTTAATTTCGACTCAAGTGTAAGAACTACTGGGTATGCAAAAATTAAAATGAGAGTCAAATAAATCGAATTCTCAAACAAACTTCGAAACTTTCCCTGAGACCAGCCGTCTTTGCCAAGTATCCAGTACGCTACTTTATTTGAAACTCCAATTCCATCATTTGCTTCTGGGATGAGGCTCTGGGTATAGTTTTGGGCAAGGCAGACGACAGCTACAACGGATAAAACAATAGTCAGAACGAAACCTTTAGAATATGGATTTGAAATCCCGACTTTACTATACGTAATTGTCGAGATATTAACAAAAATAAGACAGATAAACATAAAGAACATCTACACATCTCCCTTTTCATTAATCGTAACGACGTATTTGATATACGAACTAAATGTAAAAAGATCAACAAACATACTTTTCTTATTCGACTTTGTATTTTTATATACCTTTCTATCTAAGTAACAAATTAACATAGCCTATATGTTAGAAAAGAGCGCCCTCTTCACAAAGAAGAGGGCGCTCCATCATCACTTGTATATCTATTGCCAGTCTAGAGTGTTATCTCTAGCAATTGGCTCTTCCTTAATCAAGGTGTAGAGGCTTGCAGCCTCTTCTTTACGAGTACTTTCGGCAAGCCTTTCAACTCGAACCGTGACCAGCTTTTGGCCAAATTGGACAGTGATCTCATCGCCCACTTTTACCGCGCTGCTAGGTTTAGACTCCCGACCATTGATGAGGACTCGACCTTGTTCCGAAATATCCTTTGCTACCGTACGCCGTTTGATTAACCTTGAAACTTTCAGGAATTTATCAATTCTCATACTTATTTTACGGCTTCTTTAAGTTTATTACCTGCTTTGAATGCTGGAACAGTAGATTCCGCTATTTCAATCGCAACACCTGTTTGTGGATTACGTCCAGTACGTCCTGCACGTTTGCGAGTTTCAAATGTTCCGAACCCGATCAACTGTACTTTATCTCCACCTGCTAACGCATCCGTAACCTCACTTAAAAAGCTGTTTAATACGGATTCCACATCTTTCTTAGTCAAACCGCTTTTGTCAGAAATGTTGTTAATAAGGTCAGTCTTGTTCATTATTCATTACCTCCTAAAGATATCTTAAACCAATTGCACTATATGGGTATTCTTGATTAAGGTTCATAATCCTTCTTTAACGCTGTAGTTTTTTATATTTTTAGTTCAGATTTTGATATTTATTGACGATTTGTGTCTTTGCTATACTCCATAGTTCTTCCATTTCTATAAGTGTACTATCTTCGATAGATCTTCCTTGTTCTTGTAAATAGGCCTCAATAAAATGAAATCGTTGCGTGAATTTCTGATTCGTCTTCGATAACGCTTCTTCAGGATCTGTATGAATAAACCGAGCTGCATTCGAAACAGCAAATAGTAAATCACCAAGCTCTAACACTTGCTCTTCCCGACTTTGTCCCTGCTCAATAGCTTCACGTAACTCGATTAACTCTTCTTCAATTTTAGCAAATACACCATCAATGTGATCCCAATCGAATCCTACTTTTGCTGCCTTTTTCTGTAGCTTGTACGCCTTCATCAAGGCTGGTAAATCGCGTGGTATTCCGTCCAGTACAGATACCTTCTCCGATTTCAATCCTTTGCGCAGCTTCTCCTCCGCTTTCATCTTCTCCCAGTTATTCAGAGCAGATTCGGCATCTCGTGCAACAACATCTCCAAATACATGTGGGTGTCTGAATATTAACTTATCATTAATGCCCTGAATAACATCATACACGTTAAATGTTCCATTCTCCTCCTCCATTTGTGAATGCAGGAGAATTTGCAACAGTAGATCGCCTAACTCCTCTTGCATATGCTCTGGATCATCCTCATCAATGGTCTCTAGCACTTCATAGGTCTCTTCAATAAGGTTCTTACGTATCGAGTCATGTGTTTGCTCCTGATCCCAAGGGCATCCCTCTGGGCTTCGGAGAATACCGACAATTTCATGCAGTCGCTCAAATGTACGTTGTCGAAGCTGATCCTCATCACTTTTAGGCACATATACTAGAGAAAGATTACCGAATCCCTCTACACGATCCAATTCATATAATGGCACATGTAAAATGCTTTCCTGTCCTTCTACACCCAAAGCATGACCCACAGTAACTATGTAATCATCTGGATAGACCTCCATAAGACTTAGCTTCACCTCCGAAGCCGTAAAGCTGTCATAGACCTGTCCAATTAAAGTATGGAGCTGTGGCTGTATAAGTATACTACTGAGTCCCACAGCATCTAATAGCTGAAAGCCTTCAATCGGATCGAACCCAAGTCTTGTAAAGGCTTCATCCAAGAAACTCTCTCCACCTAACACTTGTAATGTAATACCATGCTCGGGGCAACGTTCACGTAACAGTTGTACTGTGGACTCTGCCACCATAGGATGACCTGGAACGGCATATACAATTTCTGTCCCCGCTTCACCTTCAAGAGCCTTGCCGATCAATCGATTAGCAATCGTATCATACACCTCAGGAAAGGAATCATAAGTTTCATACACTTCATCAAAAGATTGAAGCGACACATTCCATTCTTCAAGCGTTGAAATAACAGGGTGCTCTTTGGTCCTCACATATACACTTGAAGCGTTCTGTAATATTTTCATAATCCCTACTGTGAGCCTATCGGAGTTTCCTGATCCTAAACCTACAACTGTCAATATGGAACTCATCACTCATCCCCCGCTATCATAATATAATGCCTATTGTTCTATTAGTGCGAGTTCAAAAAGTCAGTTTTTCAGCACCGAGAAGATTGAATGAAGATAGGGAGTGAGGAGCGGAGCGTAGGCAGTACCTACGTGAGCACCGGAAGGACCGGCTGAATTCAATATTCGATGTCGAATACGCCCCCTGCTATACTTCGTGATCAAAAGATGACTTTTTGAACTACCTCTATTATCCATTCCCTAACGCATGATGTGTAGTTGTTTGAGTAGATCTGCCAGTCTATGGCCAATCTTCGGTAGCATACGAAGCTCTTCTTCGCTGATCAACTTCGTAAGCGCGATGAGCACCACGAACATGGTCGCACCTGCGACGACCCCGCTAACACCTTCAATCGTAGCGACTAGCCGCCCCGAATGGAGACCAAGTGCTGCTAGCGTTACACCAGCCGCCCATTGGGCGCTGCCTGCGGCGCTGGCCAAGCCGGCAAGCACAAGCGCCGGCTTGGCCAGTACAGCGCCGGCGCGAACAGACAAGCCAGTGCTCCGGACAAGCAGCGCAACATTGAGCGCTGCAGCTAGGCCGTGTGCCGCTACGCCAGCGATAGCGGCACCAGTGATGCCCAACTGCGGCACCAATAGCAGATTGAGCAGTATCTTCGCTACAGCGCCGACGAGCAGATGCACCGCAGGCGCCTTCACCACACCGATGCCTTGCAGGAGCGCTGCAGAGATCAAGCTCACTGTACTGAACGCCGCCGTAAAGGCGATCCAGCGCATCGTATCCGTGCCTGTAGCATCCTGATACAACATTATGTTGATCGGTGTGGCCAGTACGCATAGCCCTACCGACGCGGCAAGTCCAATAAGCCAGAACCAACGAAGGGATAGACGAACCTGACTCTTTACAAGCATGCTATCTCCTTGGATTCTTGCTTCAGCTAGTGCTGGAATGAATAATACAGAGAGCGACGTCGCAAGCATGGTCACCAGTTGAACAAGTGGAATGCCGCGATTATAGACCCCGAACTGAATCATCGCTCCTGTCTCACTAAATCCATCTGATTTGAGTAAGCGGGGTAACGTAAATGTATCGACTAAGCTCATTAATGGAATGGCCAAGGAAGCTAGACAAATAGGGATGGCAAACACCAATATTCTCTTCAGGAGGCGCCAAGAGCTCTCCACGGATGTTGTTCTTTCTACCGTTTGAGCTGCCCTAGCTGCCCCCTTTAACTGTGTTCCCGCCGTCGCATCCAGCGCCCCTACCCTTGTAACATACCTTCGCCAATATACCAACATGACTAGAAACCCTGCAGCCCCGCCTGCAGCCGAACCAAGTAATGCCCCTGCTGCAATCGTCTCTGGCCCTGCTTGTCTTGCGGTCATATACAATAGCAGCAGAATCATCACACTCACACGTACACTCTGTTCTACAATCTGTGAAATAGCCGTAGGCACCATATTCTGATGCCCTTGAAAGAATCCGCGTAACAATGACATCATGGGAACAAACAAAAAGGCTAATGAAGCATACCTGATAGCAAGAACCACATGAGAGTTGTCAATAAGACGCGCAATTATTGGAGCACCGATATAGGTACAGATTCCAAGTGCAATGCCGAGCGAACCAATCAGCAATGAAGATAGACGAAGCACTCTCCTGCTTTCTCCGGCGTTTCCAGCGGCTTCATTCTCTGCTACGAATTTAGAAATAGCGATTGGGATTCCCGCCATAGCGATGGTAATCATTAGGGAATAGAAAGGATAAATGGTGTTATAAATCCCAAACACTGCATCCCCGCCTATATTCTGCAAAGGAATCTTCTGTAACGTGCCAATTAACTTCGAGAGAATGCTCGCTATCGTCAGAATAAATGCTCCGTGCAAGATTCTAGAAGCTGTATTGGTTTTCCTCATCGATTCTTCCCTACTTTATGTCCTTATTTGGAGACAACTACCTCTATTAATGCGAGTTCAAAAATTCAGCTTTTCAGCACCGAGAAGATTGATTGAAGCTAGGTACTGAGGAGCGGAGCGTAGGTAATACCTACGTGAGCACCGGAAGGACCGGCTGAATTCAATATTCGATGTCGAACAGACTCCTTGATACACTTCGTGATCAAAAGATGAATTCTTGAACTACCTCTATTATAGCTGAAAGTAGCGATACGCAAAAACTCCCGTCTCTTGTTCCATGAAACGGAACGAAGGATAACGGGAATTGGATGGTTTAGATATTCTATTGTTCCATTTGTTTGCCTAAGAACGAAGCTGCTGTCTCAGCCATCTTAACTTCCATCTGTCCCATCTTCACGGATTCATCTTTATTCATAAAGATAACGGACCCGATTGGATCACCACTCGATATAATCGGTGCAACGACAAAGGATGAAAGTGTCTCTTGGTGGTCCTTACAGACTTCATAGTCGCCTTGATTCGTTTCCAGTAATGTCTTGCGATTATCCATACAATTCTCAATAAGTACCCCAATTTGTTTATCTAGATACTCCTTCTTAGATCCTCCAGATACAGTAATAAACGTATCTCGATCAGAAATAACCGTTATATGACCCGTTCCTTCAAACAATGACTCTGCGTACTCTTTTGCAAAATTGCCAAGCTCACTAATGGGTGAATATTTCTTTAATATCACTTCACCATCACGGTCAACAAAAATTTCAAGCGGATCTCCTTCACGGATTCGCAGTGTGCGTCTAATTTCTTTTGGAATAACAACTCTGCCTAGGTCATCAATACGACGTACAATTCCAGTAGCTTTCATTTCACATGTTGCCCCACTTTCATAAGAAGATTTTTCAACTACTGTTTCAAAGGGGAAAAGGTGAATCCCATGAATCAATGTGATATCTGACCATAGTATTCAACCATTTCCTTTTCCTTATTCATACATTATTATATTGTCATATCATTGCAATTCCATCTTAGCTATTTCATGAAATTATTTGCCTGTTTCCGTTACGGGTACATCCTCTTTATCTGTACTAGCATCAGGCGTTGTCGGTACTTCTGTTTCCGTGGAGTCTTGTCCATTTTCAGGTGTTGTTGTTTCTTCTTCTACTGGCGCAGCCTTAGGTGTTTCCGGCAATTTCACTTTCTTAATTAGACCTGGTAAATCCTTCGTCATGAACTCATCAATTTTATTGGATCCAAGCAGGTTCTTAATAGAATCCTTCTGCTCTTGTGTTAGCTCGTCAAATGTCGTCTCGGTACGCGATTCCACCTTCATCACGTGATACCCGTGCATCGTCTCGATAGGCTCACTAATTGTATTCAACGGAAGGGTCAACGCAGCCTCCTTGAATTCTTCCACCCATCTACCTGCAGCAGTATCCTCATACAAACCACCGCTATCTACAGAGCCTGGATCATCGGAGTATTCCTTCGCAATCGTTGCGAAGTCGGCTCCGTTATCCAATTTGGACTTTACTTCTTTAGCAATTTTTAAAGCTTCTTCCTTAGAACGTTCCTTGCCCTCAGCATCAGTCGTTGAGATCAGGACATGTCTTACCGAAGCCATTGTATAATCTTGTTTCGTCAAGTCATATTGTGCCTTTACATCTTCGTCCTTTACCTTGAGAGTCATATCCTCCATAGAGATCATCACTTGCTCAAGATAGCCCTTCAAATCGGCTTCCGTTAACTTTTTCTCTTCCAACATCTGTGTAAAAATTTCATCCCCAACACTGGCTTTCATCTGTGTCAGCTGATCCGTAGCGGTTTGCCCGCCCTTCGTCTTCGCTTCTTCACTTGCCTTCGCACTCAAATATTCAAAAGCCACTTGTTGATTCACAAGATACGTCTTGAAATCTTCCAGTTCTACAAGTTGAGCATACTCCGGTGACAAGAAGGTAAGGACGTTCATACCAACATTATATTCTGCTAATGTAATTTCCCCGCCCTTATAAGTAGCTACAACATCTTTATTATCCTTACCGCATGCAGATAACAAAGATAGTGCCAATACCGCTACTAGCGTAATGGACAATAACTTCCATGACTTTTTATTTAACAACATTTTGAGGCTCCCCCTTTAATTTAAACGGCTCTTGGATAGCTTCAAGGAATTGTTCCAGAAGTTCCATTAGCTGCTTTTCTCCAAGTCCTTTACCCTTCACCCGGATGGTCATAACAGACTCTTGTTCAAATTGTACACGTCTTTCAAATGAATTTCCAATTCGCACAAGCTCAGATCGATTCACTGCCTTCTCTTGGCCGGCATAAAATTTAAGTGTGATGTCATCACCACGCTTCACGATCGATTCGATCCCCAGCATTTTACCGTATAATTTCATTCTGGCAACTGTAAGCAAATTTAGGACAGCTTCAGGCAATTCACCGAATCGATCCATCAGCTCATCTTCAAGCTCTGAGACCTCATCAAATGAAGCTGTAGCTGCCACCTTTTTATAGATTTCAATTTTTTGGATACTATCGTAAATATAATCAGCTGGCAAATAAGCATCTATGCCGATATCAATAAGTGTATTCCACACCTTCTCTGGTGCAGCTTCCTCCCCTAACATCGTCACTTTTCGTTTCTGGATTTCTTCTGCAAGCATTTGCGAATATAGATCGAAACCGACCGAAGCAATAAACCCATGTTGTTCCGCTCCAAGCAAATTACCTGCACCGCGAATAGACAAGTCCCGCATAGCGATCTTAAATCCTGATCCAAGCTCCGTGAATTCTTTAATGGACTGCAGGCGCTTCTCGGCAACTTCTGTTAATACCTTATCGCGCTGGTACGTGAAATAGGCATAGGCGATACGATTAGAACGACCCACACGCCCCCGTAGCTGATAGAGCTGGGATAGCCCCATTTTATCAGCATCATGTACAATTAGCGTATTCACATTAGGTATATCTACACCGGTCTCAATGATACTTGTACTAACCAATACGTCATATTCACCATCCAAGAAATCAAGAATCGTCTTCTCAAGCTCGGACTCATTCATTTGGCCGTGTCCTACACCTACTCTAGCCTCAGGTACAAGCGCTGTGATCTGACTTGCCATCTCTTGTATCCCCTGCACTCGATTGTATAAATAATACACCTGTCCACCACGAGCAAGCTCGCGCTCTATTGCTTCGCGAACTAGCGTATGGCTGTGCTCTACGACATAGGTCTGTACGGGGAAGCGATTCTCAGGCGGTGTCTCAATAACGGATAAATCCCGAACGCCGAGCATGGACATATGGAGTGTTCGTGGAATGGGTGTAGCAGTCAATGTCAATACGTCCACATTCGTCTTGAGCTTCTTCAGCTTCTCCTTATGCGTGACGCCAAATCGTTGCTCCTCGTCTACAATAACAAGCCCCAAGTCCTTAAATATGAGATCCTGTGACAACAATCGATGTGTACCGATAATGATATCCACAGTCCCCTGCCGAATTCCCTTGATCGCTTCGTTCTGTTCCTTGCGGGAGCGAAAACGACTCAGCACTTGAATATTAAGAGGATATCCAGAGAATCTCTCCTTAAATGTCTCGAAATGCTGCTGAGCTAGAATTGTCGTTGGGACTAATACAGCAACCTGCTTACCCTCAATGGCAGATTTGAAAGCTGCGCGGATAGCCACTTCTGTCTTACCATAACCCACATCACCACAGAGCAATCGATCCATAGGTCGAGCCTGTTCCATGTCTTCCTTGATCTCTTCAATCGCTCTCACTTGATCTCGAGTCTCATCGTACGGGAACATTTCTTCAAATTCTTGCTGTTCCTGTGTATCCTTTTCAAAAGCATAACCCTGCGTAGATTGACGCTCTGCATATAATTTAATCAAATCATCCGCAATATCCTGTACCGTAGAACGAACCTTATTCTTGACACGTATCCAGTCATTACCGCCTAGCTTATAAACCTTCGGTTCTTTGTCTTCTGAGCCTACATATTTCTGAATAAGATCAACTTGCTCAATCGGAACGGACAGCTTATCTCCCCCGGCATAAAGGATATGCAAATAATCCTTGTGAATACCGTTAATATCCAAGGTGCCAATCCCCATATATTTACCTATTCCATGATTCTGATGCACAACATAATCGCCGACCTTGAGCTCTGTATAGCTTTTGATGCGCTCAGCGTTATCAAGGCTCTTACTTAATTTACGGACTTTACGTTGTTTCTGGGAGAACATCTCGCCCTCTGTAATGACAGCTAATTGGATCGAAGGCAATTCAAACCCCGTCTGTAGGTTCCCCTGAAGCATCGTTGGCTCATCGATACCATAATCAAGTAGCACGCGACGCATGCGCTCCATACGCTCTTCATTGCTGGCTAGCATCATGACACGAACACCCGTCTTCTGCCAACGCTCCATTTCAGATTTGAGTACATTCATTTGACCGTGGAAGTCCTGCATTCCACGACTGGTAATATTCAGTATGTTCTGAGGCTGTGTGTGCGGTACTTGCCGTAGAAATATGGAGAGAAATAACGTCTGGAATCGACGTTTATAAATGACTTCCTCATTTTCAATAGATAATGCTAATTGAGGTAGCATTTTACCATGCTGCATCAAGTGTAAATTCCATTCAGACTCATCCCGTTCTAGCTGCTTAGCGGTTTCTAGCAATCTAGTAGGTTCATCAAGAACTAGAATTGTATCATCTGGAAGATAATCAAATAAATGGCACTTCTCTGGATACAGTAAAGATATGTGCTTATATATTTCAGGGAAATACACATGCTCACGCAACATATCGATCTCACGCCTCATCTCATCTTGGAGGCGCAGCTTAGCCTGACGATCTGCCATTTTATCTAGCTGTTGTACCAATAGAACATCTAATGCATCAGCCGCTTGCTCTAGCCGTCTATAATCTGCAATGATCTCCTTGCATGGTGTTATCACAACCTTGTTAACTTTATCAATAGAACGCTGATCCATTGGATCAAACGTACGGATAGAATCAACCTCATCATCGAATAATTCTACACGGTAAGCCAGTGGTGAGGTCATGGGATAGAAGTCCATAATACCACCACGAATACTCATCTCACCTTTGTTCTCTACACGTTCAACCCGCTCATATCCCATCTCAATCATGCGCATAAGAAAAGAATCCAGTTGCACGGAACCTCCACACTGGATTGCTATCTGAGCATTAGCCATCACTTCTGGGGCAGGTAGAAGCCTTCTTACACCCGCAAAAGGGGCTACAACAATTCCCGTGAACCCTTGTGCGCATTTCATCAATACATCAATACGTTGTGCCAGCGTCTCGGGACTGGATACTGCCGTCTCAGCTGCAACTAACTCATGTGCTGAATAGAGTAATACTTGATCAGGCGAAAGCGCTTCCTGTAAATCGTCAGCCATTTTCTGTGCAGAGAACATATTGTGAGTCACAATTAACATGGGGCGTTTAACCTCAGTATATAGTGAGGCCATCATAACCTGTCTTGCTGATCCAGATAATCCAGAGACGAGCTGTTCCTTCATACCTACCGAAATTCCAGAAACAATAGATTTTAAATCAGGGTCCTTAGAAAAGGATTCTATAAGTGCTTGTAGCAAAGGTGGCACCTCTCTTATACTTACTTTTTATCTCTAGATTGTGTAGCGTTACTTCCCTTTTCTTACCGTCAAAAGAAGCCTCAGCAAACTGCCAAGGCCCTGTAACGACGATCAATTCGCCGTCAAGACGGTAAACGTAAGTCTTAGGCTGTATTTCATTTACTTAACTTTACAAAAACTTCACTGAAGTGGACTACTTAATAAACTTAATTCGGGATGGCTTGTCAGCGCATCATTGCAATATTCACAAGTGACTGTAACCGTCATGTCGCCGCTTAAATCATACGCTATTATATCTTGGCGTTCTGCGGGGGTCAAGGAATGGAGCCCAAGCTGCGACTCAGTTACCGTCGTTGAGTCAATGGTTCCAAGTAAGGTTTGACAGTGTCGACAGATGTACTTTATAGCCATTTTATGCCTCCTGAAGGTTATTTATACCTTCATTATGCCCTGAATTAATTCTATTTAGCCTCTCCAGCATTCATCATTCTAACCATTATACTTAGCCATCGTCTGTTCAAAAGAATGATTAAGGCTGTACTCCATAGCATCACAGCTATGATCAATCATCTGGAGCACATATTCCTTCTCTTTCTTAGCAAAGGAAGACAGTACATAATCTACGACCGCAAACCCTGGATCCGGACGGGATATCCCCATTCGAATTCGGTTAAATGTTTGTGTTCCTGTGTGCTGGATAATCGACTTAATCCCATTATGTCCACCGGCACTACCTTGATATCGTAACCGAATTCTGCCTACTGTCGTATCTAAATCGTCATAAACAACCACGAGATCTTCCAATGTTGCTTTATAATAACTCATAAATGCATGGACAGATTCCCCTGAAAGATTCATGTAGGTTAACGGTTTGATGAGGGTGACCTTTGATCCGTTAATATGCCCCTCACCTATTCGTGCTTTACATTTACTCGGTCCAAAAGTAATACCATGTCTCGCGGCTAAGGCGTCTAGCGCCATAAATCCTACGTTATGTCGTGTCTTGTCATAAGTGGAACCTGGATTCCCAAGTCCTACAATCCATTTCATTGGGTATATATCCTCCATCAAACTTTATTGATACTACAACACAATGCACGATAAGGGTTATATCTCCTTACGTAAGGAGATATAACCCTGTGCTTATGTTCTACTTTACTACTCAATCTCAAACAGTTTACTAATCGACAATTCTTCATGGACACGAATGATAGCCTCACCCATCAGAGGAGCTACTGACAGTACTCTGATTTTGTTACTTAGGTTCGAGTGTTTAATCGGAATCGTATCTGTTACGATAACTTCTTTCAGTGGAGAGTTCTCAAGTCGTTCCATGGCTGGTCCTGATAATACAGGGTGTGTGCAGCATGCATAGACTTCCTTTACTCCACCCTTCATCAGTGCGTTAGCACCAAGTACAATCGTACCTGCCGTATCAATAATATCGTCAATCAATATCGCTGTTTTACCTTCAATATGACCAATAATATTCATGACTTCACTGACGTTAGGCTCAGGACGACGCTTATCAATAATAGCAAGCGGTGCATTGAGGAAATCAGCCAATTTTCTTGCACGAACAACGCCGCCGTGATCTGGTGAGACCACAACTGGATTCTCAATCTGTAATGATCGGAAGTATTGGGCTATAATCGGAACCCCCAACATATGATCTACAGGAATATCGAAGAATCCTTGGATCTGCATAGCATGCAAATCCATCGTAATGACACGATGAGCCCCAGCCTTCTCAATCAGATTAGCTACCAATTTGGCAGTAATAGGATCACGAGAACGAGCCTTACGGTCTTGCCGGGCATATCCGTAATAAGGAATAACCACATTAATGCTCTTCGCAGAAGCGCGCTTCAAAGCGTCAACCATGACCAATAGTTCCATCAGGTTGTCGTTCACCGGACCACAAGTAGACTGCACAATATAGACGTGACAGCCCCGAACACTTTCATTCAATTTGACTTGAATTTCGCCATCACTGAAACTTGTCGTATGGGAATCCCCCATAGGAATGCCGATATAATCCGCAATTTGATTAGCAAGCTTGGGATTAGAGTTACAAGTAAATATTTTGAGTTTGGAATCACAATAAGTCATAAAATAAAAACCCTCCGTGCGGATTCATTGAATTCTTGTCTACTATTCATCTTTATTCTTCTTATCTTTAGCCTGATTACGAATTTTCTCTGCATATCCAGGTTTATTTACCTGCCGTTGTCTCGCAATCGCCATATCATTCTCACCAACGGAATCTGTTATCGTTGAACCTGCCACGATAAAAGCCCCCTTACCAATTTTAACTGGTGCAATTAGATTGACATTACTACCTATAAAAGCGTCATCTTCAATCTCTGTCATAAACTTATTGTACCCATCGTAATTCACTGTGATCGCACCACAGCCAACATTGACATTCTTCCCAATCGTAGCATCTCCAATATAACTTAAATGAGATACTTTGGATCCATTACTAATGACAGAGTTCTTCACCTCGACAAAATCGCCAATCTTAACGTCCTCACCGAGCTTAGATCCTGGTCGCAAATACGCAAAAGGGCCCACCGCTGTTCGCATACCTACCTCAGCATGATCGAGAACGGAATGCTTAACGATTACGCTATTAGCAATCACCGAAGAATCAATATCACTGTTTGGACCAATGACGCAATCCTCACCTATAACAGTATATCCTTTAATGATCGTTCCTGGAAACAAAATGGTGTCCGAACCAATGGTTACATCTGCGCCAATGATCGTCGAAGATGGATCAATAATAGTTACACCATTCAACATATGACGCTTTGCAATTCTTTCTCTCATAAATCCTTCTGCTTCAGAAAGCGCTAGTCGATCATTTACACCAATAGATTCCGAAGCATCATCTGTGATATATCCGAGAACCGTTTCGTTAGCGTTCACCAGAATACCAATCACATCTGTTAAATAATATTCCTGCTGTGTATTCTGATTCGTCACCTTCTCAAGTGCTGCGAACAATTTAGCATTGTCAAAACAATACGTACCTGTATTAATTTCCTGTACCGCATCTTCTTGTGGCGAACAATCCTTTTGCTCCACAATCCGTAGTACGTTACTATCTTCTCCACGAATAACACGTCCATACCCCTTAGGGTTATCCATTTGGGCAGTCAATACCGTCGCTGCTGCTTGGTTGCTCTCATGCAACTGCATAAGTCCTTCTAGCGTCTCCGGTGTAACTAAGGGTGTATCTCCGCAAATCACTATCGTAGAGCCTGTCTCATGACTTAGTAGAGGTGCAACCTGCTTAACTGCATGCCCTGTTCCTAACTGTTGCTCTTGAAGCACATATTCTGCAGCGTCCCCAAGAAAGGCTTGCACGGCTTTGGCACCATGGCCAACGATCACAATCACTCGCTCACTGTTGACCTGCTTTACCGTATCCAGTACATGTCCTACCATTGGTTTCCCACACACAGGATGAAGTACTTTGTATAATTTGGATTTCATCCTTTTGCCCTGACCTGCAGCAAGAATTATAGCCATTCTTTTCAAGGGTCTTAACCTCCTGCTTTTAAACTCACTACTGAATATATCTCATTCTAGGTAAAAAGAAAAGAGAGCCATAGTTATGGCTCTCTTTTCTTCAAACCCCAATAGTAAAACTTAAGCACCTTCTTCAATCGCGTCCTCTTGTTCCTCTTCAATCGCGGCACGTTCGTATTCAGCCAATACAGCAGACTGAATCTTCTCCCGAGTACCAGAAGAGATTGGGTGCGCAATGTCGCGGAATTCCCCATCGGGAGTACGTTTGCTCGGCATTGCAACAAACATTCCGTTATTTCCATCAATAACCCGAATGTCATGAACAACAAATTCGTTATCAATGGTAATGGATGCGATTGCTTTCATTCTTCCTTCGGAGTTTACCCGGCGAAGTCTGACATCCGTAATTTGCATGTGTGTGTTCACCACCTTTTTCCATACAGAGACTTGGTGTATAATTCCACACAGCAAACGAAAATCCTTTATTTTTATTGAAAAAATATCCTAAAAACAGGAATTTCAAAAAAATATATATATTTCGACAGTCTTTTTCATTTTTCACTCTAAGACTACCTAGATTTGACCCTTTGTTTCGACAAATTTCTCAATTCTCGGAAGAGATTTATGATTCAAAATAATTACCTGGTTTAACTAAAATTTGTTTACTTTTGAAATCCATAGCTGTTAATTTAGCAATGGACACATAATCATGTAGTAATCGTTCTTCCGTCTCCACAGCCTCGGATTCTACCAATACACCAACACCAGCTACCTCTGCATCAAACTCAGCTAACAAATCGACCATCCCTTGAATGGTGCCACCAGCCTTCATAAAGTCATCCACAATAAGTACTTTTGATTTATCCTTTAAAGCACGGCGAGATAAGGACATCGTATGAATACTCTTGTGTGAGCCAGATACGTAATTAATACTTACTGCTGATCCTTCCGTCACTTGATGATCCCGGCGAACGAGTACAACGGGCAGGTTAAGCTGTGCTCCTGTAGCGTAGGCCAAAGGAATACCCTTCGTTTCTACCGTCATGACACAATCGATCTCTTTATCTGCAAATGCTGTTGCAAAAATTTTGCCCGCTTCGTTCATGAGCGATGGCTCTCCCAGTAAATCGGACATATATAAATATCCACCTGGTAAAATCCGATCTCGCTGCTCTAGCTGAGCGCATAAATTATGTGCATACATCAGCGCTTGCTCTTTCGTCATCTTAGGAATAAACCTCACTCCGCCCGTTGCTCCTGCGAAGGTTAGAAGGTCTCCTATCCCTTCATCCTCAAACACCTCTTTAATAATGCCCAAATCTTCACTAATAGAGGATTTGGCAGCTCCATAACGATCTGCAAACGTGGTGAGAGGAATCAATATATGTGGTCTGTTTAACAGATATTGTGTCATTTCTACTAGTCGTGCGCTTCGTTTTAATTTTTTCACGAAATACTCCTCGCTAAATCCGGATATTATATATAGAATATACCATTTTCATACGTCTTTGCACAAGAGTTGTGAAGGTTAGGTTAATAAACGAACAGCATATACCTCACGACAGAATCCTCGTAGCCCATTGTAAATTCTAGGTACTTTCGACTCTTTCGAAACTAGCCCAAACACCGTTGGACCACTGCCAGACATTAGAGTTCCATCAGCACCCAACCTCATCATAGCTTCTTTCAATTGTTGGACTTCAGGATGTAACTTAAGTGTAACATCTTCTAGCACATTGCCAAGTTGACCACAAACCTCGTGGAAGCTCCCCGATTGGATGGCAGCAATCATACCAGATGCTGACGGATGCCTCGATATCTGATTACTGTTCAACCGAGTATATACTTCCTGTGTCGATACGTTAATAGGCGGTTTGGCTAATATAACCCAACATTGTGGAGGATTAGGAATAGGGCGTAACACTTCTCCTCTACCTGTAGCAAGCGCCGTCCCACCAGTTACACAGAAAGGGACGTCAGAGCCAAGTTCCGCTCCCAACTGTTGTAGCTCCTGAATTGGAATATGAAGCTCCCAGAGGCGATTCAAGCCCCTAAGCGTGGCTGCTGCATCACTGCTACCCCCAGCTAGTCCTGCCGCCACTGGTATTTTCTTGTCCAAATGAATATGAACGCCCTTCTTAACATCATACCGATCTTTGATTAGTCGAGCAGCTTGGAAGGCCAGATTCTTCTCATCAAGTGGGATATACCCCACCTGACTCGAAATAATGATTGTGTCCCTAGGTAATTCAACCATCTCTAAACGATCTGCCAGATCGACCATCGTCATTACCATTTCTACCTCATGATAACCGTCAGGACGCTTATGTAATACATCCAGCATTAAGTTAATTTTTGCTGGTGCTTTCTCATAGGTTTTTATGGCGCTCACCCACCCTTAAGTTTTCGCTCGTAATAACTTCACACATTATAACAAACTGTCTCAATCAAGTCATATAAGTTTATGATGATCATACCTTCCAAGATGAGACAAAGTAGTTAACGCGAACTGTATAGCCGCTATTACGAGAAAAAGACCCTCATCTTTCTACATGAAACAACTACATTTTTTGCAGCTACTCGCACTTGCTATCTTAAATCTCCATTGCTACAGCGAGAGTATCATGCAATGAGGGTAATGAAAAAAAAGACCAACCCCATAGGGCTGATCTCCTTCTTAAACTACAAACAAGCATAAGTCTTTTGAAAAAGGACGGCATCGCCGTATTTACTTGCCTCTAACATTAATCGGGATTTCTAGCTGCGGCCTTCTCTGCAAGCTCAATTGCTCGCTTAACCATGTTCCCTGCATCTTTCGCCCTAATTCCGCCCCATCCATCTTTCTGGACGGTATCATAGAAACCTAAATCCTTAGCAAGCTCATTCTTGAGATCCTCTGACATCACACTACGCTTCCTACGGCTCATTAATAGTCCTCCTTCTCTGCAATGGGGATGAATGACCCTGATAGTATAACTCAGTGAACCCCTTCTCATTCACCATCCATTAAACGGAGTAAACAGACCACAATTTAGCATAGCTTTCTTTAATTTTGAATTCCCTTAAAACCAAAACAGCCCTCACTAGGAGGACTGTCGTTGGTGTTACACATTTATTTACACTTTAATATACTCAAGCAAAGTTTCAATGTTATCTTCGCAAATCGTTACTTCTACTGAAGAAGTAAGAATATCCGCATAACTGTATGAAACACGTTTAAAAGTTTCTTGTTCTTGATCCAGCTTTACAATAAATACAGAAGGGTACGTTTCTTCCAAAACACCAGTTCGCTCAATAGTCTTCCGGCGTCCACCATTGGCACGTAACATAATTTTTTGACCTACATGAGCATCGAGACTGTGCTTGATCTCTAACAGTGCATTTTTAGCCATGTCTAACGACCACCTCTTTCCTTGTCCATTATAACGAACAATTGGCAGGTTGTCAAATCAAAACAATAATTATATCAATAGTATTTTTATGTTGTCAACGATTTTTTTTTGGAACTGTATTGTCGCCTTCTAAATTGCATCAAACAAGTAGAAACCCGAATCTAAGAAACAGATTCAAGGTTAATAAAATTACATCGCAGATGGCGTTACTTTTAGTGTAGATAGATCATGAAGACGTGGTAGGCCCATCCTATAGCTTCCACGAGACTCAATTCCACCTACACCCTGACTACCGCTAATCGTATTACTTAATACATCGTTCATGTTGATGGTTTCTCTAATCGATGTGAATGACGCCTTGACAGCTACGTATACTGGATCAAGCGCATGAATAAGAATTCGACCTGGTGAACTAGCAAAGTTAGCTCCAGACTGAAGCAATGCCTCGAAATGGGATTGGCAGGCACCCGCAACAATCGTTAAAGTATCCAAATGACGATCGTACTTTCTCGCTGCTAGAATAGCGGATACGAAATTTTGTGAGTTTTTGTAGCTGCTCAAGCTGTAGAGATCTCGATTTAACCCGTGCTTTAACACACCATCATGACCTGTAATCACTACGATATCAGGTTGTACTTGTGGCAACAATCGATACAAGGCTTCAGCCATGCCTGACTCCCTGACATAATAGCCCTCCGCTGGTACACGTAGTTGCTCATAGACACGAAGACTCTTTTGCAAATAATTAGGATCTCCATCTAAATGAAGCACTTTACCAGGGACTTCGAAGTAGGAAGCTTCCTTCGATTGTTCCCTACCCCCACTTATTTGAACTTGATGACGTAATGACTGCTCCTTTCGCTGACGCGAAAAAGAAGATAAGGACTCATTGGCTCTCTCCTCGGCTTCCTGGACCTTTTCACTTACAAATACTGATGTTGCTTTCACCAAATCCTTAAGTGGGGAATCCGCCAATAGTCTAAATTCCGTACCTTTCAGGATGGCGTGGTCTTGTTGTAATTCTTCGATACGAAACGCAATATCGCCACCATACGATCGGCGGACAACCAAGTCGCCTAAATTCATCAGAACATCACCCCTACCCCCATGATATGGGCGATGATCTCTATTGGTTCATCTTTTTTGCATAATTAACCCTCTCGAACTTCCTTTTGAAAGTCCATATCTCACATAATGCCGGCTTCTAGAAGCATATTGCTAAGAGTAGCAAATTCCTGCAGACTAAGTGTCTCTCCACGCCGTGATGGTTCAATACCTGCTTGCACTAACAATGCATCGATCCGCTCACGTCCTTCAGGAAGCGTAAAGCGACTCTTGAGGTTGTTAGAGATCGTCTTACGCCGTTGAGTGAATGAGGAGCGTACAAGATCAAAGAAATGCGCTTCATCATGTGCATCCACTGGCGGTTGTTCTCGGACCGTGAGTCGGATAACGGCAGAATCTACATTCGGCTGGGGTATAAATACGGTATTTGGTACAATACAGACCAGCTCAGGCACACTATAGTATTGAACAGCAATACTAAGACTACCGTAGTCCTTACTTCCTGGGGATGCGGCCATGCGCGCTGCTACTTCCTTCTGGATCATGACCACAATATGCTCTAACGGAAGCTTCTCTTCCAGTAACTTCATCAGAATAGGCGTTGTCACATAGTAAGGCAGATTAGCGACCACACTAACCTTCGATACATCTTTGAAATTCGACTCAAATAATGCCTTTAAATCAACATCAAGCACATCTGCTTGTTCAACATGAACATGCGGATAGGGCTCCAACACTTCTTTCAATATCGGAATAAGACGTTTATCAATTTCCACCGCAGTTACTGTACCTGCATTCTGTGCGAGCCTTTCTGTGAGCGCCCCAATCCCTGGGCCAATCTCCAGTGCCCCTTTCGTTTCATCCAACTCTGCTGCATCAACAATTTTATCCAGTATATTCTGATCAATTAGAAAGTTCTGACCTAGACTCTTTTTAAAAGAGAAACCATGCCGTCTTATAATATCCTTCGTTCGCTTGGGTGTTGCAATGCTATCGATGTCATTCATTTGATCCTTGACCTCCCTCTTCAATTTGGGCGAGGGCACTAACGAATTCATCACGCGTAATTTGAAATATAGCGAGACGCTTCAGAAACTGCTTCCCATTACAATACCCAATTCCTAGTATATTACCCATTTCCATTCTGCGGGCAGATGCATCAGGATGAACCATTAGCCCTGCTTGTATAAGATCCTCCATGTCAATCATACTCTGCGAACCCTCATAAGAGGTATGTACTCGAGCTAATGCGTGGCGGATCGCTTCAGGTGATGCATTCTCCACCCCGATATCACCTTTACGTGTTGCATCTACTTCGGGAATGAACGCATGCTTACATCCCGGCACCTTGTTAGAAATGATCTTACGAATCCTTTCGCCTGCATGATCAGGGTCAGTGAATATAATAACCCCTCTACGCTCTTGTGCTAATGCGATCCGTTGGATCGTACGTGCATTAATAGCAGAACCACCCGTCTCGATCGTATCCGCCTCTACGGCCCTCTTAATTGCTGTCGTATCATCGCGACCTTCCACGACAATGATTTCTTTGATCATAACGATTCTTCCCTTCAGAGCCTGTATCACAACAGCAAAAAGAAGAGGATTCATCCTCTTCTTTAGTATGGCTTCCATTATGACCTTAATAGTATAGGAATAGAAAGCTGTTGTAAAACAGTTTAGTTTAGTTCAGGCTTAACGGGCCCGATCACATATATTGTTCCACCCTTCTTACGACCGAAATTACGAGCATTCTTCACTGAATCATAATACACATCGATCTTGTTGCCTTTGATTGCACCACCTGTATCTTCTGCACGGCGGAAGCCAATACCTTCGATATATACCCACCATCCCATAGGGATGACACTGGTATCCACCGCAATCGTACGACCTTCCGTTACACGTGTGCCTGATGCGGTTCGAGTTCCTATACCTGGCTCTTCTGAAGAGTACGCAGTCATAGTTACATTCTTAAGCACCTTTTTATAACTAAAATCAACGCCAGCCTTGCTAGCTCGATTATTCTCTTTATTCACATTCGTAGCCTTTGCTTTGTTACTAGTAGCTGTCGTAGATGCTAAAATGATTTGCTTCGGCGGCTCTACCTTCGTACCTACAGCAACAATTTTATCCTGCACTTGGCTCTTCACTTCTTTGCCAACCAGGCTCATCGTTACGAATTGCCCATCTTGATATATTTTCTCGATCTGTTGGACTATTGCCCCAGACTGTCCGTTCTGTACCACCTTGACGTTTCCTTTCACAATCGTTGGATCGGAAGTCTTGATGACTCGAAAAGGGATCTCTTCTACACGCTCAACAATCTGTTTGTTTATCCGGACAACCTTGATGTCCAACTTATCTGTGATCTTTGTATTCAAATCAGGAAATACTTTGTCGTGTGCATCTAGAGTAATGCCTAGTTGCTTAACAGCATCCTTTACAGTCCCTTGTGTAGTGAACCGAGTAGCCGACTGACCATCAGCAGTTACATTAATCTCGACAGCACGTTGAATATGAACTTTATCGCCGTCTTTAAGCGGGCTGTTCAACGATACGGACACCTGATCTTCCGGTCTGAGAATAATGGCTTGTTCATTCAGCATTTCTTGTAACATAGCATGATGGGTTTCTATAGCACTTACATGTCCATCAATCACTAAATACACTTGTTTACGTTCTTGAATGCTGGCAAACAATAGAACGGTCAGGCTAATCGCTATTAAAGCAATAGCCGCAACTGAGATCTTACTTAAACTTTCATGCTTCCAACGTGTTGCGTAAGTCATGCTGGATGATGATGAATCATGGGTTTGTTCTTTAAAAATGCCCACTTTCCGATCCTCCTTCATAGCCTCGCCGTCTGAAAAATAAACCATATGTGTAATTGACGCGACTATAATAAAATTTGTACAGGATACTAAAATAATATCTATCCTGCATCATGTACCGGTCTGCTCGTCATGATTGTCACCCCCTAATAAATAAGAGTATGATGACAAAATTGTCTTTATTCAAAAAAAAGAAGCCTAAAGAAAGAGTTAGAGGAACTCCTTCGCGGCGGCCCGATATTTTCTAAATAACGGAAATCCATGCACGAGTTTGCCTCTCTTCATAGCGCCTACGGGGTTAGCTGTCGGGTTTGGGCAAAAGAGAGATGCCCGATCTTAGGTCAACCGCTCATGGCGATTGCCCTTGAATTCACCCCAAAGACCCAATAAAAGAAGTCATATATGACCTTTACCAAGTACAATCTGGATTGGTCATATTGGTTCCCCCGTTCTCCGATCATCTGGAGATTTAGCGAGACTGGTTCAAGAAAATAATAAGCTGTCCAATTACGATCAGCTTACATCACTGAAAAGATGATATCGCGTTTCGATGCATGTTGTAAAGCATCAATCAACCACAAATTTCTGAATAAATGGTTAAATTTTTGTAATATTCGCTCTTTACACGATAATAAGGCATGATTAAGTCGTCCGATCTCACTCTTTCAGCTAGTTTGCTCACTCTTTCACGAAATACCAAATAAATACAGGGCATTTTTAGTGGTTATTTGGGCAATTTCCTCGATTTCAACACCTTTAATCTGGGCAGCGGCCTCAGCTACTAGTCTCACATGTGCGGACTCATTCCTCTTCCCTCTAAATGGATGCGGAGTCAGATAAGGGGAGTCTGTTTCAATCAATAATCGATCCATTGGTACCTTCGCCAACACCTCTTTTGGTTGTTTGGCATTTTTGAACGTAATCGGACCACCAAATGACAAATGAAATCCCATATCAAGGCATACTTTAGCTGTTTCCCAACTACCAGAGTAGGAGTGCATGATGCCCCCAACTTCACTTGCCTTTTCCTCGCGTAGAATTCTAACAATATCTTCATGTGCATCGCGATTATGAATGACAATCGGCATCTTTAATTCACGGGCTAGTCCAATTTGCTGGCGAAGTACCCGCTGTTGTATATCCTTAGGCGATGTATCCCAATGATAGTCCAATCCGATCTCACCGATGGCTACCACTTTCTCATGTTTACAAAGGGATGCAATCCATTCCAAATCCCCCTCTTCCATCGTGATCGCATCTACTGGATGCCAACCTACTGCCGCATAAATAAAGTCATATTTCTCAGCCAATTCCATCGTTGTAGGGATCGTATCTCGATTAAAACCAATATTAACCATTTTCCCTACACCATCTTCAACTGCGCGCGCAATAACCTCTTCACGATCTTCGTCGAATTGTGGTGCGTCTAGATGAGTATGTGTGTCGAACAACATCATATATATAATCTCCTTTTATAATTGCAATTTCCAAGTGGAAGCGGCTTCGCTAGGCGCGAAGTATCATTTGCAGGCGAACGCTTACGCTTCTACAGGACCATTCCGTCCCACTTCGCTATATTCTGCATTTTTAATTATTTCTACACGTACTGATTTTGACTTAAAACATCAATAATCTTTGAAAATACGAGCAACCGAAGGGGAAAACGACGATAATGCAGCCTCTATCTTCTGTTCAGGGTAATATAAGCGGAACTTACCGCGTTGGAGACCACTTATGGAACGTACAATATCCGACACTTCAGATATTTCCATTAGCTTTTCTTGTCGATCTAGTAATATAATTTGCTTCTGACTAGCTTCATCACCCGAGTGAAATACATCATAAGGAAGATCGCTTGGAGAATCAATAATTAGATCATATTGGGGATTCAGTCCACTTTGATAGAACTGCTGGCGAATCTCATGAATCATATCTCTATCAAGTGGTTCCAACTCTACATATTTATACAGTCTGCGATGCATGAAGCGGCTACAGAGCTCGCTAAGTATGGGATCCTTTTCCGAGGTCCACTGCATAAATGCAGTCTGGATAAGAGCCTCATCTAATTTTAAATACTCCTCAACACTCACTTCATCCTTAAATAAACTAACCAATGGCTTCATCATAAATTCAAAATAATATCCACTAATGTATAGCTCCTTAGCACGTAGAAAAATAAGTCTCAGAATGATTTCTGAGCTACGTGTCACAGGATGGAAATACACTTGCCAATACATTTGATATCTAGCCATAAGATAATCTTCAACAGCATGCATTCCTGATTCTTTCACAACGATTCGCCCATGATGAGGTCTTAACATTCGTATAATTCGATCGACATCGATTGTACCGTAATTTACCCCAGTATAGTATGCGTCACGTAACAAATAATCCATGCGATCCGCATCAAGTGCACTGGATACGAGATTGACAACGATAGGTTTATGATAGGTTTTTGCAATAACAGAGGCAACCTTTTCTGCAAATCCATGCTCAACCTGACTTAAGATATCATGTATATGCGTATCTCCCATAATAATCCGAACTGTCCATTCTTCGTGATTCATATGAAATGCCTCTTCTATAGAATGGGAGAATGGTCCATGCCCAACATCATGAAGTAGCGCAGCACAAAGTGTGACTAATTTCTCTTCCTTCGGCCAATCAGAATAATTATTTCTTTCAAATAATGAAATAATTTGTCTTGTAATTTCATATACGCCTAGCGAATGTGAGAAGCGGCTATGTTCAGCTCCATGAAACGTTAGATAAGATGTTCCTAATTGACGTATACGACGTAAACGCTGAAACTCGGCTGTATTGATCAATCTCCAAATGGTTGTATCCTGCACATGTATATAATTGTGAACTGGATCTTTAAATACCTTTTCTTCATTTAAAGGTTGCATCATATCGTTTTCCACTCCTTTGGTATACTACTTATACTTAAATAATGTCGTTTAATGTCGAATAAAGTCGTATGTTTTAGCGTCAACTACCCATTTAATTTAAGACTCATTTTTTATAATTAAGTTATGTAACATCATACACGACAACATTTCTCTAATCATTTGTGAAATTTAGTTCTAATCTTATGTTGACTAAACTGGTAATGCTTGGTACTATTAATATCATAAAAGTAGGAACTATGTCGAATCATGACATTGTTAAACACACGTTCGAGAGGGGCAAGACTTAATATGATGAAATCTACTGGAATTGTAAGAAAAGTCGATGAACTGGGACGGGTTGTCATTCCAATTGAATTACGCCGTACATTAGGCATTGGTGAGAAGGACGCTCTAGAGATCTACGTTGATGGTGAACGAATTATTCTGAAGAAATATGAGCCGGCATGCATCTTCTGTGGCAACGCCGACAACGTTATTTACTTTAAAGGGAAAATAGTTTGTAATGAATGTGTCTCAGATATCCCAACACCTGTGACAAACTAAGAAAAATAGGTTATACTAGGAATAATTAAATTGTTAATTCAAACCTTTATTATATCTCCTTAATGTCTTCCTAAGCTTTGTCTCAAAGCTTGTGGGAGGCATCTTTTTTATATAAGGAAGGACTGTCGCTCATGACCTGACAGTTCTTCCTTATATTCTTGAACAAGTTATTCTACAAGAGGTAGTTCAAAAAGTCATCTTTTGATCACGAAGTTATAGCAGGAGGCTTATTCGACATCGAATCTTCTCGGTGCTGAAGAGCTTACTTTTTGAGCTCGTATTATAACAAGGCATTATAAATATCTCGTTTCGATACGCCGCGATCTGTAGCAGTTCTCTTCATCGCATCTTTCCGGGATTCTCCATCCCGCTCATAGCGTGTCACATGCTCTTCCAAAGACAACTCCTGCCACCAAGCATCCTTCCGCTTCTGCTCTTCTTCCTGACTTGCCCCTTCCACAACTAACACATATTCTCCAATTGGTGGGTGTTCACCCAGCCATGTTAGACATTCCTCTATACTGCCGCGTACCATTTCTTCATATCTTTTCGTCAATTCACGTGCAAGCACAATCCGGCGATCACCTAGAAATTCTAGCAGGAATCCTAACGTCTTGATAACCCGATGTGGTGACTCGTAGAATAATAACGTTCCTTGTGCGTACTGCACAGAAGATAGTACTACCTGAACATCCTTACGCTCTCGAGGTAGAAACCCAGCAAAGGTAAACCGCTCTGTTGGAAGACCTGACACAATTAATGCTGATAAAGCAGCATTCGCACCTGGAATGGGGACTACTGGAATTCCCTCAGCAATAGCTAACTGTACAAGCTCTGAACCAGGATCAGAAATGGCTGGTAGACCAGCATCACTGACCAATGCTAAATTTTTTCCTTCTATTATATACCGAATTAATTCTGGCCCACTTGCGGCCTTATTATGTTCGTGATAACTAAATAAAAGCTGAGGTAAGATTTCAAAGTGAGTCAATAATTTACGTGTCTGACGTGTATCTTCTGCTGCAATAATATCACATTCCTTTAATACTCTTACTGCACGAAAAGTCATGTCCTCTAAATTCCCAATGGGTGTTCCTACAAGATACAACACTCCGCTACTACGTGACGTTTCTCCTTGAAAGCTACTTTGTTTCGTTATACTCATACTTCACCTTCTTTTGATCCATAGTAAATTTCCAATAGTTCAGGACAATATTCATTCTGCTCGTTATACACGATAAGTGGAGGTAGAATTCGCACCTCTGGCTTTCCATCTCGTAATGCTTCAATTAATACCATGTTAGCCTCTACATTAACACGGGGATGAACGAATCGAATTCGCTTCGGTTCAAGACGATACTGCCGCATAAGGCTCATTAGGTCACCTAAGCGTTGAGGTTTATGAACCATGCTAATCTTTCCACCTGGACGTACTAGCCTTGAACATGCCTGCAATACATCCTCTAATGTACAATGGATCTCGTGACGTGCTATGGCTTGATGTGAATTAACCTTAATATCACTACCATTCAATGGCATATAAGGCGGATTGACGGTAATCGCATCATAGATACCATGTCCAGTCTCTTTATAAAGATCACGTAAATCACCTTCGCGAATCACAATGGAGTCTTCTAGTCCGTTCAGTTGGACGCTACGACGCGCCATATCGGCAAGTCTGGGTTGTATTTCAATACCTTCTATTGAAGCCTTGCTTCGAGTCGTTAACAGTATAGGAATAACGCCATTTCCTGTACATAAGTCTAATATTCGCCCTCTGGGAGGAACACTTGCAAATCGAGCTAATAAAACGGCATCCATAGAGAAACTGAATACTTCATCGCTCTGAATAATCTGTAAATTATGCGTTAATAAATCATCAACTCTTTCTGATTCTTGCAGGATAACATTATTTATACTCATACACCCAGTCCTTACATCGTTATTTGAAAATAAACGGCTTCGCCGTTCTTCGCTTATGCGAGGAAGGGCCGTTTGTCCAAAAATATAGGAAATAAAAGCAATAAAAACTTATACTTTCCTATATTTCAAAAAAAACCGTAGGCAAATTCCCTACGGCGCAACATTGTTATTTGTTCAAAAAGGAAAGACAGAACAGACAGTCACCTTCCGTTCGCAAATGCCCATAATAGACATTACAAATATGGAAGCCTTCATGATATAATCTTGCAAGGTTATCATATCCCTCTCCCACCACATCTTCTGGTACGACATGCTGATGCGGTATAGGAGACATGTCTCCTTCTTCCTTCAGTTGAGCTTCTCGTTTCAGTATAATACGAAGCCGCTCATTCTCTAAAGCTAGTCGATTATTCTCTTCTAATAGCTCTTTAACAAGTGATTTCAAATCAC
Source organism: Paenibacillus sp. Y916 (assembly GCF_056786435.1). Classification (NCBI taxonomy): domain Bacteria; kingdom Bacillati; phylum Bacillota; class Bacilli; order Caryophanales; family Paenibacillaceae; genus Paenibacillus; species Paenibacillus sp. Y916. Next base: position 12,710 of record NZ_JBXCJA010000018.1, on the reverse strand, counting down.
CTAAGTCATTGTGCAGATGATCCACTTGTCCTTCCATATCCTGTATGCGCTGAAATACATTCTTTTTCTCCATATTTCCACCCCGAACAGTAACCTATTATGGTCTACTTGATGACAACGTCATCTATTGGAAGTTCCTTAACTTTGCCAATCTCGAACAATTGTACGTGAACACTTCGGCTGCCAGCATTAATCCCCACTACTTTACCATCTCCTAATGAGGTAACAACTATCTTACCTATGGAAGGTAATTCTTCTCTTACGCTTTCATAGTTATCATGCTCAAACTTAAGGCAACACATGAGTCTTCCACACAACCCTGAAATTTTGCTTGGGTTCAACGATAATCGCTGATCCTTCGCCATCTTAATAGATACGGGTTCGAAATCACCGAGCCAAGATGAACAGCATAGAATTCGTCCACATGGACCAATTCCCCCTAACATTTTGGCTTCATCTCGAACACCAATTTGTCTTAGCTCAATTCTAGTTCTGAAGATACTTGCCAAGTCCTTAACAAGTTCCCGGAAATCCACTCTTCCTTCAGCAGTGAAATAAAATATAATTTTGTTTCTATCAAAAGTAAATTCTACATCCACAAGCTTCATCTTGAGTTCATGTTCCCGAACTTTATTTAAACAGGTTGCAAACGCATCCTTTGCTGCCTGTTGATTCTCTTCAACAATACTTGCATCAGAATCACTGGCGATACGAATGACTTTCTTCAGTGGCAGTACCACATCAGATTCGCCCACCTCTTTCTTTCCAATAACAACCTTTCCGTACTCAATCCCTCGCGCTGTCTCAACGATCACGTGATGGTCCTTTGTAATAGGAAAGTCCAATGGATCGAAATAATAGATTTTGCCGGCCTTTTTAAACCGGACACCCACTACGCTGTACAAAGACTAACCCCCCTACCCTTACTAGATAATAATCCTGAGGTCCACGATCATCAACCTAGACCAATCAAGAATTGTTCCAGACAGAGTTGTCCATTCACATTATAGCGCAGCTTCTTCTTCCCTTCCGCTGCCAGATCCATATAAGAGACCCATTGCGCATGACTTCGTGAAGATGCATGTGTTGACAAAAATTCTATCTGATCTATAAATACGATACTTTCATGCCTATCATATTGCACATGCAGCATATCTTTGAACCACAAATGAAACAAGTTGAAAAGAATATCTAGATGTTCTGAGAGTCCTGATTTGAAGAGTTTCGTTCCCGCCGTAATAAGAGACGTACTTCCTCTACTCATTGACTCCTTTCCTAATTGTAACACTACGTTTCTAATTTCTGCAAACCAATTCTGCTCTAAGAGCTCCCTACATCCTTCCAAGCCAGAAGATAAATGGACTGCACAACGAACTAATGATGAAGGATATCCTTCATGAACAAGCACCTCAAGCATCATTGTCGGGCTTACAGGTCTAAAGGGAACCCGCTGAGACCTCGATTGAATGGTTGGAAGCAATGCTTGTACATTCTCTGATATCAGAATGGCTACAGCAGGAATAGGTGGTTCTTCTAGAAACTTAAGTAAGCTGTTGGCCGCCTGATTGGTCATCGTATCGGCCTGGTCAATAATATATACTTTCGGATTTCTCGATTCCGAACGATAGGAAAAGACCCGCTGTAATCCACGGATCTGGTCAATTTTGATAGATGCGCCATCAGGAATGATGAGGTGTAAATCTGGATGATTACCATGTTCAACTTTACGACATTCCAGACAAATTCCACAGGCGTTATCTTTACTTTCCGTACAGAATATCGTCTGGGCAAAGGCACGTGCCGTTGTCATCTGACCACATCCCGCTGGTCCAGTAAACAGGTACGCATGACTCACAGCATCTCGACGCAGTCCATTCTGAAGCATTTGTAGCGCCGCATCTTGTCCTACAATATCATTAAAAGACATAAATCATAAATCCTCTTTTCCTGAAGTATAGTCTTCACACTATACTCTTATCCTTAGTCATAGACTTAAATTGATCAGCATTCCACGAATTTCTCCCATTTGTTGCAGAAGAGCTATTTTACCCTCTTCACTCTCTAACAATTCATCAGCCATCGCTAATAAAGCTGAATCCAACTCATCTATTAATTTGTAACGTTTCCCGCGTCCACGTCGATCCCAACCTCTTGTTTCCTTCATGGTGACACCGCGACGAACCGTATCTTCTAAAAATCGCTTAACCATCAATCGATATATCTTCAGCTCGCGAATCGTCATCGATCTTGCTAGACGATCTCCTTGCATCTGAATTTCTCTAAACCGTCGACTAAGTTCCTCCTGTGACGCATGTTGGCCCTGTTGTTGAATAACATCAGAGAAAGACTTCTGTTGAACAATCTTTGTGTTCCCATCTGTGATAGGCACCTCGCTTTTAAAGGGCCTAAAACCTGGATTTACTTTCAATGGAATCGCCTGCCTTCATGATAGATCCCGTTACCCTTGACGGTACGTATTCTGTGTGAAATACACAACTTCCTCTATTTAGAAATGTTCAAAACGGTCTACTGGCATCACAAACACGGTCGCCCCGCCCACTTGAACTTCTACTGGAAGAGGTAAATACGAATCTGTCGTTCCACTCATTGGAGTCACTGGAGTGACAAGTTGTTCACGAACCTTACAGCTCTTATTAATGACACTCATGACAGCATCGATTTGTCCGTCATCGACTCCAATCATAAATGTCGTATTTCCTGCACGTAAGAATCCACCTGTGCTCGCTAGTTTTGTTGCACGAAAGTTAGCCTTAACTAGTTCTCCTGACAGTCTATTGCTGTCTTTATCCTGTACGATCGCAATGATTAATTTCATCTTGATTTCCTCCTCATTATAAATAGAGTTCTTCTCATAAACTGAAGATTTGCGGAGTAACCTATTCTTTCATCTCTTAATCTATATTATTTGACAAAGAACCCGTAAATTCCTTTAAAATACCCTTTTCCATTTCATAAATCAGTTCATTTACAACCTGCGTTGGTGTCTGCTTCGCATCAATAGTTATGATACGGTGGGGATTCTGCTTAGCAATAATGTGATAGCCCTCTCGTACCTTATAATGAAACTCCATCTTCTCTAGATCCAATCGGTTCACTTCCCGCTCCTTGCTTGCCGCTATACGTGCTAAACCTACCTCGGGATCAACGTCTAAGTAAAAGGTTATATCCGGCATGAGAGAATCAATCGCGAATTGATTAATACTCCATACTTCATCCATACCTAAACCTCTGGCGTATCCTTGATAAGCAAGACTGCTATCTACGAAACGGTCGCAAAGAACGACTTTTCCTGCTTCTAGAGCTGGTTTCACCTTTTCCACTAAATGTTGGCGGCGAGCAGCAGCGTATAATAATGCCTCTGTCCGAGCATCCATCGCTGTATGTTGCGTATCCAGAATAACATCTCTAATCCTCTCGGATATTTCAATACCGCCTGGTTCCCGCGTCAGGATGTAGGGAATGGACTGGCTTTCTAGGTAGGAGCTTATCTTTCCAAGAACGGTTGTTTTACCAGATCCCTCTCCACCCTCAAAGGTTATAAACTTACCTCTAATATTCATGAATATTCCTGCTTTCTATCATTCTTGAAGACCATAATGTGGTGCAAGTCAGGATCTGTCGCCGCATGACACTTGGCTCCCGCCGCTTCTAGAGCAAGTAGTCGTTCATACGATTGTGCGGTGATGACCTCGCCCGAATATAACATAGGTATTCCTGGTGGATAGGGAATAATCATCTCAGCCGCTACTCTACCTGCACACTGATCTAGAGGGATACTCTCGACAGCATCAGCAGACACAGGCTGCAGACTAAAGGGGACTACTGTCGAAACAGATTCCTGTATAATGTTCCACGTGAAAAATTCGACACCATCCTTCATGACATGCACATTATGTTGATTATCATAGGCATCTACCCCTGATATAGATATATGCTGAAGGGCACCTAAAAGGTGCTTAGCGTCCTCCAAAGTGGACCCCAAGCTGAAGAGTAAGACGACGTACTGTTCGTCGCTCATCTCGGGAATGCAGCCGCGCGCTTCTAGCTGGCGCTGCAGTTCGTACCCACCCAAGGCCCCTGTGCTGTCATAAATGACTGCTTTGAAGGGGTCTTGAGTGGCGTATGCGCCCGCCATAAGCGTAGCTGGCGGCGCATCATGTCCCGCCGCGGCAGCGTCGGCGGGACACTTCGGCTGCTGCAGCGGTTGCAGCAGCGTAAAGCGCGGGAGCTCCGCGAGTCCGCGCTTGAAGGCACTCACGGCGGCGAGCCCCGCCGTGAATGTGGCCGCGCCGCCCAAGTGGAGCTGGCGGCGTGCCAGGTCGAGCGAAGCCATCACGGGGTATGATGGGCTAGAGCTCTGGACCATTGCTAGCCGCTGGCGTAGCAACGCACGGTCAAGCCTTGGGCCCTGCACATGTAGCATAGAGCCCATCGTGAGAGCAGATAGCATCTTGTGCGTCGATTGTACTACACCATCTGCACCGCAGGATAGAGCGCTTGCTGGCAGATTTGGATGCTGCCCATAATGCGCACCATGGGCCTCATCCACCAATAGCGGCACACCGTATTGATGGCAAGTCTCTGCTATTGGCGTAATATCTATGCCCATACCATAGTAGTTGGGCATCGTAAGTAACACGCCTTTGGCATGAGGATAAGCCGCTAGCGTAGCGGCAACAATTGCCACCGTGGGGGCTGTCGCAAGCCCACTGATTGGATCTATCTGTGGTTGTAAGAATACCGCATTCGCGCCGGCTAGCATTAGACCATGTAACACCGATTTATGTACATTCCGTTGCACTAGTAGAATATCACCAGGCGTCGTACATACGGTGAGAATCAAAGCCACATTTCCGACCGTGCTCCCCCCTACAAGAAAATAACTCTCCTCCGCACCGAAACAATCTGCCGCAAGTTGTTGGGCCTCTTGAATGACACCCTCAGGATGATGAAGATCATCGGTTCCTGTAATCTCTGTTACATCGATCTCCATCACCTCTGACAACATTCCCGCTCCCCCGATGGAAGCGTAGGCTTGGCCATTCTTATGACCAGGAACATGAAAGGAGCTTTCCTTCTTCTTTCTATAATCAAGCAACGCCTCATAGATCGGTGCCTTTGCCTTATTCAAACCATCCGCATTTGGAATTCCATTCCGAACCTGTTTTAACTCGCGTTGTATAGGCATGAATCATCCGATTCCTTCCCATGTGATGTGTATTCTATCTCTATTTTATCTTAATTCAAACGTGGCGCAAATTCCTACTCTTCCTAGCGTCATATCCTTAGTACTCATCTATTATCTCATAAACTTCCCAATGTAGGTCAAAAAAAGAGTAGCCATAGGCCACTCTTGGTTTTTCGAACATCAACTAATGTTGGCCTGCATGCTAATTCTTCTCATTTGATGAATAAAATATTGATACTTTTCTTCCCCCGCATTCGTATGCACCATTTCCGATTCGCAAGATTCACAAATGAATTGAGATACGATACATATCCCCTCCTCTTTGCCTTGCCCGCAAATAATACAGACGTGTTCGGTATGATTCTCCATCATCCATCCCACCTTGTCCCTTTTCCTATCAGTATGAACTAGTTTCTATTATTTTAAACCGTTTCATAGAACTTTATAGAGGTTATTCAAAAAGCCATCTTTTTGAACTCGCACCTACGTTATCACCTGTACCCCTATATATGTATTCCAATATAGCCGCGGTGGTGCCTATCCCTTAATTTATCTTTACAAATAGTCTATTAAAGCCGATATATTACTTATAGATGATCTCAAGGGGGTTAGTGTACTATATGGTAGAGGAACTCGGCTCAAGCGCTACTTTTTATCAATATAAACTTATCAAAAAAATTTTACTTTCAAAAAAAATGAACATTATCTATTGGATCATTCCCTATATTGTAGCCATCTTAGTGATGATATTGGTCTCTTGGACTAGCATCTTTTATTTTTTATTAGCTGCTCCTATTGTGCTTTGGATTCAATATGTCATTTCACGCTCGGCATTGTTAATCGTAGGGTCCCGTTACCACAAGCGATGGGCGTTCTCCAGAAAATCCCCATGGTTAGGATACATGCCTAATCAATTCATTGGCTACTCTCTATTTCGTAAAATAAATTCAATCACGATGTGGATCGGTTTATGTCTATTTGCTATTCTCGCCTTTTGGTCGCCCCTCTCGTTTACTATAGGTATGCTATTCTGGCATCTATGGTTTCTGTTACCTCGGCTTTATACCATTATAAGTCTATCTGGGCAGCGAAAAGATGGGATGATCAAATTTAACCCTCAAGATATTTCCTACTATAAACAGTGAGTCCACCTGCTTAGGGTACATATTTCAACAAATAGAAGCGGTTGCCCTTCCCTTTTAAAGGCGGCACCCGCTTCAACGGAAATAAAAAGCACCCTATAGAATAGACTTTTTAAAACGTCTATTCTATAGGGTGCTTTTCTTAATGATAAGAATGAAATCAAGAGTCCTCTTCTTCTATTTAACTTCCAAACTTCTCACCGTTGATTTATCACTGACTTTAGGCATCATAATCACCAAATAATCATCAAGTATAGTAACCTGTACTACTTTATTATCCTTTTTAAACACACGAACTACATCTTCCTGATCTTCCTCTTCCTCTACCCATCCCCACTCACTAATCGCCTCTAAATAGGCTGTTGGGAACAGATCATCTTCCTTAAGTCCTGGCAAAGAGTAATTCGCCACATTCATTTCTAAATTGATTGTAGAACGATCTCTCTGATTGGCTTCCTTAGGTACAGGAAAGCTCTTCTCATTTGCTGCAGCTTCAAAGGATGTCCAAGAAGGCTTGGTACTCCCACATCCTGAAAGAAAAACTGTTATTATACACAACAGAACGAGAGCGTGCAGCCATGCTTTTAGACGCATGAATGTCCTCCTTACTTCAATTCGCGATCCACGCGAAAGTATCGTATTCCGCTCTGTAGATGCTATCCCCAATGGATACAAATTATAATAGTTCTTAATTATACTTTATTATTATACTTGGAAGACTATAACCAACGGTTACAGAACTGTTACATTTTTTCCAACCTTTATCTCATAAGACTTCCAGCCTAGCTAGTTACATTCCCTTCATAACCGAGCTGTCTTTCCTTCATTTTCCCCCGATACATTTCTGGTGTGCAACCAACAGTCTGCTTAAATATACGACTAAAATGGGGTAAGTGCTTAAACCCGGATTGTTTACTTACCTCCGTAACCGAACGTTCTGGGTTTAGCCAGAACAATAATCTAGCTTGATTAATTCGCCGATCTGACAAGTATTTAAAGATTGTAGTACCTGTCATATCTTTAAATAGAGTTGCCAAATAATGCTTATTCAAATGTAACCCTTGGGAGATTTCACCCATTTCCATCTCATGCATATAATGCTCTTCGATATAAGTTAGAATATGCTGTACATGTTTCTCTTTATCGGAACGTAATTTACCTTCCATCACTTTAGTTCGGCATAAATTAGCAACCATATATAATAGATCGCATAGTCGTAAAATAAATCTTTCCATACCGTATCCAGCCTGCATACGATTCAGGGAATCCATCTGAGAGAGTAACGACTCAAATTCTTGCCTTTCTGATTCAGATAATGAGATTCGACAGTTACGGAGTTCCTCAAAGGGCAGAATCAATTGAGTTGCCATAGCATCCTGTAAATATTTACCTAACATAGATGGTTCGAAGTGAATGATCGTTCGGATGTAAGGTATGTCTGGGGCAGGGTTAGGCTTATGTAATGTCATTCCATGCATTAATATTAAATCACCTGGATCAAGTACGTAGACTCGATCCCCAATAAGGTACGTACACTGCCCCTCATGGAAATAATACACTTCATAGCATGTATGTGAATGAAATCCTTCTCTATCATCTGAATCTTCAAGAGGTTTCTCAGAACGATGACTAAAACTAAAGGGATGCCCCATTTGAGAGGAATATGACATGAACAACCACCTCCTATCTCTTCAAATTAACTCTATTCTATCATGGAGTCATTTCAAGAAGATATCGCTGCGATGACGGATTGTCCTTACGATCAGGGTTGCCCTCTAATCTCTTGATTTGATTCCAAGGTTGAACCACTTATATTCACTTAAAAACGCTGTAAGCAGATTTATCTACTTACAGCGTTCGTTAGGTCTTCCTTATTAATAATCAATTGGATGCTCAATTTTCAATGTCGAGTCAGATTCCTAATATATTCCGTGATTAAAAGATGGGTTTATGAACTTCCTCTTATACCAATGTCACAGCATCTCTTTGGGCAATTAAACATAGTTCCGCTGCCTTAAAGGCATGAGCTTGCGTCATGGCATACTCTGTCCGTGCTATACAGTCCTTGATTAACTCCCCGAAGAATGGGAAACCAACCTGACCGTGAACACCAAATCGATACTCGCCTTCATGATTAACCAGATATACCTGATCCCCTTGTGAATCCCGAGCTATGTCTGTATACTTTCTCAATTCAATGTATCCATCCGTTCCGAGAATGGTCGTACGTCCATCCCCCCACGTTCCAAGACCATCAGGTGTGAACCAATCAACGCGGAAATAATTCGCGGCACCATTATCGCCAACAAGCATCGCATCACCGAAATCCTCCAGTTCTGGATACTCTGGATGATTATAATTTCCAATTCGGCTGTGAGACACCTTCGCATTCTTACATGAAGCAAAAGATAGAAACTGCTCAATCTGATGGCTACCAATATCACATAGAATGCCACCATATTGATCATGATTGAAGAACCAGTCCGGACGAGACTTTGCATTTAAACGATGTGGCCCGGTGCCCATCACTTGAATGACTCTACCAATGGCTCCATCCTTAATCAACTGACTAGCATACACAGCGCTTTCAACATGCAATCGTTCGCTATAATAGACCATATACTTACATCCAGTCTTCCCAACCTGAGCCTTAGCTGCCTCTAACTGTGCTAACGTCGTAAATGGGGCCTTATCTGTAAAGTAATCTTTGCCATGCCCCATGACACGAACGCCCAACGCTCCACGTTCAGAAGGAATCGCTGCACTAGCAACTAACCTTACTTCTTCATCTTCTAGTACTTGTGATTCGGATACGGCGACTTTCACATCCGGAAATACATTACAAAATGCCTTCACCTTACTCTCATCGGGGTCATAGACCCATTTCAGAGTTGCGCCAGCTTCAATAAGTCCATGACACATCCCGTAAATATGTCCATGATCCAAAGCAACAGCACTTATAATAAACTCACCAGGTCCACATACTGCCTTTGGCTTCTGACTCTTCGGTGCATAGAACATTCCATCCTGAGATGCCATATTTTCTTCTCCCCTTTTACTCTTTTCGCAAATATCGTTCATACGATCTTTTGGAAGTACTTATCTTTATACTACACCTATTTTAACTAGGTACTGTTCAATGGTACGCTATCTAAAGGACCTAACTCCCAAACGTATTAGAGATATCCACAGGCGGCTTGTTCGTAACAGATTCTTTATTTTTATCCACAGTGGATGAATTAATCTTTTCCTGAAGTTTCTCTAGAAATAATTCCTCATCGATCGGTAATGTAACCCAATCATCCATCCATGTGGATAAGTACATCGCATTAGACAGCGTTAATCCTTTTATACCTTCCTCACCAGGAGCTAATAGCGGGGTACCCTCAGTAATACTTTCGATCCAATTCGTAATAATACCAGGATGTCCTGACTCCTTGCCTGTAATAGGAATATCACACTTCCAGCATTCAGGCTCTCCGAAGCCACCTGTATACCTTTCATTGAACTCTTTCTCCGATTCCCTTAGACGCCAGAATGTCAATTGACCATCCTCAATAACAATCTTGCCACGATCACCTGTAATCTCTAAGCGATTCGTACCTGGTGCTTCGCCTGTCGTCGTTACAAAGACGCCCGTAGCTCCATTAGCATACTCAACATATGCTGTTACGTCATCTTCAACCTCTATCTTTCTATACTTTCCAAAAGAACAAAATGCTCGTACTCTAACAGGCATCATACCGATTGTCCATTGCCATAAATCAAGCTGATGGGGGTCTTGATTAATCAGAACACCTCCACCCTCACCACTCCAAGTAGCCCGCCATCCACCTGAATCATAGTAACTTTGAGAGCGATACCAATTTGTGATAATCCAATTCGTCCGACGAACTTCACCCAGCTCACCTGAAGAGATTAGATCTTTTAACTTCTGATATAGTGGATTTGTACGTTGATTGTACATGATCGCGAATACTTTACCACTCTTTGCAGCAGCTTCATTCATCTCTCGTACTTGCTTCGTATATACTCCAGCAGGCTTTTCAATGAGCACATGAAGTCCACGCTTAAACGCCTCAATGGCTTGCTCAGAGTGATTGTAATGAGGGGTAGCGACAATGACAGCATCGATCGTACCTGAGTCCATCATTTCTCCAGCATCACGGAAGCAGAGTACTGAATCTGGTAAATGCTCCTTACTCCATTCCTCTGCCGACTCCAACACATCACATACAGCTGTCAAAATAGCATTTGGAATAGAACCTGATGCCAGAGTACGAGCATGCACAGTACCCATATTCCCAATTCCGATAATTCCTACCCTTACTTTATCCAACTGACTCTCCCCTTTGGCTACAATTTACTTTTAAGGTCTCTGAATAGATCTGCTGCATGTTCCAGCATCTGTTTCGATTCATACGTTCCACTGAAATCTTCAATACCTACATACCCTTCATAGCCGACAGAATGTAAATCTTTCATTACCTCAAGCCATGGAACAATTCCCTTATCAATTTGGGTCCATACGCCTTCCCAATTAGCCTCACCAGGTCGAATAGGTTCATTCCCTTTCACTGGTGCCCAGAGCGCATTCTTAATATGTACATGAGCCAAATAGGGACCTAACAGCTCAAGACCCATCCTATAATTCTCAAATCCTTCATACACCATATTACCTGGATCATACAGTACACCTATATGTGTAGGATCGAATGATTGTACCAATCGATGAGCTAGACTTGCACTAGGTGCGATCGTTACGTGATGTGTCTCAATCATTGCTTTTACATCATATTGCTGTGCATATTCCTGCACTTGAGAAAGATAACGTGTTGCTGAACTATATAAATCACCATAAGGAGTACTTCGATCATAACTAGGAACACCAACTCGAACCAACGAAGCACCTAAGCGTGAAGCAGCTTGGAAGGCCTTCTCTGTTGCCTGGAGATCTAAATCATTTAAATAAGGAACTAGAGCAATTGATTTTAAATGATAGGCCGACGCCACATCTACGCATTCAGAAGTATCCTCCTCCCATCTTTCAGGATCAATAGAACAACGATTATGCCGCCAAAAGGATGGTGCTTCTTCTAATGCATCATCAGGAATCCCTTTGAAACGCCATTCTATTCCCTCAATTCCTGTAGCAGATGCTATGGCACCCAACTCACGCGGGGTCAAATCAGGTACAGATACAGTAAATACTGATAATTTCACTTATTTCATCTCCTCTAGCTATCTATTTATATTAAGTGTAGCACGAATACTGACACAATATCGTCCTATGGAGAAAGAGATCACTCACAGTTAAAGTATTCGCTTCATACACCATTCTCATATAAACATTCCTCTAAAAACGCAAAGAAAAACCACCATTGATATAAATCAACAGTGGTTCTTATGCTTGGCGACGTCCTACTCTCCCAGGACCCTGCGGTCCAAGTACCATCGGCGCTGGAGGGCTTAACGGTCCTGTTCGGGATGGGTACGTGTGGAACCCCTCCGCTATCGCCACCAAAGCCAACGAATAGATAATTAGTTGTAGAAAGGACAGTTAGTTTGAAGGAAAAGTAGCTATAGTGAGTTTTAGTTGCAGTAAGCGTAGTTAAATGTTGCAATTCGCAAATAAGTAATGATTTTCAAGTAATTAAGTGTAGATTTACAACTAGATCAGAACCTAAAGCAATTTAGCCGAATTTAGTTGTAGTTTGTGCAACTGCATGGTGAGTTAGGGGAAGTGTTGGGAATGAAGTCTAGCGGTTGGAGCGAGTTGATGGATTGTGGGCTGAGGTGCAGTCGTTGGGTAGCTGAGGAATTGGGTAGCAGTGGTCGAAGCGCAGAAAAATGAAGCCTTGAGCCGCTGTAGAAAATTAAATAAATAATTAGTTGTAGAAAGGGCAGTTAGTTTGAAGGAAAAGTAGCTATAGTGAGTTTTAGTTGCAGAAAGGACAGTTAAATGTTGCGATTTGCGGATAAGTGGTGATTTTCAAGTAATTAAGTGTAGATTTGCAACTAGATTGGCGTCAGAAGCAATTTAGCTGAATTTAACTGTACTATGTGCAACTACTGCATCAGGAGGTACTGATGATTGGAGTTGGTGAGTGGTACTGGATGGTGCGCGGGACAAATGGGAAGTTGATGGTTGATGGTTGATGGTTGATGGTTGGTGGTTGGTGGTTGGTGGTTGGTGGTTAAAGTACGCTGGGTGAAGTGGTGGATAGAACTCCTTAATACTTATACAGCTTTAAACACAAAAGAAAAACCACCGTTGATCGAAATCAACAGTGGTTCTTATGCTTGGCGACGTCCTACTCTCCCAGGACCCTGCGGTCCAAGTACCATCGGCGCTGGAG
>NZ_JBXCJA010000017.1:0-74505 GCF_056786435.1 Paenibacillus sp. Y916 | reverse complement strand
TAGTAATTTTTTAGATGACGCGGGGTGGAGCAGCCCGGTAGCTCGTCGGGCTCATAACCCGAAGGCCGCAGGTTCAAATCCTGCCCCCGCAACCAATTATATTTATGAGGAACCGTGGTGTAGTTGGCCTAACATGCCTGCCTGTCACGCAGGAGATCGCGGGTTCGAATCCCGTCGGTTCCGCCATTTTTAATTCAATTATGGCTCGGTAGCTCAGTCGGTAGAGCAAAGGACTGAAAATCCTTGTGTCGGCGGTTCGATTCCGTTCCGAGCCACCATTGGTATTGTATGAACATTGTTTTGTAGGTGCGCCGTTGTAGCTCAACTGGTAGAGCAACTGACTTGTAATCAGTAGGTTGGGGGTTCAAGTCCTCTCGACGGCACCATTATGGAGGATTAGTGAAGTGGCTAAACACGGCAGACTGTAAATCTGCTCTCTACGAGTTCGGTGGTTCGAATCCATCATCCTCCACCATTTCTTTTATAGGGGCATAGTTTAAAGGTAGAACAAAGGTCTCCAAAACCTTTGGTGTGGGTTCAATTCCTGCTGCCCCTGCCAAAAGAAACATTTGACTTAATGTATGGCGGTCGTGGCGAAGTGGTTAACGCACCGGATTGTGGTTCCGGCATTCGTGGGTTCGAGACCCATCGGTCGCCCCATTTTATATCTAATCATTCGTATTATTGTTCTACAGTATCAAATTGTTAACATGGCGATCGTGGCGAAGTGGTTAACGCACCGGATTGTGGTTCCGGCATTCGAGGGTTCGAGACCCTTCGGTCGCCCCATTTAACTTAATTATTGTTGGGGATTAGCCAAGCGGTAAGGCAACGGACTTTGACTCCGTCACGCATAGGTTCAAATCCTATATCCCCAGCCATTATTTTGCGGACGTGGCTCAGCGGTAGAGCATCGCCTTGCCAAGGCGAGGGTCGCGGGTTCGATTCCCGTCGTCCGCTCCATTTTTTTTATTTGGCGCCATAGCCAAGTGGTAAGGCAAAGCTCTGCAAAAGCTTTATCCCCAGTTCAAATCTGGGTGGCGCCTCCATTATTCTCGCGGGAGTGGCGGAATCGGCAGACGCACAGGACTTAAAATCCTGCGATAGGTTACTATCATACCAGTTCAAGTCTGGTCTTCCGCACCATTTAGAATAATTACATTTGCGCCCTTAGCTCAGCTGGATAGAGCGTTTGACTACGAATCAAAAGGCCAGGAGTTCGAATCTCTTAGGGCGCACCATTCTTTATTAGTTTCATTGAGCCGATGTGGTGGAATTGGCAGACACGCCGCACTCAAAATGCGGTGCCGCAGGGCTTGCCGGTTCGAGTCCGGCCATCGGTATAGAGTGAAAAAAAGGCTTATAAGATCGCTTCTTTAGAAGTAATCTTATAAGCCTTTTTTTTGTTTTCTGTGATGCGGCGCTCCTATGTAAGAAGGTAATGAAATGATCTGTGAAGGAGTGTTGGTGTTTGCCTACAAGCTTGTTTATGTTCTCCGACTTCAGTTCAGGATTAGCCCCGTCTTAGGTCTAGGATAAAGAACCGTCTACGGTCTGTTTTGAAAAGGTTGAGTTTGACCTACAATAAGTACATAAGGAAAAGAGATGAAAGGCGGTGAGAATGGATGGATGTGAAAAGACGTAATGGTTTAGCAGCTGTACTAATTATTATTGGAGCGTTAATGCTTCTAGGAGTATTGGGACCATTGCTAGGAGGGTTGATCGGAATAGTATTCCCCGTTATTTTGATTGCACTTGGTTATTATGGTGTTAGCAGAGGGAAAGTACTAATAGGCTGGATTATATTAGTGATCGGTATTCTGTCATTGATTGCTAAGTTATCCTGGTTAATCGGACCCATTCTAGGTATTGCTATACTAGTATTTGGAATATCACTTCTCAAAAATAAGAGAAGAACTTACTAATTATTAAATAAGTCGTGTAGATGGCTTAAGGAGGGAGTATAAGGATATGAGTGTTTTTCGCCGAATGAGGGATATAACAGTAGCAACATTAAATGAACGTTTGGAACAGAGTCAGGACCCCGTTAAGTTAATTGATCAGTTCCTCATCGCTACACGGGACGATATTACAGAAGTAGAAAAGTTATTTCAACAAGTTGCCTCACATACGAAGCAATTGAAGCAGCAAGTAGATCAAGCAACCACGATGAGGGATAAACGTGAGGAACAGGCTCTCATGGCCCTAAGAGCGGGAGAAGATAATCTAGCTAAGCTGGCACTTCAAGAGAAAATTATCTATGAAGAAAAAATTGAGCAATATGGTGGGCTGTTCGAAGAGAGTAGATTGTCGCTTCGCGAACTAGAAAACCAAATGAATGATCTTAAGTTGGAATATCAATCCGTATATAGTAAACGTCAATATTATACTGCACGGATGGAAAATTTACGGATACAACAGCGAATGAATCAACGTATGGGTGAATTTGGAGGAAAAGACGTTCCGAAGATGTTTAATCGATTAGAAGACAATATCACGGATTGGGAATTAGAAGCACGGAGTTTACGTGAGCTGCGTCAGGCGGGTCAGCAATTCCTTGATCAAGCAAGTGTATCGGTATCAACGATTCTGGAACAAGAAATGGCTAAGCTGAAGCAGAAGCTGAAAAATAGCGGAAAGGAGTAACTTTATGAGTAAACTATATCGTTCATCGCGAAATAGAATGATCACAGGTTTATGTGGTGGACTATCGGAAACATGGGGCATTGATGCTACACTACTGAGGATCATTGTACTGATCAGTGTTTTCTTTACTGGAGGTACGGTACTATTCATATACTTCGTCGCATCATTAGTCATTCCGAAGGAGTATGTCCCACCATATAATCACTATGGAAATGGAAACCCAGGTCATGGAAATCATGGATATGGTGCAGGTGGACACAATAATGGTAGACCTTACAACAATAACGGTGGATCTTACAATAATAATGGTTCTGGTCCGGAATATAAGAACTCGAATTCAGGTGGATTCTCCACTCATGATTCCGATTTGGATGACATGATGAAAGATATCGAGAAGAAGGCTCTAAAAAAAGAAGTGGAAGAATTAAAAATAAAACTATCTAAGTACGAGAAGGGAGAAGTGTAACACATGGGAGTATTCAAAAGAATTAAAGATATGACAAAGGCGTCGGTAAATGAGGTATTGGATAAGGTAGAGGATCCAATTGTGATGTTGAACCAGTATTTGCGCGATATGGAGGCGGAAATTCACGAGGCTGAGGTTACAGTAGCTAAGCAAATGGCGAATGAACGTCGTATGAAGCAACGTGTAGAAGAAGCAGTGAAGATGGGTGGACAACGTGAAGCACAAGCGGAACTAGCATTGAAGAACGGACAGGAAGAAGTTGCACGTAAGTTGTTGGAGGAGAAGATCTATTTCGATCAGAAGCAGACTGAGTATGAAGGGTTACACCTTCAATCAGATATTCAAGCGAAAGAATTAGTACAACAGTTGCATGAGATGAAAGATGAATTTTATAAGATGCGTAATAAGCGTAATGAATTAGTATCACGTGCACAAATGGCTAAGGCTAAGAAGCAAATGTCTCAGGTGAGTAGTCTTCATACTATCGAAAGTGGAAGTGCATCACTTGGATTCCACCGCATGGAAGAGAAGATTATGCAACTAGAAGCTGAAGCTGATGTGATGCAAGTACCTTACCGTTCAGCACACTCAGAATTCACAAGTACAATAGATGCCGAGAAGAAGCTAAAAGTTGAAGAGCAATTAAAGGCCTTAAAAGGAAAGATAAATACTCCTGCGGTAACAAAGAATGAAAGTAAATAATAAGTATTCATCATAATGAATATTATGATATGCTATGTAGGGCGAAGCCATACAGTGTGTAATTCCGCACTGCTATGGCTTTTCCAACTCCACAACTTATAAAAATTACTAATAGAAGGAGGGCAACCATATGGATAAAAGAAAACGTATCATCGCCATTGTACTAATAGGCATTGGTTTACTCATGCTTTTTGGCAAATGGATTAGTTTCTTTACCATTATAGCCCTTCTGTTACTAATAATTGGTGTTTATAGAATTCATAATGGTGATACTAAAAAGGGCTATATTTTTCTAGGGATTGGTGCATGTCTGATTCTTCTAAATAACTTGATACTCGTCGTGGCAATTTGTTTAATCTCTCTTGGGTTATTCTATGGTAAATCAAAGAAAGTGCAGATGAAAGAGAACTTTTTACAAAAAACGAGCTTTATGTCTAACTTTGATTTGGATCAATCGCCATGGGTCATGAGAAGTATGAGTGTATGGCATGTGCTTGGTGAGAGTGATCTAGATATATCCCTCGCAATGCCGGAAGATAAAGAAACAGTGATGATGTTCCAAGGTGTAATGGGTGACATAGACCTAGATATACCGGATTATTACGGCGTAGAGATTGAGGCATTTGTTTTATTTGGATCGATTAATTTTGATGGGAAAAAGGATAGTGGCATGATGAATCGATTCACATGGAAATCAGCGAACTATATAGATAGTGATTATAAAGTAAAATTCATGGTGTCCTATATCGTTGGAGATTTAGATATAAGATTAACTTAAGGATAGGAGCGGTTCCTCTAGTGAAACCCAAGAAGCCTGTCAACATGTTGTCGAGAAGCATGGGAGAAGGAGCCCTTATTTCTTTTATCCTGCTTCTCAGTATTATTTATTTGCTGTATACATATGGATATTTGGCTCCTTTTGATACTTGGAGAGTAGGGTTGAAGACAGTTGCTACGTTAATTCTAGTTCCTACTGGACTTGGTGTGATAAGTGGTTTTTATCAAAGTTATCGTACGAAGCGTAAATTAGATATTTTACGTATAACATTACTTTCCTGGGAGAAGGGGAGTGTAGCTCGCTCTATGCCTGTGCTAGGACAAGATGAAGTAGGACGTCTAGGCGAGCAACTTGGACGCATAAGTAAGAAGTGGGAAGATCAAGTGACGACACTTCAACGGCTCTCTACACATAATGCAGAATTAGCAGAACAGGCAAGAGTATCTGCTATCGTGGAGGAGCGGCAGCGCTTAGCACGCGAATTACATGATGCGGTATCACAGCAGTTGTTTGCTATCTCAATGACCGCAACAGCAGTCGCAAGAACATTAGATAAAGATTTCGACAAGGCGAAGCGACAGGTGTCCTTAATTGAGGAAATGGCTGCTGTTGCTCAATCAGAGATGCGGGCGTTATTACTTCATCTACGTCCTGTATACCTAGAGGGAAAGCCGTTAGAACAAGGTTTAATAGAGCTTGTTAATGAATTTAAGGTTAAGGTTCCTATGGAGATCGTGTTTGAAATGGATAAGGGTATCCATTTAATGAAGGGTATTGAGAATCATTTGTTCCGAATTATTCAAGAAGCGATGTCCAATGCACTTCGTCATTCAAAGGCGAATAAGATGGAGATTCGTATTCATCTAAGACAGGATACCGTTCGACTTGTGATTCGTGATGATGGAGTCGGATTTGAATTGGATGATAAAAAACAGACATCATATGGACTATCTAATATGGAGGAGCGCGTAATGGAGATTGGTGGCTCGATTCAGTTTATTACGGCGTTAAATAAAGGGACACGAATTGAAATTACGATTCCAATTGTACCTGAAGAGATGGGGGAGGAGACACATGGAGAACGAATCACAGATTAAAGTATTGTTAGTGGACGATCATGAAATGGTGCGGATAGGTCTTGCTGCGGTATTAGGGACCGAAGAGGGAATAGAAGTAGTGGGGGAAGCTGGTAGTGGAGAAGAAGGGATTAGACTAGCTAGAGAGTATAATCCTGATGTGGTACTAATGGATCTCGTGATGGAAGGTATGGATGGCATCGAGACTACCCGCGAAATATTAAAGCTTTATCCCGAATGTAAAGTGATTGTGTTAACGAGTTACTTAGATGATGAGAAGATGTACCCGGTCATTGAGGCTGGTGCATTTAGTTATTTGCTGAAGACGTCACGGGCAGGTGAGATCGCAGAAGCGATCCGTGCGGCTGCACGAGGTCAGTCAGTTCTAGAATCTCAAGTTGCATCCAAAATGATGAATCGGTTGCGCCACCCTCAGAGTGAAGCCGCCCATAAAGAATTAACAGAGCGTGAGATGGATGTACTGCGCTTGATGGCAAAGGGCAAGTCGAATCAGGAAATTGCAGATGATCTTATTATAGGAATCAAAACGGTGAAATTCCATGTTACGAATATTTTGGCTAAGTTAAGTGTTGACGATCGTACTCAGGCTGCGATATACGCTTATAAGAATGGATTAGCAGAGTAGGTATAAAAGAATAGCAAAAAGGTTATCCTATTTAGTAGATTCATAGATTTAGAATCGAAAGGTAGGAGATCATATTGCATAATAAACGGGAAATTATAAAAGTTTTATTCTTAGTATTTAGTATAGGGATTATACTGATAGGACTAGGGCTAAATACAACTGTAGCTCAGAAGAGCAATAAAGAAGACAAAAGACTAGAAAGTTTGATTGAATGGGGAAACGAGTTAGTGGATACTCCCCTTAAAGTTGTCGTTAAATGGCAAGGTGAATGGCGTAATGAGGGAGAGAGGAGTACATTAGAAGTGGCTCGGCAGTTAGCGACCAACATGGAACTTTCGCTTCCTCAAGCTGTATCCAATACAGATCATGTAAGCTATAGATCACTCACATCGGTGAATGGTATTACAATCATTTTTCATTGGCAAGTTATATCCGAAGCGAAGAGCTACATGATTGTGACGTTAGAATCGCATGAACCAGCACAACAATTATCGCTATTGCGTTTACAAGATAGAATTCAAACACAGATCAATTTAATAAACATGGAAGCGGCATGGAATGCCTCAGTGCAGGGCAATGTAATAAAAGGACAATCCATTGCTGATACGATGGAGAAGGTAGAAACAAAACTACAATCTCATTTGGAATTTACTCAAGTCGAAAGTTATCAAGATGAAATGACGCTAAGTCATTCTTATCGAGCTCCAATGCTTAACTTTAATCTGGTTAGTGGAGATCACTATATGGATTTACAGACTGCGGTCCACTATGATGAAATATTAGGTGAGAATCGTATTACGATAGGTTTCCCTATTATTACGGTTGAGTTCTGAATGAATAATATTCATGAGATAAATTAATCGGAGTAACTTTGTCAGGAATAAGATAGCTTCCTAGCAAACAATATGGTAATATAATATCACATCATTTTAAGATTTCGACATAAAGTCTTAGGTGATATGATGCATAAAAATACACTATATTACATAGAAAGAATGAGGAGCCATGGCTGATAATATAAATCTTGAAGAATTGCAGAACCCTAATGCAGTATTTTTTATTTTTGGAGCAACTGGAGATTTAGCAAGAAGAAAGCTATTTCCTGCTATATATAGTTTGTATCGTGAAGGTAAATTAGCAGAAGACTTCGCTGTGATCGGTGTGGCACGTCGTCCACGTACACAGGAAGAATTCAGGGAAGATGTTTATAATTCCATTCAAGAATTCTGTCGTTATAAGACGGAAGATAATGAAGAATGGCATACATTCGCTCAGCATTTTGAATATAAATCGCTTGATATTAATGATGTCAATGGATTCCGTGAATTAAAAGAACAGACAGAGAAGATTGAAGAGCGTTATCATATTCCTGGTAATCGCATGTTTTATTTAGCATTAGCACCAGAGTTGTTCGGAAGTGTATCATCTAATTTAGAAAAGGGTGGTATGCTTACGGGTCCAGGCTGGAATCGTCTTGTGATAGAGAAGCCTTTTGGCTATGATTTGAAGTCAGCAGAAGAGTTAAATGAACAAATTCGTCAAGTATTTAAGGAAGAAGAGATTTATCGGATAGATCATTATTTGGGTAAGGAAATGGTACAGAATATTGAAGTTATCCGGTTTTCAAATGCGCTCTTCGAACCGCTTTGGAATAATATGCATATTGCTAACATCCAAATCACTTTAAGTGAAACCGTTGGAGTTGAGGAGCGTGGAGGCTATTATGACAACGCAGGAGCGATGAAGGATATGGGTCAGAACCATATGCTCCAGACGTTAGCCATGATTGCTATGGAGCCACCAAGTCGCTTGTTGGCAGAAGATATCCGGGATGAGAAAGTGAAAGTACTTCGTTCGCTTCGACCTTATCTCACTGCTGAAGAAGTTGAACAGAATGTAATACGTGGACAATATGTACAAGGAAGTGCAGGAGGACAAGAGCTACCTGCTTACCGAGATGAAGACAAGATAGATCCCAACTCTAATACCGAGACATATTTCGCTACTCGTTTGTTCGTAGATAATTTCCGTTGGGCAGGCGTTCCATTCTATATTCGTACAGGGAAAAGGCTACCAGTGAAGACAACTGAAATTGTAGTTGAATTCCGTAGTATGCCAACGAATGTATATTTAGGTCAGAAGCATAAGCTTGAACCTAACCTGTTGGTTATTAGAGTTAATCCAATGGAAGGAATCTATGTGAAGATCAATGCGAAGAAGCCTGGATCTGAGACGGATATTCAACCGGTAGCGATGGATTTCTGCCAAAGCTGTATGGTTGGCATCAATTCTCCAGAGGCTTATGAACGTCTTCTACATGACGCAGCACGTGGTGAATCGACTTATTTCACTCGTTGGGATGAAGTGGCATCTGCGTGGTCATTTATTGACCGAATTGCTGAAGCGTGGGCAGAAGAACCGAATAAGCTTACGACTTATCCAGCGGGCTCATGGGGACCTCAAGAAGCAGATGAGCTTCTGGCAAGAGACGGATTTCATTGGTGGCCTGTTAACGGCCAAGATGAAGATAACGTCGTTTGGCAAAAGTATAATTAATGATTCTTGAAAATATTCATCCTCATGCAGGGTTGCATGAGGATGATTTGCGTGTAAAATGTGGTACAATAATAGACATGACTTTAGATATGAAGGGAAATGTGAAATGAGCGAAGCAACAAACTCAACTTTGCAGAAGGAAGTGGATAAGCGTAGAACTTTTGCGATTATTTCCCACCCAGATGCTGGGAAAACAACTTTAACTGAGAAATTACTCCTATTTGGAGGTGCTATTCGTCTAGCCGGTACTGTAAAATCCCGTAAAGCGAATAAACATGCTACGAGTGACTGGATGGAGATTGAGAAGCAACGGGGTATTTCCGTAACTTCATCCGTGATGCAATTTGATTATAACGGTCATCGGGTTAATATTCTGGATACACCTGGTCACCAAGATTTCAGTGAGGATACTTATCGAACCTTAACAGCAGCAGATAGCGCAGTAATGTTGATTGACGTCGCTAAAGGGGTAGAGAAACAGACAGTCAAGCTGTTTCAAGTATGTGCGCAAAGGGGCATCCCAATCTTTACGTTCATAAATAAATTGGATCGTGAAGGGCGTAGCCCATTTGACCTTATGGAAGAACTGGAACAAGTACTTGGGATTCGTTCGATTCCTATGAACTGGCCGATTGGTACAGGCCGTGATTTATGTGGTGTGTATGATCGGATGAAGAATCAAGTAGAGCTATTTCAAGGATCTGACCATTCTGTCATTAAAGTTCAGAAGGTAACGGGTTATCGAGATCCGATCATTCGTGAGATGGCGGGAGAGTACCTACATGATCAGCTTTGTCAGGATTTGGAGCTACTTGACGTAGCAGGAGATCCATTTGATCTTGAGAAGGTGAATAGTGGGGAATTGACACCATTATTTTTCGGGAGTGCGATTAATAACTTCGGAGTGCAAACATTCTTAGAGAACTTCTTGGAGCTTGCTCCTAAGCCTGAGTCTCGTCAAAGTGCTGGTGGTCTTGTACAACCGACAAATGAGAAATTCTCTGGTTATGTGTTCAAAATTCAGGCCAATATGAATCCTGCACATCGAGATAGAATTGCCTTCCTACGTATCGTCTCGGGCACATTCCAGCGTGGAATGAGTGTGAAACATATTCGTGTAGGCAAAGACATTAAACTATCGCAGCCACAACAGTTTCTTGCTCAAGATCGGGATATTGTAGAGGAAGCATACCCAGGAGATATTATCGGGCTATTTGATCCGGGGATATTTCGGATTGGTGACTCTTTAAGTCAGGATAGTGATATGGTATTTGAAGAGATGCCAACATTCTCACCTGAAATATTTGCGAAGGTAACAGTTAAGAATGCACTTAAACACAAGCCATACCAGAAGGGAATCGACCAGCTAACGGAAGAAGGGACGATTCAAGTGTTCAAAACCGTGAGCTTTGACGATACGATCTTAGGCGTTGTTGGTCAACTTCAATTCGAAGTGTTTGAATACCGTATGAAGGGCGAGTATGGCGTCGATGTTCAACTTCAACGGATGCAATATCAATTCGCAAGATGGATTATTGACGATAATATTGACTCAAGTAAATTTCGAATTAACTCAACGCTAGTACGCGACAAAAAAGGTAACTACGTTGTACTATTTGAGAATGAATATGCGATGAGAACGGCGATGGAGAAAAATCCTAATGCTAAGTTTCTAGAAATGGCACCATAAAGTAATGAATTAAAATCCCTCTAGCCTAGTATCGGTTAGAGGGGTTTTGTGAATCATCCTGAATTATGGAATCTAGATTTAAGCTTGAACTCTTTTAGAGCAGAGGTGTCGGTGTAACCGTTTGAAGATGCTTTTGTGCGACTTGAATGAGTTCATTCTGTTGAGCTGGTTCAATGTTCTTCCATATCATTTCGAATATAGCTCCTAGCCCTGGTAAAGCTGCTTCAGGCCCATCAACTGAACCTTCAATCATCTCGCGTAGCTCGGCATCATTCTTGTCGTGAACCTTGTGTATAATCGCTTGACGCAAGTCGAGTACTATTGGCATGTTATTCCCCCCTTATTATAATCATCAATTAATATTCCCCTTTTGTTCCGCTGAAATTCAAGTTTGGATACCGATGTGTTATAATCATTGAATATATTTGAACAATTCGGAGGTTGGGCAATGGCAAAAAGACAGTATGCCATCATTGGGATGGGGAGATTTGGTTCAAGTGTCGCAACTGCGCTTACAGATATGGGCTACGATGTTCTCGTGATTGATTCCAACGAGCAAAGAATCCAAGAGATATCCAATATTGTTACCCATGCGGTTTCTGCTAATTCAACGGATGAAGATGCATTGCGTGCACTCGGTATTAGAAATTTCGAAGTCGTTGTTGTCGCTATTGGACAAGATATACAATCCAGTATTCTAACGACATTAATATTAAAGGATATGGGTATACCTACTCTTATTGTGAAAGCTCAGAATGAACTCCATGGGAAAGTGTTGCAAAAGATTGGTGCGGATAAAGTGATATTTCCTGAGCGGGATATGGGACTACGGGTTGCCCATCATTTGACGTCACCTAATATTCTAGATTATATTGAGCTATCTGATGATTATAGTATTGTGGAAATGAAAACATCTAGTCTAATGATTGGTAAGAACCTTAAGGAGCTAGAACTAAGAGCGCGCTTTGGATGTAACGTCATGGCGATTAAGACAGGAACGAAGATGAATATCTCTCCAAATGCGAATGAGCTGTTGGATGAAGAAGATGTTCTCGTTATTTTGGGACAGAAAGATGATTTGAATAAACTAGAGCAGGCATTTGCTAAATAATGATTGGCATAGGATAAGGATGGGATTAAGATGGATATTACATCCCTAAACAATGTGCGAGTGAAAGAATGGGCGCAGTTGTTAGAGAAGAAGCATCGGGATCGAAGTAATAGATTTGTTGTGGAAGGCGTTCATTTAGTTCAGGAAGCTTTGCAGTCTGAAGCGGATATAGAGTGTATTGTTTATGATATGGCTAAGGGAATTCCAGCGGAATTGAAGTATATAAGTTCGAGTGCTATAGAATGGATCGCTGTATCTGCAGCAGTTATTAGTAAATGTACCGATACGGTTACTCCCCAGCCGATATTTGCAGTTATTCGCAAACGCCCGGTTAATCTGGAACAGTTACTTTCCATTAAGAATAGTCTAGTGATGGTCTTAGATGGTGTGCAAGACCCAGGTAATGTTGGGACGATCATCCGGAGTGCGGATGCAGCAGGCGCAGATGGTGTAATTGTAGGTCATGGGTGTGCAGATCCGTTCAATCCCAAGACGATCCGATCAACGATGGGATCGTTCTTTCATCTGCCTGTGGTAGAGGGCAATTTACTCGACATACTGCCACGAGCTAAGCAGAGTGGAGCTCGATTGGTTAGTACCAGCCTACAGGCATCGTGTACATGCTACGAATATAACTTCTCTGCCTCCACATGGTTACTTGTTGGCAACGAAGCACAAGGGGTGTCTGAGCGCGTACAGCAGTTAGTGGATGACTCATTAATTATTCCGATGCGTGGGCAAGCAGAGTCTCTGAACGTGGGTATGGCGTCATCAATATTGATGTTTGAGGCGATGAGACAGAGGCATTATGCGCAGTAATTATTTGGTTCTGATGATTATGACATCATTTGAGACAGTGGATGGGGAATCCTTGATTTAACAAGGATTTTCTAGTTCTTCTGCTCAATTGTAAACAAGGATCAACTGAATTGTGAAAACTTTCACAAAATTTGTTTGATTGCTATCATAGCATTTTGTAGCACTATATAATGACACATAAAGGAGCAATAAACAATGAGAATTGGTGAGTTTTCCAAAAGGAATAATATTACTCAAGATACGATTCGCCATTATATAGACATGGGATTACTAGTTATTGAAAAGCATGGTTGTCAGTATAAATTTAGTGATGAGGACAGTCGAGATATTAAAGAAATAGTTCTGCTAAAGCAATTAGATTTTTCGCTAACTGAAATTCAGGAAATACTATGTTTCAATCGACTTGAAGGTGACAAGACAGATGAATACAGAACATTTTACTTATCGTTATTGGAAAGAAAAAAGAACTATATTATGAAAGAACAGCAAAAGTTCCAAAGTATCGAATCCTTATTAAGTGACAGAATAAATAAGTTGAAAGTGGAAGGAATATGTAAAAAGAAAAGCTTGGGATTTCCGATATCCTCAATAGCTATATTACGTTGTCCTTATTGTATAGCAACATTAGATATCAGCGATGGTTCAATTGAAAGGAATATGATATTAGAAGCTGTTAT
The DNA here is from genome assembly GCF_056786435.1 of Paenibacillus sp. Y916. Lineage (NCBI taxonomy): Bacteria > Bacillati > Bacillota > Bacilli > Caryophanales > Paenibacillaceae > Paenibacillus > Paenibacillus sp. Y916. Next base: position 61,338 of record NZ_JBXCJA010000017.1, on the reverse strand, counting down.
TCAATGTGAATGTGGTTACTCTGCAGTTATTGAAGATGGAATATACCTAGATAAAAGGGTAGTGAGTAGTAAGAAGGAAATACCAACAAAGATAGAATTTTTGGAAGCGACTTCACCTAAATATATTAATTTTATGTACAATGGAACAACTACATTAATGGACTACATACAAAATCACGGAAATAAACCTAAATATATTTTGGAGTTAGACCATTGTGTTGGAAGATTTCTAATGCAATATATTAATTGTTTACCCAAGAATTGCACTTATATTGTTATTTGTCAGGACAAAGAGAGGATAGCTAATACGAAAAGAAACTTAACGCTACAGCATGATCATAATAACTTTATTTTTTTCTGCTGTGAAATAGATCAATTACCGATTGCCAATTCCTCGGTGGATATCATCATCGATCATGGGATGAGCAAAGCCTATGCCAAAACAACGAATAGATTTCTGCTAGATATCGTATCCCCTTTTCTAAAACAAGAGGGTCTTCTCACAGGAGCATATCCTCATCTTGGGACTAAATGTAAGGATTTTATGAATATCCCGTTTGAATTAAGAGATTATTACTGTAGAAATAAAATGCTAGAGAAATTGGGGAATTTAGATTTTATACAATTAGATGTGGCAGATATAGGTCCTGTTATTGAAAAAAGCCAATATATTGAGCTTAAGGATAAGGAGCAATATCTGACTCTTTATGTTGGAAAGAAAAAAGGAAATGTTGAGGTCATTTGCCCTGAAGCTCAGGATGAGATGGAACTAAAGAAAAATATGATTTCATAAAACGTTGGGTCAACCCCATAGTTTAAATTTTTCTATGCTTTCACACGTGCAAAATTTCACAAAGTTTACTTGACGTGGTGACGACCCCACAATATAAGATGTTAATTATATTTATAAGATTGTATACATCAAGGGGGAAAAATAATGAAATTAGGTTGGAAAAGGGTAAGTTTGTTGCTGTTGGTACTTGTATTGATGTTAAGTATAGTTGCTTGCTCGAAATCTGAATCTGCTTCAGATGATAACTCAAATTCGAATGCAACTTCGACTTCTGCTATTTATAAAGCAGGTACTTACACAGCAACGGCCACTGGTAATAATGGTGATGTAACCGTTGAAGTTGTGTTTGATGAACAATCGATTGTTTCAGTAGTAGTAAAGGAACAAAGTGAAACTCAAGGTCTTAGCGATACGCCATTCGAACGTATACCTCAGCAAATTGTTGAGGGACAGACATTGGCTGTTGATGCTGTATCAGGTGCAACCAATACATCGGAGGCGATTATTGCTGCAGTTGAGGATTGTGTCAAGCAAGCGGGTGGAGATGTAGATACGCTCAAGGTTGTAGCTACCATCGAAGATAAGTCACAAGAAGCAGTGGAACTAACAACTGATGTGGTTATTATTGGTGGAGGAGGTGCTGGTCTTGCAGCTGCTGGATCAGCCTTTGAAAATGGAGCTAAAGTTATTGTATTAGAAAAGTTGGCAACTTTAGGTGGTTCTACGGGTCTATCTGGTGGAGGTATTTCTGCAACGGGTACTCGTTATCAAAAGGAGTTAGGTGTTGAGGATACACCAGAGTCATGGACAGAGTTGTGGAAAGAGCGTCAAAGTACAAGTAATCCGGACAGTAAATATCCAGATTATGATCGCGTAGAGACATTTATGGATGAGGCAGTAGTTACAACACATTGGTTAGTTGACAATATGAATCATCAATATAAAAATGTAGAAGGTTATGGTTTGGATCCTGTAGCCCGTATTCATTTCCCTGAAGCAGGTGGAGCTTCATTAATTGCAAACATGGAAAAAGCTCTTAATGACAAAGGGATCGACATTCTTACAGAGACCAAAGCAACGGAATTAATTACGAATGATAAAGGTGATGTAATTGGTGTTATAGCTGAGAATACTGAAGGAAAGCTGATCGTTCATGCGAAAAAAGTCATTATAGCTTCCGGCGGTTTTGCTAAGAGTGAGGAACTGATGGAGCGTTTCTTACCGCAATTCGTTGAGGATATAGGTATAAGCGCAGCTGCAGCAGGCAGTACAGGTGATGGGATTGTCATGGCAGAGAAATTAGGTGCAGCATTATATGAAGATCCATGGGTTATCGGTTTAGGTATGGGAAGTCTTGTTCCTGAATTACGTGGTATTGAATGGGATACAACGAAAGTATTAGTGAATGAAAAAGGCGAACGCTTTATGAATGAAAATAGCCATTATGCTATTGTAACCAATAAAGTTGCTGTCAACGAACAAGTGTGGATGGTTATCGATTCAAGCGAAGCAAATTCGAAACTGATTAGCGCTATTGAAGGACAACTTCCAAATGATGAAATCGCTGTTGGAATTACAATGGCAGAATTAGCGATTACTATGCAAGTACCTGAAGAAGCCCTTGTAAAAACTATGGATACTTTCAACGCTGGAGTAGTTTCAGGGAAAGATGTTTTTGAGAAAGAAGCAAAGACGCTTGTATCCGTGGATAAAGGACCGTTCTACGCCTTTAAGTACTATCCTAAGACAATGGGTACTTTTGGTGGAGTGAAAGTTGACGAAGATTATCGTGTTGTAAAAGAAGATGGTTCCATCATTAACAATCTTTATGCGGGTGGAGAAGCAGCAAATCGTTATCTTTACAACCAAGTCTACATGTCAGGTAGTGCTGTTCAATATGCGCTAACTAGCGGCCGCTTAAGCGGAGAACATGCGGCAAAGGCAGTTGCAGAAGGAAAATGAATCATTCTCGATGAATAGAAGTCATTAAATATAAACAATAAGGCAAAGAACATTCATTAAGCAAATGGCTTGATGCAATGTTCTTTGCTGTTTACCCTATCTTATATGCTAATGATTCAAAGGTTTATCTAGCGGGTATAAAACTACGGACTTTATGTAGCGTTAGTGATGTTGCTATATGACCGAAAGTTGAAGGTGTCTGTTGTCCAGATTTTGATGGGAATGGTGACCGCCAGAGCGTTTAAATTAGGGAATTGGTTTAGCTACAACGTCCACTTCCCCTGTACTCATATTTCAATCAGATATGTATCTTTCTTTCTTTCGAAAATAAAATTGTGTTTTACCTGGAATAACATACCAATCCCAGTCCCAGTCCAACCCCAGCCGACAAGGTATCCCTCGTTCGTAAATCCGCATATCGTCCATTCCTCGCTACGAGGCGCTTGACCATGGGATCATCAATATACGATGCGTACCATAGATGAGACTTTGCGTTGATCAATCGAGCAGAATCAATTGAATGACGTTAGACTTCATCCATAGCAGCGTCCGATAAAACTGCTTGATCTGCACCTGCATAATTCATATGCTGGATCATATAAGCACCTACCTGAGCACGATCGTAATGTGTCAGTTCGCACTTCAGATCAATGCGCTGTCGAATGGCAGATAAACATCTCACAGCGTGTACACTAGAACAGAGAAACCAACGTCTCCATCTCATGATGACTCAAGTGACAATGCTCACAGTAAGGCATACGAATAATGAGCGTTGGTCTATCACGACAGCTCGTATATCAAACTCTTTTTCGGCTCCCATCACAGTAAGGACAGAGGGCTTTCTCTGCACACCTAACAAAAAAACACCCGTATCCTCTATAGTTGAAAGTACGACCAAACAACAATCTCAAATGATGTTATCCCCCACATTGGTATTATGTTCATATCCAGCTTTTCATGTTCGTGATTTTGCTTGCGGACAATAACTCTTCTTCAAGGCCATCGATTATTTTGTTTTAGATGCTCTTGTCATCCGTTGCTTTCTGGCTATTAGAGTAGAGATGAAAAGATACCCTCCTGATATCTTTGATTATTTGGCCACTTCGTTTTTTCACTTCTTTATAATTCCAATTCATCATAAATGAATGGTAATACAGATTGTACTTTCTTCAATACGTTGGGTGAAAAGTTAGGTGTCGTAGTGGATTGAAGCAATGTTTTTCCGATAAGTATAAGCAGATTCTGTCCATTGCTTACTATCTAATCATGGATCGCCGATTCTACAGCGAAGGGAACATCAACGCCTTGTACCAGAATCATCTTAAGTTTCTCATTGGTGTCAAAGTACGCTGAAAATTGTACAAACTGAACTGACTCATGCCAGAACCTTCATTCAAAATTGGGAGAACTTCCATCCTGGTTATAATCTTTATGCCCATTCATTCATGATCACTTGGAAGTATACCCAAGAGCGTCTCTATAAAGGGACGTGCTGGAGGGAGAATGCCGCGCTTATCTTCACCTCTATTTTAATAAAGAGAAGGAGACAGAGAATGCTTTTAAACTCAATCGGTTACTTATCAAGCTAAAGGACGAACTGGAAAATGGAAAACGTGATCCCGCGCATGAAAAACAATATAACAAGTACTTTGAAGTGAAATCAACGCCTAAACGTGGGACAACCATTTATCTTAAACAGGAAGCCATTAATGAGGCAGTGGAAAATAATAGTTGCTTTGTCCTGCTCAGTAATGAAATCAAGGATCCGATTGAAGCACTTGAAATATACCGGAACAAGGATATCATTGAAAAGGCGTTTGGTAACTTAAAAGAACGCTTAAACTTCCGTCGGATGGAAGTATCGTCGGAAATAAGCCTAGATGAGTTTGACATTATCGAATGCTACGAGCAACCCGGGCTCAGTTTGCGATTAGGCGAAATGACCAAGCGTCAGATGGATTTATATAATGCGTTGGAGGTTGTACCACCAACCTCGTTATAACTTTGGCGGGGATTCAGGTTATTTGGATAAGCCCAGACGAGTATAAATTTCTTATTCAGCTATCCTACCGCAGATTCCGAAGAGATGATTACTCCTCTTTCATATTTTTTGATGCCGAATTCTTTTTATTACAATAGAATCACCCTGTGTAGCCGTTAATGTTCCGTACATAACAATTCTATATGATCGCGTTTCATGTTCCAAAAAAGTAGTATCGTTTTTTTCATTAAACCTTAGTCTTCTACATAAACGAATGTTGTAGTACTAACGTCTTTCCATAAGTGAGGTAAATATTGCTGATGTTGAGGTTTTATCGTTAAGTTAACAAAGGTGACTAGGTCGACTTTAGATGTATACTTAAAGCTACCGATGATCACACCATATTGACCAGCAATGTTAATATCCAGAACACTATTTTCCAGTTGTTCTGACGATAGTGTTTCAGCGGCTAAAGCCTTAGCCATGCTGAATTGAGCAATCGTTAACAATAAGACAATTATAACCAATACAGCTATTATCCTTCTCATGACGTTTGTTCCTAAAATGTTTGCTTTGTTTATATTACCATCTCTTGTTTTAAAACTAAACTTCTGTAAGTTATCACTCGATATGGTAATATAACTATAAAAAGGAGATGTATGTGGGTTGAGATATTGTGGAGGTCGCGCAATCTCTATAAGAGGGGTTTCGAGTAAAGATTGGTTGAGGGATAAAATGATTAAAAGAGAATTTCGATCCATACCTATAAATCTATAAACGACCTGTCCATTTATGGGTAACAACCATAGTGGTCAAGTAGAGTATTTTTAATAAGAAAATATCTGCAGACAGAAATATAAAGATTCATCAGATTCGCAACTCTACTCGATCTGTTTACTACAAAGATTTGAAGAAAGTAACTACTGTTCTAAAGCTCAATTACAAAACCGTAAATGGAGAAATAGCTCTGTTGGAACTGGACCCGTTTTTGGGGACCTGTGATAGCAGCTGGAAGCTTGATTTAACGTTTGTATGCAAGCCAACGGAGGTGTTGCAGAACAAGTTACAAAGTTTCAAATAGAACTTGGTAACAAGAACGAAGGATGAAGACACTAACTCGTGAATTAAAACGAAGAGATGCCACATTAGCTGTATCGGCAACTAGGGGGAAATCTATTTTACAAACTATATCTTTAGTGGAACGGCGGGGAATTTCGTACTAAGCAAGCAATTTTAATGCTTTATAGTAGTTCCCACTATCCTCGTGTATTTCCTTTAAAGGGAGGATACATGAAAGAAAGGAAGTGGAAACTTCATACACTTAAACACTTAAAATTTACATGATGAACATTATATTTTGCGTGGCAGTTTAATTATTCTTTACCATTATCTGAAGTGTAAGCTTGTGTATGAGTTCAAGAACTTCCCCATAAAAAGGAAAGGATCTTCTACTATTAAACGTACTCTAATGGGTATATTTGTTTAGGAACGTCTATCTCTTACTTGAATATACTAAATGGTAGAGTTAGCTTCATCAACTATCTAAACTTCTTCTATTATTGAATGTCCATTTGAATTGTCTTTACAAGTCCATTTCCATTCTTCATAAAGTCTAATCTTACCTCGAGTAGTGATTTCAGGTCTCGACCAACATGTTCCTGTCATTAATTCGTTATTATCGTTAACATGCTGATATCTTATATCTAGATACCCCAACTCATCAACCAATGCCAATAAATTTCCATTTACTATTCCTCCTCCAGAATAAATTGCCCAAACAATATTTTTTTCCTGGTAATAGTAAAATAAAGTTTCGGAATTGACTTCACCATTGTCTGAATTGCTAATTGATCTAAATATTTTTCCGTTGTAATTGATTTGATCCATCTTATATCAAACCCTCCAATGTTTAATTGTATTTTATTTTACTCTTCCATGTTCAATTGTTATATAAATTTTAATAGATAAATAGATCTTGGGAGTTCTTCATAACTTATTAGTAGATGATAGTAGTCCTCTTATATGTTTTATAGTTTTGTGATGGAGAGATGTAGAAGGATAAAGAGAACATAAAGAGAACATAAAGCAAGCCGGAGAGTTGGTTTATTATTAAATTTACTCTTTTAAATCTATTAATGATCAAAAGTTTATTGGAATCCTAAATAGGTAAGTATCTTCAAACACTGATACTAGGTAAATCAATAAAATATATAAAATCTGTATAATACAGGGATATATTAACTATTCGTGAGTGACTAGTTAATATATCAGTGGTAGGCTAAAAAAGTATTATTATAAATTTGGAAAAAATAAAAGCCACATTAGGAGTTCAGTCGAAAGTAATCATCGGATAAGGAACATTGTTTAGTTTTTGAATCACTTTTACAATCTTAGAATATGTATTCAATAAATCAAGGATGATGCAGTTCTCTCTTTAGTAAGAAGTACCTTTTCAAAAAAAAAGTCTATTTAATCAGTTGTTAGCTGCATTAAGAATGAACGTTCTCTTGGAATAATTATAAGACGACTACAAGTCATTCGTTAATGGCAGATGTATGGTTGATTGAGATTTTTATAATTATATATATATAATCATTTGTACGTCTAAAAACCGGAAAAACTGTTTAATAAACATGCGAAGAATAACCTTATCTAAGGCTATTTATTCTTTATGAATCGATCCCGAAATATTATTGAAAAAATCTGAATTTAGGGTTGATAACTCATGTATTAATGTATTTAAATAAAAAGATAAGTCTAAAGAGGTATGATATTCTATGCACTTTATTCTGTCTATAACTATCCCATTTTTGTATTGTGATATTCAAAAAAAGTAATTGACTAATTCTCCTATTAATTGTATTGTTTATAAAAACATACAAAACAATATAAAAAATGCACCATGTCAACTTGGCGGGAGCCATGGCGCATAATGTACGCATCACCATAATCATGATGTATACATTTAATATTATAATGAAGTGTAGCTCGAATTTCAATGGAAAATTGATCCACTTTGTTATACTTAAAGGACTCCTGTGATATACAGGAGTCCTTTTTTTATGAAATTTTTTATTGTTAGAGAGGAGATTTTTCTGTAAGCAAATATAATTGTTCTATTCTCAAAAAAACGATTCAAGACAAATTAGTATTTTGTTGTGGGTCGGGTTAAAAATTAGGAGGAAATATGTATAAATATGGGTCTGTAATGGAAGAACTGCTGTCCACGGATTGGAAACAAAGCATCAAATCTATCTATACTTTAGGTCCTTCTGGTACAAATTGTGAGTTTGCTGCAAATAAGTGGCTCACTAAGAATAAATTAATTGGGAGCGTACATTTGCTTTCAACATTAGAAGAAGCAGTTATTCAAGTTATAGGTAGTCCGGGCAATGCCCTCCTTGGTTGTATAGTATATCCTGACCTTCACAAGATTGTTTTTGAAAATTTGGGAAAATTAATTTTGATGGATAGCTTTATTACGCCTACCATGAATATGGTGCTAGCAAGTAAGAACGGTAATCTCAACAAGGAAAATCCAGTAATATTTTCACACCCTGCACCAGTAGCCCTAACAATGGGATTCAGTAATAATATTTCTACGGTAAACAGTAACTCACAGGCAGCCATAGACTGTCGTAAGGGGAAATGTGACGCTTGTATTACAACAATCGCAGCTGCTAAAAAAAATGGTTTGGCTATCATAAAGGATTTTGGTCCAGTTTCAATGGGGTTTACCATTCATATTTCCGTATAAGGAGACGATAAAGTGGAATTTTCCGATAATTATGTACAAGCTATTAAGAATGAAATTGACAATGAGATTGTAAATAAAGTGAATTTATTTCGAACTCTACAGAACAATAAAGGTTGCATAATTAGAGATGTTGAGCTAGCTGAAATGTTGCTACGAGAAATATATGCTGCTGTTAATATTGTATGCAATAAATTAAATTCAGTGCATTTTGCTCAAACGTTTGAGAATGATTGCTTAGCTTGGATAGAGGGGGGACTTCATGAAAGACCATATTTTGACAAAAGTCTCAAATCATATCGTGTGCCTGAAAATCATGAATTATCATTCTTTATAGCACCTTTTAACGCTCCAAATGGTCCAAGGCCAAAAGGATATTTTCTAGAATGTTTTTTGACCATTAGGGAGGAAGTTGAAGAAACAGATTCATTATCAGTGCAATATCCTCATCCCAAAAACGCTTGTCAATCTACACACTTGATAACTGGTTCTAAAGGTTTGCTTGGTGGGAATTGCATTGTTTTTTTTCCAGAGAATGTGTCAACTAGTGCAAAAGTCATATCACAGAAGTTTGCCTTATTTTTCTTTAATAAATTTAAAGATATATATATAAATGAAACCGTCCCACGCATAAAACAATTGCTTGGAGAATTAGAGTTGTCTTCTACAGAATTATCTTATCAAGAATTTTACCGTGCACGCTGTGTATGGGGTTACCTACATGATTATTTTCATCACATTGGAGTCAGACCATTGGATGAAAATTTACAAGCCAAATTAAACTTTTTTGCGGGACTATTAGAGGAAGTTAAAGTTGATTGTCAAACAGCGATTGTTTCATCGAAACCCGGTGTTCCATTTGGAACAGAAGTAGTCGAGTTTATACTATTTGAACGACTCTTCCGGTATCCTGCTCAACCTGATTCTCTTGTGAATTTTGATTCAGCAACTGGATTCTTTATGTTTGATTGGTTGATTAAAAATGGGTATGGATTCGTAGAGGAGGAAGGGAAATTAAAATTTGATATTGGTAGTTGTCTTAAGGGGCTCCCTTTATTAATTAGTGAGATTGAAGAGATAGAACAAATTGAAGATAATCAGCAGTATAAAATAGCTGCAGAACAGTATGTACGGAATTTTCTTCCTACAGGTGATGAGGGTGGTAAATATAAAGTCCCAAACTCGTACAGAAACCTGATTGATTTGAAATTGAATTTTTTTAATACAGCTGGAAATTGAGAATAGACTGCAGAGATTTTTCTTGTTACTAAATGGAGATGACATCAAAGTACTTGGAGGAGACCGAATGCAATTATCAAAGATCGGGCAAAAAATGAATCATTTATCAGGTGTTCGTTCGATTATGAAAGATATAAAAGAAACTTTACTAAACAACCAAACCGTAAACTATGTTAATCTTAGTGCCGGAAATCCCCTCATTCTTCCTGAAGTTGATGCAATTTGGAGAGAGCATACAAATTATATTCTACAATCGAGCTTTAGTGAAGTGGTAGGTAGGTACGGTTCTAGTCAAGGATACGAGTGCTTTATTGATGCAATCGTTAATCTATTTAATGAATTATATAATTGGAACTTAACCCCAAAGAATGTACTTATAACATCTGGTAGCCAAAGTCTATATTTTATAGCAACAAATACATTCTGTGGTATGGATGAATCAGGAAAGGTTAGGAAGGTCTTATTACCCATGTCTCCTGATTATACTGGATATGGGGGAGTGGTTTTGGATGAAAATATGATTGTTTCTAATAAACCAAAGATCGAAAAAACTGGATCCCACAGATTTAAGTATAATATAGATTTTGATTCATTAAATATTGATTATAGTATTGGTGCAGTGTTGTTATCAAGGCCTTCTAACCCAAGTGGAAATATAATACCAATGGATGATCTCAAAAAGGTAGTTGGTATGGCAAGAGAATATCAAGTGCCAGTATTTATAGACGCAGCTTATTCATCGCCATTTCCAAATCTTGTATATACGGATATGGACCACATCTGGGATGATAATGTTATTCATTGTTTAAGTTTTTCAAAGGCCGGATTACCTGGTGAAAGAATTGGCATTGCTATTGGGCCGGAAAAATATATAGACACAATGGAATCGTTTCAATCGAATTTATATCTTCATTCATCGAGATTTGGCCAAGCACTAGCTGCTCAAGCTATTTCGTCTGGTGATATGTTGAGGGTATCTAAGGAAACTATTCGTCCTTTCTACTTAAAGAAGAAGGAGTTACTTGAGCATGCGTTAGATAGAGAAATGCCAGATATTTCTTGGTATCTTCACGAAATTGAAGGTGGGCTATTTGGTTGGTTATGGTTTGAGGGTATGCCTATTTCAGATATTAATCTTTATGAGATGTTGAAAAAGGAAGGATTATTGATTGTTCCAGGATTCAGTTTTTTCTCTGGTTCTTATTACGATTGGAAACATAAAAATGAATGCATCCGAATAAGTCTTACGGCATCCGATGAGGATTTACTAAAGGCTGTAGCTATTCTTGGGAAAGTTATAAAAGCTCTATATACGGATTAAGGGAGGAAGATTATAGATGGCAATACTTATCATTTCTAGAAATCAGAAATATTCTTATGCAGAGTGGTTAGCTGATTCTGGGGAAGACTTGGTAATCTTATCGCAAGAAACAAGAAATGATTTTCCCAAATATGCATATTCTGAAGTGATTCCACATTTTGATCAGTCAAGTATGTATGAAACGCGTGCTATTGAATTGAACGAAAAATTTCGATTTACTAGCATTATTGCTACTTCCGAGTTAGACATTTTAAGAGCGGCATATTTACGTGAATACTTTAGAATTCATGGTCAAGGTGTAGAGAGTGCCTTGGCGTTTCGGAATAAATATATAATGAAAAATTACGTTAATAAATCTAAAGTTCTTTTACCGAAGTATGCTCTAATAAATAATGCAGTCGAAATACGGAGATTTGTTGAGAATGTACAATATCCAATAGTATTGAAACCAGTAGATGGTGGAGGTGGGATCAATACATTTATAATTAAGGATAATGAGTATCTTAATATGATAAGCAGCCAAATAAATCCTACTAACCTATTTTTGGTAGAACAATTTATATCAGGTGATATGTATCATGTAGATGGAATTATGATGAATGGCCAACTAGTGTTTGTATGTGCTGGAAAGTACATTAATGGTTGTTTAGCATATCAAGATGGAAAATCGCTGGGTAGTATATTGATTGATAAAAAGAGTGGATTATACAAGGAGTTGGAGTACAATCTGCTATCAGTACTAGAAAGTTTACCAACGGATGCAGTAATTCCTTTTCATGCTGAGTTTTTTATTATGCTAACAGGCGATGTCGTATTCTGTGAAATTGCTAGTCGAATTGGAGGAGCTGGAGTAAATGACACTGTAGAGAGTGTTTACAATATTAATCTCATTAAAGGCTGGATTCGCCTTCAATCGAATCTAACAATTGATGATGTCATTAACGAAGAGCCAGAAGAACTTGGAGGATGGCTTATTGTACCGCCACAAGTTGGAACTATTCGAGATTATCCTAAGAACATACCGTTTAGTTGGGTCGTTAAATATACTCCTACTATTCATGGTCATTTAACCGAGAATGCTAAACATTGTGTGGATAATATTGCTGAATTTGTAGTTAGGGACTCTACAGAGGATGGTTTATCAAAAAAAATAATTGAGTTGGACAGCTGGTTCAGACAATCTGTTAAGTGGGAATAATAATATATGATAAAGTAGGTGGATATTTTGAAGTTTAAACATATCGCGATAATATATCAAAATCTAAACATACCATTCATCTTTGAAGAGGCGGAAAATCTACAGTGTCGGGTTACACTTATTTTACCATTAAGTAATACTCAATCCGTTACTTTTCCTATCGTGCAGCGTATCTTGAAACTTAATATATTTGATCAAGCGGAGGAGTCATTAAAAGTAATGGAAGAACTCCATTGTAAAGATCCATTTGATGGAGTTTTGACCCTATATGATCCTGCTGTTCTATTTACTTCTATATTGGCTGGTCGACTTAACTTGCCTTATATTTCAGAGGACGCAGCATTGTTATCCAGAGACAAGAAGTTAATGAGGGATAAGTTTGTTGAGTATGGATGTAATTACCCCAAATTCTTTAGCATTTCAAACTCATATGATGAAATCCAATTAGACAACTATCAGTTCCCATTAATTGTTAAACCAGTAAGTGGATTTTCTAGTCAAGGAGTGGTGCGAGTCGAAAATCAGAAGGAACTATCTGATGCATTAAAAATTGTTGATGGAATTAATCAAGATAAAATCAAAATGTTATCTAATTTTAGAGGAGAGCCATTTTCTGGGATATTAATAGAAGAATATATCGATGGACCAGAATATGCGGCTGAATGTTTCGTTTATAAAGGAAATGTATTTGTTTTATCAATTGGTTATAAGGGATATATACAAGGGCCGTACTTTGAAGAAACAATTTATCTGGCTCCTGCAGATTTAGGCCTGGATGTTCAGAATGTAGTAATGAAAGAGGTGAAAAAGGCAGTTGCTTCTATTGGTATCGAGAATGGCCCTGTTCATGTGGAATTACGGATACGGCAGTTGGACCAAAAGCCATATATTATTGAGTTAGGTGCACGAATTGGTGGTTCAGGGATATCACATTACATCGTAAATAATAGCACGGGTGTAAACTTTGCTCAACTTACATTACAATTTATATTAGGTGAAACAATATACGATTTGGGTGATTTACCTGTTATTAAAAGTTATTCCAGTAATTACATTATACAAGTTAACGGTAATGGAACTGTTGAGAAAATAGAAGGAATAAAAGAATTACGCGAACATCCGTCAGTGAAAGCAGTTATTCAGATGATGAAACCTGGAGACTATGTACCGCCATATCCGAAATTTGGAGGATATCCGGGATTTGTACTTTCCCTCCATGAAACTTTCGAGGAAGGGATAGAATTTTACAAATTTATTGAGAAGCAAGTAAGGATACATTATGTTGATATTTCTTGATAGGTCTAATGAAATACTGAAATGGATGTGTAATTTAAATTGATATCTATACCGAATTATGGAATGGTATTATGGATCAGAATTATTGGTAACGGACTAACTTCGGGTCTACAGTTTATGATAAGACCTTTCATGGTGCTTTACTTACACGACCGCTTAGGTAACAGTGTGTATATTCCACTTCTGATCGTCAGTCTTCAGCCCCTCGCTGCAACTCTAGCTACGTTAATAAGTGGTAGATTAGCAGATATATATGGCCGAAAATTATTAATGATCTGGGGTCTTTCTTTACAAATTCTAGGTATGGCAGGCTTCATTTTGGAATATAACGCTTTATTTTATGCGGTTATGACAATATTATATGGAATAGGATGTAGCTTGTTTCTACCTGCTGGTCAAGCACAAATTGCTGATTTGGTAGATGCCGACAAACGGAAAGAAGTATTTTCTATGATGCATCTTGCACTAAATCTTGGTGCTGCAGTAGGTCCAATTCTAGGATTGTTTTTATTTCAAATTAATCCGTCGTATGTTTTTATTTTCGTAGTTACATCGTTGGTAGTATTCCTTTTATTACTTATTTGGAGAATTCCTGAGACGATTCCGCAGGGTGAAGAACAGGAAAAGTTTGAAAAGAACACTATTGAAATTAATAAGACATCCTCTAAGAATTTGTGGATAATGATGATATTGGTTTTACCTGCTGGAATCTTATATTCTCAAATGGGTAGTATACTACCTCTTCATCTAAAGGATAACTTTGATAATTATGTTCCGATTTTAGCAATTCTAACATCTATTAATGCTATTTGTGTTGTGCTTCTTCAAATGAAGGTAACCCGAATGAGTACTTATTTCTCTACTCATTATTTAATTTTGTCTTCCTACATGGCATTAGGGCTAGTTTCTATAGTTTACGGTTATGGAACTCTTTTATGGATTCTCATAATTGGGGAGTTATTATTTTCAATAGCTGAGATGGTGTTATGGCCGCAATTACAACAAATCATATCGGATATTGCCCCTCCTTCTGAGAGAGGAAAATATTTTTCGATATATCAAATGCAATTCTATGTTTCGGGTTTTCTAGGTCCCATGACAATGGGGTTTTGTTACGAGTATTGGAATGGGGGAGTGTCATTCACTCTAATTGGCATAATACTTTTAATAACGGGTGTAATGCAATTTAGGTTCTTAAAAACGTTATTTAGAGAAAAACAACATAGAGAAAAAGTTGAATTCTCAAGTAATGTTTGAATTATAAAATGAATACTAATACTTAGTATTCTAAATCCTGAGTGGATTAAGGCTTCATGGTAAATTTGAATGCAGATTAAAATAATTTGAAAAGTTGGATAACGGAATACGTGTTTTGTTATCTCTCACCGCTACAAAGTAAAACCATATCCGCAATGCAGATATGATTTTACTTTGTATTTAATTTCAGATATTAAAATATAGGTATATAGGTTTTTTATTTTTCGGAATTTACTAATATAAGTTCGCATCAAGGACTCCTATAACCCTTAGTGAATTATCTGATGACATTTTTATCTCCCTAATTCAAACTTCGGAGCTTGAGTTAGGGAGATAATTTTTGATGTAACTGTATAAATCAGCATTCCATTGTTGGAGTTGACTTTTGATTAATTTAGCAAGCTTCTTATTGGGTTGGATAGAAACTTTCTAAATTAACTCAAGGAGTTGCTGTAAGACGACCGCCCAGTCAATGAGCTGACTTCATCGCATAACAAATAAAATAATTCGCTAAGTGTCCGCGAGTCGGTGCTACCACGCGAGCAGAATATAGCGGGAAAATACTAGTCTTGAAACTCTTTTTACAAGCGCATCAAGGATTGTACACATTTAAAGAACACCTCAATGACCAAGGGATGGAGTAGATTTGAATGATTTCATGGGCACTTAGCATGAGGTCGGTGGAGAGGATTTCTCTCCACCCTTGTTTCTTTGTTAGATGCCGAATAATGATCACCTGAAGGGAAATGCCTGGTATCGGTTGCGTTTGGATTGATCTAAGGATATCAGACTTTTCCTTTCAACTTGTGGGGTTACTTGATACCAATCCTTCAAGGATAAGCGTTTTCCGTTCACAAGATATCGCTTTTTTTCATTATTATTCATCCCAATGATTGGAAGATCTCGGTCTACGAGGATCTGGATCAACTGTCTAATAAGACGTAAGAGGTCTAGGCTTCGGCAGCGATCGTGCGATCAATCATAGAAACAACAACCCTTGGGGCAGGAAGTAGCGCTTCTTCCCGGCGTTTATTGCCGATGCTTCGTTTGTCAATGCTGTCTGTCATAACATTGATCTGCGATTTCATGGAGCTAAGTAAAGCAAAATCTATAGGGATAAACGTATGCCTGTCCGACCACTCCATCATCAACATGCAAAAGCCTTTATAATAGGCTCCACTGGTATGATCACTAAATCTTGCTAGCACCTTGATTCAGAGGTTTTATTTTCCGGGTGAGATCCCATCAATTTTATTTAGGATATTCTCGGTTTTCTCCAATGTGTCCGGATCTAGAATTACATCTACTGCTTTCACATTTTCTTCAATCTGCTCAGGTTTGCTGGCGCCGATCAGAGCAAAGCTGAGATTGCTTTGACGAAACCTCATGCAAGGGAGAGCCTATATAGTCTAAGATCTAGACTGATGGACAAATCGTTCAGTTCTTGTACAACGTCAAGTACGTTATCTCTGAAACAACTTCGGATCACCTGATTGACGGAATTGTCCTAGGGGATGCTTTGATCAAGTTTGTATTTGCTTGTTATAATTTCTATTATAGTTTACAGCAATTAAATTAGATGTACCAGTTTATCAATCATCCAAACAGCACGTTCTTCTTTTTCGCTACACCTCATCATATGCTTGTATAGAGACGTGTTGTTGGCATTGGAGGTTAACGATGAGAAGAAGGGTGAAGTGGCGTAGCCAACGAAGCAGGAAACCTGGTAGTAGACGGAGGGTGTGGCTCGTAGGAATCCTTGTTTTTTCAATCATTCTAATTCAGGGATTAGCGTACATAGATCGTAATTTGAAACCTCCTATTATGCATCTTGCGAAGATCAAGGTGAAGCAAATAGCAACGAAAGCGATTAATGAGGCTATTAGCTCACAGGTAACACAAGGACAAGAATTCGATAAATTGGTCAATTGGAAAATGGATACATCAGGTAGAGTAGCTGGGTTTATGTTAAATTATGCGGAGCATATGAGAATTACAGCAAGTACATTTAATGTCGTTCAAGCTACCTTAAATGATGTTCATCAATTATCAGAACATATTCCGGTGGGAATGGCATTAGGAAGTCCTATGCTGGCTTCATTCGGTCCAAGCATTCCAGTTCGAATTGAACCACAAGGAGCGGCTAAGGTAGAGCTATCTACGAGACAGCATGATGCTGGCATCAATATGATTCTAGTAGAAGTGTATATTCATGTTAGTGTAGATGTCGCTGTAGTTATTCCCTTCGATATGGAGCAGGATGTGGTAGATACAGAAATTCCAATATCGTATTTGCTTGTGGTGGGTGATGTGCCTATGTATTATTATAATTCAAAGGGTCAGCCTGTTGGAGGAAATGGAGAAAATGCTCCGAACATTTCAATACCATTAGGGGAAGGTAGTAAATCAGGAGACGTTAGTGACATCAACCCAGTAACCGCCACCCCCAAACAGTCCGAATTTGAAAATCCATGAAATAAACAAAAATCAATACTTACATAAATACAAGGCTAATGTTCGAAGTAGTGAAGGTAACCGAATTGTCCTGAAGCAGCAACAGCGATCGTAAGGACAATTCGTTATCTTAGCGGTCTTCCAATATTCCTTTTACTTTGTTTATGTGATTTCTCTTCTTCTTGCTCCCAGCGATGAAGAAGCGGATATGGATCAAAAGACCATTCATTCAGTCCGCTATCGCGATAGATGCCATAATGGAGATGTGGGGGGAACTTCCCTTGAGTACCCGGTTTACCATATCCAGAACTACCCACATAGCCAATGATCTGCCCAGCTGTAACGATATCCCCTGTTTTCAATCCTTTTTCATACCCTAACAAATGTGCGAAGTAGTGATAATGGTTGTTAATATCTCGAATACCGATTCGCCATCCTCCGAATGAATTCCAGCCTTTCATTTCTACGATTCCATAGCTTGTACTCCGAACAGGGACACCATATTCAGCGAAGAGATCCGTTCCTTCATGAATACGATAACCACCCCAATTACGCCCAGTACCCCAGGTGCTACGGTAAGAATACTGGCTCTTCAGGGGAAGAGGGAAGGCGTGATGAGTTAATTCTAATGCAGTGAATTTTTCGTATAATTTAGAGAATTGTTGAATACGTTGAACGGCACGACTATTATGGTAATATTCCCAAAGAGCAATGCTGAAATCATTCTGAGATTGTCCGTATTGAAGCAAGTAAGTAGCCATACTATATACGATATCCATATCGTTATTGACATCTGCAAGTTGGTCGCCTGATCCATCTCTACCTAAGCCACCAAATATGGATATAGATAATGGATTATTATCAATCAGATTAGGATTGAGCGCTCCAGACCAGGCAGGTGAAGAAATATAGACACCGCTAAGACGAGGAGGATGTGATCGACTTTTTGGATTGGCTTTTGTTAAGGTTCGTTCATATTGATCAATGGCTGCAAGGCGATACCAAGGAATTTGGGTGACTGTGCTGATTTTATCATAGAGTATTCTTCGCGATGAATAGACGTCGTTATTCTGAAGTACGTCACTTCCTTTCGATACCTGAGGGGCTTCAGTAGCATCCAGAGGAGTGCTGTAGTATAACGTTAGGGCGGCAGCGATTGAGATACTAATCGATCTGCATAAATGTTTGCTATTTGTATTGCGAAGGGGAAACATCTGTCTACCTCCTTATTGTTTGAAGATCACTTCGTACCATTGGATTGGATTCACTCAACAGTGCCTTTCCTTAGGTTGAATCAACAGGGACGATTTTATCCAAACTGTTTAAGTGAGGTGTGAAAATAAGGTAATTAGCTAGCTTTCGTGATATACTAAGAAAATTGAAGCGATATAAGTGTATGAAAGGTGGTATATTTAATTGTCGAGAAGTACCACGAAAGAACCTAAACCGGATTGGATAAAGATTAAGTTAACTACTGGAGATAATTATCAAGAAATAAAGAGTATGATGCGAGCGAAGACTCTTCATACGGTGTGCGAAGAGGCGAGATGTCCGAACATTTATGAATGCTGGGCTAACCGTACGGCAACATTTATGATTCTGGGTGATATATGTACACGGGCTTGCCGATTCTGTGCAGTCAATACGGGTATGCCAACAGAATTGGATCTAGAAGAACCTGAACGTGTAGCTGAAGCTGCGGAGAGTATGAATTTGCAGCACTGTGTTATTACTAGTGTTGCGCGTGATGACTTGCAAGATGGTGGGGCATCTATTTTCGTAGCTACAATACATGCTGTTCGTAAACGTTTACCACTATGTAGTGTGGAAGTATTAATTCCGGATTTCCAAGGGAATGCGGATGCATTACGGATTGTTATGGAGGCTAAGCCTGATATACTGAATCACAACATTGAGACGGTAGAGCGTCTATCTGATCGTGTGCGTGCTAAAGCTAAATATAGTCGCTCTCTAGAATTATTACACAATGCTAAAGTGTTAAAGCCTACGATTCCAACGAAGTCGAGTATTATGCTTGGGCTTGGAGAAGAATGGGATGAAATTTTACAGGCTATGGATGATTTGCGAGCGGTTGATTGCAATATATTAACGTTAGGCCAGTATTTACAACCTTCACCGAAGCATCTGGATGTAGTAAAGTATATACCACCTGGAGACTTCGCATTATTGAAAGAAGAAGGATTGAAAAGGGGCTTTAGCCACGTAGAATCGGCTCCACTTGTTCGTAGTTCATATCGTGCGCATGAACAAGTGAAGTCTGCAGCTCAACATATGTAGGATGGATTCACTTATGAGGAAAGGCAGGGGAATAGGGCTTGATTGTTGAAGATGGAAAAAACTACGAAATATTAAAAGATCATAGAGATGGCTGGAACCCAGAGGCCTTCCATGATCGGTATAGCGATGTGTTGGAAAGATACGATTATATTATTGGTGACTGGGGATATAGTCAATTGCGTTTGAAGGGCTTCTACCGAGACAACCATCCAAAGGCTACGAAGGAGTCCTCATTCTCTAGTATGGTGGATTATATTAACGAATACTGTAATTTTGGATGTGCTTACTTTGTTCTTCAGAAGAGCCGTGAAACGCAGCCAAAGGAAAAGAGCAACCCTTAACTTTAGGGTTGCTCTTTTTTTATTGAATGGATTAGCGTAGAAAGGCTGATCGTACTCGATTCCAGAAAGGATAAGGTCGGTATCTTGCAAAGCTAATTTTGTGTTCAGCTACTTTGCAACTAATTGATATCAAGTCATCGACGGGTATGGCAATATGGTCAATGGTAATTAATAACCGTTGATCTTTATTAGGGTAAATATCGCAATGGTGATGTTTGGGAAGCAGAAGGGGAGCTCCCATTGTACGGTAAACACGATTATTAATGGAGGCGATTTCGGCAATTTGTATGGCTTCAATAGATGGATGAACCATCGCTCCTCCGAGACTTTTATTATAGGCCGTACTTCCTGAAGGTGTTGAGACACAAATACCATCACCTCTAAACATTTCGAAGGTGGTATCGTTAATGTCGATTTGAGCTACAAGTGTGCTATAAACACCTTTGAGTGTAAATTCATTCAGAGCGATGTAAGTGCTAGTACCTGACTGCTTATGGATAGTAAGCTCTAGAAGTGGGTACTCCACGATGCGTGCAGTGTTGTCTTCAGATAAGAGATTAGTACTCATAAGGTCAACTAATTCGGCCAGTTCGTCTGATTTCCAATCTGAGTAAAACCCTAAATGGCCCGTATGAACTCCAACAAATGCAATGTTAGGAATATGGTCAGCAAACGTATGAAAGGCGTGCAACATGGTGCCATCCCCGCCAATCGAAATTACAATTTCGGGTGTTTCTGCATCCATTTCAAAATTACGCTGTGCCGCAAGTTTATGGAATTGTTCTGCCAAGTCAACAGATAATTGATCCCCGCGGTCCAGAACATAGTATCTCAAGGGTGATAAGCTCCTTTATCGTGAGTTTACATCGATCATAATCAATATTGCGAAAGAACACAACTGTTCATTTACTAATAATGTGTATTAGATGCGTCCATAATGATCTGATGTAGGTACAAATAATGGATAGTATGGTTATTGCAAAGAGCATCAATACAAAGATACAAAGGACATACATATATCCTTGCGGCGAAGGAATGAAGGTTGAGACCTGGGTAGACAAACCAACAGGACTAATTGTGCTCTGGGACTCTATCCCTCCAGCTAGCGGCACCCAAAGTATTTGTACGATGCAAGCGGCGATAATTCCATGTGCCAAACGTGCAACGAGAAAAGGCCAGTATCTTAAATTTGTAGAATGGAGGATACTTACAATTTGTGCATGAACGGATAGTCCACCCCATGAGAGTATAAAAGCTGCAGCAGTCACTTTAAAGGAAAGAGGTATGATGGCTGTAGGCTCACCGGCATACCGTGCACCCAATGTAACTTCGAAGATCCCCCCAACTAATGATTTGGATAGAGCAGGAGGCATTCCGAAGAATGACAGTAGTTGCTCAATAGCGAGATACAGCCACTTCATAACGCCCACTTGTGTAAGTAGTTCCAGAAACACAGAGAAGAAGACGACCAGGCCCCCAACGACAATAATAAGGTGTAATGAGGATTGTATAGCTTGTTGAAGAAGTTCGCTCAAGTTTCTGCCATCCTGCATTCGTGCTTTATGCATAGCTCTCAGTGCTTCTCTCAGACGATTATGATGTGGTTTAGTATGTATATTAGATATAAGGTTCGCTTGTTGTAATGATCTTGCACCGTGATAACGCATAAGAATACCGACCAGAAATCCTCCACCGTAGTGAGCAATGGCCAATATGGGAGCAATCAGTTGGTTATGAAAAAAACCTATAGAAACCGCACCAATTAGGAAAATGGGGTCAGAAGATGTAGTAAAAGCAACTAAACGTTCTCCTTCATCTCTGTCTATCATTTTTTGTTCCCATAATTGCGCTGTCAATTTAGCCCCTATTGGATAACCAGATACATAACCCATGGCTGCAACGAACCCTCCACTTCCAGGGATGCGAAAGATGGGCTTCATAAAGGGATCGAGTAGCGTACCCATCAAATGAACGATACCAATTCCGAGTAGAACTTCAGATAGGATAAAGAAAGGGAAGAGTGAAGGGAATAACACATCCCACCAAATAGCCAATCCGCGTATGGCTGCTTCTAGGTATGCAGCTGGATACACAAACATGAGCAAACATAGCCCCGTTAGAAGGGTGATAAAAATTTGGACTCCCAAGGATTTAATACTCAATATTTGCGCCTCCCGACCTAGTGGAATCTTATACAAATACCTTCTGTCATACCTATTTTTATGACACAGATAGGACAAACAGTACTACAATAATTTGGCAAGCGCTTACATTGTGCGTGTATTTTTAGAAAAACTATGATAAAATAGATATATTGACGCTTATCTTCTAATGATATATATGATAAGGATGGAGTGATGGGATCGTGGGTATTATTGCTGGTATTATCGTCTGTGCTTTCGTGTATGTCATTCGTGCCTCATTAATTCATTCTGGTGAAGAGGATTGGAGAAGCTATTAATGTTACATAAGGGCGCTGAACACAATCGTGTTTAGCGCCTTTTTCTATTTTAAGGTATAATATAATTCAGTTCTATATATTATTGAATTGAAAGTTGGTGTCTTCTAATTGGATCCAAATCAAAGTATGTATGATAATCTTGGCGGGGAAGCAGCCTTGCGTGCGCTAGTTGAAGCTTTTTATCCGAAAGTACAAAATGATCCGTTATTGAGTCCGTTATTTCCAGCGGATATAAACCCTGTTATGGAGAAACAGTATATGTTCTTAAGTCAATTCTTGGGGGGGCCTACTCTGTATTCTGATGAATTTGGACATCCTATGATGAGGGCAAGACATTTACCTTTTCCAATTACAGAAAAGCATGGCGAGGCATGGCTCAAATGTATGGGAGAAGCTCTTACTGATATTGGTACAGAGGAGACTCTACGTAGTTTTGTATTAAATAGACTTTCTGGTCCTGCACGTCACTTCGTAAATACTCCTTCATAAGGTAGCGATATTGAAATAGAATGCATAAGTGCGAGTTCAAAAAGTCAGGTTTTCAGCACCAAGAAGATTGAATGAAGATAGGGAGTGAGGAGCGGAGCGTAGGCAGTACCTACGTGAGCACCGGAAGGACCGGCTGAATTCAATCTTCGATGTCGAGTAGGCTTCTTGCTATACTTCGTGATCAAAAGATGACTTTTTGAACAACCTCTATTAAGAAAGGAAGTTGAAATGTTGAGTACGTTGGAACCTCTATATACGATCAAAGTGACTTGTTTAAATTGCAATCATGAATTTAAGACCTCACGAGTGCGTCCTAGCTTCAAGAAAGCGGTGCGTACGGATGCTGATTTCTGCGCATATTATAAGAACGAGAATCCTGATTACTATGTGGTGCGTGTATGTCCTAAATGTGGATTTACATCTACTGAAAATTCGGCTGTGAGGATTACGGAGAATCAAAAGAAACTTATCAAGACACAAATAAATATACGCTGGATTGAACGGGATTTCGGTGGAAAGCGAGATTGGGAGACAGCACTCGAGACATATAAGTTAGCATTACTATCAGCCCAGACCATTGGCGATTCCCAGACCATTATTGCAAGTCTTCTTCAACATATTGCATGGTTGTATCGTTATAAGGGAGATCATGAACAGGAACAACGATTTTTGAATTTCTGCTTAGATTCGTACATTCATGTGTATGAGAATGAAGGCATAGGAACGAATAATGCTCGTTTATTATATTTGATTGGAGAAATCAATCGAAGAGTAGGCAACTTTAATGAAGCTGTGAAGTGGTTCTCACGCGTTATTAATGATAAAAGGATAATGGATGCTGCCATGATTCGTGCTTCAAGAGAACAATGGACCGTCTTACGAGAGCAAATGATGGCCAAACAAATGGATTTGCCTGACCAGATGAAGGATTCGAAATAATGATATGCGCTTAGAGAATAACAGATGTCGCATATCAGTATGCCTACCTGTTGAACTCTAAGCGTGCTTTCATTTAATGTTGGGTTAGCGAATAGGTTGATCAGATAATAAGTAATCGGTATCAGTGTCAATGATATTGATCTTATTATTGCAACAGGGAAAGACAAGAAGTTTTTTCTTTCCCTCATGGATGACTTGAAGTTCCTTCGGTTTCATAGGAATGAGAATATTGTTTTCTGCACAAAAGGGACAAGTTTGTACATAAATATCACCCATAATAATGTCATAAGGCCAAGTGTTTTGGAATGGAATCACGATGGATCCTTTTCAACAGAAGGCTTGGGAGCTTCCTCTGTGCTAAGCTCAGCAATTTTTTGCATTAGAATATGTTGTGGCATATGCATGAGGTGTTCAATGGGAACACCTAATTTTTTCGATAGAGTGATGGCCGTTTCGGCTGATATTTGTAATGGTCTCATGTTACTATCCCTCCAATATAAATATGTTTTAGTACGATCGCATATTATAGTTATACCGTTTCCTGTAGTTCAATTCAAATGAAATATGAATATAGTAGAGTTTGAAAGGGGATTTACATTATGAAATCCAAGTTATCATTAACATGGAATCTAGAATCTGTTTTTCCAGGTGGGTCATCATCTAAAGAATTTAGCGATTTTTTAGGCAAATTAGACGAAGATGTAAAGCAGATTCAGACAACTATTATGGAAGCGTCTGCTCCTTCTGATATTGAAGGGACCAAAGCGTTCGACGGATTTATTGCAGCATATGCAAGTTGTATAGAGCGGGCTTCTGAAGCTAGTTCTTTCGTCTCTTGTTTGGGAGCTCAAGATCAACAAGATAAGAGGGCCGTGCAATTATCTGGTAAAGTGACAAATTTACAAGCACAGATTCAGAGTGTTAGCGCTGAGTTTGAACATTTGCTACGTAGTACAGAAGATGGAATCTGGAAGCAATGGATGGAGCGGGAGGAGGTTCGTGAACTTTCATTTGTTCTAAGTGAGAGTCGTGAACAGGCCCGGGAGAAGTTAAGTCCAGAACTTGAAAGCCTTGCGCTTGATTTGGCTGTGGATGGATATCATGGGTGGGGTGAATTCTATGATACGATTGTCAGTCATGTGCAAATTCCATTCGATGATAATGGCACAACAGTAATGTTGTCTGCAGGGCAAGCAGCCAACAAACTTCATGATTCGAGTCGAGATACCAGAGAGGCTATGTTCGACAAATGGGAAGAAACGTGGACGAATGCAGAGGACTACTGTGCAGATACATTGAATCACTTGGCAGGCTTCCGTCTTAAATTGTACGATCGTCGTGGCTGGGATGAAATACTTAAGGAACCACTGGCGATTAACCGTATGTCTCAACAAACATTAGATGCGATGTGGAACGTCATTATTGATAACAAGCCTGTGTTTGTAAAGTATTTGGAGCGCAAAGCACAAATTCTTGGTGTGGAGAAATTAAGTTGGGCAGATGTGGAAGCACCGATTGGCACAGTGTCAGGCAAAATTACTTATCAGGAAGCAGCAGAAGAAATCGTCAAGCAGTTCCGTACGTTCAGTCCGAAATTGGCTGAATTCACAGAGATGGCTTTTGATAATGAGTGGATTGAAGCGGAAGATCGTCCTGGTAAACGCCCAGGAGGGTTCTGCACCTCACTTTCTGTAAGTAAAGAAACACGGATATTCATGACTTATGCTGGTACAGCTTCTAACGTATCCACGCTTGCTCACGAGCTTGGCCATGGGTATCATCAGCATGTTATGAATGAATTGCATGTATTGAATCAAAACTATGCGATGAATGTCGCAGAGACGGCATCTACATTTGCTGAGATGATTGTAGCAGATGCATTAGTCAAGGCTGCGGTAGATCCACAGGAGAAGCTTGCTTTGCTGGAAGAGAAGATTCAGAATAGTATCGCTTTTTTTATGAATATTCATTCCCGATTCTTATTCGAAACTCGTTTCTATGATCTTCGCAAGAAAGGTCTTGTCAGTGCTACAGAATTAAGTAAGCTTATGGAAGAGGCGCAGCAAGAAGCTTTCTGTGGAGCATTATCGTCTTATCATCCACATTTCTGGGCGGCAAAGCTCCATTTCTATATCACGGATGTTCCATTCTATAATTTTCCCTATACATTTGGGTACATGTTTAGTACAGGACTTTATGTTCGCGCACAACAGGAAGGTGCATCATTTGCCGAGAAATATGATCTTTTGTTACAGGACACGGGTATGATGACTGTGGAAGAATTGGCACTTAAGCATCTAGGCGTAGATTTGACGGGACCTGAATTCTGGCAAAGTGCTATTGATCTATGTGTCGCCGATGTGAATGAGTTTATGGAGATGACAGAACATTTGGTGTGAGTAGATAGTGAATAAATATAACGCAGAAAAGGATGCCCTCTTTGAAAAAGGATGGCGTCCTTTTCTACTTGATAGTGCACCTAATATTGCTGTCGAATTAGAACGACTTTTAGCTAAAATTATCGTAAAAAAATATCATAATTAATATTTTATAGGGATAAGTACCTAATTATGTATAATTATGTTGATGGTATTTTGGTGACCATCTATAATAAGTCGTAAGCCCTATATCAAGGGCGTGAAAAGGGGAGGGTGGTTTAGTGATCAAGATTGATCAATTATCGTTAGCGCGGCAAATGGACATCGTATTTAAAGAATTAGAACATGAATTAGCTGGATTAACTGCTGGCACTTTGTTTATGCAAATACGCAATAATGTGGTTGGTAAATTTGGAATTCGTCATAATCCAATCGCGGGACGCAATGGTGGGTTCTCATTATCTAATGAGGGACTTAATGCAACACAACAACTATCTTTTAGGAACATGGCAATAGAAAGTCTTAAGTATAAGCATCATTGGACGCACGGGGAGATTAGTTACGACTTCATGTTACGACAGGGGATTCTTATGGTAGATGCTCTTCTTGAATCCAATTACAACATGGCGAATCTAATGATCCGGTATTCGCGTCATACATATCGAGAAGCTTCATCGGACTTATTATAATTATATAGAAATATTTTATTTGTTAATGAATACTGATTGGTCAAAAAAGAACAGAGTCCCCTTAGTTACAAATGTAACTAAGGGGACTCTGTCAATTTTCATTATTGATCTTTAATCATTTGGCGTAATACAGTTTGTAGAATACCACCGTTATGGTAGTAATCAACGTCTACCATACTATCTAATCTCGCAATTACTGTGAAATTGAACGATGTACCATCTTCACGAGTCGCAGTGACGGTAAGCTCTTGACTAGGCTTGATATCATTGCTAACACCAACGATATCGAAGGTTTCACGGCCATTTAATCCAAGAGTAGTCCAGCTAGAACCGTCTTGGAATTGTAGAGGTAGCACACCCATACCTACAAGATTACTACGGTGAATACGCTCATAACTTTCGGCAATAACGGCTTTGACGCCAAGCAGAGTAGTTCCCTTAGCAGCCCAGTCACGCGAACTGCCTGTTCCATATTCTTTTCCAGCAATGACAATAAGATTCTGATTGTGATCTTGGTAGTCCATGGAAGCATCGTAGATAGACATAACTTCATCCGTCAATAGATTCGTCGTTACACCGCCTTCTGTTCCGGGAGCGACTTGGTTACGTATACGGATATTAGCAAAAGTTCCTCTCATCATAACTTCATGGTTACCACGACGGGAACCATAGGAGTTAAAGTCTTTGCGTTCCACATTATGCTCCTTCAAGTAAAGACCAGCAGGGCTAGAAGGTGAAATATTACCTGCTGGAGAGATATGATCCGTTGTAACCGAATCACCTAGAAGAGCTAGAACACGAGCAGAGCGAATATCTTTAATGTCTGTAAGTTCAGGCTCTAGATTCTCGAAGAAAGGAGGGTTCTGAATGTAAGTGGACTTATCGTCCCATTCATACAATTCACCTTCCGGTACAGCAATAGCATTCCAGCGTTCATTGGCTGTAAATACATTCGCATATTTGCGACGGAACATCTCAGGAGTAAGAGACATCTCGATGGCTTCTTTAATCTCAGCTGATGTTGGCCAAATATCTTTTAGATATACAGGTTGATTGTTCTGATCATAACCCAGTGGATCATTGTTCAGATCGATATTGACTGTACCTGCAAGGGCGTAAGCAACAACCAATGGAGGAGATGCTAAATAGTTAGCTTTCACTTGTGCGTGAACACGACCTTCAAAGTTACGGTTACCTGAGAGAACCGCAGCCACAGTTAAATCGTTATCTGTAATAGCTTGGCTTACTTCATCTGGAAGTGGGCCTGAATTACCGATACATGTAGCACATCCGTATCCAGCGAGGTAGAAACCAAGTGCTTCTAGTGATTCCAGTAGTCCGGCTTTCATCAAATATTCGGTAACGACAAGCGAACCTGGTGTCAAGCTGCTCTTCACATAACCTGGTTTCTTGAGACCCCGTTCTACTGCCTTCTTCGCTAGTAGTCCAGCACCTAGCATGACACTTGGATTGGAAGTGTTCGTACAGCTTGTAATTGCAGCAATAACGACTGCTCCCGTTCCAAGTTGACTAACAGAACCGTCAGTGTGTTGAACGCTTATGGTTTGATCAATTTTCTCTTCACTAAGACCATAGCCACCTTTATCAACAGGGGTTCGTATAATTTCATTGAAAGCTTCTTTCATATTGGTCAATTCGATACGGTCCTGTGGACGTTTCGGTCCAGCTAAGCTTGGTACAACAGAAGCCAAATCTAATTCAATGACATCTGAAAACACTGGATCAACAGTATCTTCGGTACGGAACATATCTTGTGCTTTATAATAAGCTTCTACGAGCTCAACCTGTTCATCAGAACGACCTGTATTTCTCAGGTAAGACAGCGTTTCTTTATCAACAGGGAAGTAGCCAATCGTTGCCCCATATTCTGGAGCCATGTTAGCAATCGTTGCACGGTCAGCAAGACTAAGATTGAGTAATCCAGGTCCGAAGAATTCAACGAACTTACCGACAACGCCACTTTTTCGCAAAATTTGTGTCACAGTGAGAGCTAAATCAGTCGCTGTAGCTCCTTCATTCAGACTACCTGTGAGCTTGAATCCAATAACTTCAGGCATGATGAAGTATAGTGGTTGTCCAAGCATACCTGCTTCAGCTTCAATCCCACCTACACCCCATCCTACAATACCGAGACCGTTGATCATTGTTGTATGTGAATCCGTTCCTACTAGGGAATCAGGATAAACAACCGTTTGACCATCAATGACTTTGGTTGCTGCTACAGAGGCAAGGTACTCAAGATTGACTTGATGTACGATTCCTGTTGCTGGTGGAACAGCTCGGAAATTGTTAAATGCCGTTTGAGCCCAACGTAAGAAACGGTAGCGCTCCTCATTACGTTCAAATTCAACTTCCATATTATATTCCAACGCATCTGCTGTCCCGAATGCATCTACCATAACGGAGTGATCAATTACGAGGTCCACAGGTACAAGTGGATTGATCTGCTTAGGATCACCGCCAGCGTTCTTCACGGTGTCTCGCATTGCGGCAAGATCTACTACGACAGGCACGCCTGTGAAATCTTGAAGTACAATTCTTGCTGGAATAAATGGGATTTCATTGTTCTCGTTACCACCCTTATTCCAATCTGCAAGTAATTTAATATGATCTTCTGTAATTGCTCGCCCATCGAATTGGCGGATAGCAGCTTCTAGTAGTACTTTAATGGAATAAGGAAGTGTAGAAATGCTTCCTATACCCTGCTCTTCAAGAGATTGTAGACTGTAGTAACGGTAGTTCTTGCCACCGACTTCTAAATTACGAGCAGTAGAGAAGTGATCCTTTCCTGGCATACGTATTCCTCCTTAGTTATATAAATCTCATTTAACCGTTTCATCAGGTGAAACATAATTTCAAAATTTCAATGTTTTCTTAATTATAACGTTTACAATGAAGAGAGTAAAGGGATATCTGGATCTAATTCCAGCTTTGAATGGTAAATATGACTTGATTAAGGTACTTCATAAGAATTAATGGATAGTGTGAGGTCCACGTTCATATATTGTTATCAATAGGGCGTATATCATTCGGAATAAGGGGAGAATTGATCTTATGGGACAGGTATGGAAGCAGGCATTATACACTTATGTTAATCAATATAATCAAAGTCAGATTGATTGCAGAGCGGAGACGAGACAACAAGTTGTAACGGATGTTACTTATTTAATGGACAAATCTGAGCGAATGAAGAGATTGACGGATTGGTATGAAAAGCGTGAATCTCAACCATTGCGAAGTGAGACACGAGCAAAATTACTACGAATGATACGGGAAACAGGGCAAGAGGTGATCGCTGATATGCAACTTCATACACAAATTCTGTACATGAAGGGAGGAATGAATCATCGTGAAGATACGATACAAAGAGAGCGTCTAACACTGATCCGTGATGGGGAGCAATGGGTAATTGTATCGGTAGAGCAACTGATTATTGAACGTCACCCTGCATCATCAAAGACCATATTGTCGAATGGTGAGGAGATAAAAGATAGTGGGGGAACAGAGTCAGGAATCTACTTGAATTCAAATGTATGGGGGAACGGGGTTGGGAGTCGCCGTCCTACGAAGTATATGCGTGAAGAAGCTGTGGCCTACGCAGATCGTTGGTGGGATTCTGAGAATCCTGAGTTCATAACGTTTGACGTGAATTGTACGAACTATATCTCACAATGTCTCTTTGCAGGGGGGGCTCCAATCCATTATACTGGTAACAGAGCTTCAGGATGGTGGTACAAAGGATATGCCAGTGGTAAAGAGTGGTGGAGTTATAGTTGGGCAGTAGCCAATAGCCTAGAGTATTTGTTAAGTAGCAGTACTTCGGGCTTGAGAGCTGAAGTTGTTGATCGAGCGGAACAATTAATGCTGGGTGATGTAATCATTTATGATTGGGATGGTGATGGAACCTACCAACATAGCACGATTGTAACGGCCTTTGATGCAGGTGGAATGCCGCTGGTTAATGCGCATACAGTAAGCAGCCAACACCGTTATTGGGATTATAAAAATTCTTATGCGTGGCAAGAGAATACTAAATATAGGTTTTTGCATATTCCAGACGTATTTTAAGGTGAAAGATAAATACGAAATTCATTATATTAGGATAGAAAGAGGTTAGGCATGAGTAAATATATAGTAGGTCTTGTATACGGCGGTAAATCCGGAGAACATGAGGTATCATTACAAACAGCTTTCGCGGTGATGAATGCCTTTGATTATAATAAATATGACATTATTCCTTTCTATATCACGAAGCAAGGTGAATGGCGTAAAGGGGAGATTCGACACACTCCTTTTACAGAGATTGAAGATCTTAAGCTTGCCGTAAATTCAGAAGGAACACAGGTTGCGTTAAATGTATTGTTCAGCCGATTAACTGGTGATGAGTCTGCCCACAAGGTCGATCTTATGTTCCCACTTCTTCATGGGACCTTTGGTGAAGACGGTACAATTCAAGGGTTATTCGAAATGGCTAACATGCCTTATGTTGGTGCTGGAGTATTGGCATCTGCAGCAGGGATGGATAAGGTGATTATGAAAAAGTTGTTTGCTGAAGCAGGTTTACCACAATGTGGTTACCGTTATTTCACACGTAATCAATGGAAGCACGAGAGCTATGAACTGATTGTAGGCGTAGAAGATGACTTGGGATATCCATGTTTTGTCAAGCCCGCCAATCTAGGTTCCAGTGTAGGGATATCTAAAGCTAAAGATCGGGAAGAGTTGAAACAGGCGATAGAATTTGCCTTTCGTTATGATATCAAAGTAATTGTTGAGGAATTTGTAGATGCTAGAGAGATTGAAGTGAGTGTGCTTGGGAATGATGAACCTATGGCATCAGTTCCTGGTGAGATTGTATCCTCAAGTGAGTATTATGACTATGCTGCGAAGTATACCGATGGTCAATCCCAAATGCTGATTCCAGCACCTTTGGATTCCGAATTAGCAGATCGAATTACTGAAGCGGCTATTGTCGCATTTCAGGCGATTGAAGGAAATGGTATCAGCCGTGCAGATTTCTTCGTACGTAGATCGGATCAGGCTATTCTTATTAATGAAGTGAACACCATGCCTGGCTTCACACCATACAGTATGTATCCTTTATTATGGCGGGAAACAGGATTAAGTTATGCTGCGCTACTCGATCGTATGATTGAATTGGCATTAGAACGGTACGCCAGTAAACAGGCACTAGATTATAATAACGATTTGTAATCATGTCGTCCTAACTTGAATAGAAGAGGGGAATCACTAATGGGATTTCAGACGGAATTCAATTCAGTATGTAAATTCAAGAATGAACAGGAACTTTACGAATTAATGGAGTATGGGCGTGGTAAAATGGTGAAGAAAGGCTTCCGTGTTTTTCCAACGGGGCAAAAGGTTATAGCGTATACGCCCGATAATCTAGCGATTGCCATCGTTAAAATTGTTGGGTACATCGCTGAGATTAACTTTCAAGGGGAAGAAGTCACGGAAGTGGAGATGGAATTTATTCGTAAGCTGAACGATGAAGAATCTCGTATTCAGACGGATCTAGCATACGAGATGTTCTTTCGGGAACAACAAGAATGATTGTTCGCCTAGGATATGTAGCAATGTCTAAGGTGTTGCATAATGCATCTCCTTCCAAGACGATGACGATGACGAATTTTAATAAGCTAGCAGATCGAGAAGCGGCTCTTCAGAAGCTAGAACAAATTGCACAGATTAATTTGCATAATACACTTCGGCTTCTGAAACATAGTGTCGCTCATGATATTAAGGTATATCGATTTTCATCCAAGCTAATACCATTAGCAACACATTCAGATCTTAAAGATTGGGACCCTATGCCAGCGCTGAAAGATTCATTTGCTGAAGTAGGAGAGTATGTAAAGAGTCATGAGATGAGAGTGTCGTTTCATCCAGACCATTTCACTGTATTAAGCACGCCTCGTAAAGAGGTGTTAATTAACTCTGTACATGATCTGCATCATCATGTGAACATGTTGAATGCAATGGGACTTAATGCTACAGCTAAGAACAACATTCATATAGGCGGAGCATATGGGGACAAGCTTTCTGCGGCGGGTCGGTTTGAAGATCACTTCTTACAACTGAGTCGGGAAATTCAAGAGAGGTTAACCCTTGAGAACGACGATAAGACATTTAATGCTGTAGAGACTTTGGATGTATGCTTGAACTTAGGGCTACCCATGGTTATGGACATTCATCATCAATGGGTGAACAATGAAGGAGAGAAACCATGGGATTTATGGCCAGACATTCTTAAGACATGGCAGAGTGAATTGGCACAAACTGACGTACAAGTAGATAAACCACTGGCACCCAAGATTCATGTGTCCAGTCCTCGAAGTACGACGAATATTAGAAGCCATGCAGATGGTGTGGAAGTATCTGTGTTACTAGAATTTCTGCGGAACATTGCTAGGGATACGCCGTATCTCGATGTTATGATTGAAGCTAAAAGTAAAGATGTTGCGCTGTTTGAGCTTATGCAGGACTTGGAGCAGTTCACATCTGAAGGGGTATCTATTCTGGATGGAGCAAGTATTGAAATCCTTCCGTAAACATCATGAAAGTTAGGGATCAATGATAGTAGCCCTTGAAACATGAGGTAAAATAAGGTACTTTTAAATATGAATACAATGAGACTCGGAAAAAGACGAATCATATTATTATGATAGCGTTATTCGTCCGAATCTTTAAATAGAAAGTAGTTGAGTGCATTGAATCAAAAGGATAAAGTTCCTTATGTTGTGACAAGCAAGGGCCATACTGCTGTTGCTATTAATGCAGCGGCAAAAGCTGGAGAATGGATTAGGAGTAAACTTGGTACAGTGAAAGAATTAAATACCAAATATTCATCTCAAGATCTAGTGACGGAAGTAGATAAGGGTGCAGAACAAATGATTCGCAAACTTATTCTGACTCATTTCCCGGATCATGAGATTCTTGGTGAAGAGGGTGTAGAGCCTGGACCAGAAGCATCTACACAAGCATTACAGGGCTCACTGGATGCGAACTCGGATTATTTATGGATTATAGACCCTGTGGATGGTACTACGAATTATGTGCATGGTTTTCCATTCTTCGCTGTGTCCATTGCTCTTGCTTATAAAGGAGAGGTCATAGTAGGTGTTATTTACGATCCCTCAAAAGATGAGTTATTTGTTGCCGAAAAAGGTAAGGGTGCGTATGTTCATGGAAGCCCCACCAAGGTCTCTCAGGAAATGTCGCTAGGAACAAGTCTTCTTGCAACAGGATTTCCGCCGGATCAGAATTTCGCCTTTCCAGTAAATATGGCAGGTTTACAGCATATAGCTCCTCAAGCTCGTAGTATTCGGGCAGGGGGTTCAGCTGCCTTGCATATGGCGTATGTTGCGGCTGGAAGGCTTAGTGGATTCTGGGAAATTGGACTGAATTCATGGGATTTAGCTGCTGGAGTTCTGTTGGTGAAGGAATCAGGTGGGGAAGTCACGGATACGTTGGGACGTCCTTATGAATTGGGAGTTAGACATGTCGTAGCTAGTAACGGTTATATTCATAATGAACTGATTGAATCATTGAAACAGGCGAAAGCGACAGGACTGACTGTGAAAAGTTAGCAGATGCGTGATTAAGAAACATTCGTTAGAACGGCGTAAAGAGTAAATTCCCTTCAAAAATAAGGGGGTTTACTCTTTTTTATGTATACATGTAATGGTAATATAAACATACCGAGTCCTAAATGATCATCATTGGGTAGCGAGTAATAAAAGAGGGGTTGAAGATTTGCTACAAGTATGGAAAAAGAGGATTTCAGCAGTAAGCGTTAGCTTGATGCTGTCTGTTGTGCTAATGAGCAGTGTTAGTATGTCAACGTCAGTACAGGCACAAAAGGTTGATCCGGAAACGTATCGCATTGTTGCACTTGGTGATTCCCTGACCGCTGGATATGAGCCTGGTATGGATCTCAGTAGTATACCTTATGGGTTCGTAGATAGGCTACATGAACAGGGATTGTTCCATGGTCGGACGCAGACGTTAAACTATGGAATTTTGGGATTAAAAGGAACAGGGTTAGAGAATTACGTAGAAGCAGCAAAGTTGGGTAAGGTGATTACGTCAGATGCGATTCAACCTGGACTTGTTGATCCAAGAGCTGAGCAGTTGGGTGCTTCAGCAGTTCAATTGAAATCTGATCTTGAATCAGCAGATCTCATCACCATTACGATTGGCGGGAATGATCTTGCGATCATTATTACGGAAGCATCAACCTTGGGAAGCGATGAGCTTACTTTAAGAATAGAGCAATTATTAACTTCTTATAAGTCGACGATGACGACGGTGATTGCTGATTTGCATGAATTGAACAAGGATGCACTTATCGTAATAGCTGATCAATATCAGCCTATTCCTAAAGTCGCTAATCAGGCAATGTATCCAAAGTTAATTGAAGCTGCGCAGTTATTTACAGATGTTGTAGAGAAACTTGCTGCGGATTCACAGAGTAAAGGTATCCAAGTGAAAGTTGCTCATATAGCTAAAGAATTTGAGGGTCGTGAGGGGACGATGACCCATATCATGAAGAATCGGGATATTCACCCTAATCAACCGGGATATGCTGCTATAGCTCAAGTGTTCGCAGGAGAAATTTGGGGTGAGCATCGTAAGCCAACGACAATCGATAAAGACTTACCTATGACGATTGTTGTGAAGGGGCAGGAACTGAAGACTCCTTATCAGCCAGTTCTACGTAGTAACCAGAACTTCGTCGCGATCAGGGATATCGTCGATGCTGTCGGCGCAACCTCGGTATGGGATAGTGCATCTTCGAGTGCTACCATTACATATGGTGATCGAACCGTTGTTATTACAATAGGCTCATCAAGTGTTATTGTGGATGGAGAAGCCGTAGCTGTAGATTCACCAGCGTTTCTTAACAAGGTTGGGAACGAGGGTAAGACTTATGTTCCTTTGGCCGTATTGGCAACAGGACTTGGGTTTGATGTACAGTATATCTCCTCGTTAAGAACGGCTTTTATTAATCTTTAAGACAATTCCGTTACCTTCGCTACATCGAACTTGATTCCTTGTTTTCTGTAAGTATGGATTTTGGTTTAAAGGCATCTTTTGCACAATCTAGTCGTGTGAAAGATGCCCTTTTTCGAAATATAAGAAAGTATAAGTTTCACTTGAATCAATTTCATAATCGCCGATGCAGCTAAATCGGGTTGCGTGATTATGAAATTGATTCTTGATACTCTAATCCTTATATTTCCGCTGAAACGGGTGCCGTCCTTGAAAAAGGACGGCGAAGCCGTTTCTACTTGTATAATAAAAGTATCTAATTCAGGAAGGGGTCTACGACAAATCCCACCCTCCTTTTCTCTAAGTCTATACATAGCATTTACGATTTTAGTGTTGTGCCTAAAGATAATATGTTACGTCAAATGGATGGCCTCGTAGATTTTTATTTTGTGCAAGAAGAGTTATAGAATAAGTATTGCCTCGATAATGGTCGCAACGCAAGAGCATTATCGAGAGCATGTTACAGTTAAAAACTTCCACGCCAAATAAGAACTAACGAATTGGCAGATGAATTTGAGTTCAATAAAGATGTAAGAAACAATAGATTATGCTCGAAACAGCGATCGGAAGGACAATCCGTCATCGTAGCGGGCTATATAGAAGGGCGGAGGGAACCATTCTAATGCGAAAATATAAAAGCGCTTTCAACAATGTGGGAATTCATTATAAGGTGATAGGTCTTATATCATTGTTAATGTTAGTAAGTTTTGCGGTCTACATAACGGTTCTAAAAAGTGTATTCAGTATATACGATGAACAAATTTACGAGAAATCATCACAAGTATTGACGATGTCCTCTATCGGAATTGAGAGTCAGCTTAAGGAAATGGAGGAGCTGTCTTTTAAAGTGGTATCGGATGAACAAATACAAAGTTATCTAACGAAGCTTCAGAGTAATAGTTCTGCTTATGAGAAGCTAGTATTACATAAAAAGATTACAGATCGAATCATTGCCTTCGCGGGATCGGAGAAGTACGTATATTCCATGATGGTTATAGATAAAGAGAGGAACGTCATGGTTGCTGGTAATCGTGAGGGCATTCCAGACTCTCTTCAGAATGAGCTTGTTTCGTTGGCTGAAGAATACGATGGGTCGAACGCCTGGATGATGGGGGGAAGAGGGTTCTCATTACTGGCAGTTCGAGAAATTAAATCATTCACGAATGCGACATTCACGTTGGAGAACCTTGGTACACTTGTCTTTCGAGTACGAATTGATCGTATTGTAGACGACCAAGTTCAGGATGCGGGGAATGAAGGGCAATTAATTATTGCGGATGGGAAGGATATCCTCTATCCTGAAGAATCCTTATTAACAGAATCAGAAATAATGATAGAGATGAATAATGATAAACCATATAGTATAGAATCTTATGAACAGGGTAGATATTTCACGGCGAAGTTCCGCTCATCGTATACAGATTGGACCTATTTTCATATCACCCCTTTTCACCACATGTTTGAGCGGATTACGTTCATCAAAACATTTGTAACCGTTATCTTTATCGTGATCTTCGTGGTAGCGATCCTTTTTGGTACGAAGCTCGCACTTAGTATTACTAGACCAATTGATCGTTTGATCAAAAAGATGAGGGTTATTGAGGAAGGCGATCTTGATAGTCTTGAAGAACTTGCTCTGGGGGCAATACCATCCTCACCGCAATCTGAGGTAGGATTACTCCATCGTACCTTCAAAATGATGATTCAACGTATTCGTGAATTGATTAACGAGAATTATACGAAGCAGCTTCTTATCCGTGAGACTGAATTGAAGGCACTTCAAGCGCAAATAAATCCACATTTCTTATACAATACTTTGGAATCTATCAATTGGTTAGCCAAAGTAAACAAACAAGATCAGATTTCTAAGATGGTAGAATCTCTAGGGTTTTTACTGCGGAATTCAATAAGCTTTAGTGAGCAATTGATTCCTCTTAGAAGTGAATTGGACATTGTCATGAGTTATGTGACCATTCAAAGAGAGCGGTTTGAAGAGCGCCTTGATTTTGGTGTGGAGATGGGATCGCATCTTGAGAATGCTCTTATTCCGAAGCTGACGCTTCAGCCACTTGTGGAGAATGCTATCCATTATGCCTTAGAGCCTAATATCGAACCTTGTCGTATTCGGATTATAGTGATGGAAAGAAACGGAGTCGTAACTATCTCTGTGCAAGATAATGGACCAGGAATGAAGCCTGAATTCATTAAGAGCCTATTAGAAGGCAAAATTCAGACCGCTGGAAATGGGATCGGTTTATCTAATATTGAGGAACGGATTAAATTGACCTTTGGAAATGAATGGGGGATCGATATCCAAAGTCAACCTAACATACAGACTTCCATACAAGTGAGAATTCCCTATGTAAAGGAGACAATGTAGATGTATAAAATAATGTTAGTGGATGATGAGCGAATGATACTTGATGGGATATCACAAGTAGTAGATTGGAGAAGCTCTGGTACGGAGCTGATAGATACGGCTAGGAACGGTATTGAAGCTTATGAGAAAATTAGATTGAATCAGCCTGATATTGTGATTAGTGACATATGTATGCCAGGGCTTGATGGGCTTGGTCTAGTGGAGAAAACGTGGTTGAACTTCCCAAGAATACAGTTTATTATGCTGTCTGGATACAAGGATTTCGATTATGCAAGACGTGCTATGCAGTATGGAGTGAAGCATTATTTACTCAAGCCTTGTAATGAGTTTCAGATTCTTGAAGCTATTCATGAGTTGCTTAAAGAACGTGAAGAGCAGAATGAACGAGATGACTTTGTGAATCGTATGAAGCAGGGTCTCAAAAAAGTACTACCACATGTTAAGGAACAGTTCTTGAAGGAATTTATTACGAATAAAACATATGGAACTACCGATGTAGAGTATTATCAGGACTTATTCGAACTACCATTAAACAGTCAATCTGTGAGGATGATTCTATTTCAACTGGATGATACTCATGAATATGAGCATATATTTGCCTTGAAGAATATAGCAGAGGATATACTTAAAAGTGTCCTGCTCAGCACAACGATCGAGGGACATCTATTGATTCTGCTACCAGAAGTAGAACGTGTCGAGACACTCATTCAAGATATTGAAATGGTGCGAATTACTTTTCATAAATTTTACAAGCT
The DNA here is from genome assembly GCF_056786435.1 of Paenibacillus sp. Y916. NCBI lineage: Bacteria > Bacillati > Bacillota > Bacilli > Caryophanales > Paenibacillaceae > Paenibacillus > Paenibacillus sp. Y916. The sequence continues at coordinate 22,257 of NZ_JBXCJA010000017.1, read as the reverse complement.
GGATATCACGATTGCACTTAGTGAGGCAGATCGAATGGTGAATTCCCGTAAATTATTCCGTGAGATGCTTCAATGTATGAATCACCGATTCTATATTGGTGAAGGAAGCTTGATTATGATGCATGACTTGGCGCTACAAGACCGTGATGTTGCACTTGACCTTAATTATATCGTTGATGAAGAGAAGTTCTGCCTGCTTATCAAATCGGGTAATTTGCAAGAAGTATCCCAAGAAGTAGAGAGATTATTTAGTAATTTAGATGAGATGAGATTAGAAATTGCCTTGACTCGTTCCTATGTTCTTCAACTCTATGCAGCTATGATACGAATTTGTCCGCTTGAAGAAACAAACTCCTTCACCAAGGGGTTGACGGTGCTTACTGAAATAGAAACATTGGCTGGATTGAAGACATATGTATTTGAAGCAGCAAATCAATTGACTGCAGGATACTTTAACAATAATATGAATCGTCAGTCTTCAACGGTAGATAAGATGATCTCTATTATAGAGCATAATTACGGGGATGATGAATTATCTTTAAATGGCGTTGCCAATCAAATTTTATATATGAACCCTGATTATTTAGGAAAGATATTTAAAAAAGTCACAGGGAGTAACTTCTCTCTTTATGTGAATCATTATCGTATTCAACAGGCCTGTGAATATATTCGTTGTAGTGAAGATGTGCGGGTGTTCGAGCTTGCTGATACATTTGGATTCTCGGGAAATTCGCAGTATTTCAGCCAAGTATTCAAGAAATGTGTAGGTATGACTCCAACTGAATTTAAAAAGTCATGCGAATAGAATGTTGAGATAGCATACGAAATGGAAACTCTGTTTTTTTAACCAAGAGGTCTGATTTGTGTATTCAATTCCAAATGCTAATTTGGGAGAATAAATCTACAATAATGAAAGCGTTGCCAACTTGATGAAAGTGCAAATGATCATACTTGAAAAGGGGCGAAAAGAATTGAAGAAAAGAGCGACAATGTTGTTGACGGTGTTGATGCTTCTGTTTGTAACAGCATGTGGAAACGCAGCGAACACGAAAGAAACGCAAGCTACCACTACTGAGGGAGAAAGCAAAAGTACTGAAACCGCTAAGAAAAACGTAACTTTACGGATTGCTTGGTGGGGATCAGACACACGTCATGAATATACACAGAAAGTCATTGATATGTACAAGGCTAAAAATCCACATGTCAAAATTGACTTTGAGTACGCGTCCTTCGATGATTATTGGAAAAAGCTAGCCCCTCAAGCAGCAGCTAATCAGCTACCAGATATTGTTCAGATGGATGTCTCATACATTAGCCAATATGCAAAGAATGGACGGTTAGAGGATCTCAGTCCTTACTTGAATAATCAGATTCAATTAGCAGATGTCAGTGAGAATGTTCTAAGTACAGGAATTATAGAAGGGAAGCAGTATGGTATTCCTACAGGTGTCAACGTGCTTGGATATCAATATGATCCAGCACTTCTGAAGAAGGCTGGGATTGATTCTATTCCAGCGGACTGGGACTGGAATAAATATGAAGAGTTAGGTCAGACGGCGGCTTCGAATAAACTGTACTTTGATAATGGTATGGCACCGGACATATTCTTTAACTACTATCTTCGTACGAAAGGCTTGACTCTATACAATCCAGAAGGTACAGCGCTTGGATATGAAGATGATGCATTGTTTGTAGATTATTTCGATCGCCTTGCTCGTATGGTGAAATCAGGTGCAGCACCTGATCCAGGGGTGGCCAATCAATCTAAGGGAATTGTAGAAGAATCGGACATTGTGAAAGAAAAGGGTATAGGAATTTGGCAATGGTCTAATCAATTCACTGGATTACAGACGGTCGTAAATCGCCCTATGGAATTAGCTCCAATGGTAGGCCCAGATATGAATAAAGGTCTTTACATGCAACCGAGTATGTACTGGGCGGTAACTTCTAACTCTAAAGTTAAAGAGGAAGCTGCAAAGTTTATTGATTATTGGATTAATGATGTGGAAGCCAATCAATTGATCAAGGGAGACCGTGGGGTTCCTATTTCGAGCAAAATTAAAGAATCATTGGCATCTCAACTGAGTGATCAGACGAAACAAGTCTTTGAATTCGTAGCAGCTATGGAACCCAATGCTTCGCCAATGAGTTCACCTCCTCCTGTAGGATCACCGGAAATCATTGCTATGTTGACGGATTACGCAGAAGAGATCAACTTTGGACAGAAGACAGCAGCAGAAGTTGCACCTAAATTTAGAGAAGCTGCAAATGCCATCCTAGCAAATAACAAGTAGAAGCAACAAGTAGAATTGAATATGATGTCTACTTGCCCGAACGATGCCTAGTGATTCGGAGGTGGAGGATATCCATCTCCGAATTCAATAGATAATGCATGGGGTGTGGAGTACATCAGATCAATAGGGAGGCCTGGTATTGTGCGGCGGAATGGTATGCTGAAATCGAATTTGACCGGATATGCTTTCATTAGTCCGTTTATAATAGGCTTTCTAGCCTTTACACTTATACCGATGTTTATTTCATTGTATTTATCCTTTACGAATTATAATTTATTCGCTTCGCCTAAATGGATTGGTTTTGATAATTACGAAAAGATGTTCTCTAATGATCCAAACTATTGGAATTCCGTAAAAGTCACATTAATCTACGTATTTCTAGGAGTCCCTCTCCGACTTATATTTGCTTTGTTTATTGCCATGATTCTAAATACAAAGTCTCGTATGGTTGGAGCGTATCGCACGATGTATTATCTACCTTCCATTATTGGAGGAAGTGTAGCGGTATCCATTATGTGGCGTAATATTTTTAGTAATGAAGGAATTGTGAATAGCCTGATAGGCTGGTTCGGACTAGATCCGGTACAGTGGTTCGGAAATCCTAACGCATCCTTAGTTATGCTGATTTCCCTATCTGTATGGCAATTTGGATCTTCTATGCTCATATTTCTCGCAGGGCTCAAAAATATTTCACCAGAAATGTACGAAGCGGCAGGTGTGGACGGTGCAAAACCGATACGCAAGTTTTTCAGTATTACACTACCTTTGTTAAGCCCTATTGTGTTATTTAATATGATTATGCAAACGATTAGTGCATTCATGACATTTGTACCCGCATACGTTATTTCTAAGGGTGAGGGTGGTCCAATGGGGGGGACGATGCTCTATTCTCTATACTTGTTCCGTCAAGCCTTTATGTTTAACAATATGGGGTATGCTTCAGCAATGGCTTGGATCATGCTCATTCTTATCGGAATCATGACAGGACTCCTGTTTATGACTTCTAAATTCTGGGTCTTTTACGAATCGGAAGGAGGCCGTTGAGCGATATGGCATGGAGAAGATTCAAATGGCCTATATATCATATTATAGTAGCAGTACTCGCAATTGTTATGCTCTATCCCGTTCTATGGATGTTATTCAGTTCGTTTAAAGAAAGCCGGGTTATATTCCTAACGGCGAATACTTTGTTTCCAGACACCTGGATTTGGAGTAATTATTCTGTAGGGTGGAAAGGAACATTATATCCTTTCAGTAAGTATATGATGAACACTTCGGTGATCGTTGTTATAGCGACGATTGGCGCAGTTATCTCATCTTCATTGATTGCATTTGGATTTGCGCGACTTAAATTTGTGGGGCAGAAGTTCTGGTTCGCACTCATGATGGTAACTTTGATGCTACCAAGTGATGTAGTACTTGTTCCACAATATATTATCTTTACGAAGTTAGGTTGGCTGAATACGATTCTACCACTTGTCGTTCCTTCCTTTTTCGGAATGCCCTTCTTTATATTTCTAATGGTCCAATTTATAAGAACAATTCCTGGCGAATTGGATGACGCGGCAGCTATTGACGGATGTGGGAAGTTTCGATTGTATTTGCAAATCATTATGCCACTACTTAAATCATCACTGGCTACAGCGGCTATATTCTCATTCTATTGGCGTTGGGAGGATTTGCTTGGTCCTGTACTTTATCTCAACTCTCCGGAGAAATATACCGTATCTATGGCACTTAAAATGTTTCTTGATAGTGAGTCTGCATCAAATTGGGGTGCGATGTTCGCGATGTCCATTGTTAGTCTAATCCCAGTTATCGTTGTATTCTTTGCTTTTCAGAAACAGATTGTGGAGGGTATGAGTAGCAGTGGCTTGAAGGGATGAGAAGGGAGATGTAGAGAACGGATGAGTAGCCTCAATCAAGAATGGACATTTGATTTCGGACTTGGCATACCAACAGAAGGGTATATCGGTGTATCACCTGATTCTCGATATGATGATGAAACTGGATATGGATTTGAGGGTAATGGTCAAGTGTTTGGTCGGAATCGAATGGAACGACCGGAGGTGTCTTCAGGTAAGGAGCATCTGCGACAGAGCTTTTGTATACCTATGGGGATGGACTTTGTGGTGAAGGTTCCTGATGGAATATATCGCGTTACGGTAGAGATTGGAGATGCGCTTGCAGATACGTTGACCATCATTAGGGCAGGTGAGAGTAAATCGGTACTGCCATATATATCGACCATTCGAGGGCAGTTCAAGGTGGCGATGTTCACCGTTGCTATTCATGATGGAAGATTAGTGCTTAGATTCTCAGGCGCAGCTCCACGTATCAATGTCGTGACAATTTCTCCAGCAGAAGAAACACTAACACTGTTTCTAGCTGGGGATTCGACAGTGACGGACCAACCATCAACGGGATATCCGTATGCAGGTTGGGGACAAATGCTTCCAGCACTATTCAAACATGATGTGCTCGTGGATAACCACGCGAAATCTGGGCGAAGTTCACGTAGCTTTATTGAGGAGGGGAGATTGGACGTTATTGTCGAGAAAATGAGAGCGGGGGATTTCTTCTTCATTCAATTCGGCCACAATGATGAGAAAAGTGACCCCAATCGAGGGACAGAAGCCTTTACGACATATAAGCAACATCTGAAAGTGTACATAGATGCTGCTAAGGAGAAGCAAGCTCGTCCTGTATTCATTACTCCTGTCCACAGGCGTTATTTTAATGATGACGGGGGACTTACGGACACGCATGGTGAATATATAACAGCGATGAAGGAACTGGCAGTTGAAGAGGATGTACCGCTGATTGATTTGGCGGCAGAAAGTAAGATTCTTTTTGAAGAAGCGGGAATAGAGGGAAGTAAACAATACTTCATGTGGACATATCCAGGTGAATATTTGAATCATCCCGGGGGTGTAGAGGATAACACACACTTCCAAGAATGGGGAGCGTTACGTCTAGCAGAACAGGTGGTAGATCAGATCTGTAAGTTAGATATGCAACCCCTGCGGATGTATTTACGCTAAACAGATGAGGGGAAGTTCAAAAAGTGAGAAAGAGGGGAAAGAACATGGCTGCATTAGTATTTGATGAACAGGAAATTGTTAAGGTGATAGATCGTGTAGTGGATCGAACATTTAACATGGACTTCCACTGGGACTGGCCTGGAGGTGTCGCATTCTACGGTATTTGTGAAGCCTATCAGGCAACAGGCAAGCTAGAATATTTAGAACGCTTAAAAAGTTGGGCGGATGAGAATATAGAAGATGGCTTACCGAAGTTATCAGTTAATGGGGTATCCGTTGGGCATTCCATGCTAACCTTGTATGAAGCTACACAAGAGCAGAAATATCTAGACATCGCCATTGAAATGGCTGAGTTTCTGACGCATACAGCGGAACGATTCGGCGAAGGGATCTTTCAACATACAGTGAATTCAGTCCATGATGTATTCCCAGAGCAGGCTTGGGTGGATACGATGTTCATGGCAGGCTATTACCTGCTTCGCATCGGATATTTAACAGGAAATAGGGCTTATATAGAAGATGGATTGAAGCAGTATCATGGACATGAGAAATATCTTCAGGACCCAGGCACGAACCTGTATTATCATGGATGGGATCATCTTGACCAGAATCATATGTCAGGTATGTACTGGGCAAGAGGGAATTCATGGGCAGCACTGACCATGTCCAAGGCCTTGAAGTTAGTCGAAGTAACGCATCCTTCCTATATGATGATTGATGGTTCACTTCGGGATCAATTGAGTGCCCTTGTTCGATTACAGTCACCAGAAGGATTATGGCATACCGTTCTTGATGATGACTCTTCCTATCTCGAAGTGTCAGGATCAGCAGGGATTGCAACAGCCATTCTAATGAGGGGGCGCTTGTATAACAAATACACGCAGAAGGCGATCGATGGCTTATTAGCACGGATTAAAGAAGATGGAACGGTCACCGAGGTGTCTGCAGGTACGGCAGTCATGAACGATATTCAAGGTTATCGTGAGGTGCCATACAACCGTATTCAGGGCTGGGGTCAAGGATTAATGTTAGCCTTTCTTGCTGAACTATTACGGACGAAGGATAATCTATATGGCTGAGAACAGGGAGTGTTTATGATGAATCCATTAAGCGGATTACAGACTGAAGGACATGGAAGTAAGCAATGGATCATACCTGATGGGTACATACCAGAGGTTAGTAAGGGGATATTACAGAGTCATGAGAGCATTTGTGTACTGAATTGCGGGAACGAAGTAGCGGAACTCCAGATTACGATTTATTTCGAGGATCGGGAACCGCTTGAGGATATTACTGAGATTGTTGAAGGGCGCCGGACTAAGCATATTCGGACAGCTTCATTACAGAGTGTAGGAGAGCATATTCCTGTAGGTGTGCCCTATGCCATTCTTGTGAAGAGTTCTATTCCTATTATCGTGCAGTACAGTCGGCTAGATTCAACGCAAGCCGAGCTAGCGCTGATGAGTGTGATGGCACATCCTATATTGTGAAATCAAAAGTTAAAGGCACTCCAAGAATTTAAACTTGGAGTGCCTTATTTAGATATATGAAAGTATAAGTTTCATTAGAGTATCGAATGTTCAAGTAGTGGCAACCAGTTACATGAGGCGAAAAGACTTCTCCGCTGCATCTATGGTCAGTTCGATATCTTCATCTGTATGGGCTGTTGTTAGGAACCATGCTTCGTATTTAGACGGAGCCAAATTGATGCCATGATTCAACATATGGCGGAAGAACGAAGCGAAGACTTCACCATCTGTATCTTGGGCCTCCTCATAATTCGTAATCGGATGATTACAGAAATGAGTAGAGAAGGAACCACGAATTTGGTTAATAGTGAGTGGAATACCATGACGATCTGCCGAAGCCTGTAGACCATTAGTTAGCTTCACTGCAAGACGATTCATCTCTTCGTAGACGCCATCACCCTGTAGAACTTCTAAGCAAGCAATACCTGAAAGAATGGAAGCAGGGTTACCTGCCATCGTTCCGGCTTGATAAGCAGGCCCAAGTGGAGCGACCTGTTCCATGACATGTTTTCTACCGCCGTATGCACCAATCGGTAAACCACCACCAATGATTTTACCTAAAGCTGTAAGGTCGGGTGCGATGGCCTCATGATTGTGTAAATCTGCGAAGGTCTGAGCTGATCCATAATGGAAGCGGAAAGCAGTGATGACTTCGTCATAGATCACGAGTGATCCATTATCATGAGTCATCTTGCAGAGTCCTTCTAGAAAACCATCGTGTGGCATAACCATTCCGAAGTTACCTACAATCGGCTCGACCATAACTGCGGCGACATCATCGCCCCAACGTTCGAGGGCAGCTTTAAGTCCATCTAAGTCGTTAAATGGCACAGTAATGACTTCCTGAGCGATGCTTGGTGGAATACCAGCACTGTCTGGAATGCCTAGTGTGGAAGGTCCAGATCCTGCGGCTACAAGGACTAGGTCTGAATGACCGTGGTAACAGCCGGCAAATTTAATGATTTTGTTACGTTTCGTGTAAGCACGTGCTACACGAATCGTTGTCATAACCGCTTCTGTACCAGAATTAACGAACCGAACCTTATCCATAGAAGGGATAGCGTCTTTCAACATGAGTGCAAGCTGAATTTCCCATTCTGTAGGAGCGCCATACAGTACACCATTCTCTGCTGCTTTAGTTATGGCTGCGGTAATATGGGGATGAGCATGTCCAGTAATAATAGGTCCGTAAGCTGCAAGGTAATCAATATATTTATTGTCATCGACATCCCAGAAATGAGCTCCCTTAGCCCGTTTCATAAAGACAGGAGCCCCCCCTCCTACAGCTTTGAACGAGCGAGATGGGCTATTGACGCCACCTACAATATGCTGCAAAGCCTCGTTATATAAATGTTCGGATTGTGTACGTTTCATCATCTGCTAAACTTCCTTTCAATCAGTAATCGATCCAACTTGTTCTTCATCAGTTACAACTTCTACATTTGCAACAGGCGGAATTACAATGTCTTGTACATATTGCTGTAACTTCTCTAAATTTTTTACGGTAATAACAGACGCACCACCAATTGTTTCTTCAAGGAGCATATTCATTGGAGGAATTTGTTCGCTGCCAGACATCTTGCTCTGATATCCGATGTTCGCTAGTTTCCACATATCATTGATATCCAGGTTTGTGTCAACAAATGGACTAACCTGCTCTAGAATGGATGGTAGTTTTATAATCGAAGTTGTACTTTTCATTTTATTAGCGATAGCCTTCAGGAAATCACGTTGTCGCCCTGTGCGAGTGAAGTCAGATAAGGCGTCGTGACGAAAACGGACATACTGTAACGCCATATCTCCATCGAGGTGCTGTTGCCCCTCTTTGAGATCGATATCATATTCGTGTTTATCGGCTTTACTGCTATATTTCATATTCTTTTCCACATAGAAATCAACACCGCCTATGGAATCGACCAGTTTAATAAATCCCTGAAAATCAGTGTAAACATAGTATTGCACGGGAATACCCAGAAGATTGCTAACTGCTTTCATAGCTGTATTAGGACCATGCGTGATGGCCGAATTAATTCGGTCACTTCGGTGATCAGGAATATCGACATAAGTATCTCTCAAAATGGAAAAAAGATGAATTCTTTTCTGCACAGGGTCTAATGTTGCGACCATCATACTGTCTGATCGGGGGATCTCACCATCCGAAACGCCTCGACCATCCACACCCATGATCAGAATACTAACGAGTTCCGTCCCTTCCCATTTGGGAGGTTCTGGTGTTGCGGCCTCGACTTGTTGCAATTGACTAAATGGAGAGACCTCTCCCTCTTTTTGCAATCCTTCTAGACCATTGTAGATAGATGTGAAATAATATACAGCATAACTGATCACTGCAATTATAAGTATAGCAAGAACCCACCAAATGGTTCTTTTCGTTTTCTTTGACATCAAGCTTCTTCCTTTCACAACTCTCGGTAATAAATGCAACTTTCGACAAGATCGGATTCAGTTCCACTATATTATAGTTATTATTGCGGATACAATCAATTTATAAGAGTACAAGTAGAATAATGATAGATGAAGGGGAAGATGATTTATGGAATTATTGGAAATAGGATGCGTTGTGCCAGAATTTACACTGATGGCTTCAAATGGAGAAACAGTGTCACTTAGTGACTTTCGCGGACGCCAGGTTGTGCTATATTTTTATCCGAAGAATATGACGCCTACTTGTACGCAGGAAGCTTGCGACTTTCGAGATGCTAATACTGCTATTGAAGAGCTAGATGCAGTCATTCTTGGAATCAGCCCAGATGACTTGAAGTCGCATCAGAAGTTTGTAGAGCGTCATCAACTTTCATTTCTTTTATTATCGGATACGGATCACGTTGTTAGCGAAAAATACGGTGTGTGGCAGCTTAAGAAAATGTTTGGGAAAGAGTATATGGGCATTGTACGCTCTACTTTTCTTATTAATGCAGAAGGAATACTTGTGAGGCAATGGCGTAAGGTTAAAGTAGCTGGACATACGGAAGAAATATTGACACTATTACAATCCGAACAATAATTAGTATTAAATGTATGATTGGAGATCAACTGACATGCCTGTATGGCAGCAGTGATCTGCTGTTTTATGTAAAGAAAGCCAACATCTTAGGGATTTAAGATGTTGGCTTTTTGATCATTTACGTTACAAGGGGGAACACACCACTTCATCCACAATTCCATACGATTTAGCTTCTTCAGCAGATAAGTAATAGTCTCGTTCCATATCCATTCTTATCTTTTCTAAGGATTGACCAGTCTTTTCAGCATATAAACAATTCAATTGATCCTTTATTTTTAGAATACGTCGTGCGGTTATTTCAATGTCTGTTGCTTGACCTTGTGCTCCGCCCAAAGGTTGATGAATCATAATTTCACTGTGCTGTAATGCAAGTCGTTTACCTTTATGTCCAGCTAAGAGCAGTAATGATGCAGCGGAAGCGGCAAGTCCTGTGCATATAGTTCTGACTTCCGGTTTGATAAATTGCATCGTATCATATACTGCGAAGGCAGCTGTAACGGAACCACCAGGACTGTTAATGTACAGAGAAATGTCTTTGTCAGGATCATCTGCTGCTAGAAAAAGAAGCTGTGCAACAATGCTGTTGGCCGTAGTGTCGTTAATCTCCGATCCTAGAAATACAATGCGATCTTTCAGTAGACGAGAATAAATATCATATGATCTCTCTCCGTGAGAGGTCTGCTCAACAACATAAGGTATAATACTCATTTTGGATCCTCCTAAAATTTTTGCGTAGCAAAAATACTTCGAAAGCATAAGCTTAGTTTTTTGAAGAAAAACTCTCTTCATAAGCATGGGTGTTAAAGTTTTTTGAAGAAAAACTAACATCGTAAGCATAAGCCTAAATTTTTGCGTAGCAAAAGTTTAGGCTGCCATTTGGATTGGCGATAATGATTGAAACTTTATGCAGACCGGTGAACGGGATTCTTTGTTTACACGTTTCTGTATGGTTGGTTCACTAATGGCAATAATCAGTTCTTCTAGAACGGTAGGACTCTCATATTTAACAGCTTGGAGCAGTCGATCTTTAAACCAATCTTGAGAAATGTTGAGCCAGTGGTGACTAAAGTCTCCGGGATGGTCTTGGGATTTCTGGCGAGCCCGATACAAGAGTGCTTTGACTGCTGTTTCCTTGATCTGTAGTCTAATTGCGATCTCAGACAATGAATACATGAAGCCTTCCTTCATAACGAACGCTAACAGTTGCTTGGGAGTTAACCTCTCCATTAGCTGTTCCAACCCTTCTTGAAGATCTTCAGAGCTCTGATCTTCATGGCCACATTCATCTATTGGCCCTAGCTGTAACTTAGACTTTTTGCGCAACTCGTCAATCCATGAATTTTGCGCAATGGTACGCAGTAGGGGCATGGTGATATTGGGTTCGCATTTAGACGCATAGAAGGATAATGTCTTAGCGAGGGTCTCTTGTGTTAAATCGTCAGCGTCCCAACGATTATTAGTGATGGAGAGACAGTGTTTTTGCAATATTGTATATAGATCTTCACATTGTGTCTTTAGTTCAATTTGTGTTTCAATTTTTTTTTGGATTAACATGTTAATCACTCCTTCAAGGCCTATATTTATATAACGTATGAGAAGGGTGGAAAGATACGCCCTCGATTTATTTATAATAAAATAAAGTGAAAAGGAGCCTTACATATATACCGTGTAAGGCTCCTTTAGTATGTGCAAAGTTTATGATGAACGTTTAACTTTATTCTTGCTTTCTTTAACAAACACAGCGTTTCTCACTTTTTCACGGAAGCGATAGATGATCAACACTAGTACGATAATACCGAGTGCTAAGAAGATCCAAAGAGAATATAACTCTACTAAATGGAACACGACGGACCATTGTGGACCGAATATCTTACCGAGACCAAGAAAGAGAATGACCCAGAATAGTGCGCCGCTATAGGCATAAAAGGCAAACTTACGAAAGGGGAGAGCATTCAATCCAGAGAAATACCCAGTGAAATGTCGTACACCTGGAATAAAGTAGCCGATAAAGATCAGACCATGTCCATATTTGCTAAACCATATTCTCGTTTTTTCTAATTTGTGAGGAGATAGGAACAACCACTTCCCAAATTTATTTATAAAAGGTAGTCCCGCCTTTAGACCAATGAAATAAGTGATGGTTATACCGATAGTCGTACCCAGAAAGGATAGAATTAGAAGCCATCCGAAATGGAGCGTACCCAGATAGGAAAGATAACCTGCGTAGGCCATCGTTGTTTCCCCAGGAAAGGGAAGAGCGATGAATTCTAATAATAAGCCTATGAACAAAACTAGATAACCATGTTTCTCGAAAAGAAGATGAACCCAACGAAGTAATTCCAAAATACTCACTCCTATATAAATTGCTACGATATATAAATACTCTAGTCTTTTATTATAAACTCCGCCATATAATCTATCAGAATAGTTCATTTCATAGAAACGGTGGAGGTTGAATGTATGATTAAACGATGGTTAATACTTCACAAACACAAAATTCGTGTCACGCTCATGATGATATTAATGTCTGTGGTGATCTTGTCAGTGCAGATGCAGCAAGATCATGTCCTACCAATTGATATAACGTTTGCAGATAATAAAAGTTCGTTAACCTCATTGCCTAAGGTGCTATCAACAACATTACTAGATCATAATGATATAAATGAAGGTGTGTCCAGTACTCAAACGATAGAGCTACTGTCTTCAACAAAGAATAAGGCTGAAACGTCACTACCAGCGAAAACAGTGTATCTTACATTTGACGATGGACCGAGTAAACTTACAGGTAAAGTGCTTGATATTTTAGAAGAATCCAATATTAAGGCTACATTTTTTGTATTAGGTCAACAAGTCCATCGCTATCCTGAATTCATTACGAGAATAACGGAAGAAGGACATGCCTTAGGCAATCATACGTATAATCACAATTACGAAGAGCTATATAAGGGATTCTCTCCATTTTGGAACCAAATCAAACAAACCGAAGATGAGATTAGTCTCATAACAGGTTTCAGACCTTCCTTAGTAAGGGCACCTGGAGGAACAGCAGGACATTTTGATGATACCTATTTTACTCTATTGAAGCAAGGTGGTTATCAGGTTGTAGATTGGAATGTGGATAGTGGTGATTCGAAGCGAAGAGGTGTTCCAGCCCAAGAAATTATCAAGGGTGCGACGACAGACATTTCTAGTGATGAGATTATTGTATTGATGCATGATGGCAGTGGGCATGAAGAGACCGTGAAGGCACTTCCTGAAATTATTGCGTACTATCGAGATAAAGGATATAAATTTGATATTCTAACTCCGGAGCTTGAGCCGGTTCAATTTAAAGTGACTGAGCGTGCTCGCGCTCTTAAGCGTCAACAACCTAGTCAAGAGTGGACTGCAACCAATGTTGCGCCTAATTCAGCGCTTTTCACTAAAGGGAAACGGTTGGTGCTGGAGATAGATAGAATGGAGACGGATTTCAAATATGGGGAGTATCGGCTGACTGAAGGAAGAATGATGGTTCCGCTTCGAGCAACGATGGAGAAGTTAGGAGTTAAGGTGGAATGGGACAGCGAGAATAAAGTAGTTAGGATGAACAAGGGGACGGAATCCATTCAAATGAATGTGGTGACAGGTCATTTGATCAGCACTAATCGTATAATGAATCAGGTCGAAAGGACAATGAATGTACCTGTACAGTTAAGTGGAGATACTCTGTGGGTTCCACTTCGTGAATTACTTCAGGTTACAGGATATGCGCAGATCGCAGTTAGTACGAATAAAGTTGAATGGCGAGTAACAACAATAGACAACAAGAGAACAGCTCAACATCGTAATCTATGAAAATAATGCAATGAATGTCTACGATCCTTCTTTCATGGAAATAATAGTGATAGATTTCTTGGAAATCAATCCATGAGGTGAAGAGAGGTTATCATATTGTCTACTCCATTTATAAATCGCAAAGATATTGCGCCAGAGCTATTAAATAGAATGATCTCAAGAGTAAGTACGGTTATGGTAGGTAAAGAATCTGAGATCCGACTTGTGCTGATATCGATGTTAAGTGGTGGGCATGTCCTTTTAGAAGATGTACCTGGTGTTGGTAAAACGATGTTAGTTCGAGCTATTGCCGCCTGCATGGGGGGATCTTTTGGACGTATTCAATTCACATATGACCTTATGCCTTCAGATATTACAGGTATTTCAGTATATCATCCTAAAAGTGGTCATTTCGAATTTAGACCAGGGCCCATCCTGTCTAATGTAGTGTTAGCGGATGAGATTAACCGTGCATCTCCACGGACACAATCGGCTCTACTAGAATCGATGGAGGAGAAAAAAGTGACCGTTGATGGTACTACCTATCCATTACCGCGACCATTCTTTTTAATGGCAACTCAGAATCCACTTCAATTTGAAGGGACATATCGGTTACCCGAAGCACAACTTGATCGCTTTCTTATGCGGCTTAGTCTAGGTTATCCAAGCCCTGAGCAGGAGTTGGATCTATTATCACGGATGCAGATGAATCATCCGCTGGAGCGGGTGAAACCTGTCATTATGGTTGAAGAGATGGAAGCGATGCAGCGGGAAGTGAGAACTGTATTTGTAGATGATTCTATCAAACAATTGCTAGTATCTATAGCGGATGCTTCTCGTAGACATTCCAAACTGAAGCTTGGGATCAGTCCACGAGGAACGTTGGCTTGGATGTTAGCATCACAAGCTACAGCCTATATGAATGGAAGAATGTATGTAACGCCAGATGATATTAAAGAGACTGCCATTGCTGTGCTTGCCCATCGCATCATAGTTCATCCGCAGAGCCTAATGGGGGGCAATACGGGGGAAGAGATTGTATTGGAGCTACTATCTAGAATCAGTATGTCTGCGCATCGAAGCCGGCGTGGGAGCCAACTATGAAAGACAAGCTACGTGAATGGACGATTGTTGCTGCGTGGTCGGGAGCATTAGTAGCGTTATTTGTATGGTACGGAGGGGCATCGGTGTGGTTCTTGATCATGTTGAGCGCGACCTTTATATTGGTTGGCCTTGGCTTTCAACTGTTCGGTGCCCATCATATTGAGATACAACGACATATTAATCCGAGACGACCAACGGTAGGAACAGAAGTTGAAGTAGAGGTGAACATTCGATTTCGATCGATACTTCCTCTCCCATGGATGAGTGTCACTGATTATTTCACTGAAGGAAGTTATAGTAGTCTGTTATTTCCAGGTTGGCGCAGATCCTTTACCTATACGTATTATCTACACAATATTCCAAGAGGAATGTTCACTTTTCAAAGCTATCAGGTAGAATGGGGTGGGTTATTTCGTTATTTCAAGAACAGTCATATATTACATTATGAAGATAATATCGTTGTATTCCCTTCACCTACAGTCATTTCTTTGGAAGAAGGATGGACAAGCAAGGATGTCAGGGAAGGTGATCTTGAGGGATATCAGCAACGCCGACCGATGAGTCATTGGGGGCAAGAAGTTCGTGATTATACCGTGGGAGATCCACTGAGTAGAGTTCATTGGAAAAGTTCAGCTCGACTCGGAAGGTTGCAGATTCGGCTTCCTGAGGACGAAATGGATCATGAGCTATGTATCATTCTAGATCAGTCACCAGAGAGTTATAGGATGACTGAATCTGGAAAAGAAGGTGGTGAGGATGTGGTGAGAGAGTCATTTGAATGGGCGATATCCGTCGCTACGGGTCTACTTCAGACTGCCAATGAAGAGGGTATTCCAGTCGAGTTGCTTAACGGAAGCAGGTTCCCTTCTACCCAGACCTCCTCATCCATCTCTCACCTAGCTACTCTTGCCGTTATAGATCTAGATGGAACAAGCAGAATATCTCATCTGATAGAGGAACAGGCGGCTCAATTACGTCTTGGAACTAGACTTACTGTCGTTACTGGACGATTAGATCAGGAGCTTGCTCGGTCAGTAGCAAGAATTCAACATAAAGGACTGCAATTAGATATTTATTCTGTCCAATCTCCTACTTCGCTAGCAAATCTCAAGGAAACAGAAGCGGAACGAATAAGACAAGATATGCTTGCTAATTCACTCATCTGTCTTGGAGTTAGGTTGTTTAGGTTAAATGTTGCTTCTTCAGGGATGAAATATACTGTGGATGCTGTTTCAAGTAGGGGGGTGACAAGCCATGATAATTCCTATACAGAGCACAGACAACGTTATATATAATCCGATGGGGGTAGCTCCTCACAGAACGAATGACTCTCTTCAAAAGTCTCGAAAAGGGGATACACTTCTATATCGAATGTTGCTAACGATACCGCTTGCAGGTCTGTTTACGGAATGGTTATATCCTCTTCAATCCATTTATAATGGATCTTTAAGTGTTTCGTTAATAAGTGTATTGTATGGTCTCACAGCATGCATGTTACTTGTGGGGATGTTTCGTTGGAAGCTACTTATAAGTATTCCATTGCATCTAATGCTAACGATTGGGTCATGGGTATTTCTTATTAAAGAAGATAGTGGGCTTGAATCTTTCTTATCCTATGGGGCGGTTGTACAGCAGGATATAATGACCGTCATACAGAAATGGGACCTTTCGACAGTTAGTGCTGAGACCCGAACATTGATCCTTATTATAGGATGGGGTCTGCTAGTTGCGACGGTACAATCACTAGCTCTTGATCGATCAAGCATAGGGCTGTTTGCTTTGGCTACTGTAATCTATCTATTGTGTCTAGAAGCAGTGCTTGGATTAGATGTGTATGCAGATATTATCCGTTCTGCTTTCCTGCTTATGGTTGTTGTTGGGGGCCTATCTTTATCCAGACATCGTGAACAAGCATCACAAGTATATGCACTTCGTAATCGGCGTTATGTTGGCTGGTTTGTTTCTGTTTGTATAGTAACTGGAGTTGCCGTGGGTGTAGCTTGGTTGGGGGGGAGAATGATCACGGTTAGTCCTGCTCAGACAAAGGTTGTTCAATCTGTAGTGACGACATTAGAGGAATGGTCAGGCGCGGCGATGAATCAAATGAATTCAAAGTCAGCTGTGACAGGTTATGGTGCAGGGGAGGGTGATATGGGTGTACCTCTCAAACTTTCAAATGAAATTGTATTTACAGCAGAGTCACCCATCCCGTCTTATTGGAGAGGGGAATCCTTTGGATATTATGATGGACGCCGTTGGGCTGAGCCACAGGTGTACTTCTATGCGATTGATATGAAAGCACAATTGCGAAAAAGTGCCTCATCGGAAGAGGGAAAGACAGAACGCATCGTTCAGACCATAAGATTTAATCCATCCATGACAGGTGAAAGTCCTCTGTTTAGTGGAGGAATAATAGAGCGAATTCTAAATGTCACGACTATGAGCGGAGAAAGACCAGCGTATTTGTTACATGATGACATGTCGGGTACGATCAAATACTCAGCAGCCACCGGATCAAGTCCCGTAACGAGTTATCAGCTGGAAGTAGTACCTTCAGTCATTAATGCCAATTCATTACGTAAAAGCACTGGTTCTGATCCCGAGCCAATATCTCAGCGTTATTTGCAATTGCCAGAACAATTACCTTTACGCATTAAAGAACTAGGTGAAGAAATAACCCTTAACACGGTCAATCGATATGATAGGGTACTCGCAGTTCAGTCTTTTTTGCAGAATAACTATAAGTATTCTCTAGATACTAACGTACCTTCGGCGAATCAGGATTTCGTTGATCATTTCTTGTTCCAGACGAAGATAGGATATTGTAATCACTTCTCCACATCGATGGTTATTCTTCTTCGGAGTCAAGGTATTCCATCACGACTAGTGAAAGGGTATGCGCCTGGGACGCTAGAGAGTGGCAGTCAAAGTACATATGTTGTTAAATCTCTGAATGCTCATTCATGGGTAGAGGTATATTTCCCTCAAATGGGATGGATACCATTCGATCCAACTCCGGGATTCTCTATTCAGGAAGGGAACTCAGAACCTCCGACAATAGCTAAGCATGATACCAAAGGTGATAGTATAAGGGAATCGGTAGTTGATTTCTATACGAACACCATTCATGTCGTAGGCAAGAAATTACTGAAGGCAGGAAAGATTATAGCTGAATCAAGGTATCAGGTTCTAGGATTGATTTGTGCGACAATGTTAATAATAGCGTCTGTGTGGAGTGTTTGGAGGAGTCGTCGAACTCTATTTCTATGGCGTCTACGGTTTATTACTCGAAGCACGTTTCCGCAGAAAGCACAGTTGTTGAAGGCAGCTTGGGTCGTATGGGACGAGGTCGGACGACGATTCGGACCTATCCCTATGGGGGTAACAGTAAGAGAGTATATCCATTCTCTTAAGGAAGAAGATTTGCAGGAAGAATTACTGCAGTTTGTTGAACAATGGGAAGGAATCGCTTATGATGAAACATTCCTTAATCGTGCACATAGTATCATCTTTTTACAACGATGCTCACAACTGGCTCAATCACTGTATAATTAACTGTTCTAACTTTCTTGACGGTATGATTTATCGTTGCGTATAATTAACATCAATGAATTGAGGGAGGCACATAATGAATAAACCAAATGAAATGATTGTAGTCCTAGATTTCGGGGGGCAATACAATCAGTTAATAGCACGCCGCATCCGTGACATGGGTGTATATAGTGAGTTGTTACCGTATAACACGCCAATAGAGAAGATTCGTGAACTTTCTCCGAAAGGAATCGTATTCTCTGGTGGACCTTCTAGTGTTTATGAAGAGAATGCACCACATGTAGATCCTGCTATTTATGATCTGAACTTGCCGATCTTTGGTATTTGCTACGGTATGCAGCTTATGGCGCATCAGTTGGATGGAAAAGTAGAACGTTCGTCTAAGCGGGAATATGGAAAAGCAGATCTACTATTTGAAAAAGAGACTAAGTTTCTAAAAGGTTTGGAACTGAAGCAGACGGTATGGATGAGTCATGGTGACCACGTTGTGGAACTTCCTGATGGCTTCCAATTGGATGCAGGTACTGAATCTGCACCTATAGCTGCAATGAGTAATGTTGAGAAGAATTTATACGCAGTACAGTTCCATCCAGAAGTTCAACACACTGTGCACGGTAATGAGATGATTCGTAACTTCTTATTTGAAGTGTGTCAATGTGAAGGTAATTGGACAATGGAATCCTTTATCGAGGAAACGATTGCAGATATTCGCAGACAAGTTGGTAAAGAGAAAGTGCTATGCGCATTATCTGGTGGCGTCGATTCTTCCGTTGTTGCGATTCTATTGCATAAAGCAATTGGTGATCAATTAACTTGTATGTTCATCGATCATGGTCTACTTCGTAAAGGTGAAGCCGAAAGCGTAATGGAAACATTTGTGGGCAAATTCGATATGAAGGTTGTAAAAATCGATGCTCAAGAGCGCTTCTTAGGTAAACTGAAAGGCATAGATGATCCTGAGCAAAAACGTAAAATTATTGGTAATGAATTTATTTATGTATTCCAGGAGGAGTCTGATAAATTTGATGACTTCAAATATTTAGCTCAAGGTACTCTTTATACAGATATCGTAGAGAGTGGCACAGCTACTGCACAAACGATCAAATCACATCATAATGTCGGTGGATTACCTGATGATATTAAGTTTGAGCTGGTAGAACCATTAAGTGCATTGTTCAAGGATGAAGTACGTAAAGTCGGTAAAGAATGTGGATTGCCAGAAGAAATCGTATGGCGTCAACCATTCCCAGGTCCTGGTCTTGCGATTCGTGTCCTTGGAGAAGTAACAGATGAGAAATTGAAAATAGTTCGTGATTCCGATTGGATTCTGCGTGAGGAAATTGCTAAAGCGGGATTAGATCGTGAAATTTGGCAGTACTTTACGGCCCTTCCTAACATGAAGAGCGTAGGCGTCATGGGCGATGCTCGTACCTATTCCTATACTGTCGGCATTCGTGCGGTTACTTCAATCGACGGCATGACAGCGGATTGGGCTCGTATACCATGGGATATTCTTGAGAAAATCTCAGTACGTATCGTGAATGAAGTGGATAATGTTAACAGAATTGTGTATGACATTACATCTAAGCCACCAGCGACGATCGAGTGGGAGTAGTTCTTGTAATTACAATAGTCCATGGAGCGTAAAGCGCCATTGGCTATTTTTTTTGAAGAAATACGCTCAACGTACTGTGATATTAGTCATTTCCGAACGATAATGTTAGTTGCTTGTAAGAACATTCGTTTTTATGGTTGACAAGAGGTGACTTTCTACCTAAAATAATGTTTGTGAGTTACGACAATACTAACTAAATACTTTTCGTATAATCTCGGGAATAGGCTCGGGAGTTTCTACCGGTCACCGTAATGATCTGGCTACGAGAAGAAGAAATGGATAATGCTTTTCAGATTACACACTCCTTTATTAGATCGGGAGCGATTGAATCGTACCATTCCGTTACTTCTTTCTATGTAAGCCCTGAGATATCATATCGCCTTCAGGGCCCTTTGTCGTTTCTAACTTAATTATATTAAGGGGGTAAATTAGATTATGGATCGTTTCTTTAAACTGAAAGAGAATAGAACGAGTGTCAGAACCGAGATTATTGCAGGTCTGACTACTTTTATGACAATGGCATATATCTTGTTCGTGAACCCAATGTTCTTGGGTCCAGATGGTGCGGGGATTTCTTATAATGGTGTCTTTTTTGCCACAGCAGTGGGTGCAGGACTTGTCACGATAGCAATGGGACTGTTTGTTAATATTCCAATTGCCCTAGCTCCTGGTATGGGATTGAATGCATACTTCATGACCGTAGTCTTAAGTTCGAATGGTGCAATTACTTGGCAAGCAGCGCTTGGTGCAGTGTTTATTTCAGGTCTTGTATTTATTATATTGACCGTTACTAGGGTTAGACAAATGCTCTTAGTTGCTGTTCCGCAAAATATTAAAATGGCCATTACCGTGGGAATTGGTCTTTTCATTACTATTGTAGGTTTAAAACTTTCTAATCTTGTCATTGCGAATGTAAACCCTGGTACAGACATTAGTGAACCAGTACTTGGCGGAAGCTTTAATCTTGGAATGGGTAACTTAGTTACTCAACATGATGCACTACTGGCTCTGATTGGTCTTTTGATTATTGCCGTATTAATGGTACTTCGTGTTAAAGGGGCACTCCTTATTGGGATTGTTGCAACGACACTTATTGGAATTCCGATGGGAGTTACTAATCTCGAGGGATTAACTAATGCAAATTGGATCCCTTCCTTCAACGATCTTGCTGTTGGAAAATTAGATTTAAAAGGTGCATTTGGAATAGGGTTGTTTGAAATCATCTTTATCTTCACCTTTGTTGAACTATTTGACACTTTCGGTACGATGGTAGGGACTGCGACTCGTATTGGTTTGTTTAAAGACAAAGAAAAAGGTGAGAAAATTGTCGGTAAGGCGATGCTAGTTGATGCAGTCGGAGTCAGTGCCGGTGCTGTATTGGGTACAAGCAGTATTACAGCTTATGTAGAAAGTGCTTCTGGTGTAGAGGCTGGTGGACGTACTGGGTTGACGTCAGTTACAACTGGTGTTTTGTTCCTACTAGCTTTGTTCGTTGCACCACTTGCCCTCGTCGTTCCATCCGCAGCAACTGCACCAGCTCTTATTATTGTAGGTGTTCTAATGATGAGTCAGATTCGCAGTATAGATTGGGATGATTTCTTTCAAGCTTTCCCGGCTTTCTTAACTATTGTATTGATGCCTTTCACAGGAAGTATTGCTAACGGAATCTCAGCAGGTATTATTGCTTATGTGGTACTTGGACTATTCGTAAATATTGCTACCAAAACTAAAGTGAAGATTCACTGGTTAATGTGGGTATTGGCAGCGATTGTAATTTTCCGCTTCGTCTTCCTTGGTACAGAATAATATTCTTATTCATTTAACATGATGAGACTTAGATCTAAGTTGTAGAGATGTGAATTTCATACTATAAGAATGTAATAATAATGAGGGCCTTAATTCCATTAGGAATTAAGGCCCTCATTATTATTCATAAGGGATAAGGTTCTATCGCATTCAGGTACATAAAATTAATAGATAGGAATTGAATTATAATTTATTATTTTAAGGCTTGCTATTCCGTTGTAGTCGTGATATATTATTAGTCCGGCCAATTAAACAACGTTTAATTGAATCGGCAAGCAAATCATCGGATGAAACAAAAACGAAAATAAAGCTTGCATAAACGAACCGGACATGTTATGATATTGAAGTTGTCGCCGAGAGAGAATAGCGACAAACGAAAGAGAAATTGATCTTTGAAAACTGAACAACGAGTGAGTGGTTTTCACGAAAGTGAGAACAAAACAAATGAGAAATCATTTGGATTGAGAATGTAATATTC
>NZ_JBXCJA010000016.1:0-102754 GCF_056786435.1 Paenibacillus sp. Y916 | reverse complement strand
ATGATTGAATACAAAGCGAAATGGTCGGGAAAACAAGTCGTTACCGTTGCTAGAAACTTTCCTTCCAGCCAGCTCTGCTCAAGTTGTGGCTACAAAAACATAGACGTAAAAAAATTCAGACTACGTGAATGGGACTGCCCAGAGTGCCATACCCATCATCAAAGAGATATTAACGCAGGAATCAATCTTAAAAATGAAGCCATAAGACTTCTAACCGTTGGAATGACGGGGATCGCCTAATCAAAAACGAACCGGTAGGTTGGTGTTCTTAGGAATCTCCCACTTCAAACAGACCGTAAGGTCGGTTAAGTGGTGAGTAGTTCAATGGTCTATATTGTGATGATAGAACGAGAGAATTAAGGTTGCAAGCAAGAGGGTGGTCTGACGAGCTCATAAATGACCATAAAGAATTTAACGACTGGATATTGAATAATGCAGAAACGGCTTTCAATCCTAGTATGCCTTTAATTAATACAAGTTCAATTTCTCCTTCTGAGGTAACGGAAAAAATTAAGGGTATAGTTAACCAAGTGCTCTCTGAAAGCTGATTCGAAGATGTCATGTTGCATCAGATAACAAATGTATCTACGCAGCGTCGCTAACGCTCCTTGGTCTGCCCGAGGGTTTTCGGGTTCGTAGATACAGCAACGTTAGACGAAAGTGCGAAGAGATTATTAATAAGGACTGAAAAAAATGGAAGATGCAATTATAATTGAATACAAGAAATCAGAACCGTATAACAATCTTAGAGTGTATGTAGACAAGAATATAAAGCCCAATGATAGTGGTCCTGCCATGATTTTTTTTCATGGAGCAGGGTTTTCAAATAACAAAGTAAATACAAGTCAGTTTAAACATCATGCTTCACATTTTTCATCACTGGGCATTACTACAATACTTGCCGAATATAGACCGTTGGAAATCGAAGGACTATTTTCCCCAATTGAGAGCCTCAAAAACGCGAGGTCCGTAATCCGCTGGACAAGGGAGAATTCAAAAAAACTTGGTATTAATCCAAACAAGATTATCGCTGTAGGAGCCTCCGCTGGAGGATATTTATGCTTATGCTCTGCGATGATTGAGCAATTTAATGACCCAATGGATAATGTAATGGTTAGCTCTAAACCGAATGCAATGATTATATTAAATGGTGGTGTTAACTCTAATTTACTGATTGACCTTTTTCCTGAATTGAAAGAAGCATTATTAGTAGCCTCTCCTGTTGAAGTAGTGAAGGAAGGCTTACCACCCAGTTTGTTTTTTCATGGAACAGATGATAAGAGCATTCCAATAGAAAATGTAATCAATTTTACAGACAGAATGCAAACTGCTGGTAATATCTCAAAACTAATATCATTTGAGGGATTAGGGCATGGATTTTTTAATTATGGAAATATGGACAATAAACCATATAAGAAGATACTTAAAGATACAGAAGAATTTTTAAGAGAAATAAATATTCTAGAGTAACTCAAGGCACCTTCGTCTACATCGTATCTACGCTGCGGGTCACACGCCCCTTGGTTTGCAAGAGGGATTTCGGAGTGCTTTTCAGCAGATAACCCTGCATCACCTAACCGCATCGCGGACAGTCGCTTTGCTCCTTTAAGGTGGTGAGGGTTCGTAGATACCCAAACGTTATGAGAAATATCTGTAATAAATGACTGGGAGGTATTCTAAATGAAGCCAGAAATACTTTTCAGTTCAGAAAGACTAACGTATATAAATACAAATATATATGATCTTGATGTGGTTCTATCTATGGAGAATCATGTTGACAATAAGAGGTATATTATTCCTTGGTCAAGAGAAAAACACATTGATACCATGACTGATACAGATAAAAGACATGTAATGATGGATGACGGGGAAGGAAGACCGATTGGATATTTCATTTTATCCGAAATTAATAATGTCCATAACAATATTGAGCTAGTTAGAATCATAGTAGCTGAAAAAGAAAAGGGATTTGGAAAAGAAACGTTAAGAGCAATACAGAAGTTCGTATTTGAAGATCTAAAGGCTCATAGGATGTGGCTAGATGTGAAGGTACATAATGAACGTGCAAAACACATATATGAATCTTTAGGCTTTAAGCAAGAAGGTTATTTAAGAGAATGTATAAAGGTAGATCATCGTTATGAATCACTAATCATTTTAGCAATATTAGACCACGAATATAGCAAGCTCAAGGAAGCTAGAGACAACTCATAACAATGCATTTCGGCTGCGTCGCTGACGCTCCTTGGTCGCTAAGAGTATTCTCGGAGATGTGAATTCAGGTGACACATTGATATCTCTAAGATAAGAGCTATCTAAGGGATATCAATGTCAGAAATGCACCAACGTTATAAGAAATCAGCGCAAATAATTACAAACCAAATCCAAAAAGCAAGGAGATGTTCTTTTGGTGCTCACGAAGAATGAAATACAAGAACGTATGAACCATTATAATGTAACAGGTTTAAGCATTGCTTTGTTTAATAATGACAATCTGAGTTTAGCAGAGGGATTTGGCCTAACAGAGGTGAATACCAATAATATAATAAGTAATAGCACTATATTTAATGCGTGTTCAATAAGTAAGTTTGCCACAGCAATGTTGGTCATGAAATTAATCGAGCAAGGAATCCTTGATTTAGATCAGGATATAAATCAGAAACTAATTTCATGGAAGGTTCTTGATAATAAATTTACACAAAATAAAAAATCACCTTACGAAATCTACTCAGTCATCATTCAGGAATAATTGATTCCGAGGGGAGCTTTAGTGAATACAATCCAAATGATGGGACTCCTACAATGGTGGAGATTCTCGAAGGCAGAAAATCATATTCCCCAAAGCCCTTAAGTATTATGAACGAACCGGATAGTGAATTTCAATATTCGGACGCTGGTTATTGTGTAATCCAGCAACTGATTGAAGATGTATCTGGGAAATCTTTTAAAATACTTATGAAAGAGATGATATTTGAACCATTATCGATGAATAACAGTACATATGAAGATACAATCCTAGAAGAAGATACTAGTTATGCTTGTGGTCATAATAAAGATGGAAATTTAGTTAATAGCAAGTATCCAATATATCCTTATCCAGCAGCAGCTGGACTTTGGTCAACTCCCAGAGATTTAGCTTTTCTGGCAATTGAAATGATTAATTCTATGAACGGAAGTGGAAAACTGGGTATTTCTCAAAGAATAATCAAAGAAATGATTACCCCGCAGTGTTGCTCAACCTGGACTGGATTAGGGGTCTTTCTTGACAAGTCAGATAGTGAGCTAGAAGTTACCTCACTTGGTTGGGGCGTCGGATACCAAAGTATGATAATTGTACATCCATATTCCGGAGATGGTGGAGTTATTATGACAAATTCTGATTTAGGTGTACATCAGAATAAAGGAATCATTGGTGAAATAATTAAATCTTTAGGTAGCTCTTATGAAATTTAAAGAAATAATCAAAGTATACATTCAATTGTATCCACAGAGTTGTTTCATTATGATTTTTTTAGTTTAATCGAAGAAGACGCTGACATCCAATAAACACTGCATTCCTACTGCGGGGATTCGCCCTTGATCGCTAAGAAGAATCACAAAGAAGCGTAGTCAGGCGACACATTAAACCAGCTAAGTCTGACGACCCGGACCTACGGTCCTTAAGCTGCTTGAACGTCAGGAATGCCAAACGTTATACGACATGCTCTAAAGGCTAAAAGAAAGGAAAAAATCAATGATTCGAAATAATCAATCTTGGTCTGTTTGTATTTCAAGTGATTTTGAATTGAACTTTTTGATATATGTAGCGAATGCTTATGGTCTTATTAAAGAAGAGATCGATGGAAATAATGCTTGGCCTTCTAAGCAATTTATTGAATCAGATCATATTACTCAAAAACTTGAGTCACAATGGAAGCTTTTCTGGGATCAAAGCATTCAAAAAAAGGTACATAAAAATAATAAACAAGCATCCTTTGTTTTAGGATTACCAAATTTTGAGACAGTTGATCAACAAGAACTAAGAGAATCATTTATTAAAGTGTGGCCATCATTTATAAGTTGGTGGTATATGCCTGCGGGTGGTAATAACGCAATGAATTATTGGGAAGACAAACCTGATATTGTAAGTTATGTGAAAGAATTTGAAGATGAGGTTGGAAGAGAAATAAAAACCTTTAATTTAAATATTGATTTAATCTATATGGGCGGTAGTGAGCCAATTGAAGTGAATGAAGAATACGTGATTATGCCAATAAAAAGTGATTACTTAATGAAGAAAGATTGGTGGATAAATAGATTTAAAGAGCGATATTAAATGATTCGAGGGAACAGAGCACATCGTATAAACATTACATACCACTGCGGTCGCTAACGCTACCTAGGTCTGCCAGAATGATTTCAAGGAAGTGAATCAGCAGACACATCCAACTCCCTAATCATGTCGCAGCCGCTCCTACGGACTTTAAGGGAGTTGGACGTCGGGAACACAAAACGTTATCAGAAATCATTGCAGTATGTTAAAATTGAAAAATATAAAAAAATGATAAAAGCAGCGAGGTATACATATGTTAGATGAATTCACTAGAAAGAGAATTAATAAGATATTGTCAGATTACATTGAAGAGAAAGTGCCAAAACACATTAGAAACCAAGTGAAACTTAATTATAAGTTCAGAGCTGATAGCGTCACATTAATTGAAGAAAGAATTGGATATAAAAGCGATCAGTGGGTAGAATCGCACATTGCTCAATTTCGAAAAGAACAAAATAAATGGAAAGTATACTGGAGAGACAGTAAGAATAAATGGCATTTCGTTGAAGATATCACACCGGAGGAAGACTTTGAAAAACAATTAAAAACTGTTGATAAGGATGATCTAAGGATATTCTGGGGGTAAGAATAATAGTGTTTTTCAAATATCTCGAAGAAGGCAATGACATCTGATAACTTTGCATTACCACAGCGGTTGCTATGCTCCCTAGGTCACCGGACACATCCAACCGGCCAAGTAGCGAAGCCACCCGGAACTATAGTCCCTAAGCCGCTTGGACGTCAGAAATACGCAACGTTACCATAAAAATTAAAGGTGAGCATACTATTGATTCGTGAAGCGGAAAAAAGAGATAGAGATCAATTATTCATACTCTATCAAATGTTAGTTCCAAATAGCAGAAAAATGAATGTTCTTGCTGAACAAATAGAGAATATTAGAATGGATCCTAATAATTTTTTACTTGTCTATGTTGAAGAATATTGTATTTCAAGAAATTGTCATAGGATTATGCTTCTTAGTAACTCAAAGCGTGAGAGAGCACATCAGTTCTTCGAGAGAGAAGGTTACAGTGGATCAGTAAGTTTAACGAAGGAACATACATCGCCTAACATTGCATTACCAAAGTGGTCGACGCGCCCTTGGTCACCAAGAGAATATTCGTAGAAGAGGATTCGGTCGATACATTCAACCTGCTAAGATTGACGGCACGGACCTGTGGTCCTTAAGTTGCTTGAACGTCAGGAATGCCAAATGTTATAAGAAATTCTCGTAATGAAAATATAATAAGCCAAGGAGGTCTATTCCTATGACGACTAAAAATTTCTGGGAATTGATAGACAATTCAAAAAAGAACGGTGAAGAACAAGTAGTATGGCTAACCAAAGAATTAGCGAAGAAAAAAACTGAAGAGATTATTGAATTTGAAATTGAATTTAGGACTAAGTTGGAACAATCATATACATCTTTATTATGGGGTGCAGCTTTTGTAATAATGGGAGGATGTTCAGATGATGGATTTGATTACTTCCGGGGCTGGCTAATCTCCAGAGGAGAAGAAGTATTCAATCAGGCAGTAAATAGTCCTGAATTTCTAGCTGAATACCTGACGGAAGATAATTTGCAAGAAGATGAATTTGCACCCCAGTTGGAAGAGATATTATCAGTGGCTTCAGATGCATTTACTTATCAAAAAACAGGATCGTTCGAGTATGATGATGATACATGTACAGATTTTTTTAATGAAATAGAAGCTCAAGGATATAAATTTGAACCAACAGATATTGAATTTGATTGGGAGGAAGAGGACTTAGAAGAAAGGTACCCTTTACTATGGGAAAGATTTGGAGAGGAGCCACTGACCTAGGAAGTTTTCGAAGACGGGGACATCTTATAAGATCACATTATAAGTCCGACGATCCGTTCCCTTGGTCACGTAAGCTACTAGAACCCCAGGACTGCCAAATGTTATCGGAAATCAACAAAAAAATGAAAGAATAATGAATTAACTTACTTGGGGGTATGTATTATGGGGAAAATAGTCGCCATCGGTGGTGGTGAAATTCGGTTGAATGAAACTATGCCAATTGATAGGTATATAGTTGAATTTGCAAATACCCAAAACCCCAAACTACTATTAGAGGTTACCTCCCTAATTTAAGCTACGAAAGTTGAGTTAAAAATATATAAGCCAGAAGAGAAGGTTGAAGATGAAAAGAACAGATGTTGTTTACTCTTTAATAACAAATTTAAATCAATCAAAAATTATTATGGTAAAGAATAAAGATAACGGGCGTTGGTCTCTTCCGGGTGGAGCAGTGGAAGAAAATGAAACACTGCATCTAGCAGCTGTTAGAGAAGCAAAAGAAGAAACCGGATTAGATATAAAGGTTTTTGAAATTGTTGCTGTAAATGAATGTGTGATGGAGATGAGAAATGAACACGTTATATTCATTACTTTTCGAGCAGAGATTATTGGAGGACAAGAAGAGATTATTAGACCAGATGAAATTAGTGAAATTGCATGGATAGCTATAGACCAAGCAGAATTATTAATGCCCCTACCCTCTTACAAGGAAGGATTAAGTTCAATTATAAAGAATAATATTGGAATCAAATATATTGATGAAGGAAGCGCGAGGGTCAAATAGCAGTATTGAAATATTGGATTTACAATAGAATGTCTGCATTTGATCGTATTCAATGAAGCTATATTTTCTTTTTTCACTTGTTATTGTATATATCCCTAATAATCTATGAAAACGTCTCTAATTATTAGGGTAGCAAAGAGGAGGCAATCTTAGTTAAAATTACGCAAGAGGCAATTGACAAAGGGAGGATCAACATGACTGAAACATTCGAATATCTATTCCAGAACACTTCTCTTCCGCTGGAGGAACGCGTAAACGACCTCGTTTCTCGCTTCACGTTGGAAGAAAAAGTGGGACTTATGATCCAATATCAAACAGCCGTTGAGCGGCTTGGTGTGAAAGCGTATAAACATGGTACGGAAGCTGCCCATGGTATGGCTTGGCTTGGCGAAGCCACAGGATATCCGCAACCGATCGGTCTAGGATGTACTTGGGATACCGAGCTTATGCAGCGAATTGGTAGCGCTATCGGTGATGAGGCAAGAGGCTTTTATAAACAGAATCCTGAGATTAACGGATTGACGCTTTGGGCGCCTACCGTCGATATGGAGCGCGACCCACGTTGGGGCCGGACTGAGGAAGCGTACGGTGAAGATCCGATACTTGCAGGTAAGTTAGCGTCGGCACTTGTTCAAGGGATGCAAGGCGATCATCCGAAGTATTTGAAAGCGATTGCCACGCTAAAGCATTTTATTGCCAATAATAATGAAGTAGGTCGCGCTGACCAATCGGTTAGTATTGATCCGCGTAATATGCGCGAATATTATTTGAAAGCATTTGAAATTCCGTTTAAGGAAGGCGGCGCACAGTCCATGATGACGGCCTATAATGCCGTTAATGGAGTGCCTGCGAATCTGATGCCAGAAGTGAATGAAATCGTCAAGCAAGAGTGGGGAATGGACGGTTTTGTCGTCAGCGATGCTTACGACGTGTCTGGTACGGTGCGCGATCATGGTTATTTGGAGACGCATAAGGAAGCCGTTGCCCGTTCCGTGAAGGAAGGCGGCATCGATAGTATCACTGACGATGGAGAGTTGATTAAGCAATCGCTACGCGAAGCGTTGGCTGAAGGACTGCTCGCGGAGGGCGACTTAGATGTGGCCTTGCGTAACACGTTCCGCGTTCGTTTTCGTTTGGGTGAGTTCGATCCTGAGGAAGACAATCCGTACGCTGCTATTGATGAGTCAATTATTTTACATCCAGAGCATGCGAAGCTGTCACGTGAAGCTACAGAAAAGGCTGTTGTTCTTCTGAAAAATGAAGGTGGCATATTACCGCTACAAGCAGATAATGTGAAAAAGGTCGCTGTTATTGGTCCACTTGGTGGTACCGTATATCGAGATTGGTACAGCGGTTCACTGCCTTACGCGATCACGCCGCTGCAAGGTATTCAAGAAAAATTGAACGCACATGGAGGACAAACGACATTCTCCGGTGGTACAGATCGAGTCAAGCTGAAAGCGAAGCGCAATGGACGTTATGTTCAAGTACAGGCTGGCGAACAAGCGGCTCTAGCTGCAACTGGCGATGCTGGCGAACAAGCTTCTGTATTTGAATTAACGGATTGGGGCTGGGACAGCCATACGATTATCGCTGAGAATAACGGACTTTACCTAACGACGGATGACCGGATCGTAAAAGCCTCAGCTGATAAAATCTGGGAGTGGTTCACCAAAGAAGTATTCCTTGTTCGTCCTTCGGAAGATGGAAGTGATCAAGTAACCTTCTCAACATGGAATGATACGCCGGTTACGGTCAATTCTGATAGCGGAGAATTGCTCGTAGGCAGCGGTAGTGCTGAAGAAACCGCTAATGAGATCAATGTGGCGGGTGCGGCATCTGTGGCAACTGGCGAAGAAGATAAAATTACAGCCGATGTTTTTGAAGTGGAGACAGTCACAGACAAATTCCAGGCGGCAAAAGAAGTGGCTAGCGATGCGGATATCGCTGTCGTATTTGTCGGTAATCATCCGCTCATCAATGGTAAAGAGACGGTCGACCGCCCGGACATCACACTTGCTGAATCTCAGGAGCAACTGATTAGAGAAGTTCTGTCAGTGAACCCGAACACGATTGTGGTCGTGGTGGGTAGTTATCCATTTGCTCTGAATTGGGTGGATGAAAACGTTCCAGCTATTCTTTATACTACGCATGCAGGTCAAGAGCTGGGTAATGCTGTAGCTGATGTACTCTTCGGTGACGTGAACCCGGCAGGACGTCTGAACATGACTTGGTATAAATCGGTTGATCAGCTACCAGAGTTTATGGATTATGACATTATTAAGGGTGACAGAACCTATCGCTATTTCCAAGGAGATGCACTCTATCCGTTTGGACATGGATTGTCCTATAGCACATTCCGTTATGATGAATTGATCCTTGATCGTAAGCAGGTTTCTGTGGATCAAGATCGTGAAGTAGGCCTTACTGTTCGTGTGACTAATACTAGTGACAGTACAGGAGAAGAAGTAGTGCAGCTGTATGGCCATGCAGAGAAGTCACGTGTAAAACGTCCGTTGAAACAGCTACTTGCGTTCCGTCGGGTACTGTTGCAGCCAGGTGAATCAGTAGACGTGAGCTTCAAGCTGCCAATGTCGGAGCTAGCGATGTGGGATGTTACTCGTGAGCGTTTTGCAATTGAGAACGGCACGTTCGTCTTCATGGCTGGTCCTTCATCAGCAAACTTGCCGCTGAGTGCTGCGCTCGATGTACAAGGCGAAATTATTCCGCCGCGTGATTTGAAGCAGTCTGTGAAGGCGATTAACTATGACGATTACGAAGGCGTGCTGATCGGTGAATGTTGTGAAGGCGGCAGTGCTACCCAAGTTAAGGATCAATCCGGCTGGATAGCTTTTGAAGATGCTGAGTTTGGTGTGGGAGTGAATACAGTGCGGCTTCGTGCAGCTTCCCAGACAGCAGCATCAGTCGAGGTTCGTCTGAAGAGTCCGGAAGGTCCGATTGTGGGCCGAGTTGAACTGTTGGCAGGTGGCGCCCAAGAATGGCGCGACTATACCGCTGAAGTGAGCGGAGTAAGTGGTCGTCAGGACGTGTTCATTGTTCTCAACGGCAAAGTCTCGCTGAGCACGGTTCAATTTGTGTAATTAGCGTCAACCAATCATAGAAGATCATGTGAAAGACCGAGTTCCCCTTTTTGGGGGCTCGGTCTTTTTGAGGAATAATGAATCTCCGTTAGGAAGTTGTGATAAAATGGAAGAAAAGCTATTCCGATAGATTAGCGGAATGTGCTCAAACCACATTACAAGAAAGGTGGCGATTGAGTGGCAAGTCAGGAGCTATTAAAATGGGCGGCAGCATCATTTCAGTTTAATGTAGAAACGTTAGTGTTCCTCAGTAATTCATGTAATGAAGTTTACCGGTTCACCAAAAATAACCAATCTTATATTTTAAGGTTATCTGAGAAACCTTTCGAATATGCGGAGAAGATAAAGGCGGAAGTGGACTGGGTGTACTATTTGGCACAACAGGGAGTACGTGTTTCGTTACCAATTAAAACAAAAGACCATCAATTAACCGCCGTCTACAGGGAACAGGATAAGTGTTTTATTGCAACAGTATTCCATTTTGCATCAGGGCAGTTTTTTAATAAAGCCAATCCCGAATTGTGGGGACCAGAGATATTTAGCAAGTGGGGTGAAACCATGGGGAGAATGCACTTTATTACTAAAAAGTATGACGCTAATGATGTTGTTGTAAAAAGAGATAACTGGAGCATATGGAACATTGAGAATCGCTATCTACATAAAGGAAATTATCTGATTTTACTGGAGAAATTAAAATCGCTTGAAAGCAGTATTACTGCTCTCCCTAAAGATTTACACTCATATGGATTGATTCATAATGATTTTCACCCCTATAATTTTCATATTAATGAGGGAGACATTACAGTTTTTGACTTTGATGATTGTATATATGGATGGTTTGCCTTAGACATTGCAATAGCAGCGACTCATGCTGTTTGGTGGGGAGCACCAAAGGATGATAGAGAAGCAAAAAATGAGTTTGCCAAACAATTCTTGAGTGAATTTTTACTAGGATATTTTAAACATAATCATCTTGACGGATATTGGGTTCAACAGATCCCAATGTTTATGGAATATCGAAATATATGTTCATTCTTTTGGTGGCTCAACAACTGGGACGGAGATGAAAGTCGTCTGACGGAATTTCAGCAAAAATCAATTGTCGATGCAGTTGAGCTTGTTCAAGCCGGTCTACCTTTTGACGGTTGCGATATACGAATGTAAGAAGGTGCTGACATCCTATAAACATAACATTTCTGCATCTTCGCATTCGCAGCTTGGGCGCCAGGAGGGATAGCGAGAAGCAGATTCATAGATTAGACGATAGATACTCATGCGCATTATTTCTAAAGCACGCGAAGGTTGGATGGTACTGAGGTCATGAAGTTGGTCCATGGGAAGAAGGGTTATTTGTATGCAACTTGAATTACATGCAAGTGAATATAAGGTGACTGCCGAAGGCATAACGGTAGAATTGCTACCTAAGGAGTTCGCTCTTTTACAATTTCTCTACTACAACAGAGGTCGTACGTTCAGCCGTGAACAACTGCTCGATAAAGTGTGGATGCTGGAATATCCGGTTGAGCGGACGGTGGATGACCATGTATACAGGCTGCGTAAGAAGCTAGTCCCATTTGCAGGTCTGGGAATTAAGACGGTCCGGGGATTCGGCTATAGTCTGACTGTGCAGAATTCAAAGAACGTAGGTGAATCGAACCCGAGCACTCGGGACCGGGAGCTGCATGAGACGATACGGGATGTATTCGGAAAATACCAGCAATACGGCCAGGGCCACTCAATGCTGACCCTTGCACGTCAACAAGATGTGCTTGGATATGAGTTGGATCCCTTCTATTCCGTCTATGTCCGTTTTGTGCAAGGAGATCTGGAGTGGTTAATGAATACGGAGGAGGCTCCGCTGAGCGAACGCATATATTCGTTGCTGTTGTTCTATATTTTCACGGGGAACCCGGAGCAGAAACTGCTACTCTGTGAGCAAGTGCTTGAGAAGAAACTATTGTCTCCGATGCAACACAGAGAAATGGAGATCCTCAACATTCTTGATTTGTATGCACTGGCGGGAAAGCCTGATAAAGCGCTAGAACGCTTGAAGATGAGTCATACCGTGATCGCCGAACTGGATTATGAGAATTTCATCCCGCAAACGGCCATTACGGAGATGTTTGTCCATCTGGTTGCAGGAGCAGAAGATCACGAGCTGGAGAAGATGGCGGAAGCTATTGAAGCCGAGATATTGTCCACCAAGCCTTTTCTGCGGGAGATTGGCAGTTACAAGGTAGTCAAGGGACTGTGGGTGTTGCGGCGTCAGGCATGGCGTGAAGCAGAGAATTTGCTGGACGAGGGGCTCCATGTGCTGGACAGGTCTGGCTTTGTGCCAATGCGGCTGTATGCCCTGTACCGGATTAATCAATACTGCGGCATGTTTCCTCCGAACAAAAAATTGCAACAGAAATACATAGATATTTTTGAAGAAGAACAGGAGCGGATTGGCCTCAAAAAGCTATTAAGGTTGCTGGAAGATATCATTCTGAACGAGCTAAATCGTCTCTGATCATTCTCTGACATTTCTCCGCTACAGTAATATCATGCTCTATTCGATATTACTGTGATTTGGAGGAATTAATAATGACAGCTACACAACAAGCAGGAGCAAGCCTACTTCGTAACAAAGTATACATGCGCGTATATAGCGCCTTTGCTACAGCTACTTTTGGCGATTGGTTCGATACGTTGGCCATTCAGGTGCTTGTGGGGTATCGCTGGCAGGCCGGTCCACTAATGCTGGCTCTGATACCGGTCGCCAATGCTCTGCCCAGTATCTTACTCGGTTCGGTTGCGGGAGTCCTTGCCGATCGGCTGAACAAGCTGAAGCTAATGCGTATTTGCGATCTGCTTATGGCAGTCCTAACCTTACTAGTGTTATTGGCTCCCAATATGTTATGGCTACTACCTCTGCTTATGCTACGTGCGGCTATCTCTACCTTAAATGTGCCCGCACAACAGTCATTGACACGCAGGTTAGTAAGGGAGGATCAACTGCTTCAGGCTACCTCACTCAATGGAATCGTGAACCAGGGCTCCAAAATCGCCGGTCCTTTATTAGGTGGATTCGCCTTGACGCTCCTGTCGCCGCAGTGGTGCATTTTACTGAATGCCTTCTTTAGGGTAGGTTCTTATCTACTGTTGCTCACCGTCAAGAATGCAGAGGCGGGAGGTGGCAGAAGAACTGTTGAAGATGAGAATCCATGCGTGCCTGGCGCGGAGCAGGGGGTTCAGCTGCGTACCCAGTGGATAGAAGGATGGAGTTTCATCCTGCGCAACCGACTGCTGTTGAACACCATGTTGTACGGGTTAATGGGGACACTTGCAATCCAGATGATCGACTTTCAGTTCACCAGCCTTTTCCGGGAGGTTGCACCGGATCAGGAATCGTTGCTCGGCTGGATGGTGGCGGCATCAGGTGCAGGTGCCATACTGATCATTGTAGTGATGAACAAGATGAACAAGATGAACCGAGCAACGCGTTATGGTTGGAAGTTTGGAAGTGGTTACGCACTGATCGGCGCATCCGTTGGAGGACTGGGTTTGCTCCCTGTCGGGGTTTCTGTATTTCTCGTACTGGTACTTGGGTTCGTGTTGGGCATTGGCAACGGTATGTTCATGGTTACATTCAACTATTGTCTGCAAAAAGAAACGCCTCCGCATATGACCGGTCGTGTGTTCGGAATACAGAGCACAGTTCTAGGGATTGTAATGATTGGAGCGCCACTGCTTGGAGGACTTCTGGTACAAGTTGCTGGTGCCGAGCGTACCTTCCTGAATCTCGGCATTGTGATTACTGTGATCGGCCTGCTGGGAATTTTGTTCGGAAGGATGCTGTGGCCTGCGTCAAAAGTGTAAGACAGCGCTAGCTCTCTGGAGCAGGCAATAGGGGGGGAGAAACCTTGGAACGACGAGTAACAACCAATTTTTGCGTACTTATCCCACAATCCGATGAGCAAGGGATATCAAATTAGTGAAATCTCTGGAAGCTGATAAGGTCATGGGTATGTTGAGAATGTTGCACATGCTATAACTGTAGCTGCAACTGATAAAAGAACTAAGTATGATATCTATAATGTCGGTGAAGTACGTAATGCAGCGTTTGTTGAATGGAGATTCGAATTAAGAATTTCATCTTCCAGAAGAGGAGAGAGAAAATTGGCTTCTATACGCAAATACAATTCAAGTGACTTAGAAGCTTTAACAGAATTAATGACTGATTTAGGGTATCCAACTGATATTAATAGTATGAGGAATAGAATGAAATCGATAGAAACAAATTCATTGTACTTTACATTTGTAGCAACTCTAGAAGATCAAGTAGTAGGGATGATAGGTGCTCGTTTAGTGTATTACTACGAAGGAGATGGAGTTACAACACAGGTTTCAGCATTAGTTACTAGGAAAAGTTATCAAGGTCAGGGAATTGGGAAGGAATTAATAAGATTTATTGAAAGTTGGTCAAAGGAGAAGGGATCAAAAAGTCTCTTCCTAACAAGCGGTATTAAACCAGAGCGAATGGAAGCACACGAGTTTTACAAGAAAATGGGATTCGATATTAATGGATATAGATTTGTAAAGAAATTTGAAGAATAACATTCGAAAGTATTTTGAAGAGATAGTAACATCGCATAACAATGTTTTTCAGCATCGTCGCTGTCGCTCCTCGGTCATCCGTAGGGTCTTCGAAGAAATGAGATTAAATACGGGAGGGTATTCATCTGAAGAAACCAAGGGAACAACCTGGGATATCTGTGATCTTTCAGAAGAAATATCCGATGAATTAGGATTAACAATTAAAGTTAACAAGATCAAACCAGATCTAGCAGAATATGGTTTGATATTTGTTCCCGGAACTATTAATGGGGCACTTGGAGAAAAAATGACTGTTTTCTCTCTTCCAAGCTTTTTATCCATTCCTGCCTTTTACCCAATCGGTTCTTACATGATTGGTGTTATGTCAGCACCGAAATGCTATTGAACTGAATGGTAAACATTTCACATCACAAGTCAAACAAGATCTTCTCACAGTGATTGTTTAGCAATTGAAATTACCCAAAGTATTTTCATGGGAGTAGATTGGTATGATATGATTGCCAGAAGAAATGGTGGGAATAAGACAAATAAAAAAATCGTAAAAGGACTAAAATATGACAAAAAATATTATTGTTACGGGTGGAGCAATTATTAAAGATGATAGAGGAAGAATACTATTACAGAAACGATCGGATTATGGAGATTGGGGATTACCTGGAGGTGGTATGGAAGCTGGAGAGACGATAGAAGAAACAATGATTAGGGAAGTTAAAGAAGAAACTGGTTTAGATATTAAAAAATATGAACTGTCTTCAGTATATACAGGTCCCCGAATGGAATATCAGTATCCAGACGGAAATAATGTTGTTTTTGTTATGTTCTTGTTTAATGTTACGGCTGATTTAAGTAATGGACTCGTAGATGATGAGGGAACGCTAATCTACAATGACAAGAATAATGAATCATTACAATTGAAATTTATGTACATTGAAGACATACAAATAGAGAGAATGAATAGCGTCCAAAAACCTGTATTTAAAGATTTAAAGGAAGGAAATACAGAAATATTAAGGAACTAAGAAATGTAAGATCAATCAAAGAAATCATTGGAATTACAAACATGCATTCGAAAAATAAATAAAATAAAAAGGGATGGTGTAGATTTGAGTTTATTTCCTGTTGCATACTCACTCTTGTCAAAGCAAGCATTAACATTACATATTAAAGACAATTATGAAGTTCATGAACCAATTAATTTGGAATACTTCCTTAGAGGCATGAACGATACTTATATTTTAGAGACTAGATCAGGTAAATATATCTTTAGAGTTTATCGTGCTGATAGAAGAAATAAATCAGAGATTTCTTTTGAATTAGACTTATTGAATTATCTAAATGAGAATAATGTAAGCGTATCAATACCTATTGCAAAAAAAGATGGCACCCTCATAAATGAGTTTTTTGTCACTGAAGGTGTAAAGTATGGAGTTATGTTTAGTTTTGCAGAAGGTAATGAAAAGCCTATTCATGCCGTAGAAGATAGTTATTTATATGGGAAATCCGTTGCTCAAATTCATAAAGTTACTGAAAGTTTTAGAAGTGAACACGTAAGAGGTAATCTTAATTTGGATTACCTAATTGAGAAACCGCTTATTATAATCAAATTACATATGGAACATCGTCAAGAGGATTACAATTTTATTTGTGAACTAATCTTAGGATTAAAGGAACAGTTATTGATGAAGATAGAAGAAGGCTTAGATTGGGGCGTTTGTCATGGGGACTTGCATGGTAACACAAATGTAGCATTTACGGACAACGGGAAATTGACACATTATGATTTCGATATTTCTGGTTATGGGTGGAGATCTTATGATATCGCAGAGTTTAGATTGGCGAGAGAAATTCACAGTGGTCATAACGAGGACGAAGTTGAAAGGCTTTGGGAAGCATTCCTAAATGGGTACAGGGAAGTAAGAGATCTCAATGAAAATGATGTTGAAGTGGTTTCTATATTTGTTGTGCTTAGACAACTATGGCTCTTTGGCTTATGTTTTAGTGAATCAGAGCTAATAGGGTGCGCTGACTTCGATGATGGATTTATTGACAGTAAGATGGAGTATTTCAGGAAAGTAATTTTTTGATCCTTTCATAGTTCTTTTGGTAGATATAAAACATAAATCCTTTAACCCGATGGAACGATTTGTGAATATATCAACTTTATAAGAAATCCCTGTGAAAGGATGCTGAACATGAAAAACTTTAAACAGTTTAAATGGATAGAACGAACCGCGATTTTGAATGATATTCTAAATGAATCAACTAAAATAACAGTGAGTCATCTACCACCAGGACTAGAAGCCGAAGTAGTTAGAGTAAATTCTAAGTGTGGAACCGCGGTAGTCAAGATTTGGAATCAAGGATCAAGTGCAGATGTTGGTTATCAGTATAAATTACTCGAAGTTCTTTATGATAACGGAATATCTGTATCAAAGCCATACGGTTGGGGCTATGACGAGGATTCAAATAAAGTATTAGTTACAAGTTTTGACGGAAATTCGGTCTCTACAATAGATGATCAAACAATAAGAATGATCTCGAGACTGTTAGTTGAAATACACAGAACATCAATAAATCAATTGGATGCATCGATGCATCGAAGATTTGATTTTATTGATTATTTTTTTCCGAGAATAATGGAACATACAGACATTTACAATACACTTAGAAGACTTGTAGAACAATCAAATATGCAACAAGATTGCATTATACACGGTGACTATAATCTGGGGAACATTGTAGAAGAGCAAGGAAGATATACCATCATTGACTGGACTAATGCACAATTAGGAGATGTCAGATATGATGTGGCATGGTCTGGTTTTTTGATACTGATATATACAAACGAAGAATCATATCATTCTTTTATTAAGACATATATGGAAATGAACGGATTTCCAGAAGAGCAGCTGAAATTATTTGAAGCTATCGCTTGTCTGAGATGGATTCTACTTAATAGAATGGTAACATTGCCTAAGAATTATAATACAGTGAGAATAATCAATAACATGTTAGAAACTAATAAATATTTAAAAGAAATTTCAGCAATATCTGGGTAACTCTAAATAGGAGGGGAAATCTCATTACAACATGTTCCCACAGCGGATCGCTGCGCTGATCTTGGTTTGCTAGATAGATTTCGAACATATATTCAGCAGACACACCTGTACGAACTAAGTAATTACGTTTAGTTGTGTGAACAGTTAACATTCAAATATTACAGTTAGAGAGAGGATCAAGATATTATGTATAAGGTTGTATTTTTCGATGTTGATGGAACTCTAGTAAGTGAGATTGATGGGACCATACCGCAAAGTACGAAAGAAGCAATTAGTCAGTTGATTAACAAAGGAATAAAAGTTGTGGTTGCGACAGGGAGACCATACAGTTTGTGTGAAGAGTTTGTATCCATGGGAATTGACACCATAATTTCTGCAAACGGTGCACTTATAACATGTGATGGAGACGTCGTTTATAAATCAGTACTTTCGACAGAAACCGTTCGAGACATCACGGAATTTGCTGCATTGAACGGACAAAGCGTTTCTTACTTTACGGAGGCATTCGTCATGAACGGAATTGGCTCAGATAATAAACGAGTCATGGAGGCACTGAAAGAGACGTTAAGTATTACTCAATATCCCCTAAAAATAAGTTCAATGGCAGAGGAAGTTTACTGCATGTGCCTATATGCAGATAGCTGTGAAGCTCAGAAATATATTGTTAACTTCCCTAAGCTCAGGTTCATAAGGTTTCACGGCTATGTCATGAATGTGCTTGAAGAAACGGAAGTTTCTAAGTCAACAGCGATTAAAAAGGTTCTTGATTATTTGGAAATTGACAAATCTGAAGCTATTGCTTTCGGTGACGGAGGAAATGACCTAGATATGTTGGAGTATGTTGGCTTGGGAATTGCAATGGGAAATGCTGAGGATCGATTGAAACAGAAGGCAAACTTTGTTACAAGAAGAGCAAGTGAAGATGGTATTTTGTACGCATTAAAAACATTCGGGGTTATTTAATATTAAAACATGTACAACATAATTTGAAGGTAATTACTGAAGGAGACTGACCATGAAAGATCCAAGAATTGAACAACTTGCTAAAAATCTTATTCAATATTCGGTGAAGCTACAACGAGGGGAAAAAATATTAATTGAGGTTGATGGTCTGGAAGTTCCTTTGGCGAAAGAATTGGTGAGACAAGCTTATAGTATGGGTGGAGTTCCCTTTCTAGTAATTAATAATCATGAATTATTGAGAGAGATATTAATTGGCTGTACGGAAGAACAATTGATAGCAATGGCATCCTACGACTTAAATAGAGTGAAGGATATGCAAGCCTACATACTTATTAGAGCTGGAGAGAATATGAGCGAATTAAGTGGCATTTCTTCTGAAAAGATGGGATGGTATAGAAAGCATTATTCGCAAAAGATCAACGGCAGACGTTATAATCATACGAAATGGTGTATTCTTCGTTATCCTAACCATGCCATGGCACAACAGGCGAACATGTCAACGGAGGAATTTGAGGATTTGTATTTCAATGTTTGTAATTTGGACTATTCAAAAATGGATAAAGCTATGGATCATTTAGTTGAACTAATGGACCAAACAGATAAAGTTAGAATTACTGGAATAGGAACAGATCTAACGTTCTCTATTAAAGGCATGCCA
The DNA here is from genome assembly GCF_056786435.1 of Paenibacillus sp. Y916. Classification (NCBI taxonomy): domain Bacteria; kingdom Bacillati; phylum Bacillota; class Bacilli; order Caryophanales; family Paenibacillaceae; genus Paenibacillus; species Paenibacillus sp. Y916. The sequence continues at coordinate 83,452 of NZ_JBXCJA010000016.1, read as the reverse complement.
ACAATTAAAGACGCTGGAATCATGAATATTCCAGATGGAGAAGTATACACAATGCCAGTTAAAGACTCCGTCAACGGAGTTATTTCTTATAATACACCTTCATTAAAAGAGGGCTTTACTTACGAGAACATTCGTTTTGAAATTAAAGATGGAAAAATTACTCATGCCACTGGAAATGATTCAGAACGAATTAATAAATTACTGAACACGGACCAAGGTGCGAGTTATTTTGGTGAATTTGGAATAGGCCTTAACCCTTACATTGCTTAAACCCAGAAAACTTAAAGTGATGATATCAATTTAATATAGTAGAAGGAGAAGAATATGAAGCGAATATTAGTTATTGGGTCAGGTGGATCAGGCAAATCTACCTTATCACGAAGGCTTAGTAACATACTAGATATTCCAGTCATACATTTGGATACTTATTTTTGGAATCCCAATTGGGTCCCTAAACCAAATGAAGAGTGGGATAAGATTGTTGAACAATTTACTAACGAAGATCATTGGATCATTGATGGTAACTATTCAAGGACAATGGATATCAGGATTGAGAAAGCGAATTTAATCATTTTTTTGGATATGCCAAGACTTCTGTGTATGTATAGAATTATTAAACGGCGTATTATGTATCATAAGAAAACTAGACCTGATATGAATGAAGAATGCCCAGAAAAATTAGATTGGGAATTTATTAAATGGGTTTGGAATTATAGAACAAGAAGTCGAATGAACACAAAAAAGAAACTCGATCAGACAAAAGAACATCAACAAGTAATAATTGTGAATACAAGAAGACAGGTAAATGAATTAATAGAAAGACTAGAAGAGAAGAGACCTATTTGAAAATAACTCAGGAAGAAGTGAAATTTATGGGTTTTCCGGTAATGTATTCTACTTTAAGTGATAAAGCATTGAGTGATTATATTAGTATTAATTATGATCTCGAAGAGATTATAGATTGTCGGTTATTATTGAGAGGAATGAATGATACATACTACATTGTGACAGAAAACAATAGATATGTGTTCAGAGTATATCGCAGACCTTGGCGTACTAATTATTCAGAGGTAGCATTTGAAATGGATCTTTTGAATTATCTTAAAGATAATGGCGTCCCTGTATCGTATCCCCTTAGAACAGTTAATCAAGATTATATTCAAAGATTTGAAGCACCTGAAGGCATGAGATTTGGGGCTCTATTTACCTTTGCTGAAGGTGATACACTATCTATGGATTCTGAAGTTATTAGTTTTAATTACGGCAAGTCCGTAGCGAATATTCATTTGAAGAGTGAAGGATTCATCACGAACTATGAACGCCCACATTTGGATATTAATTATCTAATTGAAGAGCCATTAGAAATTATCAAACATTACTTAAGTCATCGTCCAGCGGATTATGATTACCTTAGCAATATAGGCAAATTGATGTCTGAAAAACTTAGCGAATTACAAATGAAAGGATTAGATTGGGGTATTTGTCACGGAGATTTACATGGCGCTAATGCTCATTTCAAAGAGGATACATTTACTCATTTTGATTTTGATATTTGCGGATATGGGTGGAGAGCTTATGATTTAGCAGTCTTTAAATTTACTAGGGAATTTGAAATTAGAAATGAAAGAGAAAAAATAATAGAATTCAACAACATTTGGAACGCATTTTTGGCAGGATATCAATCAGTTCGAAATCTAAATCAAAGTGATATAGATGCAATACCGATATTTTGTGGTATTAGACAATTATGGCTTATGAAATTGTCACTTCAATATTTTAGAGATCAAGATATTATTGGTTCTATTGATGCAGAGGAGAAATATTTTAAAGAAGAACTAGATTACTTCAGGAAAATGGAGTATTGGACTTGATTTTAAGATGAATTGTGAGCGACTGCTGGACACATTGGTACTGGCTAAGTAAGAAGCTATATAAAAAGGGATGATTACTATAATAATAATCAATTTGATAACCCAATAAAGTGAGCAACATAGGAAATCAGCACAAGTGGAAAATAAACGAAAAGGCGGAAACACATTGAATCAAAAACTTATATTAGACAGATTAACTTGTCTTTTGAAAGATGAGTTATCGGAATCACTTACAGGTATTTATTTACATGGTTCCATGGCCATGGGATGCTTTAATTCCAATCAAAGTGATATTGATGTATTAGTACTAATTAAAGAAAAACAATCTATAGACGCTTATAAGAAAATTGCTAAGGAACTTATTAAGCTTGAAGAAGAACTGGAGATCATTAAAGGATTTGAATTAAGTATCGTATTGGAAGCCTACGCTGTCGATTTTGTATACCCAACTCCGTTTGAGTTTCATTACTCTCTATTTCACAAAGATAAGTATCAAACAGAAGAGAACTATTTCTGTGGTGGGTATGAAGACCCTGATTTAGCAGCTCATTTTGTAGTGATATATAATCGTGGAATTGTACTTTACGGAAGTCCAATAAAGGAAGTATTCAAGCCAATAGATAAACAATATTATATTGACTCAATAAAGTCGGATGTTGATGGAGCTATAGAAGGAATTGTTGATAATCCACCTTATTATGTATTAAATTTAGCAAGAGTTCTTATGTATTTAAGAGAATCATTTATTTCTTCAAAAAAAGAAGCAGGAGAATGGGCATTAAACCAGGTGCCCAATGAATATAAAAATACAATTTCTCAGTGTCTTGCAAAGTATGAAAATGAAACAGAGAACATAAACCTCGAACAGAAAAAACTTTCAAACTACATGAATTATATGCTGAAAGAAATTGAAAAATTAATAAAGTGATTAATCTAAAGAATTAGACTACTAATTTAAGTGACTCAATGAAGATGCTGGAATGCAGGCTTAAGATGGTGAGACATTGTGAATACAACAGCGCTATCGGAAGTCGGCATAAAGATAGATGGGATGGGGTATAATGGTTGAAAATTTTTATTGTGAACGAGATTTCGTACAACAATCACTTATCTTCGATATGGATGGAACACTTTTTCAAACAGATAAGATTTTAGAAATATCACTAGAAGATACTTTTAATCATTTAACTTTACTGAATCAATGGGATAATGAAATTCCGATAGAGATATATCGCGAAATAATGGGTGTGCCTTTACCGAAGGTGTGGGAAACGTTGTTACCAGATCATTCGAAAGAGATACGAGAACTAGCAAATTCTTATTTTTTAAAAAGTTTGGTAGAGAACATTAGAAATGGTAAAGGTGCTTTATATCCCCATGTAGAGGAGGTTTTTATTTATTTAAAACAGATGAATTGCCCAATATATATAGCAAGTAACGGTTTAACGGAATATTTAATGGCTATTGTCAAGTTCTATCATTTAGATAACTGGGTTGTTGAAACATTTAGTATTGAACAAATACAATCATTAGATAAAGCAGATTTAGTTAAGGATATTATAAAAAAATATAATATTCAAAAGGGAGCAGTTATCGGAGATCGTCTATCTGATATAAATGCCGCAAAAGAAAATGGTTTAGTGGCTATAGGATGTAATTTTGACTTTGCTCGTGATGAAGAACTTTCACAGGCTGACATTGTAATTGATGACTTGATTGAATTAAAAACAATTGTAAATCAATTATAAATCAATTATAAATAGATGTTATTAGTAAGAACAGCTAAGTCTGACGATCCGTACCCTTAGGTCGCTTAGGCCGAAATCGCTTGATTGACAGGAAAATGTGGTTTTGATGTGTTAGCAAATTTCCACTGATCTCCAACATCTAACAAATATGATTTTTATTTATTATTTGATGGATGAGAGAAAATAAGGTTGATGGATAAATCTAGTAGATGCCTTAGAAAACTATACTTTTTACAGTATAATCTATAGTTTACAAGTGGGATACTATTTAAATTTATGATAAATTAGTTAATGCAAGCGCTTTCAATTATAGTTATGGAAGGAAGTGGTGATATGAGAACGGCGGCCCACTACGGGCTGCTCCGCATCATAGTAAGGCTAAATGTAATTTAACCAATAAGGAGGAATGTGTAATGAAACCCAAAAGCTTGAGGTTATTTGTCGCAATTTCTACCTGTTTTGCGCTTATATTCCCTGCAGTAAGCGTACAGGCGGCAACAACGATCACCAACAATTCAATTGGCACTCATGAAGGCTATGACTATGAATTCTGGAAAGATAGCGGTAATGGAAGCATGACGCTCAATAGTGGTGGTACATTCAGTGCCGATTGGAGTAATATTAATAATATTTTATTCCGTAAAGGTAAGAAATTTAACGAGACGCAGACACATCAGCAAATTGGAAACATATCAATAAACTACGGTGCCAACTACCAGCCAAACGGCAATTCGTATTTAACTGTGTATGGATGGGCGGTTGACCCACTCGTAGAATATTACATCGTAGATAGCTGGGGCAGCTGGCGTCCGCCAGGTGGATCGTCAAAGGGCACCATTAATGTAGACGGGGGTACTTATGATATATATGAGACTACCCGAGTTAACCAGCCATCCATAAAAGGTACTGCAACTTTTAAGCAGTATTGGAGTGTCCGGACGTCGAAACGTACGAGCGGAACCATATCTGTTAGTGAACACTTTAAAGCGTGGGAGAGCAGAGGAATGCCGATGGGTAAGATGTATGAAGTCGCGCTTACGGTAGAGGGTTATCAAAGTAGTGGAAGTGCGGATGTGTATAGTAATACACTTAGTATAGGCGGCAGCTCCGGAGGAGGAGGTACAACTCCTCCTCCAACCACAGCTACGAAAAAAGAAGCTGAGAGTATGACCAAAAGCGGTCAGTACACCGGGAATATTAGCTCACCGTTCTCTGGAGTCGCTTTATACGCTAACAATGATTCAGTGAAATACACGCAGAATTTTGCAAGCGGCACCCATAGTTTTTCACTCCGTGGTGCTTCGGATAACTCCAACATGGCCAGAGTTGACTTGAAAATAGGTGGACAGACGAAGGGGACCTTTTACTACGGCGGAAGTAATCCTGCAGTTTATACCCTAAACAATATCAGCCATGGAACCGGAAATCAGGAGATTGAACTCGTTGTAACATCTGATGACGGAACATGGGATGCTTACATTGATTATTTGGAGATTCAGTAACTCGAAGCGGTAAATGATGCTTGTGAGTTTTTGATTTGAATGATGATCGTTTTTTCAAACAAAATCCCGGCGGGATCTTCCCCGCCGGGATTTTTCTAGGTATCCTGGAAAGAATTTAAGGAAAAGAATAAAGCGGCTACCCGAAAAACTTAATTCTGATCATTGAAATATATTCAGGTGCAAGGACGGTATGCCATATACCAAGCCTGCAACGGTAGAGCCTTATTGTGGAACTCCAGTATGGATCGATCACGAAGTAGCATTCCATGTTGGACGATGCCGCGAATATTTGCTAGCCTATGGATTTTGTTATTTACTTCCTTCTCTTAATGTAGCACAATATAAGAGACTTCACTTTCAAACTTCTAAAGGTCCGCGTGTTCATCTACGGATAAATACATAACTCCCCCCTCCCAGATCAGGCATCCAATTCTTGAAAGGCTTATTGCAATAGACGACCCCATCGGGTTCATAGAGTCCATCTATTAGCGCGAGGAAAGAGGATTCTTCTGCATAGGGCAGACAGGATACTGGTTATGAAGCAAGGAACTGTAATTGAAATCGGAAACCATGATGAATTAATTCATTTAGGCGGGGAATATGCAAAAATGTTTAGAACTCAAGCAAAATGGTACATGGATGAGGATGCTCAGTCTGTAGTACATGGAGGTGTCAAATGAGTTATTTGCGGAGAGCACTTTGGAGTGTCTGGAACAACAAACGGAGAACACTACTACTGTTGTTGACTCTAACAATCATCGCTACCTTAGTTTTTACTAGCTTATCCCTATACTATGCATCAGTTCAAGCTAAGACTCACGCTCGTAACACATTGGGTAGTGAGGTAAGACTTGAATATGATTATCAGAAATCATTGAAGAACACTCAGCCCAGTGTCAATGGTAATTACACGTGGCCAACGATAGCGATGGCACAATCTTTGAGTGGTTTGGATCATGTTACGGGCTATAATTATCTAAGACCGCTTCCATTTGTGGCAGGGAACTTTAGTGCTGTAGATAATGAAACAATGACAGAAGATGTTGAGATTACGTTTAGTGGACCTGCTTTTGAATTAGCTAATGTTTCTGTTCATGAAGTGTTAGGAACTGAAATGATGAAGGAATTTAACGATGGAACCAATACATTAATAAGTGGTAGGCATATTACGAGAGAAGATATTGGGAAACGATTGGTCATGATCGAAAGCAAACTAGCAGACAAGAATAATTTGAGCGTTGGGGATATCATTGAAGTAAAGGCTGAAATTACAAATCATGAAGAGCAATTTGAAATCGTTGGAATTTACAAAACGGAATGGACCATTGGGGATATAACTACCAATTTTATTAGAACGGCAGAAATCCAGCATAACATTATGTATAGTTCCTTTTTCGAGTTAAGTGCAGGTGAGATTACACCAGATGAGCAAAATTTAACCATTGCAAAAGCTATGTACTACATTGATGATCCTGAACATATTGCTCCATTTGTTGAAGCGGCACATCAATTAGACACTGTAGATTATGAGACGTATTATCTCAATACGAATGAGAGAGCCCTACAAACGATGACTTTTGCTATCGATAAGGTAAGTTCTTTTTCAAAGATTATGCTGGTATTGGTGTTTGCTGCTGGGGCGATTATCTTGAGTCTATTGCTATTCCTATTTATACGCTCGCGGAAAACGGAAATGGGAATTTTATTATCATTAGGTGAAAGTCGGGGGAAAATTATTGCTCAGTTGCTTACAGAAACACTTATTGTACTGTTAATTTCACTGGTTCTATCTCTAATGGGTGGGGATTTAATTAGTGATAAGACGGGTGATCAGTTACTCTCTAAACAAGTGGATAATTTAGAACTCAAGCAAAAGACCTATACTGAGGGAGCTAAAATTATTGTTAATCCAAACGATGGGGCAGAGCCTATTAAGAAGTTGGATGTTCAATTGACTTTACCCGTGCTGTTGGGATTATGTGCAGTAGGTGTTATTTTAACTATGATTGCTACTATATTTCCTGCTCTCTTAATTTTACGTCTTCATCCGAAAGAAATATTGACCGATTAAATTTCTGTAATTTTATTTTTGGGGAGGTCCTCATGAATTTCACTAAGAGAGCGTTGTGGAGCATTTATAGGAGGCCTGGTAGGTCTCTCGTTACTTTTCTCGTACTTCTTACCATTTTTACTTTTGTGCTTTCTGCATTGGCTATTCAATCCTCTAGTCAGCGAGCAAATAAGTCGGCAAGAGAAAAGCTTGGCAGTGAGGTTGTGCTGGAATTTGACTATGACAAAGCACTTCGCAATAATCAGGCGAAGGTGGGAGTAAAAGATATAGCATCTTCAGAAGTAACACCTGTAACTATGGACAAGGCCTATTCTCTAACAAAGCTAGAGCATGTCATCGGCTATAATTATATAAATTATTATCTATTTGCTGCAGAAGATTTCAACGCTATACCTAGTCCAACGCAACAGAACAAGGGGGAGACGACCAAAGCAGGCAACCCTTTTAAGAATGACATTTCTTTTGAAGAAATATGGAATACATCATTGTTAAAAGAGTTTAAAGATGGCGTTCATACTTTGATAGATGGAAGGCATATTAATCCTGATGATAAGGATCAACAAGTTGTATTAATTGAAAGTAACTTGGCCGAACAGAATAGTTTGAAAGTTGGAGACCCAATAAAATTAAGGTCTAGAGAAGGAGAGGTATCAACATACAGTATAGTAGGCATATATCGTACATCGAGGACGCCTGCTGACTTGAATACTTTTGATATCTCTGCTGTCGATATGCCTTACAACAAAATCTACAGTTCTTTATTTTCTCTGGCTGGAAAGAATGAGGATGATCCCAATGTGCTGGTAGGGCGCGCATTTTATTATCTAGACGATCCTGCTAACATTTCAAAGTTTGTGAAGTTGGCTCAAGCAGGTAATACTGTTAATTTCGATATATTTAAACTGAATGCTAATGAGGCAGCGTATAAGAAAATGACTGCAGCCATAGATAGTGTTTCCTACTCATCTCAAATGATGGTTATCCTTATTACCGTTTCTGGAGCACTAATTTTAACTTTAATCATATTGCTCTCTGTCCGTGGTAGAATATCGGAAATCGGCATTCTATTGTCATTAGGAGAGGGTAGAACCAAGATTATAGGCCAATTCATGTTGGAAATGCTATTACTGGCATTGCTTGCCTTCTCTATATCCCCGTTAATCGGTGATATGGTGTCGACAAAACTAGGTAACGAGCTATTAGCCAGTGAGGTGGCTGTTAGTCAGAGAGAGCAGGAAGCTTTTATTCAGGACGCGGTATTTAATGCATCATATGATGAGATAGAGATCGTTGATACATTTGATATAGAGATTACCATGGAGACGTTGAAGGATTTGGGTCTGGTAGGTTTACTAATAGTCATAGTCGCTACTACCCTACCCATCGTGAGCATACTGAGATTAAAGCCAAAAGAAATACTTACCAAGTCAGGTTAAAGGGGTGTTAGTTATGGGTGTTCTGTTAGCCTTTGAACAAATTGAATATTATTATAAGGTTAATCAACAGAAGGTAAATATACTAAATGAGGCAAGCTATAATTTTTGCAGTGGGAAAATGTATGCCATTCTGGGACCGTCAGGTTCAGGTAAAACGACAGCTCTAGCTCTGGCTGGTGGACTGGATGTCCCTAATGGAGGCAGAATTCTCTATGAAGGTCAAGATATTACTCGTATTGGTTTATCTAACTACCGAAAAATGCATCGAGCGGTTGTATTCCAATCATATAATCTAATTCCTTACTTGTCTGCTCTTCAAAATGTGCTGGTAGGTATGGATATTCGTGGTAACTTGGGAAAAGAAAAAAAGAAGAAGGCGCTTGAGATTCTACAAAATGTTGGGCTTACTCAGGTAGAGGCGCAACGTAATGTGTTGAAACTTTCGGGCGGGCAGCAGCAGCGTGTGGCGATTGCTAGAGCCTTAGCATGTGATGTCAATCTCATTCTAGCCGATGAGCCTACAGGTAATTTAGATCAAGAGACAGCTAGTAGTATTGTGAATATGTTCCGTGATCTTGCCCATGAACAAAATAAATGCGTTATCGTAGTGACGCACAGCCAGCAGGTTGCGGAAGCGTCAGATGAGGTAGTTACTCTACAGCATGGACAACTAATACGGTACAATTCTAAAGAGTTGTAATCAAGATTACGAAGGTCACATCGTCACGATTACTCTTGGTCACCAAGTGGATTAATGGTGAATGTCTTCATACTCACTGGTCGTATCCACCTCCATTGAAATACCAGCAAACCTTTAAAGGAGTTAATCATGTAATCCAAGTGCCCAACCCAAATAGATGAAATTATTAATCTCTATATCAAGAGTGTGAACAGTTGGAAAACTAATTTCATTGAAGGGTTTTATTTGTATGTTCAATCGCATTGGGAGATTTCTCGTTGAAACTAAGTGATATTGATTTTGTGGCAATCACTAAAGAAAGACTGTTAGAAACGGAAATAACAATGTTACACGAAGTTCATCGTAATGTGGAATTAAAATATAAGAAACCCAATTTAAATGGCATATATATTACCTGGGAAGACTTAGGTAAATTACAAAGTGACATTCAGCCATTCCCTTATTATTTCGAAGGAAATATGTACAAATCAGGTTACTTTGAGTTGAATTTAGTGACTTGGTATGAGCTTAAGAACAGTGGCATTAGAATCATCGGACCAGAAGTATCTGAACTAGATATTGAAGTAGATTTTGAACTCTTAATATCAAAAATGCAAAATAATTTAAATAGTTACTGGAATAACTGGATTAAAAGATCGTCTAGCTTGTTATCTCTTACATCATTAGCTCTTTATTTCAGAAGAAGTGATATTGAATGGGGCGTTTTAGGCATTACAAGACTATATTATACTTTTCAAGAGAAGAAGAATAACTAAATCCCTCTATCAATCAAGATTTAAACGAAAATTCGATGCAGTAAATTATATGAAATATATCATGAATGAAAGCAATAGGTTATTTGCTAAGTAATCAACGTTATAGTCAATTTGGAGGTGGAAATATGATAACAGAGTTAAATAAACAAGAATTTTATAAGGTAAGGCATATCACTGATCGTTGCAATAATATTGAGGTAAGAGCGGTAGTTAATGGGATTAACCCTGGTTGGGTCTATGTAGATCATCCAACAGAGATTACAGCAGCTTTAATCTGGACTCGTGGTCAGGCAGGGTTTCAAGTTGTTGGAAATTCTAAAAGTAGTCATTTTCTAAATGGATTGGACGCATATATGACAACTTATATTGAACCCAAACTAAAGAAACTAAATATAAATTGGGTTGAAATTAGCGGAGAAAATGAAAGTTGGGCTGAAACGATCCAAGCGATATTTAATAAGCGTAATATTTCGAATGATATACAACATGTGTTTAAACTTACAGGGGATATGGAATCAAGTGAGATCAAAGATGAGAATATAACTATTCGAAGACTAGATAGGGAACTATTGAAGTCGAGAAGATTTGGAAACCAATCCTTTTTAGAGGATAAGATTTCTCATTTCTGGGATAGCATAGATGATTTCACACAACATGGTTTTGGGTATATTGCTGAGGATAACAATGACGTCGTGAGTTTGTGCTTTTCTGCATTTGTTGCTGATCAAACCCATGCCATTGATATAGAAACGTTAGAAGGGTATAGAGGAAGAAATTATGGTGCATCAGTAGCTAGGGCATTTGTAGAAGAATGTAAACTCAAAGGAATAAACCCTTACTGGGATTGTTCTCCTGATAACACGGGCTCAATTCGGTTGGCGAAGGGTGTTGGAATGTCCCTTTATTTTAACTATAAAATATTCTGGTATAATCTGATGTAATAGTTCTGTTGTACGATATTCGATTTCGAATTGCAGGGACGATTCGTACTTGCTAGCATCTTAGAACATACCCTCGTATATGTTCTACTTTTGATCGTCTTTATTATCCTGTTCTTGTTGCGCTATTTTTTCATGAATTTCGGATTCCATGACTTGTACAAGATCGACTTCAAGCATTTGCTGAGGTTGAGGATGAAATCATTGGATGTCTCCCTTGTGAACAAAATCTTTGTATTCCTCTCCCTGCACTTGCAGAGAGAATTGCTGACGCTCATGTGTAGTGTCTTCAAATATTGCGGTTTATTTTTGTGTGTTTTGGAGGATTTTGGGATGGGTGGATAAATTAGAGGTGTTGAGAAAAACAACAGATAAATAACTTAAGAAAGAAGGACTGACTTTTGGCACATGTTAGAATAAGATGTACAGGCTTAATCATACAGAAAGATTGCATTCTTCTCGTTGAATATAATGACAATGGAATTCATTATAACCTTCCTGGTGGAGGATTAGAGCCTGGTGAAACGATTAAAGAGGGCGTTGTCAGAGAAGTATTTGAAGAAACAACAGCTGAAGTAACAGTCGGATCACTTGCTTTAATTTATGAAATGGCTCCACACAAACAATCAGGAGAATATAGTAATCAAGAACCACATGGATTACATCTTATATTTGAATGCAAATTAAAAGTGAATTCAATACCACAATTACCTTTGAAACCCGATCCTCATCAATCCGCAGTAAAGTGGATGCCTATACAAGATTTAGATTCAATTTTGTTATTTCCTAACATCAAGAAAGAGATCAAATCATTTGTAGAAAATAAGAAAAATATAGAATTAGTAGAAGATCACCAATTAAAAAGACAAGTATTCGAAAGAGAATAAGGGATATTTGTCGAATGATTAATTGTGAGGGTTGAAACTAAAAGATTATTTGATGGAGGACAATGGTAGAATCAGATCAACATGAATATTAAGGCGGTGTAGAAATGTCAGACAATTGGAATACTTACTTTACTTTCATCGACAATAAACCAGCTTCAATCTTGTTGGATTTAGAACCTTGGAAACATGGTGAAAATGAGATGTTAATCCGTTTGTATCGGCTCAGGGTCACATTAAATGAACCGAATGAAAATGGACTTACCTGCGATAAAGAAGCAACAGTTTTGTATGCTATTGAGGATTCAATCCACGAATCCTTAGATAGTGATTATATGTTTGTCGGAAGGAACACCACGGATGGTAAGAGAGATTTCTTTTACTATACGGATTCAGTGGATGGAAGCAAATTGGAGTGTCTTGCCGAAAAGTTTCTTAAAAATTTTAAGTACAGCGTTAACCACGTTGAAGAACAGAATCCAAGGGACTTCTATCATGAGTTTCTATATCCGAACAAATCCGATTGGCATCGAATGGTTAACAGGCAGTTGGTAGAAAAACTTATTGAGCTTGGAGACAATTCAGAAAAATTGCGAACAGTGAATCACTGGATATATTTCAACTCAGCAGATTCACGTAATCTGTTCAAAGATAAAGTTCAAAAAGACGGTTTTCATATCGAGGATCAGGTTACTCAAGATAATAAGTACTCGTTGAGAATATCTAGAAGTGACTTTGTTCAACTTCTCACCATCGGTGATGTAACCGATTATTTAGTAAGTGCGGCACAAGAATTTCATGGAGATTATGATGGCTGGGAAACTGAAGTAATAAAAGAACAGGAAGGTTTTACGAACAGGTTGAAAAGATTGTTCAAGTCGAAGAAATAGCCTGAAATAGTAGCGCGCTGACATCCGAAAATATTATATATCTGCATCGTCGTTTGAACGTCAGAAATGTGCGAACTTTATAAGGAATCCCCGCGAAATTATTGAAAAGAGGAAACAATGTATGAAGATACTTATCTCTCAGCCAATCCATGAAGGAAATCTTGAACAACTCCAAACTGAACTAGCTTTAGATTATGATTTTGATGCTGTGTTATTTCCTGAGGGTTACATCACAGATAAAGATAATGTAGCTAGAGCATGTAAGTTAGCAAAGAAATATAAGAAAATGATCATTACAGGCTATAGAGCTAACAATAAAGATAGAGCATTAATAATTAATCAGTATGGCGAGATTGTTTTAGAACGTGCAAAGTCACCTATGAATGTTCGTTTATATACTCCTTCTGCAGTTGAGGTAAACGGTTCTAAGATTGGCTATTTGTTATGTGTAGAATTATTGCAAGGATTGCTTGGATTAGAAGATTATGGTACAAGTTTAACTTATATTGCACATCCGATAGGTGTTGGAATGTTCAGTGAGGAACAGTTTGATGAGTGGATTTCTGAGGCTAAGAGAATCGCGGTTAAATATAATACGATGATACTAGGTACAAGTCATGCAGATGGTTCATATAGAAACTGTGGTATATCAATACCAATAGCTTACTGTATTGATAGAGTCGGAGAGCCTGTTTTCATTGCTAAGAATGATTTAAGAACAAGGATAATTAACTTAAAAACAAAGGAATATGAATTTATTGCAAGAGCTCTTGTATAGATTATCGAAGCATGCGGGGAACTTCTTATAAAATATTACATTTCAATATATATGGGTATACGATGAAATCATTAGAAATGATTGAGAAGGTGATCGTTGATGAAAAGCTTTTTTCAATATGATACAGAGGAAAACAGACAATCTTTACTGTCGCGAGCAAGGAACGTTGCTCTATCGGCTTTACAACAGTATGACCTTGAATGGAATGCTATCCGATTTATTCAATTATCCGATACCATTACATATAAAATTGAAACCAACACAACAGAAGGATATTTACTTCGTATTCATTCGGAACGGTTGAACAAAGAAGAAATTCAGTCCGAAATTATTTTTCTTAATGAATTGTGGAACTTAGATGGATTAATTGTTCCTAAGGGAATTACAAGTCGTAATGGTTCATACGTATTGGAGGTTGAAACTGAAGAGGGTTATCGGAAACCTTATGTCACAATGATGAGTTGGATCGAGGGGGAGCATTCAAGTGGAGAATTCACCGATAGTCGTGTATTTAGTATGGGTGTTATGATGGGGAGACTTCATGCTACTTCTGCACGTTATGTCCCACCCTCTGCTTTTGTTCGACCGCATTGGGGTATTAATAGTTTTAGTAAAGAAATCATGAAACTGGAACGTTATTATTCTCGATTTTTATCGAATAGGGCATGGAGTCTATATCAAACTGCGATAAATAAGATAAAACTCCAAGGTGATGGTATGCACCGAGATGATCAGAATTATGGACTTATTCATGCTGATTTACATTCTGGCAACGTTGTTTTCTGTAATGATCAACCATTTCCAATTGATTTCGGAAGATGCGGCTATGGTTACTATTTATATGATATGGCAGGTGCATTGTTAGAGCTTTATCCTAAGCATCGATCGTTTTTTATTCAAGGTTACGAAAGCGTAAAAAGTTTGGATAATGATCACATCCGCGACTTAGAATGTTTTTTTATTATGTGCATGATTGAGAATTATTGCCATCACTCGTCTGATCCTAGAGAAACCTCTAGTTTAATAAATGAACAAAAATATGCTCAGGCTTATATAAAAGAGTATTTAAGTGGTCATTCATTTCTGTTTCAGGTGATCGAACCTGTAGAAATTGATGAAGGAGAGGGTTATTCAGTATAGTGAACTCTGGAATTAAGGAGGAAGTGAATATCTTTGATCACAAGAAAACCGCAAGATGTTCTTCAATTTCGTTGTTAGACTTACTTAATTGATCTTTTATACTATGAGCAAACGGAGGAAAGTAATGTTGAATGTGAAGTATAGGAAATTGGCAGTAGAAGATTGTGAACTGATAAATGATATGAATCCATCACAATATATTAAAAAGGCGTGGAGAGAAGTCAACAGAAAACGCCAGCTAGTCGAAATTAATTATCAAGATTCTGATTGGGCTAATGGTTACGAACACCATTTTAATAGTTTGAAAGAAACTATTGTAAGTGCAGGTGAAGCGATAGGTGCTTTTGATAGCGATAACAAGTTAATAGGTTTTGCAACAATAAATCGAGAGTTCTTTGGTGAAAAGTATAATTATGTTTTATTAGACCAATTATTTATTACATTAGAACATAGAAATAAAGGAATAGGTAAAAAGTTGTTTTTGATAATCGCAAAAAAAGCGAAAGAGTGGCACGCAGATAAAATATATATTTGTGCAGGTTCTGCTGAAGAGACCATTGCATTTTATTATGCGATTGGTTGTAAAGAGGCGGTAGAAATAAATAAGAAATTATATGAAAACGACCCAAGGGATTTTCAATTAGAGTTTTCGGTATAATCGTTTGTTACATAAAGAATGATTACATGTTACTGATGTTTGATATTGCTAACTCGAAGTTAAATCATTTAATAACTCTTAGTGGAGGAAGAATTAATGACACAGATTGAAAAGTTCGATATCTTTAATGATAAGATGATTAAGATTGGAGTAGAAACCCGAGAGGAAGTACATTCCAGAGGACTCTGGCATCAAACATTTCATTGTTGGGTTATCAATAAATCAGCAAGTGAAGGAGGGAGTTTACTTTTACAATTGCGTCATAAAGACAAGGATACATATCCTGGATTACTGGATATATCATGTGCCGGGCATCTTCAGTTCGGTGAAACAATTGAAGATGGAGTTCGTGAGTTGGAAGAAGAACTAGGCATTTCAGCATCCATTAATGAACTAATCTTTTGCGGGATGGTAGCACAGGAGAATGTCATATCGAATGACTTGATTGATAGAGAATTTAATTATATTTATATATATGAGAGTAATAAAACATTAGAAGAATATAACTTTCAGATAGATGAAATATCTGGATTGTTCTTCGTGAATATTAAAGATTTCAAAAGATTGCTGTCTGGAGATGTTGAGGCCTTCTGGATTGAGGGAGTCGTAATAGATGAAGTAAATCAACAAGTGCAACCTGAAAGAAGAAGGATACAAGGAAAAGATTTAACACCAAATTCAAATAAATATTATGAAGTCTTATTTGATACAATTAGACGTCACGAATCTCACACGATATAAGAAATAGGGGCAGACCATCTTAACAATAAAGGGGGTGAATTCAATGAAGATTTTGATAATCGGTGGAACTGGATTTATAGGGCCATATGTTGTAAAGGAACTTATTGAATTGGGCCATGAAGTAGCTATTTTTAATAGAGGTAATAACAATAGGCTTATTTCAGAGGATACAGCAACCTCTATTACAGGTGACAGACAACTTCTTAGTAATTACAGACAAGAATTCATTAAATTTGCACCGGAAGTTGTTATAGATATGGGAGCTTACACAAAACAAGATGCTGAAATGGCAATGAATACATTTGAAGGGATTGCAGAACGTATTATCGTCCTTAGTAGTATGGATGTATATTATGCCTATGGCATCATAATTGGATTAGAAGAAGGATTTACAACAACTCCTCTAAAGGAGACCGCACTTCTACGATCGAAGTTACATCCGTACGGCGGTGACTATGAGAAGATACTAGTAGAGGAAATTATTATGAGTAGTCCTCGTTTAGCAGGCACCATTTTAAGATTACCTATGGTCTATGGTCCTGGAGATCCCTCTCATAGACTTTATAAATATATAAAACGTGTATCTGATAATCGTAATGCCATCATTCTAGATGAACTCTTTGCAAACTGGAGAGGATCACATGGGTATGTTGAGAATGTTGCACATGCCATAACTGTAGCTGCAACTGATAAAAGAGCAACGTGTGGTATCTATAATGTTGGTGAAGAAAATACACAAACAGAGTATGAATGGCTGAATAATATAACCAGAACAATGAATTGGCACGGAAAGATATTGTCAATTCCCAGGGAAGAGCTTCCCAGAGAACTTATTTATGAAACTTTAAATCTTCATCAAGACTGGGCGTTGGAGACATCAAAGATTAGACAAGAATTGGATTACAATGAACCAATTACATTAGTGGATGGACTAGAAAGAACAATCACATGGGAACTTAATAACCCCCCTGAAAAACTACATCCTAAAGATTTCCCAAAGTTTGATTATGAAATCGAAGATGAGTTTTTGAAAACGTATTGTGGACATTAAATATTTCTAATAAGCAGCCGACATCTGATAACAATCTATTAACACATCGGTCGCTACGCTCGCCTGGTCACCAAGAGGAAGTTTCGCAGAAGCTAATTCAGATGACACATCCAACTAGCAAAGTTTGACGAATCGTTCTCTATTGTCACTTAAGCTGCTTGATTGTTAGATGAAAGAACGAGCCCAATATAATGTATCAATACCAAAGGAGTGTTACTAATGATTAAAGGAATCCATCATGCCCAAATAACAATACCTAAAGGCAAAGAAGATGAAGCTAAGAAGTTTTACTGCGAAGTACTTAAATTAAAAGAGATTGAAAAACCGAATTCTTTGAAGGGAAGAGGTGGGTTCTGGATTCAGGTTGGAGATAAGGAACTTCATATAGGGGCGGAAGAACATATTGATCGAAATAATACCAAAGCACATATCGCATACGAAGTAAGCGACTTATGTGAAATGGAAAAACTATTAAATGATTGTGGGATCGAAAGATTAGAATCTATAGCAATACCGGGTTATGAAAGATTTGAATTTAGAGATCCATTTGGAAATCGAGTGGAATTCATTAAACCAAATTAAGGGGACAAACTTATTAAGAGAATCGTGAATATTGAGGAAGACTTAAATCATGTGGGTAGCTTAAGGGGCCAATACACCTCATGGTAGTGATTTTTACATAAATGAGTTTTTTATATTGCGCTCATACCGTGGTACGGGCGTGGCAGAAACAGCAGCAGTAAAAGTAATTAATAATCATCTAGGTTCTTGGGAATTGCAGACAAACCCGATAGAAGTCAATAAAAGAGCACAAACTTTTTGGAGAAGAACAATTAGTGATTATACTGATGAAAATTACCAGGAGGAGATTGCTGAAACAAAAAATGATGGGAACAAGTTAATTTTTAGATTTATGAATACTAATAATTAGCACACAATGCGAGTATTCCAAAGTTCCATCGTTTAACTTGCCACAAAAAAGGGTCGGTTGATTTGCCGAATAAAAATTGGTAGGAAGACACGCTACCGACAAACTGCTTAGCGGCCGGTCACTATGTAAGCTTAAGTTGTAGGACGGAGTGAACATCGTAACATTAGATGAAAGTGCCTATGAAAATTAAAGAACAGGGGGAGATCTTCCATGGTTAAACATCAATTAATTCTTGATGTTGCGGGAGTAGTAGTAACAAATATTTCCCCAGAATTTTGGCTTGAGATCGCAGAATTAGCATCTGTTTCTTATGAAAATTTAAGACCACAATTCAAACAGGAATTGCGTGAAAAACTCTGGACAGGCAAGATAAGTGAAAATGAATTCTGGCATTGGCTAAATAAACTATGCCCATCAATAGAATTACACACTGCACAATCAATCATGTTGAAACATCTTAGGTACCTTCCTGCAATTTATTATATACCTATCTGGAGTAAAGCAGCTGATATTCACCTACTAAGTAATCATCGTAGAGAGTGGTTAGATCCTCTGTTAGACCCAATAAAAAAATATACGAAGAGCATAACAATCTCAAGTTCCGTTGGAGTGTGTAAACCCGATCCTCAAATATATGAGATAGTACAAACAAAACTAGAAGTTACACAACAAGTTTTGTTTGTAGATGATCAGGAGAAAAACTTTAAACCTGCACAAAATTTATTATGGAGAACAATTCTAGCAGATAAGAATGGTGCTTGGATAGAAAAAGTGAATGAAATATTAAGTACTGATTAAAGACTTTCCAGCAGCATTAGATCAAAGCAATTGGTGTATGACAGAACGGCTAAATAAGCATCAAAAAAATCGCATGAATGCCGTTTTTTTGATGCCTTATTGTCGGGGATGAATGGCGTTATCCTTTAAATTCCTGGACCCATGCATTGTTATAATAAGCAATTCCAATTTGAGTATAACTATTACTCAGTATATTTGCTTTGTGTCCAGGGCTATTCATCCAATCCTGCATAACTTGGGTAGGGGTAGTTTGCCCTTTTGCGATGTTTTCTCCAGCGGAATTGTATGTGATCCCGAACTCCTTCATCATATCGAAAGGGGATCCATGTGTTGGTGAATTATGATCAAAGTAATTGTTATTGTACATGTCCTGTGCCTTGACCATAGCCATATTTGACAATTCTTCATTCATACTTAGGGAACTTAATCCTGCTTTGGACCTTTCTTGATTTACTAGCTCCAGAACCTGCTGTCCAAATTGGGATGACTCCGTACTAATATTTGTATTCTTTGTACCATTCTGTGCTTGTTCTGTTGAACCTGTCGGTTCCTTTTTTTCAGGATTTCCGGTCTGTGCTTGGTTTGCTGGATTTCGATCCGGTGTTTGAATCAGATTCAACCAATCTGAGATATTTCCATTCTGTGCTCCTTTTGTTGTAATAGATGATCTCTCTGTCGCAGGCGTAGCTGTTGATGATGCCTGTGTTAGGGCAGGAGTTGGCGTAGCAGTGTGAGCATGGGTTGAAATTCGTGTTTGCTCAGGAGTCACTTGCTTTTGTGTCATATTGTTTCCGGCCGAACAGCCGGTCACCAATAATATGACTGCTAATACGATGATTTTTACCATAAGCCAACCTCCTCGGTCCGTTAATTAATGAAGTTACCGGATTTAGGATTTCCTGCATGCCCTCTACTTATTCATAAAAGGCAACCCTTTCCTTCATCAGGTTGGATTGCCTTCTATCCAGAACTATAAGGTCAAAATGGTAAGGACGGAGCAATGATTAAAGATGATTGAGGAAGGATGCAAGTCATGAAAATAGATATATTATTCTCTGAGTCGCCAGTTTTTGAAACGGAACGATTAATACTGAGAAAATTAAGTATGAATGACCTCAACGATTATTTTGAATTTGCTTCGGATCCGATTGTGTCTGTTAGCACTCTTTGGAATAAACATGAGACAATTGAAGATACGAAAGATTATTTACAAAAAGTGATGGATAAATACGAATCAAGGCAGGCATTTCGTTGGGGGATTATATATAAACCAAGTAATACATTGATTGGAAGAACCGGCTTCGTTAATTGGGATGTGATACATAGCAGAGCGGAAATTGGTTTTGCTCTAGCTAGTCAGTACTGGAACATAGGCATTATATCGGAAGCAACTAAGGTAGTAGTTAATTATGGATTCGAGAAACTCGAATTAAACCGAATAGAAGGCAGATGTAATTACAATAATGCGGGTTCTGCTCGGGTGATGGAGAAGCTTGGTATGAAACTAGAAGGAATATTACGAGAACAATTAAAGATCAAGGGAACATTCATGGACCAAAGGCTTTATTCAATACTAAAGAGAGATTTTGTAGGTAAGTTCAATGTGAAACACACCCAACTGTGTTGCGGTCAGTCGCTATGATCCTTTAAGGCTAGTAAGGTATTATGAATACCAGAACGTGATAGGAAAATGAAATTATTTTTACAAGGATTAAATATGTAAGTATTTTGATGTATTTGATCTATTCTTATTTCGATGATAAGCGTAAGAAGAAAGGGCATATACATTATCCATAAGTACAGATGCACACGTGAAGACTCATATTTTATAACTATTTATGAATAATAAACTGGATATGGGAGGGGATATTATTAACTCGCAGAAACTATTCGTAATGGTATCAGCATTTTTACCGTCCTTACTAATCCTGTTACTATTATTAGGTAATTACCCTAATACAGGACTGGGTAGAATTATTGCTATTCCAATGATACTGGTCATGAATCTTACGATTATCATAGTTGGCATAAAATTAATTGAAGAAAAGGGCCAACAAGTTTATACATATTCCATGATACTAATCATATTAATAACTCTATTTATTACTATTCTTTTTTATCCTCAAGATGGAAATCATGTAATTACTGAGATTTGGGAAGAAATATGGTATTACGATTAGATACTCAATACTTGATAAGTTTCTACTAGTAAAATCTGAATTTGTAAAAGAAATGAATGATAAAGTGAAAATTGAATTATTAGTAGGCGAGAATACAACAAAAATTTCAAAGGCAGATACTCATTTTGCTTTTAGGAATGGTCCGGTTGAGGATATGCATGCCAATCCTAATAATCAACTTTCCGAAAGAGACATGGAAACCTAAAACAAATTTATGGTGAATAGAATGGCTTATATTTTCAAATTAATTATTGAGGAACGCTGGATTTAATTTGACATTTTACTAAGAAATACTGATCGATTGTATGGCCATGGGTGGGTATGGTTTCCCTTCGAATGGAGGTGAAGCCATGGAGGTAAAAGATGCTTTGACAATAATGTTCCTATTTGAAATGTTCATTCTTGCTCTTTTAACATACATTAATAGCAACAATTGAAAATAAAAACCCACCCAAAGATTAGAAGCAGAAGGTGGGTTTTTGTTCTTATGTGACGTAGTATGGAGTGGTGAGTTCAATTCTTCAATAAGATTAGAAAAACTGGTAAAGTAATGGAACGAACCAATTTCTAAAAAGTTGAAAAAAAAATGAATTAACTTGCTTCTTTGTCAATTGCGTAGTAAAGTGATGTTGAGGTTAGCGATGGGGAGGGAAACGACATGCGTAATAATACGATAGGCTCATTAATCTGGTTACGTTTAATGCGTTTTACGAACCAAAGTAACCAGATGTCGAATGACTTTCTGAAACGATTTGATCTAACGACTGCTCAGTTTGATGTACTCATGCAAATTCGTATTTATCAGCCACTCACGCAAATGGAGTTAGCCGAGAAAGTGACGGTTACACAAGGTGGTATTTCGCGTATGCTCGTACGTCTTGAGAAAGAACGTTACATTGTACGTAAGCAAGATTGGAAAACGAAAACGATCAGTCTCACAGAGAAAGCTGAATCTATTCTAGACCAAGCGATGCCGGAACAACTGGCATTTCAAACATCATTTTTTGATGATGCATTAAACGAAGAAGAACAAAAAACACTATATACATTAATGACACGTGTACACAAACATAGCCAAAAGAAAGAATTGCCGCCTGAGTAATTTTTTTGTAATATCATTTGACTAATCAAGTTAAAATAGAGGAGGAACTACTATGTATACTATTTCTGGACATCATCATATTTCGATGATTACAAAAAACGCTAAAATGAACAATGAATTTTATAGAAATATATTAGGGCTACGGAGAGTGAAAAAGACTGTTAATCAGGATGACCCTAGTATGTATCATTTATTTTATGGGGATTTAACGGGTAGTGCGGGAACGGAGCTTTCGTTTTTCGAAATGCCCATGGTAGGAAGAACGGTTCGTGGCACCAATGCCATTACACAAATCGGCTTACTTGTTCCATCATTTGAAAGTCTAGTATTTTGGAAAAATCGTTTTGAAGTATTGGATGTAAAGCATGGTGAAATTACAAGTTATGCCGGCCGAGATGCTTTACATTTTGAAGATGCCGAAGGATTACGAATGATTCTATTAAATAATAACGACGAAAAGGTTCCTGAAAATTGGTCCATGTGGGAAGATTCCATTATCGAGGAACAGCATCGTATTCTGGGAATGGGTACAGTCGAAATAACGGTGCGTCACTTGGATCGTCTAGCCAAAACATTAACGGGCATATTCGGTTATGTAGAGGCATCCCGCTCCGATCATGAAGGGATTTATCAGTCTGTTGCTGGACAGTCATTAGGTGAGATTGTCGTCAAACAGGAGGAAGGACCTAGTGAGAAGCCCGGCAGAGGAAGCATTCATCATGTAGCCATCCGTGTTAAGAACGAAGAGGAGTTACGCTATTGGGATCAGGTCGTTAAAGAACGTGGCTTTCACTCATCAGGAATTGTGGATCGTTTCTACTTCCAAAGCTTATATTTCCGTGAATCCAACGGTATTTTATTTGAAATTGCAACAGATGGTCCTGGATTCATCGCAGATTCAACGATCGAAGCGCTTGGTAAGGAATTAGATTTGCCACCATTTCTAGAAGGGCAACGTGCAGCAATAGAAGCAAAGCTCGTACCACTTGACTAAAATTTGACTTCAAAGGAGTAATTCACATGGAAAAATATCGTATTGATACAAATAAAGGACTTGAATTTGGTTTATATTCGATAGGTGATCATTTGGCGAACCCACATACAGGCTCGATGATTAGCCCTGAACAACGTATTCGCGAATTAATTGAGGCAAGTAAGCTTGCTGATCAAGCTGGACTTGATGTATTTGCTGTAGGAGAAAGTCATCAAGCACATTTTACAACACAAGCACATACAGTCATTTTGGGGGCAATTGCACAGGCTACCAACAACATTAAAATTGCTAGCTCGGCAACGGTGTTAAGTACATCCGATCCTGTCCGTGTATATGAAGATTTCGCAACATTAGATTTGATCTCACAAGGGCGAGCTGAAATTGTCGCTGGGAGAGGATCACGTGTAGGGGCATATAGCTTACTTGGTTATGACGTGCATGATTATGAGGAATTATTTGAAGAGAAAATCGAGCTTCTAATGAAGTTAAATAACGAGGAAAAGGTAACTTGGGAGGGGCAATTCCGTGCACCGTTGAATAATGCTTCTATCTTGCCACAACCTCTCAATGGTCATATGCCCATTTGGCGTGCAGTAGGTGGACCTCCTTCTAGTGCAATTAAGGCTGGATATGCAGGTATACCGATGATGCTAACTACGCTTGGTGGGCCTGCAATCAATTTCAAGCCTTCCGTTGATGCATACCGTGAAACAGCAGCCGAGCGTGGGTTTGATCCAGCAACGCTTCCCATTGCTACAACAAGCTTATTCTATACAGCAGAAAATTCTCAAGATGCACTTCGTGAGTATTATCCACATATTAATTCAGGTATGCAGGCATTACGTGGTGGTGGTTATCCTAAACAACAATTTGCGCAATCGACAGATTATCGCGATGCATTAATGATCGGTAGTCCACAACAAATGATCGAGAAAATGCTCTATCAATATGAATTGTATGGTCAACAACGCTTTATGGCGCAAATTGATTTCGGCGGTGTACCTTTCGATAAGATTGCGAAAAACATTGAACTGATTGCAACGGAAATTATGCCTGCGATTAAGAAACATACAGCCAAGTAGAAACGGCTTCGGCGTCTTATTTCAAGGACGGCACCCGTTTCAGCGGAAATATAAGGGAAAGAGTATTAAGTGAAACTTATACTTTCTTATATTTTAAGAAATAAGGGGTGATTAGGATGAAAATTGTAGGGATTGCAGGCTCAAAAGTAGGGTCTAAAACAAGAACAGCGATGGATTACACACTCAAAATGACACGTGAAAAATATCCTGATGCCGAAGTTACGTTACTAGACCTAGCAGAGTATGAAATGGTGTTTAGTGATGGACGGAACTATTGGGAATACCAAGGGGACACCAAAGTGGTAACGGAGGCGATCATGGAGGCAGATGCCATTATTATCGGTACACCGACATTCCAAGCCTCTATTCCAGCGACGTTAAAAAATATTTTCGATTTATTACCTGTCAATGCATTCCGAGATAGAGTGGTGAGTATAGTTGTTACAGCTGGAACAGCGAAGCATTATTTAATGGCGGAGCAGCAGTTGAAACCAATTCTATCCTATATGAAAGCGCATATCGTGCCAACATACGTATTTATCGAAGAGAAAGATTTCCTCAGAAAAGAAATAATCAACGACGATGTTCTTTTCCGTATGGAGCGTTTAGTAGAAGACACCGTGCAACTAGTTGATGCGTACTCCAAGATTCGTCAAGCGAAAGATGCGGAATATGATTTTTAATGAAATAAGGGAATGAGTATAGGGCTTACACCTCATTGAACGCTTATCATAATTATGATAAAATTATGATAAATAAATTCAGGGGGAAAGAACATGCCACATATAAGGCCCGTGTCGGATTTAAGGAACAACTTTGCTGATATTTCCAAAGTAGTGCATGAAACAGCCGAACCTGTATTTCTGACAAAGAATGGATATGGTGATATGGTTGTTATGAGCATTGAAGCGTATGAAAAGATGCAGTTGGATGTTTTGATTTGTGATAAATTGAAACAAGCAGCGGTAGAAGCTCAAACAAACAATCCGCAATTTAGATAAAGATAACATAGGAAAAGGTAGGGAGGTACCAATCAATGGATTATCCAGAACAGAAGCACCAACGACGTGCTCGATATAAAGGAACTCATCCAAGAAACTTTAAAGAAAAATACAAGGAGCTTCAACCGGAGAAGTATGTAGATACTGTAGCGAGAGTAATTGAAAAGGGCAATACCCCAGCCGGTATGCATATATCCATATTCGTCAAAGAAATATTAGAGTTTTTGCAAATAAAACCAGGACAAACTGGTTTAGATGCAACCCTAGGATATGGTGGTCACACATTAGAAATGCTAAAATGTTTAGAATCAAAGGGTCATATATATGCACTTGATGCAGATCCTATTGAATTATCCAAAACTAGAGAACGTTTACAGGATTTAGGGTATGGCTCAAATCTATTGACTACCAGGCAACTGAACTTTGCCAATATCGATCAAGTTGCTGCTGAGGCAGGTCCGTTTGATTTTGTGTTAGCAGATTTAGGCCTATCTTCAATGCAAATAGATAATCCTGACAGAGGATTTACTTATAAAAAAGAGGGGCCATTGGATTTGCGATTGAATCCTGAAAAAGGGATATCTGGTGCTCAGCGCTTAAGAAGTATGACTCTAGAAGAAATAGAAGGTATGCTAATTGAAAATGCAGATGAACCGTATGCTGCACAAATCGCTAGTGCTATTATTGCTGAACGTAGAAAGGGCACTGTTATTTCTACGACTACTCAGCTTCGACAAATTATTGAAGCTGCCCTCAAATTTATTCCTGCAGATAAACGGGTAGAAGCGATTAAGAAATCATGTCAAAGATCCTTTCAAGCATTGCGTATTGATGTGAATAGTGAATTTGAAGTGTTATATGAATTCTTAGACAAACTTCCTAACGTCCTTACAAAAGGTGGGCGTGTTGCCATACTGTCTTTCCATTCCGGAGAAGATAGACTTGTCAAAAAATCTTTTAAAAATTTGTTGCGTGAAGGAGTTTACAGTGAGATTTCAACCGAGGTAATCCGGCCATCAACAGAAGAATGTAATCTGAATAGTCGTGCTCGTTCAGCAAAATTGAGATGGGCTATAAAAGCTTAATTCAATGACCATCAAGCAATGTAATGTTAATTGGATATGAATATAAGCTCATTAGAGAAAACTCTAGTGGCTTTTTTTTGTCTGTAGATTGACGATAGTCACCCTAGAAGTGGACGCGATATGCGGGGGTAAATTAGCCAACTATCAAAATAAATAGATTGTGTCAAGCATATAATCACTTGCTTATATAAGGGAGTGGTATATAATTATTTTAGAAATGTAAGGTATTTTATTAGATCAAGAGGGTGTTACTAGATATGAAGGGCACAAATGATTTGACCCAAGGCCCAATTATGCCTACATTAATGAAATTAACGATTCCAATTATTGCAACCAATTTCATATCAACTACATATGGGCTTGTCGATATGCTTTGGGTTGGAAGGCTAGGAAGTGGTCCTGTAGCAGCAATTGGCACGGCCAGCTTCTTCATTAATTTAGCTATTGCTTTATCCACTATGATAACGATCGGTACTGGGATTAAAGTTTCACATTGTATGGGATCTGGTCAGAAAGATAAGGCTAGAACGTATATTAAGAACGGATTTATGATGTCTATCTTATTGGGGCTTCTCTATATGGGTTTTGTCATGTTGACCAAGAATCAACTCATTGCGTTCTTTGATCTTGGAAGTGAAGAAGTTGAGCTGATGGCGAAACAATTTTTGATGATTTCAATTATTGGAACGATATTTTCTATAACAAATACGTTTTTTGTTACCATTTTGAACGCCATGGGTAATAGTAAGCAGCCGTTTCAAATCTTCTCGATCGGTCTTATTTTTAATATCGTCCTCGATCCACTCTTAATCTTTGGTGTGGGCAAATTTGAAGGTTGGGGAGTTGCAGGGGCAGCGATTGCAACATTAGCCGCCAATATATTAGTGACAAGTATATTTATTATGAAGACAAGAAATTCAGAATTGATCTCTAGATCGTCCCGATGGGATAGTCGTCAAATGAAAGAAGTGATCACCATGGGGCTTCCGATTACGATCCAGCGTGTCACATTTACGATCATATCGATCATCATTGCCAAGATTATTATCCGTTTTGGAGCTGATGCTATTGCAGTCCAAAAAGTTGGGATTCAAATTGAATCCATTTCATACATGACAATCGGAGGACTCCAAGGAGCGATTGCTGCCTTCTTTGGGCAAAATTATGGAGCACGCCGATTAGATCGCATTAAACAGGGCTATCATCATGCTCTGTTGCTAACTTCCATTTTTGGCATTATCATATCACTTGTATTCATCTTATTCCCACAGCAACTCTTTTCACTGTTTCTGTCTGATGTGTCCATTGTAGAGTTAGGTACTGATTATATGCGTATCCTCGGTTTTTCACAAATGTTCATGTGTCTGGAACTAATGACCGTTGGTGCTTTCAATGGAATGGGTAAGACACATATCCCACCGATATTCAGCATTACATTTACCGCGCTCAGGATACCACTGGCCTTGATATTATCCGAACCATTTGGTCTAAACGGTGTGTGGATGGCGATTGCTCTGAGTAGTGTCTTCAAGGGAGTTATTCTGGTCTTCTGGTTTAGGGGATCTTTGCGCAGAATGATGGGTCCGCAAGTGGAACATTCAAATAAAGGGTGGTCGTTATAATGGCTTTGTTAAATCGTGAACTCATACAGCTTCTGGTCGATAAAAAGTTAAATGCAGATATTCTACTAGGTCAATTTGGTCTGGAAAAAGAAAATATTAGGGTCGATCAAGATGGGAAACTTGCGATGACACCGCATCCGGAATCCTTTGGTAATAAAATGGGAAACCCATATATTCAAACGGATTTCTCAGAGAGTCAAATCGAAATGATTACTCCAACTTTCAACTCGATTGATGAAACGTATCGTTTCATGGAAGCACTGCAAGATATAGTTTCGCTAGAATTGAATGGGGAATATTTATGGCCGAGTAGCAATCCGCCTGTTTTACCCAATGATAAAGATATTCCAATTGCGAAGATGAACGATCCGATAGAAGACAACTATAGGAATCAATTAGCAGATAAGTATGGTCGCAAAAGACAATTACTGAGCGGTATCCATTATAACTTTTCTTTCAATGATAGATTTCTACGAAGGCTACATGAATTAATAGCTCACCATGAAGACTTCAAAGATTTCAAAGATGCCACTTATTTTAAAATAACACGTAATCTATTGAGGTATCGATGGCTGCTCATCTATTTAACAGGTGCAAGTCCTGTCTTTGATAAGACATATATTGAGAAATGCGTTGCCCGAGGGCAATCCGATGACGAGAAAAGCTATTATTTCCCGAACATGAATTCACTTCGTAATAGCGAATGCGGTTATCGCAATGAACAACCTTTATATGTGTCCTATCATTCGATGAATGACTACGTTCGTGATCTGAATGAGTTGATTCGATCCGAGGAATTATTAAGTGTAAAAGAATTCTACAGCCCCGTTAGAGTGAAAACAGCAAAAGGTGTAGATCCATTACAGGAACTAATGCAAGATGGAATCGCTTATTTGGAGCTTCGTTTCCTGGATTTGAATCCACTTCATAAAATTGGAATCAGTAAAGAAACGATGCAATTTATTCATTTGTTTATTGTTTACATGCTGTTGAAGAAGGATGAAACCTTCGGTGTAGAGGATCAAAAGAGGGCAGACATGAATCATGATCAACTTATCATGGAAGGTATAAAGGGATACTTACACGATCATGAAGAGGGTTGTGTGACGATGGAGGAGATGGCCTTAACTTGTATCCATGAGATGCAAGAAATGGTCCAGCTCTTGATGCCTGATGATAAGGAGTTCTCACACATATTGAATGGTGAGAAGCAAAAGATTATTCATCCAGATAAAAGTTTTGCATCTATTGTAAAGTCAGAAATTCAACAATCATCTTATCTGACGTATCACTTGGATAAAGCGAAACAATTTACTGAGGAGAGTCTTCATAATGGATACCGATTCGTAGGATATGAGGACCTTGAGCTATCCACACAGTTACTTCTGAAGGCAGCAGTTAAACGCGGCATTAAATTTCAATTGATTGATCGAGATGATAACTTCGTGTTACTTACACAAGGCGATCACCAAGAATATGTTAAGCAAGCTACGAAAACATCATTAGATTCCTATAGCACCGTATTAATTATGGAAAATAAAGTAGTTACGAAAAGAGTTCTCAAGCAACACGGAATTCAAGTTCCAACTGGCGAAGCATTTCGGAATCTTGAAGAAGCTATGGTCGTATATGAAATATATCGTGACAACGCCATTGTGATTAAACCCAAATCAACAAACTTTGGTTTGGGCATTACGATCTTTCATGGTGATTTCACGAAAGAAGATTATCAACAAGCGTTCGAAATGGCATTTGAACATGATCAGACGGTCCTGCTCGAAGAGTTCATTACTGGTAAAGAATATCGTTTCCTTGTTATGGGGGACGAAGTTGTCGGCATATTGCATCGCGTTCCGGCGAATGTAGTTGGAGATGGTGTCCATACGATTGAGCAACTAGTTCATGAGAAGAACAAAGATCCGCTCAGAGGTAAGGGATATAAGACACCCCTTGAAAGAATTCAGATCGGTGATGCAGAAGAGATGTTCTTGAGAAATCAATCGAAAAGCTGGGGTGATATACCCCAACTAGATGAGATCGTCTATCTGCGGGAAAATTCGAATATTAGTACAGGTGGAGACAGTATTGACTTTACGGATGACATTCCAGATAGCTATAAAGGATTAGCCATTCAATCTGCTAAAGCTGCAGGAGCAACGATCTGTGGTGTTGACATGATGATTGATGATATTAGTCTAGAGGCAACGCATACCAATTACAGCATTATTGAAATCAATTTTAATCCAGCCATTCACATTCACTGCTATCCTTATAAAGGGGAAAACCGTAAAGCTGATGAGAAAATTCTAGATTTATTGTTTGGATAAGCCATTCTGCATAGAGAAGTAAGAGGTGTTCGAAAAGATAAACCTAGAATGCCTTCAGTTGCAGGAACAGAAGACCCTATCATTCACCGAAGACTAACAGATTCCTAATTTAACTATCTTGTTAAATTAGGAATCTGTTAGTGCAACAGGAAACTCAAATTCATGAAAAGTTATGCAAGTCGAAAATTTTCAGACTCAAGTCTGTTTAACCAGTTATGAACTAATGCGTTAAATACATCGGTTTGTTCGATTTGTAGGTTGTGACCAGCCATATCAAGCACTGCAAAAGTTGCCCTTGGGTAATCTTCAATTAGTCGCCACGCATCGTGGTATCCAACTACATTGTCCTGACGCCCTGTGATAATTAGCGTGGGATACTCAAGTTTAGATGAAATATCGAAGGTAAAGCCATATCCATTTTGACGAATAAGGTTTAAGAATTCATAATTTGTTTGTTTAGAAGGAAGTAAAATTTCATTTCGAAACCTCTCCCATTCAGTTGGACCTTGCACTACCCCCATGGAGCAAAATTCATCAGCATCCTCTGAAGACAAATGTGATATCAAATTGCTGTCTCTTTTTAGAACGGTCTGTTGTGGTACTACTCTTTCATCGAATTCAGGTATAGTCAATGGTGCCATCAGTAGTAATCCACGAACTGTGTCCTGCCGTGAACGGACTATACCTCTGGCAATGTACCCGCCATATGAATTACCACAAATAATAAACGGTTGATCAGGGATAAGTTTGTCCAAAAGACGTAATATCGCTTCTAAAATATCATCAGAGTTCTGAATAGATGGTTGTGACTCGGAATGCCCCATACCTGGTAAGTCTATGTATATTCTCTTCCAACCGCTTCGTTTCTCGAATAACGGTTCCATTGCATGGAACATCATTTGATGGTCGAGTGTCCAACCATGCAACATAACGATGGGATACCCTTCTCCAATTACTTTATGGTAAATCGACATGTATTTGTTTCCCCTTTCCCTGTAAACCAGATGTTTCGACATTGACATTTAATCCTCCATACATATATCACAATTTTAAAAAACTTCCTTGTTCAACTAAACTGACCGTTAGTTCAATAAGGCTTACTACACAATCTGGCCCGTTTGTGGAAAATTGATCTTATTGAAAATAAATAATGTTTGTATAACAAGTGTAACATTTTCGATTCCAAAAGTATGAATTAGTGGTAAGTGTTATGTCGATGATGGTACATTTCATTTGCTTTACGAATTCTCAAAGGTGATGTTTTAATAGATTATTGTCACGAATTCGTAACTTGTGGTACAATTTTCCTGTCACTGTGTCAGTAGAGGAGGTACAACAATTGACTAATACAAAATACATAAAACTTATAGGAATTATTGTGGCTGTGGTGATATTGAACATCCTAGTGCTCTCGCCCGGATTTTTGGGGCTAGAGATCGGAGGAAGTGCTTTCGCAACAGCCTTTGGAGTAACATTGCTGTTCGTAAGTGCGCTAGTGGTGCTTTACTGGAGTTATAACTTATTGTTTAAGCAGCCCGTTGCTTTACCTGTCAAACAGATTAAAACGCATGAAGATTACGTGGAGGCTTTGACACACTACCGTCATGTAAAAACATTAGCGCATGATATTGCGCTTGCCTTAGAACAGTTGGAACGAATGACGAAGAAGAAGGATACCTTATTAAATGTTCTACATCAGAGGTTCGAACCAACGGAGTTAAGTTACAAGAAGTTTGCTTCCGTAACTCAGGAGGTAGAAAAGCTATTTTACCTTAATGTCAGAAGTATCCTGAATAGGCTCAATGTATTTGACGAGTCGGAATTCGAGAGGGTCATGAATCAGAAATCTACTGCCTTTTCTCAGGAACTTCTTCAAGAAAAGACAATCGTATATAAGGAGTATCTGTCTTTCATGAAAAGCTCTCTAGGTACGAACGAGGAAATCTTGCTGAAACTAGATAAGTTACTGTTAGAAATATCCCGCTTAGATAGTTTTGAGCCAGGGGATATTGAAAATATGCCTTGCATGCAAGAAATAGACATGTTAATTAAGCAAACCAAATATTATAAACAGTGAGAGGTGTAAAGAATGACAAAGAAAAGTAAATTCTTTCTATTATCGGGTATTCTAGTGATATTAGTATTCGGCATTGTATATGTAGGGGTAAATCTGACCTCTAATTTGGGAAAAACAAAAACAGAAGTATCTTCCGAGGATGCAGGTAAGCGATTAAGTAAGCTTTACTCCAATATCTCAGTAACTACGGAGGCGCCAGTAAAGGGGCAGATTGATCTTAATCCTGCTGATGTTGCGGAGTCGTTACCGGATATTTCGAAGTTCCCCATAACCGTAGACAACACGAGTGACTTTTTTGTAGAAATCTTCTCTTCTCCTGAGAAATCAGGTACGGGTGTCGATGGATGGTTGACTGAGGTAGCGACAGAATTCAACAAAGCTAATGTCATCATACATGGGAAATCTGCTTCAGTTAAAGTACGGAATATCGCTTCCGGTACAGCTACGGATTACATCAAATCTGGTAAATATGTACCCGACGCTTTCACACCTTCTAACGAATTCTGGGGTGAAATGGTCAAGGCGAGTGGTGTTAAGACTGAACTTGTCTCTGAGCGCCTCGTCGGAAACGTTCCTGGCATTGTCATTGTCAAGGCGAAATACGATGCCCTAATAGATACGTATGGATCAGTGAATGTCAAAACAGTTACCGAGGCTATATCTAATAATGAATTCTCTATGGGATACACTGACCCGTTCGCCAGTTCTACAGGATTGAACTTTCTTATTACCGCACTTAATACATTCGATAGTTCTAATATTTTAGGAGATAAAGCTGTGCAGGGTTTTGAAAAATTCCAAGTCAATGTGCCTTTCATTGCATCTACAACGATACAAATGCGTGATGCGGCGAAGTCCGGTATGCTGGATGGATTTGTTCTGGAGTATCAGACCTATCTGAATGCTGCTGACCTTAAGGATAGTTATGTGTTCACTCCCTTTGGCGTAAGACATGACAGTCCGTTATACGCATTAGGTGATGTACCTGAAGATAAATTAAACATCATTCAGAAGTTCGCTGAGTTTGTTGAACAAGAGAAGTATCAGAATTCAGCAAAGAAGAATGGCTTCAATAATCTTGAGGAATACAAGTCAGAACTTGCAGTAGTCGACGGTAGTCTACTATCATCTGCGCAGAAGTTATGGAAAGAAAAGAAGGACGGAAGTAAACCGATTGCGGCAGTGTTCGTAACCGATGTTTCCGGTAGTATGGCAGGTGAGCCTCTGAATCGCTTGAAAGAGTCCCTGTTGAAAGGTCAGAAATATCTAGGAAAAGATAACAGTATCGGTCTTGTATCCTATTCAAGTGGTGTAACCATTAATCTCCCTATTGGGAAGTACGACACGAACCAACAGTCTATGTTTGTGGGTACGGTGAACAGTCTTCAAGCTAGTGGAGGTACGGCTACTTTTGACGGTATCATTGTAGCTTTGAAATTGCTTCAAGATGAATTAGCACTTAATCCCAATGTAAAGCCGATCATCTTTCTCTTAAGTGATGGCGAGACAACTGAGGGTCATTCGCTCAAGGACATTAGTGGGTTAATTGAGACCTATAAGATTCCAATTTACACGATCGGATTTAATGCCAATATAGAGGCCTTACAAAGTATTTCGAAAATTAATGAAGCAGCGAGCATTAATGCAGATACAGATGATGTTGTCTACAAGATTGGAAATTTATTCAACGTTCAAATGTAACGGTCAACTATAGGGAGGGTTATGATGTCTTTTACAATGGAAATACCAAGTCAGGAAGAGATTCAAGTTGCTATCGAAGAGCAGGTTAAACCCGTTCCCGAGGAAGTGGCAAAGCTTAAAGAAGTAGCCGAGGCTAACGTCGCAACGATCATGGCACTAGATTTCGAGTCGCTTGAGAAGAGGAAAGAAATACTGCAATCCATTGATTCTTTCGGTATCAATACAATGAAAAGTTCCTCTGATAAAAATTCTCTACTGCAAGTATCCGTTGGAAACCTCTCGAAAACGGGAGATGAGGGTGGTCAAGTAGCTAAAGGTCTATCTGAACTGCATACTCAACTAAAGGACTTGGACCCGAGCGTAATAGACTTTGCTAAGACTGGGTTCCTCGGTAAACTGTTCAATCCGCTGCGTGGATACTTTCTCAAGTATCAAAAAGCCGATGTTGTCATTGCGGATATAGTGATCTCTTTAGATAAGGGGAAATCGACCCTCAAGAACGACAATACGACACTAGAGATTGAACAACAGATGCTCCGAGAATTGACCAAAAAGCTTCAAAAGGAAATTCAGCTTGGCATGTTGATGGACGAATCCATCGAGTCGCAAATCGAAGCTGCCAAACTTCGTAATGAAGATCCTGACAAAATTCGTTTCATCACGGAAGAAGTGCTGTTCCCGCTACGTCAGCGGGTGATGGACTTGCAGCAAATGTTAGTTGTTAACCAACAGGGAATTATGGCGATCGAAGTCGTGATCAGGAACAACAAAGAACTGATTCGTGGGGTAGATAGAGCTAAGAATGTTACGATTTCGGCGTTGAAGATTTCCGTAACTGTAGCAAGTGCTCTCTACAATCAGAAGATTGTCTTGAAAAAGATTGAACTCTTAAACCAAACGACGAATGATCTGATTGCTGGCACATCCAGAATGTTGAAGAATCAAGGTGTTGAGATCCAGAAGCAATCGCTTGAAGCTAGTATCTCGGTAGACACCATGAAGGAAGCATTTACTGATGTGTTGTCTGCTCTAGATTCGATCAGCACCTACAAGCAGGTAGCTCTGCCTAAAATGCGTGATACGATCAATCAGTTCCGCGAATTGGCTGATAGCGGTGAGAAGCAGATACTACGTCTGGAGAAAGGTCATAAGTTAGGTCTGTAAGATTTGAGTAAATATATAAGCTTATCAATAAGTCCGCGCAACTCGCGGGCTTATTTAAATAGTATCTGATATATTTTATCTGGAAATTTGAACCCTTTTATCTATTGAACCGTAATATATCATAGATTGAAAACTAAGGAGGTTTTTTAATGAAAAAAAGGTTGATATGGATTCTGAGTGCTGCTATTGCACTAACACCGCTTGTTCCGACTGCAGCACTAGCGTCTAACGAGAATGTTGCAACTTCTAATCAGACACAGGCGACGATCGCTTCTGAGAAAGCGGCACTGCTTACCGAACAATACGGTACGACTAGCGTACAGTATGCACTAATCGACAACGGCAAGATTACAGTATCAGGACAGAAGGGATTAAACGATATAGAAGGGAAAATCCCTTTGACCACAGAAACCATGTATGGTATCGGATCAACGAGCAAAATGTTTGCGACAGTTGCCGTCATGAAATTGGTAGATGAGGGAAAAATCAATCTGGATACCCCCTTGGTGCAGTACATAACTGATTTCAAGATGATAGATGAACGTTATAAGCAAATTACGCCACGTATGCTGCTGAACCATTCTTCTGGACTTCAAGGTTCGAGCCTAGGTAGTACAGTTCTGTTCAACGATAATGACACATATGCGCATGACAACCTGCTTGAGCAATTGTCTACACAGAGTTTGAAAGCTGATCCAGGAGCATTCTCTGTTTATTGCAACGACGGATTTTCGCTAGCTGAGATTCTTGTAGAAAAAGTCAGTGGTATGAAATTTACTGCATTCATTCATCAATATTTTATCGAACCATTAGAATTGAAGCATACAAAGACACCGCAAGACGTATTAGATTCAAGCAAACTTCCTGGTCTTTATTATCCAACGATTCAAAAGCAGCTTCCAAATGAAACATTAAACGCGATTGGAGCGGGCGGAATCTATTCTACAGCAGAGGATTTGGTGAAATTCTCGCAAATATTTATGGGACGTGAAAAGGAAATTCTCTCGGATAGCGCGGTATTAGCAATGGAGCAAGAGGAATACAACAAGGGAATATGGCCCAAAGAAGCGGATAATTTAATTGACTACGGGCTTGGTTGGGATAGTGTAAGATTATATCCGTTCAGCGATTATAAAATAAAGGGTCTCAGCAAGGGGGGAGACACAATTTTGTATCATGCTTCTCTCGTAGTGCTTCCAGAGCAGAACATGGCTGCTGCAGTTCTATCATCAGGCGGAAGTAGTTCGACGAACCAGCTTTTGGCGCACGAACTTCTTCTTCAGGCGTTGAAAGAGAAGGGCGCAATCACAGACATTAAACCGGAGAAATCATTCGGTACACCTGTTAAGGCTGACATGCCAAGCGACATCACAAAGTACTCGGGCTATTATGGTGCTACCGGTCAACAAGTTGAAGTTGCTATAAAGGATGGAGAGCTATCCTTATCAGTGCCGAGTGTCCCCGAGTATCCAGAGCAGAAATATATATATACATCGGAAGGATCTTTTGTTAACGAAGTTGGGAGTTCGAAGATCAATATTGTAACCGAAAAAAATGGACGCACCTACCTGTGGAATAGAGAATATGCAACCGTTCCGGGGTTGGGACAATTGGCAATATCTCAGTACGTAGCCGAGAAGCTGGAAACTCAGGCCCTATCTAAAGAGACGGAAGATGTATGGGCAAAGAGAGAAGGCAAATCATATTACCCTGTGAGTGAGAAGTATAGTTCTCTTGTTTACATGCTTAATTCAACCCTCAAGATTTCCCGTACCGCAGAATTAAAGGATTATTTAGGGGATAAGAAAATTACTGGACCGAATACTGCAGTGAGCCAACATCAAGTTCCTGGCACGGGAAGCCGGGATACGGCTGAATTCCGTTTTTATACGAAAGATGGTATCGAATATTTTGAGTCGGCTGGAAGTTTGTATGTCAGTGAGGATAAAGTAATACCTATCTATAAAGGGAAACACTCTACGGTTACTGTGCAAACGGATGGTAACGCCAGATGGTATAGCATATCCCAAGAAGTTGCTGGTAAGAAGATGATAGTATCGATGCCTGAACAAGGAGCTTATGCGGTATACGACGGAAATGGAACATGCGTGAACTACACCGTAATCAGCGGTATTAATGAAGTTGTGCTCCCTGAGAACGGAACGATTGTATTTGCTGCCAAGGCTGGTTCTTCATTCGGAATTACGTTGGAGAAGTAGTGTCATTCTAACAATGGCTAGTTTAAAGAAAGAACACGGTTATTTTGAGCTTGCTCAATATTACTGGTGTTCTTTTTTTATAGATACTTCCAACGCTTGTCATTGGCATTGTCAGCGGTGCATTCTTCGCGAATAAATTGCATAAAAGATGCCCTAAATAAAACTGATATTTACAAAAAAAAACAGACCATATGCTCGAAGCAGCGCAGTTGACGGAATTGTCCTGAAGAAGCGATAGCGTTCGCCTTTGCCCTCTGATTTCAACCGCTAAGCGGTATATAATTAAGAAATCAGAGGGCAACAGCGATCGTAAGGACAATCCGTCATCGCAGCGGTATCCTACACCAATGTGTGGACTTTTTCAGTGGCTTCGAATAATCCGAGCAGCTTTTTCTCTGATTAGATATCGTTGTGATATTGCAACAAAATCCCTGATATAGCTCTAGGATATAACTAGATATAGTTTAATACGGTTACACTATACCAGCTAATACATGATATCTTTCTATTAACAAGTAATGTGCATAGGAGAGATATAGAATGATAAAGAGTAGTGTATTGGGATATCCACGTATTGGTGCGGATCGCGAATGGAAGAAGGCGTTAGAAGCGTTCTGGTCAGGCAAGATTGAGGAAGCAGAGTTTCATAGTAAATTACAAGAGATCACTTTGAATCATTTACGTAAACAGCAGGCAAAGGGTATCGATTTGATCGCAGTGAATGATTTCAGTTATTATGACCATATTCTGGATACAGCTACTATGTTCGGGATTGTTCCGAAGCGTTTTCCTTATGATGGCGGAGTTGTACCATTGTCTGTATATTATGCTATCGCCCGTGGGACGAAGGATGCAACAGCAAGTGAAATGACCAAATGGTTTAATACGAATTATCACTATATCGTTCCTGAGTTGGATGATGCTACACCAGTACTTACGGAGAATAAACCTCTTATAGCTTATCGTGAAGCTAAGGAAAAGCTTGGAATCGAAGGGAAGCCAGTTATCGTCGGACCATTAACATTCTTGAAACTATCCAAAGGATATAATGTTGCAGAAACAGATGCATGGCTAGATCGTTTACTACCACTGTATGTGCAAATCCTTCAGGAGCTTGCGAATGAAGGGGTGCAATGGGTACAAATAGATGAACCGATTCTTGTTCAGAAATTAAGCGCAGACGACATCCAAAGATTGAAGACTATCTACGGAACGATTGCTAAGTCTGTGCCTAACTTGAACATCATATTGCAAACGTATTTCGAATCAGTAGAGAACTATCAAGATATCATCCAGTTGCCAGTCAAAGGATTAGGTCTTGATTTCGTACATGGATTGTCGGGCAACTTGTCATCCATTAAGGAATTTGGTTTCCCAGCAGATAAGGTTCTAGGAGCGGGTGTGATCGATGGTCGTAGTATCTGGAAGGCGTCACTTCAAGAGAAGTTGGGACTATTGGAACAACTATCTGGAATTGTAACAGCTGAGCAACTTATCGTACAGTCATCATGTAGTCTACTTCATGTTCCTGTTACAGTGGCTAATGAGAAGAAGCTATCCGCTGAGCTTAAGGGTGCTCTTGCATTCGCGGATGAGAAGTTAGATGAACTTGTTCTTCTAGTAAAAGCAGTGACTTCAGGTCAAGGGGTCATTGCAGACGAATTGGCACAATGTGAACTTGACCTACAGGTACTTAAACAATCCGGTGAGCGTAATCGTAACGATATTCAGAGCGCAGTTGCTACGATTAGTTCGAAGCATCCTGAACGTCATCTTCCTTTTGCAGAGCGTCATGTTGCGCAGCAGAAGAAATGGCAATTACCATTGTTCCCAACAACGACGATCGGAAGCTTCCCGCAATCAGCTGAAGTACGTAAAGCTCGTCAATCGTGGCGTAAGGGTGAATGGAATAACGAGAAGTACGTTAGTTTCATCCAAGATCAGATCGATATCTGGATTAAGCTGCAGGAAGAGATCGGATTGGATGTTCTTGTTCATGGTGAATTTGAACGTACAGATATGGTTGAATTCTTCGGTGAGAAGCTTGCTGGCTTCGCGTTCACGCAGTTCGGATGGGTTCAGTCTTACGGTTCTCGTTGTGTGAAACCACCTATTATCTTTGGAGATGTAGCGTTTGAGAAGGCAATGACTGTGGAAGAAACGAAGTATGCACAGTCGAAGACAGATCGTCCTGTTAAGGGAATGCTTACGGGCCCTATTACGATCATGAACTGGTCCTTCGTTCGCGATGATATTAGCCGTGAACAAATCGCCTACCAATTGGCTTATGCACTTAGACAAGAAGTAGAAGCGTTAGAGAATGCTGGTATCGGAATGATTCAAGTGGATGAGCCTGCCGTTCGTGAAGGGTTGCCATTGAAGGAAGAAGAGCAAGCGAATTACTTAGCATGGGCTGTGAAGGCATTCCGCATGACGACATGTACCGTTCAAGATACAACTCAAATTCACACGCATATGTGTTATTGTGAGTTCCATGACATGATATATTCAATTGAAGCGATGGATGCGGATGTGATCTCAATCGAAACTTCACGTAGTCATGGTGAGTTGATTCATAGCTTCGAGTTGAATACGTACAAACTAGGTATTGGTTTAGGCGTATATGATATCCATAGTCCGCGTATTCCAAGAGTAGAGGAAATGACGAGTATGATCGATCGCGCTTTGCGAGTGTTGGATCCGGAATTGTTCTGGATCAATCCAGACTGCGGACTTAAGACTCGTGGATTCGACGAAACAGTGGATTCCTTACGCAACATGGTTGAAGCAACACAGATTGCACGTGCACAGCATTCCCTGAAGGTATAATACAAAAGGCGATCACCCCTGTAGAATGATGGGGAGTGATCGTCTTTTATTTGTTATACTAGAAACAGTTGATCTAGGAAAGGGATGTAAACATGCGGAAAGTCATCGTCATTGGAGCAGGAATTCTTGGGGCATCGACAGCATACCATTTAGCCCAGATGGGGGCAGAGGTCATTATTGTTGACCGCAAAGATCAAGGACAGGCGACGGATGCCGCCGCAGGAATTATCTGCCCTTGGCTATCACAAAGACGTAATCAAGCTTGGTACCAGTTGGCAAAAGCAGGTGCGCGCTTCTATCCAGAGTTGATTAAGGAACTCGAAAAAGAGGGTGAAACAGACACAGGCTATGCTCAAGTTGGTGCGCTATGTATTCATGATGATTTGGAGAAAATCAGAAAGATGGAGGAGCGCGCATATCTACGAAGAGAGGATGCACCAGAAGTCGGGGAAATTACAAGGTATAATGAACAAGAAACACATGCGTTGTTTCCCTTGTTAGCGGAAGGTTATCATTCTGTACATATTAGCGGTGCCGCCCGAATAGATGGTCGGGCACTTCGCGATGCATTGGTTCGATCAGCACAAAGAAATGGGGCTGTCCTAATCAACGGGGATGCGACGATTAATTATCAATCCAATCGTGTAACAGGCGTAACGGTTGGGAATGAAAGTTACTCTGCTAACGAAGTCATTGTATGTGCAGGTGCATGGGCAAATCAATTGCTACTGCCCTTAGGCATTGACTTTAAAGTTAGCTATCAGAAAGCGCAAATTATGCATTTACAAGTTCCAAATCAACAAGATACAGGCATATGGCCTGTCATCATACCACCTACGGATCAATACTTGCTCGCTTTTGATAATCAGAAAATCGTAATAGGTGCGACTCATGAGAATGACATTGAAGGCTATGATACAAGAGTAACCGCAGGTGGAATACAAGAAATTGTGAATAAAGGATTAGCTCTGGCACCTGACTTAGCAAATAGCACCTTTCAAGAGGTGCGTGTTGGATTCCGCCCATTTACCCCGGGGTTTCTCCCCGTGATGGGTGCTGTTCCCGGCTGGGAAGGTCTTATTGCCGCTAACGGATTAGGAGCGTCAGGGTTGACAATGGGCCCTTTTATTGGAAGTGAGCTTGCTAAGCTGGCTTTAGGTATTGCTCTGGACATCCATATAAGTGATTATGATATTCAAACAGCGATTAGGAGTGATATTTATGCAGACAATGATCAACCTTGAAGGTGAATGGAAGTTGCAATTAGATGAGAAGAGACAAGGAAGATTGCTTCCTTTTGCGGATGTCATAACATTGCCAGGCACGACATCGTACGCCCGTAAGGGACCGAAGAACAAGGATATTTCAGTCGGAGCTCTGACGGATGAATACCTCTTTGAGGGACAGGCCTGGTATTCGAAGGAGGTAGTCATTCCGGATGAACTCGCCGGAAAGGCATGTTTTCTATATCTGGAACGAACACGGCTGACGACGCTCTGGCTGGACGATCAAGAGATTGGCAGCCGTGATAGTCTGAACACCCCTCATATTTACGAATTGACCGACCAGCTACGGGCAGGCAGTCAGACAATTACCATCCGGGTCGACAATACTGGTTATCCGACCAAAGGAGGACATTTAACTTCGCCAGATACGCAGACTAACTGGAATGGAATCACCGGCCGGATCGAACTTCAATTTTACGGTGAGTCATATTTGGGCGAAATCCGGCTCGATCCAGATATATCCACACGGTCGATCAAAATCACAGCATCCCTGAAAGGCATGGTTGAAGGCCCGGTTGCTGTAACAGCTGCAAGCTTTAACAGTCTATCGACACACTCCGTGTCCGAGCAGGAGTTTGCAATATCATCGGGCGAGTTCTCTATCGTCTATGAGTTGGGAACGGACGCGCTGCTCTGGAGCGAAGCCGCACCCAATCTCTACAACATAAGCATCGTTCTGAAAGACAGAGAAGGGGTAGCCATCGACCGACACGACTTGATCTTTGGGCTAAGCGCGTTCAGAACGGAAGGTGACAAGTTTACAATCAACGGAGAGAAGACTTTTCTCCGCGGCAAACATGATGGCTTGATTTTCCCGTTGACCGGGTATGCGCCGACTGACGTAGAGGAATGGCTGAGAATCCTTGGGATTGCGAAGACCTACGGCATCAATCATTACCGTTTCCACACTTGCTGCCCACCTGAAGCAGCGTTTACTGCAGCGGATATGCTCGGCATTTACATGCAACCGGAGCTGCCGTTCTGGGGAACGATTACGGAAGAAACCGATGAGGGTCATAATCAGGCGGAGCAGGATTATCTGATCAGTGAGGGATATGCTATTCTGCAAGCGTTCGGTAATCATCCATCCTTCGTTATGATGTCACTCGGTAACGAGCTATGGGGTAGCAGAACTAAGATAGATTCTATTCTGAAAGACTATAAAGCATTCGATAACAGACATCTGTACACACAGGGATCCAATAACCATCAATTTGTACCGGAAATTCTGGAGCATGACGATTTCTTTAGTGGAGTACGCTTTTCCAAGGATCGCTTATTCAGGGGCTCCTATGCGATGTGCGACGCACCCCAAGGACATATCCAGACGGATCTGCCAGGAACGATGAAGGACTATGACGATCAGATTGTTCCTCCCGATCTACAGAATGGGGATGCCGCAGAAGCTGGAGGTACGATCCAGATCCAGTACGGCACTGAAGCCAAGACGGTAGAGCTTGGTGATGCGACAGGGGAATGGATTCCGCAGATTCCGGTTATCTCTCATGAGATTGGACAATATGCGACCTATCCAGATTATAAGGAAATCGAGAAATACAATGGGCCACTCAAAGCCGAGAATTTCAAGATTTTCCGAGAACGACTGGAAAGTAAAGGGCTAGGCCACCTCGCTGACAAATACTTCGAATGCTCAGGTCAGCTGGCTGTAGCCTGCTACAAAGAGGAACTAGAGGCCGCATTCCGCTCCCGGAAACTTGCCGGCTTCCAACTGCTGGATCTGCAGGATTTCAGCGGACAAGGAACGGCGTTAGTTGGCATCCTCGACGCCTTTATGGATTCCAAGGGAATGATAACGGCGGAGGAATGGCGCACATTCTGCAGTGATGCGGTTCTCATGGCGAGATTTCCGAAGTACAACTATATCTCCGGTGAACGGTTCAGCGCCGACGTCGAGCTATGCTGGTACCGGAGTGGGACACCTGATACGCTTGCACTTCACTGGGAGCTGAGCACAGACGGAGGAACGCTGGCGGAAGGCAGCGCCACAGCAGTAGTCCCAGCAGAGGCGAATTACATAGATATCTGCCAGGTGGCTATCGATCTTCCCGTCGTCGAGCGGATGAATAAAGTCGTATTCTCCTTGTGGATAGAGGGAACGGATATCCGCAAGACCTACGACCTGTGGATCTATCCGCAGAAGAGCGGTAGCGTGCTTGAGGGCATCCACTTATTCGAGGAACTTTCCGAAGAGGCGCTTGCACTGCTGGAGCAAGGTGAAAATGTGTTGCTTATGCCGAGACCGGAGTCTCTCCACAACGCCGTCGAAGGCACCTATTGTACTGATTTCTGGTGCTACCCAATGTTCCGCTCTATCTCCGAGAGCATGAACCGCCCAGTACCTATCGGCACTATGGGGCTGCTGATCGACAACAGCCACCCTGTATTCCATGACTTCCCAAGTGAAGAATTCTCTACCTATCCATGGTGGAATATCGTTCAACACTCGAAGTCGATCATTTTGGATGGAACGAATCGAGAATGGAGTCCCATCGTGCAGACGATTGACAACTTTGAGCGCAATCATAAACTAGGTTTACTCTTTGAGTGTCAAGTAGGTTCTGGCAACCTGATGATATGTGCATTGGACGCGAGCAAAGTAGGGGAAACACCGGAAGGAAGACAGTTCCTGTCCAGCCTAACTAGTTATATGACATCTGAGGAATTCAAACCACAGTATAAAGCAAGTACGGCAGAGCTTCATCAGTTCATCCAATAAACGGATGCTGCCCGAGCAACTCCAACAGGAGTAAATAATAACGAATAAGCCTTGTTCAATCGGTAGACTACCGTGATGAACAAGGCTTATTCGTAGATAGGGCAGTCAGCTATACCATTGAAGAGGACGAAGTAACCTATCATTGTTCGATCCCTGCCAATGCAACGGCAACCAACTTTTTGAGTGGTTGCCGGTTCTTTTGTTACTAGTGCTCAAAT
This sequence comes from Paenibacillus sp. Y916, assembly GCF_056786435.1. Lineage (NCBI taxonomy): Bacteria > Bacillati > Bacillota > Bacilli > Caryophanales > Paenibacillaceae > Paenibacillus > Paenibacillus sp. Y916. The sequence continues at coordinate 38,936 of NZ_JBXCJA010000016.1, read as the reverse complement.
AGCGTCATTGATTGTTAACCTATAATAATTTTTAGGTTTACAACAAGGAATTATCAAGTTATGATTTAGCTAATACATAGATGTCGACTCTAGTAGAAATTTCAATTTCAATTTCAATGATAACAACGGAGGTCGTAAGATGAAGACAAAAGAGATGGTATTTGCTGCATTATTCGCTGCATTAATAGGAGTATTAGGTATGATTCCACCGATTCCACTAGGTTTTATCCCCGTACCCATCACAGTACAGACACTTGGCGTCATGCTAACCGGTTGTTTTTTAGGAAAGAAAACGGGTACGCTTAGCTTGATTTTGTTTATCGTATTAGTCGCTCTAGGTTTACCTTTATTGTCTGGAGGACGTGGAGGGCTCTCTGCATTCATAGCACCGACTGCTGGATACTTTCTAAGCTGGCCAATAGCCGTATTCTGTATCGGTTATATGACAGAAAAGATATGGTCCAAGTTAAAATTATGGAAAGTTATCATCATTAATTTGGTTGGTGGTGTTATACTTGTAAGTTTAATCGGTGCACCAGTCATGGCCCTCATTACACATACATCTGTATGGGCAGGACTTGTGGGTGCTACCGCATTTTTACCTGGAGATTGCATTAAAGCCGTTATCGCAGCGATGATCGTAATACAATTAAAAGCAGTCAGTCCGATTGAAGAAAAAGTGAATAACTCATAATGGTAGCATCAGAAGGGAAGTATCTACATGCTTACATTCGATCATGTTCATTTTTATTATAAAAAGGGACAATCTGTCATAGACAATATGAGCTTTACAATTGAAACAGGTGAGTTTGTGGCGATTGTCGGAGCTAATGGATGCGGTAAGTCTACGATTGCCAAGCTAATGGATGGATTGCTGCTTCCAAAGGAAGGCCGTGTCACATTTAAGAGTCTGGATACGTCAAGGCCAGCAGATCTTGATAAGATCCATGAACACATAGGCTTTGTATTCCAGAATCCAGAAGACCAATTCATCACCACAACGGTTATGGATGAGATCGTATTCGGATTGGAAAATATTCGTGTGCCAAGGGAGGAAATACGCAGTCGCTTGGATCATGCACTACGAGCTGTTCAGATGGAGGATTACTTGGAGTCGATGCCACATCAGTTATCCGGCGGTCAAAAGCAACGCGTAGCGATTGCGGCTATCGTGGCGATGCGCCCTCAGATCATTATTTTTGATGAGGCTACCTCCATGCTTGATCCACAGGGAAGGGAGCAAGTACTTTCCATTATGCATGAGCTTCACCGCCAAGGCATGACCATCATTCATATCACACATCATATGGAGGAAGTGCTTTCTGTAGATCGTATTTTACTCATACATAATGGCCGATTGGAATTTGATGGCGATCCTTCAAGCTTTTTTGAAACCGTGCCTGTCGTGGACTATCAATTAGAACCGCCCTTTGCGGTACGATTAAATAAACTGTTCCATCAATCAACCCCTTTAACGGCAGATTGGAAGGAGATGATTACCTTACAATGGTCTATCAACTAAACAATGTGAGCGTCAACTATGCTGATATAGTGGCTTTGCAGAATATCAGTTGCACTATCCAAGAAGGAAAATGGATTTCCATCATTGGACACACGGGAGCTGGCAAGTCTACACTCATCAAAGTGTTGAAGGGTCTAATTCCTAGCGTCGATGGTGAGTATTGGATTGATCAGCAGCCCATTCATAGGGATGGCAAAGGTCGACTAAAGGTCGTTTCTGACATAGGCTACGTATTTCAATATCCGGAGCATCAATTATTTGAAACGAGCGTGTACAAGGAGCTTGCCTTTGCCCCGAAGCTGCGCGGTTATTCACCTCAGCAGATAACGAAGGCAATAGAAACTATTTTACCGCAAGTGGGTTTGTCGGAAGAGATTCTTCCTTTGGTTCCGTTTCAATTAAGCGGGGGGCAGAAACGCCGTGTAGCGATCGCCTCGGTATTGATGATGGATCCGAAGCTACTTATATTAGACGAACCAACAGCAGGTCTCGACCCCGTAAGCCGTGTCGCTTTATTACGATTACTACAAGAATGGCAACAACAAGAAAAACGCACTATTCTCTTCGTATCACACCAAATGAACGATGTTGCTGAATACTCGGATGAGGTCATGGTACTTCACGCAGGACAGCTAATGGGGCATTTAGATACCAGGACTTTATTTCTGGAACAGGCGCAATTGCTTGCGAAATTCGGATTGTCACTGCCAGAACCGGTGCAACTCTTACATTTAGTGGAGGAATTATCTGGTCAGAAAATTGAAGTCGCAAGCTGTAGAGAGCAGGATATTATCGAGAAAGTGTGGCCAATATGGCACACTAGGAGTTGCTAAATGTCTAATACCGTATTAATAGGACAATATTTGGAGACCCATTCCTTATTTCACCGTCTAGATCCACGGACAAAGATTGTAAGCATTATTATCATCATATTGAGCTTCCTAATGTTAGAATCGTTCATGAGCTATGCAGTTGCAACCCTCTTCGTTTTAGGCATTTTGTTGCTATCCCGAATCCCATTTCACGTATTTGGGAAAGGGTTAAAGCCTGTTTTGTTTATTTTGATGTTCACCTTTGTATACCATGTCTTATTCACGACAGGAAATGTCATTTGGTCCTGGTCATTCATTGAGGTGACACTAGATGGATTGCAGAACGGGATACGTTACGTCTGGCGAATTATTTTACTCATCTTACTCGCTTCCATATTAACGTTAACCACAAAACCGCTAACCTTAGCCCATGGTCTAGAAAAGTTATTAGCACCGTTATCCAAAATACATGTGCCTGTGGAGCAGTTTTCATTAATGATCGTCATTGCGATACGGTTCATACCGACCATCTTACAGGAACTTGATCGTATTCTTCTGGCACAAAAGGCTAGAGGTTATGATATTTCGGCTTTGACGTTACCCAAACGTATTCTCGCTTATATTCCGGTTCTCATCCCTTTACTCTTCACGATCATTCAACGCGCCGAGCAGTTGACTTACGCGATTGAAGCGCGTGCTTATGGTAATGGTAAAGGGAGAACTGCCTATAAACAATTGAAATTTCAGCAACTCGATGCTCTAGTAGCGGGAATCGCCGTTCTAATGACGGTGACTCTGCTACTATTAAAAATGGGGGGAGTTTAGGTGAACATTTACGGGGTAGTGGTGGACAATGAAACACGTTGTGTTCATTATCATACAGAAAAGGATATTATCGCTATGAAGTTTAAATGCTGCAACCGCTACTATCCTTGCTACAAATGCCATGAAGAGCATGCAGATCACAACATCGAGCGCTGGCCGCAGGAGCAGTTTGACGAATTGGCAATCCTGTGCGGTAGCTGTCACAAGGAGTTGACGATTCAACAGTATATGCATACAGCTAGCTGCCCACATTGCCAAGCTATCTTTAATGAGAAATGTGCCATACATTATCCTATTTATTTTGAATTAAAACCCTCATAACGATTTCGTAACCAAACTCATTCTTTCCCGTATAAGATATGAACATGATACGAGGAATAACTAAAAAAAGAAGTTGAGGTAATGTATCGTATGAATGAGGAAATGATAGACCATGCCGATAGAGTGTATCGGCTAGCTGAGCAGAAAGCAGCTCAGTATTTTGCAACACTGTATGAGCAAGTCAGAGCAAAGACTTATGTGCCTATTCTGACTGAAGATATCCAATTGTGGAAAAAGAGCCATATTCACCAACATTCATGGCTATCCTTTTTTTCGAAGGGAAAGAGCAAGCCGGATTCTACGGATTACCATAGATATATAGGGTGGTTGAATGATACAGGAAAATTGGATGATTACTTAGATCGAAGTGTTTCTTATATGTATATGAGGGATCTGGGTAAAGCATTGGATTCGCCTGATACACAGAGCAGGATTCAACGTGTAGTTGCCGATATCAAAAGTCACTTGATACATTCGACAACCAATGAGGGGAATAAACCGGATGTTATGAGTTTGGCTACGTTGTATCGGATGGCTCAGAAGGAAGGCATAGAAACCGATATGATCTGGGTGATTAACAAACTCAGAACTGTATCTTCCAACATACCGAAGGAAATGAATGCAGAGCACTCCCAGCGTAAGCTGATCAAGATCATTATTGGGGTTATGTTGCATGTCGTTGAAGAGATGGAGGCTAACATCACGCCTGCCGAGCGTTCTCAAAGACTTGGTGAAGCCATTAGACTTGGTTATTCCTATGGTCTGTCTTATCCTTTCGTTGACGATCTTCTCGATTCGCAAGTTTTAACCACTCAAGAGAAAGAACAATATTCCCATATGATACGTACCGCACTTCTCATGGGGGCTGTGCCGGATTTAAGTAAGTGGGATGGAAGTAATATGGAACTGATTCAATATATACATGCCGAGTTAGGGGAAGCTTTTGAATATATTCATAACTATCAACGATCTGATACACAGAGTGCATTCTTCGAGCAGTCCTATGTGTTCTTTCATTCTCAGGAAATGGACCGGAATAAGGATCTGTCTCATGCGGATTACTCTAATGAAGAGTTATATATCCCCATTATTTTAAAATCGTCATCTTCCCGCTTAATCGTCCGTTCCGTCATTAGTGCTCCAGTAGATGAAGACTTTGATCAGCGAACTTTCTATTATGGCATCTACAATCAGTTGGCTGATGATTTCGCGGATATGTTTGATGATATGAAAGATGGCGCAGTAACCCCCTATACCTACTATTTGCAACACCATGATCAGCGTCCTGATCTAATAAACCCTTTTGAATTATACTGGACGGTTATCTCTCATTTGATCCATAACGTGCATCATTCGGATGCCAAGACCCGTGAGGTCATTCTAGATCGTGCAATCAATGGACTTAAACGTTGTAAAAGCCGCCTGGGTACTGAAAAGTATAATGAAATAATGAAGATTTTTGCTTCTGGCCATCCAGAATTCAATCGACTTATCCAACATATCGTTCGAAAAGTGGATGATGTGGATTTCTTCGATAAGCTGCTTCGGGATCAGATGGTTACGGCTCTACAAAACAACCGTAAGGAAAAAGAAGACTTTTCCGATATGATCAAAGTGGTTCGTCAGCAGATCAACAACATGTTGCACATACCCAAACCTAATGGGATCTCACCCATGAAGGAGCCGCTTATTGATGCTGCAAATTACAGTCTCGAAGGGGATGGCAAGCGTATCCGACCTATATTGACTTGGGTCATGGGTGTGAATGAATATGGATTACAGGCTTCGGAAATTGCTCCGCTTCTGAGATCTTTGGAATATATGCATACGGCCTCCCTAATCTTCGACGATCTCCCTTCCCAGGATAACGCTTCTACCCGTAGAGGTCGTCCAACTTTGCATCAGGTTCATAATATTGCTACTGCAGAATTAACCGGGTTGTTCCTTATGCAGAAGGCAATTAAAGAACAAGCGTCACTTGAGCATTTCAATGCCTCAAGCGTGCTTGCGTTAATGCAGTATTCAGCCGACAAGACAGCAGAGATGTGTATGGGACAAGAGATGGATTTGCAATCGAAAGGGAAAATACTGACACTAGAGCAATTGAATATGATGTGCTTTTACAAAACGGGCATTGCATTTGAAGCTTCTCTCATTATGCCTGCTATTCTCGCTGAGGTTAAGGAATCAGAAATCATAGATTTGAAGAAATTCGCCTATCATGCAGGTATTGCTTTTCAGATTAAAGATGATTTGCTTGATATGGAAGGCGACCTGCTTACACTGGGTAAGCCTGCTGGCAAAGACGTAGAGAACAACAGCTCGACTTTTGTGTCCGTCCTTGGACAGGAGGGTGCCAAGAAAGAAATGTGGGAGCACTACTGCCTTGCGATGGAAGTATTGCAAGAAATACCCCGAAATACTGCGTTTCTGAAACATTTGTTGAATTATATGATTAGTCGAGAGAGTTAACTGGACTTGTGATAGATCAGTTATAATAGTTATACTAAAGAAAGTGGTAGATGTAGGGGGATGAGTAGAAGTTGAGAAAAAAGATATTGGTGGCTACTGGATTAGTAGTGGTTGCGCTAGGGGCATATATACTCGCTGGAGGCGTTGAAAAAAAATCGCTTAATGAAAGTGATACGCAAGACATTAAACAATTGGTATATGAGTACAGCGCTCACAACATACAAGATCAGTCCGCTTCAATCACATCGGAGCAACTCATCGTAACTGCGAGCAACAAGAAGAAATTAACCTATGCTTTACCTGAAAATGAGTTTTTTATTTCCATCGCACCGTTTGTCAAGGAAACTCATCCCTGTGCAATTCATAGCTTGACGGGCTGTCAAGGGGAAATGATAGAGAAAGAGTTTGACGTTCACATCGCAGATATGGAAGGCAACGTGATATTAGATCAAACAATGACATCCCAAACTAACGGATTTATCGATTTTTGGTTACCTCGTGATACAACGTACCGCATAACGATCAAGCACGATGGGAAGACAGCAGAGTCTGAGATTTCCACCTTCAAAGACGATAATACTTGCATTACAACGATGCAATTGATTGAGGACAAAAGCCAGAGTTTGTAAAATGATAACTATTCAAGGAGATTTGAGTTCATGAAATTGACTGAAAAAGAAAAAGCTAAAAAAGGGTTTCTTTATGATAATAATCATGACAAAGAACTTTTAGCAGAACGAATGCGAGCGAAAGAATTATGTTTCGATTATAACCATCTTCGTCCTAGGCAAATTGTTGAACGGAACAAGATCATAAAAGAGCTACTTGGTAAAACCAAGAGTAACTTTCTTATTGAACAGCCGTTTGTATGTGATCAAGGATATAATATTGAAATTGGAGAGAACTTTTACTGCAACCATAATAGTGTCATGCTTGATGCTGCAAAAATAACGTTTGGAGATAATGTCTTCATTGCACCTAATTGTGGATTTTATACTGCCGGCCACCCACTTGATAGGGAGCAAAGGAATAAAGGATTGGAAATTGCTTACCCCATCACTATAGGAAACAATGTGTGGATTGGAGGGGGTGTATCGATCCTTCCAGGTATTACGATTGGAAATGATACAGTTATTGGTGCAGGAAGTGTCGTTACCAAAAATATTCCTTCTGGTGTTATTGCAGCAGGTAATCCCTGTAGAGTCATCCGAGAAATTACGGAATCAGATAAAGATAAGTATACTCAAGAATAATACAAGATAAGAGAAAGCGGCCCCTAGGGTCGCTTTTTATAATTAATTTAAGTTGACTTTCCGGGAAAACGAATATAAAATAATGAATGTCATTAGTAATGATAATCATTATCATGTAAAATTATTATATACATACCTAGGGGGAAATAAAAATGCACAAAAAGTTATTGAGTTTAATTATGGTTATCGTTTTCACACTGGTTGTAGCGGGCTGCGGATCTAACCAACCGAATAGTTCGGCAACTGACGAAGGGGCAACTGGCAATGGAGTCGCTACAAATGTAGGCAATGAAGCTGTGAGCGAGCCGATTGTACTGAAAGATGCTAAAGGCGAGCTTAAGTTGGATAAGCCTGCGCAAAAGGTTGTCGTATTGGAGTGGACATTTACAGAAGATATTATTGCGCTCGGAATGCAGCCAGTAGGAAGTGCCGATAATGAAAACTATAAGCTTTATGTAACTTCTGAAGCTTCATTAGATGCAGGCGTGACGGATGTCGGTACCCGTGGTGAACCGAATCTAGAGACAATTGCTTCTTTACAGCCGGATTTGATTATTGCCATCACTGATAGCCATGACGCGATATATGATCAATTGAAAGGTATTGCGCCAACGTTGATTTTCAGTCTCTACCCGCCTGAAGGGCAAGGAAATCATTATACACAAATGGAAGATATCTTCAAAACAATTGCAGCGGCTGTCGGAAAAACAGCTGAAGGCGACAAGGTTCTTGCTGATCTAGATGCACATTATGCAGATGCTAAGGCGAAGCTTGCTGCAGCAGGCAAGGAAGGCTTGAATTATGTGCTGACGCAGGCATACAGCTATCAGAATGCAGCACAGTTACGTCTTTTTACGGATAACTCACTTGCCGTACAAACGTTGAACCGGATTGGCCTAAAGAACGACTGGGAATCTCAACAATTCGAGATGTGGGGTTTCAGCACATCAACGGTTGAATCATTACCTGCGGTCCAGGACACAAATCTAATCTATATCGTGCAAGAGAATGATAATATTTTCTCGAATGAACTAAAAGATAATTCTGTTTGGAACGGCCTTACTTTCGTTAAAGAAGAACGCATCTTCGGATTGGACAGCGCGACATGGGTGTTCGGCGGTCCCATCTCCTCCAAAGTTATCGTGGATGAAGTTGTAAATACATTAACAAAATGAGCGCCTTAATGACCAAAACGAATAAGAAAGAAGTCCCTATCGGAATGACCTGGCGGCTTATAGGAATATTTGGGGGCGGCATTGCCGTCCTTTTTGTTCTATTCGTGCTGAGCCTCTGTTTCGGAGAGGCCGAAATCCCGATCGCCACCATATTCGAGGGATTACTGAACCGTCGAGATATAATGGAGCATAATCTGCTTTGGGATATCCGAATGCCGCGCACTGTTATAGGGATTCTGGGCGGGGCTGCCCTTGCTGCGGCTGGCGCTTTATTGCAAACGATAACGAAAAATCCGCTAGCTTCTTCTGATACGCTAGGAATCAATGCTGGTGCTTATTTTATGGTTGTGCTTGGCGTAGTTGCATTCCCTGTTATGCAACAACAGTTTCCATTTTTGTTGGCAGTTGCGGGTGGACTGCTGGCGGCATTGGCTGCTTATTTCCTGAGCGGAGGTCGAACGGCCACGCCTGTTCGACTTGCTTTATCAGGTATGATTGTATCCATGGTACTTGGAGCGTTTACATCGGCCATTCATATTTTCAAAACAACAGAAACGCAAAATTTATTCTTATGGGGCGCGGGTTCTTTAATCCAGCTTGACTGGGACGGTGTTCAATATGCCTGGCCTTTCGTTATCGCACTGCTTGGGGTAGCGGTGTTCGCAGGACGGCAATTCGATGCGCTCGAGCTTGATGAGTCTACCGCCCGCTCACTTGGGCAGCGTGTAGGGTTAATTAAGGCGGTAGGCCTCGGGCTATCGGTATTGCTGGCTGCGATCGTAGTCAGTGTGGTCGGACCTATCGGCTTTGTCGGTCTGGTCGCACCTCATCTTGTTCGGCTTAGCGGAATAAGCAAGCATCGTCTGTTGATTCCCGCGAGTGCGTTGTGGGGAGCACTGCTCATTACAGCAGCGGATACGATTGCACGTATGGTACGAGGAAGTTTCGGAGAAATGCCAGTTGGTGCGGTCATGGCGATAATTGGAGCACCATGGCTCATTTGGCTGGTACTCACCAAGATGAAAAACATATCCGGTTCAGGCTCTGTACAGTCATCCATGAGTATAGGAGGGGCAGCAAAGCGTATGCGCTTTGCTCCGACAGCGACATTCATGACGATACTACTGATCTTTATCATCCTCGTGAGCTTGTCGCTTGGGGGAACAAGAATACCGATTAGCGATTTGCTGAGCAGTCTTGTTGGCGGGGGAGATCAATCATATTCCGTCCTCCTAAATTTACGACTTCCGCGTACACTCGTTGCGGCTGCAGGCGGTATCGCGCTTGCCATTAGTGGTGTCTTAATCCAAAGTGCTGTCCGAAATCCATTAGCAGACGCCTCCATTATCGGAGTGACTTCGGGTGCTGGGCTTGGCGCGATGATCGTGCTGGTCGCATGGCCCGGATTGACGATAGTTGCACTTCCCTTTGCGGCCATTACGGGTGGAGTTGTCGCAGCAGCCATTGTGTTTTTTCTAGCATGGCGGAAAGCATTAAATCCATCCGTTCTCATCCTGCTTGGAATCGCCGTATCAGCAATCTTCTCTGCAGGCATTCAGGTCATGATTGTCAAGGGAAGCTTCTATAGTAGCAGTTCCTTTATTTGGCTGACGGGTTCGACCTATGGACGAGGCTGGGGTCAGTTTTATAGCCTGTTTATATTTCTACTTGTACTTGTACCGGTTGCTTATTATTTGGGACGAAAATTCGATTTGCTGGCGTTTGGCGATGAGAGTTCAACAGGTTTTGGCTTGCCAGTCCGGGGAACGCGGCTCTGGGCCATGATTATCGGGGTTTTGCTTGCATCAGGAGCTGTTGCAAGTGTCGGAACGATTGGCTTTCTCGGACTCATGGCACCGCATGTCGTACGGATGATGATCGGGCATCACACAAGACGCTCCATTATTTTGTCGGGACTTCTTGGTGGATTGCTACTCGTCATTGCTGATACGATCGGAAGAACTATAATGGCACCGAAAGAGATTCCATCAGGTCTGATTATTATGCTGATTGGAGCTCCATATTTCCTGTTTCTAATGTACCGCACGCTTGTTAGAAAAGGGTAGGACGGTTAACAAGGCAGACATCTTAGTCCTGATCATCAAGAAATCTTGATGCATCAGGGCTTTTTGATTTGAATTTTTCTAATGTTATAGAATTTTTATCGTTGATATTATGTGTGTTGTGAGAGAGAAGGGGGGAGAATTAGTTGTCAAAACTGCAGTTAAAAATGGCGCTAACGCTGAAAAGTGAGGATTCCAGTAATCTAGATGTACTCCATGCAACTAAAGTTAGCTTCAGAGGGATTTGGTTGAATTTAGATGTATTTAATGTACCTTCATGACTAATGCGCGTTCTCTTGTTCAATAACGTCAACGGGGTATGCTGGACTTCCTTACTGCAACCCGGGTGCGTTCAAGAAGTCGACTCTGCAGTGGATTACGTGTCCCCATCATGATGAGTGTAACAATTATAACATTCACCCGAAATCTTGATGAACTATAATAGGACCAAATTGAACAGTAAAATTGGATGAGGCAAGGTCAATTATGCGTGAGGAGGTTGAGTTAGATCGTGAAGTCTAAACATGAACGATCATGGGTATTGTTTATTTTACAGTTATTTTTAGGCGTGGGTGCTGTATTCGGTGGTGTGGTATTAATGATTGATCCTACAGGGAATTTAGTGGGACTACCCTCGACGATTTTAGAAAGGTCACCATTTAGTGATTTCTTGATCCCAGGTATTATTTTGTTCATTGTCTTAGGTGTATTCCCATTATTCTTATCCATTGCGCTCATGACAAGATGGGATTGGAGGATAGCGGATAAAATAAATATTATTAAAGATCGACATTGGAGTTGGACATTCTCGTTGTATAGTGGGTTTGCACTTATTATCTGGATTACGGTACAAGTGTATGTGATTAATGCGGTTGAACTTTTGCATATGTTGTACATTACTTTAGGATTAACGATACAGGTAGTTACGTTATTGCCTGCGGTTCAAGCTATTTATAAAAAATAATGTTTCCTCGACACAAAAGGAGCATTCCAACTACGGAATGAATGGGATGCTCCATCTATAATCCAAAAGAGTATCAATCGTATGATTCTCAAAATCAAACATCGAGTTTATTTGCTAGTATATTGTTTATTGAAATCATCATTGGACGAATGATATCAGGATTTCTTGCGACTTACGTATCTAGTAAAAACCTGATAAGAAATGGTGAAATCTGCCACAAAGAGCCGATAACCGTATTGCAACTCTGATTACAATTTATCTAGAGTAAACGATAAATGCATTATGAGTACTCGCAGCTAAAATGTGAAAATACTGCATTGTAGTCAGGACTTTCTCCAGTGGCATATAAACCTATAAGTACACCTGTAAATCCTCCCGCTACTTCTGAAGAGAGATATTTCGTTTGCGCGGATCCAAGTAACGTCTCAGCATCTCCAATCTGAACATAGAAGTGATAAAGAGTAGGAGTGGCCTTAATAACCAATGTAGCATGATTGCAATGGCCCAAATCTATAGCTTTTTCAGTTGATTTGATATCTCCAATATTAAGTCGTTCGATGACCTCGTATCCATGTTGATGGTTACGCAAGGCTAAATCATAATGGTGGTTTTCGTCCATGTAGAGTGTAATGCCGGCTTCGCCATTGGTTAGGCTGATCTCGCAAGTAATGACCGCGTTAAAGTCTTTTTGACGAATACCTATAAAGGTTGGTGATGCTGGAACATCTAGCGTCACTTCCGTTCCTTTAAGCTTTACCTTATCGGATTCTAACATATAATTTTCTGTAACCGGATGTCGAAGATAACACCAGTCTAGATTCCAATCCGTGTTCTCGAACGTGAAGGCCTTTTTCTCTTGTTGAATGATTGTGCTAGAGATACGGTCAGTCTCGAAACTCATAAGAGTGGTGCCTTTATGACCTGCCGTAAACCAGCCGTCTTCATCAAAAGTAATCGGAGTTAGAAAAACTTCGCGTCCTAAGTGATGAAACGTAAGATACTGACCGGTCTGCCGGAATCCGAGATGGAAGATCCACCAATTCCCTTCCTGGTCTTGAACCAGATCACCGTGGCCGACTCCTTGCAGCTCGTAACCACCTAAATTACGATTGGTCAATACAGGATTGTTGTTATAGGCTTCGAACGGACCGGAAGGTGAGTTTCCACGCGCATAAGTGACCATATGGCCATATTCCGTTCCGCCTTCAGATACCATCAGATAATAGCGCCCATTCATTTTGTAAAGATGAGGACTTTCCAAATAACGTCCCCCTGAGCCTTGCCAGACAGAACGACTTGGCGTTAACTTGCGGCCAGATTCAATTTCAATTTCGCATTGGATGATACCGCCAACTCCGTAATCGTCAGTCCCATTGCTCATGAAATATGTTATTCCATCTTCAAAATATAAATCTGGATCGATTCCGCCTTGATCGACGTAGATCGGTTCAGACCATTCGCCGTAAATATCGTCAGTCCAGACATAGAAGTTTTGGTGAGTAGTGTCATTTGTGGTAGTCATGTAAAACCGGCCATTGTTATGACGCAAGGTGGGAGCAAATACACCACCTGAACTGTTCACGGTTTCCAACTGAATCTGGCTCTTTCGGGTTAGACAATGACCGATTTGAGTCCAATTTATCAGATCTTTGCTTTCAAAAATCGGAACGCCGGGGAAATACTGAAAGGAACTGCAGACCAGATAATAGGTGTCGTCCACTTTGCAAACGCTTGGGTCGGGGTAAAAGCCTTTAATGACTGGGTTATTGTAGTTCATTTGTCCACCTCTTCTTTAAATTTATATAAATAAGAATTCATTGTGATTACATCCTAAGAAAATTAAACACTATTGAGCAGAAACTTTCAATGAAACAGGGTTGAAGGTTTTCTTTATATTTATTAAATTAATATATATGTGAATTCAATATATATGGGGCAGGAGATAATTCTATGATAAGGAAGCCGCAGGGTACGCAAAAATGGAGGGACGCACAAAATGTGTTTCCTTAAACATAAAACTGTCGAAATCGAGCTCCCAACCGCCAGGCCTCCGAGATTACTGGCCTTCAGATATTAGTTTCACGTTTAACGGTGTTTCGCTTGGAACCTGGACAAGCCCAGCAGACTTCGGAAGAGCGGCGCGCGGCAAATATACGCCGGAATGGTGGCATCGAAATGTGAATCAATACGGATTATTGAAGACAATTCGCATTGACGCTCTATGGAGCTGGATTCGGTAATCATGATCAGGATATTAAAATTCGTGTATACATTAAGGAATAAATCATAACCGACACAAAGCACTCTTAACAGACAACCGCCTCAAGATATCCTATGTCTAAATAATGCTACTTTTGAGACTTGAAAATGAAGGTTTACTATTTTGGTTTGAATTACAATGAATGTGGTTTTAAACATGAGTGTATTTAATGTTTTTGTAGTCGAACGCTAAAATAGACAGGAGTGCAGTTAAATGCAGTATACTAATCCCGTAATATCGGGCTTTCATCCGGACCCAAGTATTTGCCGAGCTGGGGACGATTATTATTTGGTCACAAGTTCATTTGAATATTTTCCGGGAGTTCCCATTTTCCATAGCAAAGATCTTGTCAACTGGCGTCAGATCGGTCATTGTCTTACAACAGAGGAGCAGTTACCATTAGCTAACTCATGGAGCTCAGGAGGGATTTTCGCACCGACAATCCGTTATCATAACGGCTGGTTTTATATGGCGACAACGAACGTAAGCGGAGTCGGGAATTTCTTTGTTAAAACGAAAAATCCAGCAGAAACATGGTCAAATCCGATCCTTGTTGCACAGGACGGAATAGATCCATCGCTTACATTTGATGATGACGGACGCGTATACTTTCAGTCTTCAAGCAACGGCGATCAGGGTCATGGTATTTATCAGTGTGAAATCGATATTGAAACCGGCACCATGTTGACGGAGAGCCGTCTGTTATGGAAAGGAAGTGGCGGCGCTTATCCTGAAGCCCCTCACGTGTACAAAACAAACGGTTACTACTATTTGATGATCGCTGAAGGTGGCACAGAATATGGACATATGGAAACCATCGCAAGAAGCAAACATCCATTTGGACCCTATGAATCTTATGCAAATAATCCTATTCTCTCGAACAGAAGCATGGAAAGTAGCATACATGCAACAGGTCATGCAGATTTGATCGAGACTCAGGACGGGAGCTGGTGGGCTGTTTGCTTGGGAATTAGACCGGTCTCATATCCTATGGCTCATCATTTGGGTAGAGAGGTATATCTTGCTCCTGTAAGCTGGACATCTGATGGTTGGCCGGTAATCGGCAATAATACGCATATCAATACAGTCATGGAGGCACCGAATCTACCCGAAGTGCAGTGGCCTGTGAAGCCGATAAGAGACAACTTTGACGATTCAAAGCTAGGCTTGGATTGGACTTTTTTAAGAAACCCGGTTCAGAGCAGCTGGTCATTGCAGGAACGACCAGGATACCTAGTACTTCATGGACAACAAACGTCTTTAAATGAAACCGGTTCTCCCGCTTTTGTGGGCAGACGTCTTAGTCACTTCACATGCAAAATGGAAGCAAAGATGGAATTTGAACCGCTGAATGATGGGGAAGAAGCAGGATTAACCGTATTTATGAACCAAAAACACCATTATGACCTTGCGGTTAGGTCTATACAAGGACGTAAAATGATAGTCTTTCGGCGAACTGTTGGTTCTCTAAAAGTAGAAGAAATCCGTGATTGTCCGGAGGGACCTATTGTACTTCAAATTCAAGCTCTCCCCGATAAGATTATAGCTTCTATCCGCACTCCAGAAATCGAACCGATCGAAATGGGGTGGGGAGAAACTCATTTTCTTAGTACAGAAATGGCAGGAGGTTTTACAGGGGTATTTGTCGCCATGTATGCAACCACTGAAACGGGACAATCCACCCCTGCTTGTTTTGATTGGTTCGATTATGAGCCACTAGAATTAATGGAGAAATAACAACATATTTAAAGCGATTGCTGCAGCGGCTCATTAGAGCCAGCTGCTTTTTTTATGAGGAGTAGGAGATTAACGTATTTACTTTTTAGATCTATATGATTTAGGAGACATGTCATACGTTTTTTTGAATTGGCGAGTGAAATAATTGCTGTCGTTAAATCCGCACTCATATGAGATTTCCGTAATTGAAAGATTACTTTGATTTAACAACGTGCAGGCACGTTCTAAACGAAGACGTTGAAGATAAGCTATCGGCGTTGTCAGATAGTATGCTCGGAATATTCGGTTCAAATGTCTAACGGATATATCTGATTTGGCCGCGATTTCATCCAGTGTTACTTGATCAAGATAGTGATCCTCAATGAAAGAAATCGCATTTGCTAGGTGCATCAGACTGCTATCTGCCCCTTTCTCCTGATAGTCATATTGTCTTGATAAATAAACGATAAGCTCCATAAACCGGGAAGCTAGCATCGTTTTATAACCGTGAATTTTCTCTTCGTATTCTTTAATCATATATGAAATGAGGGATGAGACATACTCTAGGCTTATGATCGACATGTTAAGTTTACTTTTATAAGGGTTAATACTGCGATAAAACGGTTCCAAAATAAAAAGAGCCTGAAAACCATTCAACGTCCGTAGATCTGAACCAGCAGAATTGAGCATTTCAGGTTTGTACATAATATTGCAAATTTTGAATTCATATGGGGACTTATAAGCATGTGGAGTTCCGCCATTAATGACAAAAACATTCCCTTTTTTAATAAATGATTCTTCGTTATTGACGATATGGGTTGCATGTCCATTAAGCACAATGACCAGTTCAGAAAAGTCTACATGTGTATGAAAAGAAATGTCCTCCTCATGCCCTCCATATTGAATGAAAAAGGGGAAATCCTCATCCCTCGTAAACCAGTTCAAATATACATTACTCAATCGATTCCCACCTTCCAAAACGTTATACTATGTCTATATCATGCTATTTAATGACCTGAAAATCAAGGTTATCTACCAAATTAATAGATAAAATGAAAGGGAATCAGGGAAACGATAAATGATTGTGATGTTCTTCGTTGTTTAGTACGCAAGTCATATTCTAGTTATTATTAGGGGGAAAAGATGAGATGAAGAAAAGCTTATCCAAAAAAATTGGGATGCTCTTTTTAACGAGTGCGTTCCTTATTTCGGCAGGTTGTAGCAATGTGGGAAATAATTCTGCGAGTAACGTACCTAAAAGCAGCGCAGAAGATTTAAGTCCGATTACGTTTTCTTTTTTTGGTGCAGATGCCAGTCCTAGCTGGAACAATATGCAGGATGATGTTGGTAAAGAAATTACTGCAAAAACAGGTGTTACTATAAATGCGGAATATGATGTAGGCAGCGGTGGTGGACAAACCAAAATCGCTTTGATGGCGGCTAGCGGCGATTACCCAGATATGGTATATGGCAAAGGCGAGCTAAACAAACTAGTTGATGCCGAAGCGATACTTGATCTGACAGATCTTATCGAACAACACGCTCCCAATATTAAAAAAGTGATGAGTAATAATATGAATCGAATGAAATATAGCTTGGATGATCAAGCAATCTACTCTATTCCGACCAACATTGGTGTAGATCAACAGAACTTTGATGTTACCAACGGTTTTGAGGTCCAGCTTCGGGTATTAAAAGAGTTGGGGTATCCAGAAATTAGAACGGTGCAAGATTTTGAAAACGTACTCAAAGAATATGTGAGCAAACATCCGACAACGAACGGGCTACCTACCATTCCATTTTTAATAAACGCGGATGATTGGAAGATCATGATTACCGTAACCAATCAGGCTGATGTGACAACGGGCGGGACAAATGACGGAGAGTACTATGTAAACCCGGATACTTATGAAGCTATGCTTCACTTAAAACGTCCGGAAGAAAAAGATTACTTCCGCTGGTTAAATCACATGTTTAATACAGGACTGCTTGACAAAGATTCTTTTGTCCAAAAAGAAGATCAGTATAAATCTAAAATTGCTAGTGGACGTGTACTGGGTCTCTCCTCTGTGGAATGGGAATATCAGGACGCTGAAAATGCCTTGAAAGCAGAAGGCAAAGACGAGTATACTTACGGCCACTTCCCAGTGACATTAAATGAACAGTATAAAGATCACTCTTTGCAGTCTGTCGGCGTAGACGGGTATGGCATCAGCATTACAACCGCTGCTAAAGATCCAATCCGTGCGATCAAGTTCCTTGACTGGTTAGCCTCTGAAGAAGGCCAAGTGCTGAGCAACTGGGGAATTGAAGGCAAACAATATCATGTTGAGAATGGGAATCGTGTAATACCTGACGATATTCTTAATCAAAAAGTAAACGATGCATCGAATTTCACGAAGGAAACCGGTATCGGTCTATACTCCATCTTTGGAGCCCACTATGGAGATGGCGTTAAAGATTCTACGGATAACTATTATACAACCAACTTCCCAGAACAAATTATAGCCAGTTACTCTGATGTCGAGAAAGAAACTTTAGCAGCTTATGATGCGACAACCTGGAAAGACTTGTTTCCTAGCGAAGATGAATTTCCTGTCAAAGAGTGGGGAGCATTATACAATATGCAGGTTCCAACAGAGGGAGACTATCAAGTTATTTTTCAGAAAACACAAGATATTATCCGCAAACGGATTCCAGAAGCAATAATGTCCAAACCAGCTGATTTTGATGGAATTTATGATGCTTTTATTGATGAGTTGAACAAAGCTGGAGCAGAAAAAATGGAAAGTGAATATACCGAATTAGTAAAAGCAAGAGTATCGCTCTTCACAGGCAAAGACGTTCAGTAATATCAAAAATATTAGTAAGTAGAAAAGGCGACTTATTCTTCGAATTGTGAAGAGAAGATCGCCTTTTTTTGCGATTATTATCCTAAAAGGTTAAAGTGACGGGGTGAATAGAATGCCGAAAAGAAAGACCAGATTGAGCAGGAAACTGATATGCTTAGAGAGAAGTTAACGGGGAAACAGGGAAGGCAGTTGCCTTTTTCGGATGTCATTACATTGCCGGGCACGACATCGCATGCCCGTAAGGGACCGAAGAACGAGAATATTCTAGTCAGCGCCCTGACGGATGAATACCTGTTTGAAGGGCAGGTATTCAGACGATCACCGTCCGGGTCGACAATACCGATTATCCGACCAAAGGCGGTCATTTAACTTCTCCGGATACCCAGACTAACTGGAACGGTATTACCGGCCGAATCGAGCTTCAGTTTTACGGCGAATCGTATTTGAGCAGTATTCGACTTGATCCGGATCTGTCCGCCCGGTCGGTCAGAATCACAGCAACCCTAAAAGGAACGGCTGAAGGACCTGTGGCTGTGACCGGTACAAGCTTTAACAGCCTGACGGCACATTCGGTGAAAGAGCAGGAGTTCGCAATCTCACCGGGTGAGTTTACCATCGACTACAAATTGGATTCGGACGCGCTACTTTGGAGGCGAATCACATCGATATCTGCCATCTGACCATTGACCTTCCTGCGGTTGCGCAAATGACCCAAGGCGTAGTGCTTGGTCAGGAGGAAAAGGAGTTTTGATTGCCGCGCCTGCAACAGATAGGACGGAAGCCTTACAAATTTCAAATGAGTTAATGAGTGATTTCTTAAATGGGAGAACGATTGAGTAGGCAAAAGTTGTAGGCTTGGGTCATTCAGATACTGTGGAAGATTAAATGTGGTCTACGACATAAGAACAAAAACTATTCCTAGCTGAAATCTGCTAGGAATAGTTTTTGTTCTATCTAAACATAGAATTTCTTAGCTGTGATTACAGCTTCCAGATTTGGTACAGGATGACTGCCGCTTCAGCGCGGGTGAGTGAATCGTTCGGCGCAATCTTGCCGTTCTTGCCATTCACAACCCCGTAGTTTACCAAACGAGCAACGCTGTCTTTCGCATAATCGGAAATGCTCTTCGCGTCAGGAAAAGCGTCTAAAGTTCCGCTAGCTTCGAGCTGCTTGTCGGCTGCTGCAAGCGCGCGTGTCGTCAGCACCATCATATCTTGACGAGAAATGTTGCTGTCTGGCTTAAACGTGTTGTCGCTAAAGCCAGAGGCGATTTCCAGTTCCTTCGCGATGACCAGCTCATTATAATAATAAGCGGTTTGACTGACATCACTGAACATGGCGTCATTATTGTCTGTCCCTTGCAATTCAAGCGCTCTTACAAGGAGAGCGATGAAGTCTGCTCTCTTGATGGAAGCTTGAGGAGAGTAGTTGTCAGTGGATGTTCCTTGGATGACATCGCGTGCTGCCATTGCGTCAATTGCTTGTTTAGCCCATAGCGCGTTCTCCAGGTCTCCGAAGGTTTTGACGACGGAGGCTACAGCATACATACTGAAGTGTTTCGTTTTGAATACAACCGATCTGGCTGCTGCATTATAACGGCCGTTCGGGATCGATGTCACTTTGCCATTGCCATCGATGTACCAAACCACGATTGAATCCGGATTACTAAGCTCATCCGCTGTCGGTGTATAAGGAACAGAGATCGTTACAGGTGCATTCGGGTTGTTCCAAGCGATGACTTTGTCACCAACTATCACGTTCAAATCCAGTACCGGACGGTTACCGATTCGTTCGCGAGTAGCTGTATCCAAGTTATCTGTAGAAGCCTTGGCTACACGGATAGATACTTGCTCAGCATTCCCCTTCATATTGGACAACATGTTGCTTGGAATCTGAATTGTTGCATTACCTGTCTTCATTACAATGACATATGATTCTTTACTCTGTAGGATCTCAGTAGGTAACTGCAGATCGTATGAAGTTGAGCCTACCTGAGCTGGAATTTCGATTATGATTGTTTTTTTGCCGCTTGCGTTTGCTTTTGCTTTGCCAAGAGCTTCTACAGCTGCAGCATTAGTAATTGTGACTGTTGTACGACCATTTTCATTTTTAACTGGAAGATTGATTGTAACTGTACCATCTGCATTTACCGCGATCACAGGCTTTTGCTCCGGTGTAGGAGTAGGGCCAGGAGCAGGACCAGGACCAGGGTTGCTAGGTGGGTTAGACGGGTTAGATGGAGCTGTAGGTTTACCAATCAACTCAAGCACTCCAAGCTTAGAAGTGTTTTGATAGGATTGCCCAGAAGCATCTGCCCAGTTCTTAACAGTGTCACGGCCTCCGATACCATCTTCGTCATTGTTTACTTGGAATTCGAAACCGAGAAGATGTCCGTTGATTGGATCAATAGTATCAAGTGCAATTGCTACTTCTACAACATATCCAGTAGGGTTGTTCCCACTGTCATAAACAGTTTTTGTTACGGATGTGAAGTTACTCTCATCAGCATGTCCTCCGACAGAACGAACGTTATTGAAGTTGATGCGATATTGGCCATCATCGTTCTGATAAGTAGCTGTTTTTCCATTGTTCTGATCAACGAAGATCTCAACAGAATCTTGTTGATAAGCATCTGGACTTTGATCACTCAGCAATCTGTCGGTGACAACTCCATAAATATATAGATTTTCTTCATCCCACAAGGTGCGGAATTTAGCGGAAGAGCCGTTTGTTCCTTCCGTTGCTATACCCGTTTCAAGCTCAGTAGCAGTGCTCCAGACATTGTCTAATTCACCGTCAAGAACAGGCTTACCATACTGTGATGTCGCGGATTTAGGAGCCTCAACAAATTCAAGTGTGCCGTATCCAAGCGCATCTGTTTCTTGAGCGTTCCTAGGATCACTCCAAGATGCGATTATTCCGTTAGCACCTTGCTCAGAACCATCGTTCACTCCGCTATCGGATACGCGGAGGTCGAACAGTAACTGGCGTCCCAAGCTGTTAGCTTCACTAAGTGGAATAGTAACGTCAACAATATAGCCGTCACTTACCTCTTTAACATTATGAGCACTATTACGAACAACTTGGTATTTTTTACTTACGCCACCTTCAACTACGAATAGTTCAACCTTATCATCGATTGCGATGGAGCTATCCTTTATAGCGACTCTTACGTATAAATTGGTAGTATCCCACAATGTCTTGAAATCAGCGCTTAATGTGCCGATTGCAGCAGTTGTGGAAGGGACTATTTTCCAAGCAGACTCTGATGCAGCACCTTGATACGCTGAGCCTTCTTTAGGTGAAATCTGCAATTGAGTGGAATCTACCATTCCCCAGTATGCTGGTTTGGCTTGAAGCTTGTTATCAAACGGGAACGGCGCGTCTTTTCTTGTGATCGGACGATTATCCAACCATGTATGGTTATCGGCAAGACCCCACACTGTTACGTTACTAATCCATCCCTCTGGATTCGCATCAGATCGACCTTCATTATCCAAAGCCTTCAGAGCTTCGAATAGTTCGTTATAACGCCAGCCTTGTTTGTTAAGAACCTCAGCAGGAATAGCTTCACTGCTTGCATATGAATCCGTGTTGTTTGTGTATATGGATACGTCAAGCTCAGTGAGCTGGTTGTCAAAACCGGCTTCGCCGAACATACGGATCGAGTCCGAGATTTGTTCAATCGAAGGACCGGTAATATTGATGTGGGTTTGATGACCAACACCGTCAATCGGAACTTCAGCAGCTTTTAGTTTAGTTACCAACTCAAACAAGAAGTCACGCTTCTTAGGATTGTGTGTGCTGTAGTCGTTAATGTAGAGTTTTGCATTCTTTGCATTATCAACTTCAGCTTGTGTAGCACCTATATCGTAGGTTGTTAAATTATCTAGGATATGACGAGTGTGGGTGAATGCGGTACGGATAAATTCATCACCAGTAATAATATACCACTGGCTATCACGCATGCCGTCCGGACGACCTTCATCGATAACCTCATTTACGACGTCATAAGCATTGGCAACACCTGCATACTTAGGTACAACAATCTCGAGATAATCTTTTAGACGTTGCAAGACAAGCGCCTTGTTCGTCTCATTAGCTGCTAACCAATTACCTTGTGCATCCTTCAATATCCAATCTGCGCCTTGTGAATGCCACAAGAGAGTATGGAAACGAAGTGTCAGATCATTTTCGCTTGCGAAATTGACAATCTCATCGGCACTTTCGAAAGTCCATGTGCTAGGATCATTATTTTTGCTGATCGAATCTGGCTTCATAGAGTTTTCAGCTACGATGGAATTGTAATGGTGAAGTAAAAGGTTCTTGTTCTCACCTTCGAATTGTGATGGTTCTACGGCTGCTCCAATTTCAAAGTAGCGTTTATAAACCTCTTTAAGCTGAACTAGGTCCAAATCAGCAGGTGATGGACCAGCGACTGAACCCAAATGAGACAACTTAAAGTCATCTACATAGAAGGTTCTTGGTTCGCCATTAACATCAGCAAGTTCAACATATGCGTTTAGAACGGTAGGAGTGTTCGTTGCTGTGTAGGTGCCTTTAAGCTCAAACCACTCACCATCAGTTACAGATACATTAGGCGAGACGTTGGCAAATGTACTAGCACCTGATTGCACACTGATTCGTAGTGTGGTTGCAGCTTGTCCTGGAGCCATCTTGACCCAAGCAGATAATTCATATTGATGGTTTTTGTGCATCTTCCCAAGGACATCTAATAATGCACCGTTATATTGAGAAGGAGCGGTCATTATTAAGCTTTGATAACCACCGTCAGTATGGTTATCAGCCGTAGATAAACTGACTGTTCCATTACCGTCTCGAGCAACAAAGCCTTCAAGACCGTCTTCGAAGTCTACTTCTACGCCCGTTTGGTCAAGATTGCTTGGTTCTTCTACAATTTCTGGAGCCGGTTCAAGCATGAAGATACGTACATTATCAACGATAAATTCAACATCTACACTATCTGTGCTTTCGATATAGATTGAGTAAGCTGTTGCTGTTTCAGTTGGAATATAGTTCCCCTTCAACTGAACCCAAGTGGAGTCAGTTACCGCCACAGGATCTGAGATGCCCGGGTATCCTTCTTTATCTGCAACTGTCTCTAATCCAGAGATTTTCAATTGGCTTTCCAGTTCGCCAGACACCAATTTCACCCAGGCAGACACTTCGTATTTCGCGCCTTTTTCCATAACCCCGCTCATGTTTCTTACGGGTCCATTCCATGTATCAGTGCGACCTGTGTACAGGAGGGCGCCTGTTCCTTCATAAGTTATATTAGTTACAGATGGGCTCCCTGCTCCTCTTGTCCCCCAATCTTGGACAGTCCCATCCTCGAAATCAAATAATTTGATTTCAGTAGGTACAAAAGGAGTTACATCTTCAGTAACCGGTTTAGCCGTAAAGGTATCAACGTAATAAGATACCGTTTTGCTGTCAGTGGATTGAACATACACCTGGTAGCCTGTGGCATTCTTGTCTAAAGTGAAGTTCCCTTTAAGTTCGACCCAACTTGTGTTTGATACTTCCTTAGAGTCAACGCTTACATATGACAGTGGATTATTATCACCAACTAAGCCTTCTTGGTTTACCGTTAGCTGAATTGTAGCCGGTGCTGGTTCTGTTGCTAACAGTTTCACGAAAACTGAGAATTCATATGTCGCTTCTTTTGTGAGAGCGTTTACATAAGTGCCCGGTCCATGCCAAAAATCAGTTCTGCCGGTTGTGATTAGACTCCCAGGGCTGCTATGAGCATCTTCGGTTGTATGAGTAGTTGACCCGTCGCCCCTCTTAAACCAATCATCCATACCTGTGTCAAAATTGTTGGTGATTACTGCATTCCCAACAGACGCCTGAGCTGATGGTGCTGTCCATATTTGTGGTATGAGCAGTGCCGTTGCCAGAATAGCAACTATAATCTGTCTTGACCTTCTTTTCATTCATTGAACCTCCCTAAATGTTTAAAGGCTATTGAAGCGCTTACACTTTAATTGGAATATTGTTCCTCCCAAGTTTAATTATATGGTTTAGTAAATAAATGTTTCACTAGAAGAACTATAGATTGTACAGTAATTATTATATAGCCTAGCAAATATATTTCTATAATATGGGTCCAACACAACTAAATGAAACTTCACTTCTTGAAGTGCTCACGGAAGGATATGGGGTCAAGGTGTCGAAATTTATTATGTTAATAAACTAAACGGTATTCATTGGTATTCATTGATTAATGGAGAATTGCTTCTCATTCTGTTTCCTACCGGAGAGCTTGTATGGACTATGATTGTTTAATTGTGGATGATGAGATTGTGCTTGCGGAGACAACCATTGAATACTTTAATCGCTACGGGTTTAAAATAATATATATATGAATTCAATAACTATGAGTTAGGAGATTATGTTTATGTTAAAAGCGAACGGGGAACCGAAATTCATGGCTTTATATGAAGCTCTGGCAAGCGATGTTAGATGGAGAATTATGAACCTCATTGCCGATAACGAAATGAATGTGAAGGATATTGCGGCAATGCTAGAACTTAGCCCCTCCATCGTCACCATGCACATACGAAAACTCGAACAAGCTGAGTTAATTGGGAGTCGCAGGGTACGTCTAAATGGAGGAACTCATAAAATGTGCTTCCTTAAACAAAAGAACATTGAGATCGAATTACCATCCAACAGCCTAACCACAAGGATAAGAGAGCAGACGATTTCTGTCGGTCATTATACCGCTTTTGAAGTCCATCCTACATGCGGACTAGGCACTCGAGAAAAAGAAATCGGGATTTGGGACGATCCTCGCTATTTTCTCGATCCCGAGCGGGTTCACGCCGCCATTTTGTGGTTTGGAAAGGGCTATGTAGAGTACAAAACTCCTAACTATCTGTTTCCTGATCAAATTCCAGAGGCGATCGAAATTTCGATGGAACTTGCTTCTGAAGCGCCAGGATTGAGAGATCATTGGCCTTCAGATATCCAATTCACATTAAACGGTGTTTCGCTTGGAAACTGGACAAGCCCAGCAGACTTCGGAAGAGCGGCACGAGGTAAATATACGCCGGAATGGTGGCATCGAAATGTGAATCAATACGGATTGTTGAAAACGATCCGTATTGATGCCTTAGGGACATTTATGGATGGAGAATACATGTCGGACGTGACCCTTGAGGATATCAAGCTAAGGGGAAAATTCTGGACGCTTCGTTTCGCGGTTAATGAGAATTCCGTAAACGTTGGTGGATTGACGCTCTTTGGAGCTGGATTCGGTAATCATGATCAGGATATTGTGATTCGTGTATACGATCGCTCTCCAGTATGTGGTTATGATAAGATGGATGAGAACCTTCAACCAATAAGGAAGTGTTAACAATGAATTTTGAAATAGTTATGCAGGAGCTTGAGGCTCTTAGCAAGGAACGAACAAAGAAAATATACGTATCCAATGGCGCGCACGAACCGCTTTTTGGTGTGGCTACAGGTCAAATGAAGCCCATTGCCAAGAAAATTAAAAAAGACCAATCTCTGGCTGAGCAACTTTACAGCACGGGGAATTATGACGCCATGTACTTTGCTGGCGTAATTGCAGACCCAAAAGCAATGACTGAAGCTGATTTTGAGCGATGGATAGATACAGCTTATTTTTATATGCTTTCCGATTATGTCGTGGCGGTAACTTTGGCAGAAACAGATATTGCACAAGAAGTTGCCGATCAATGGATTGCAAGCGGCGAAGAGCTGAAGATGTCAGCGGGCTGGAGTTGTTACTGCTGGCTTTTGGGTAATCGACCGGACGGTGAATTTTCCGAAAGCAAACTTGCCAATATGCTTGAGATTGTACAAAATACGATTCACGATTCTCCAGAACGAACAAAATACGCTATGAATAATTTTCTTTACACCGTGGGAGTATCCTATTTGCCTCTCCATGATAAGGCTATCGAGACCGCCAATGCAGTAGGTCCAGTAGAAGTCCAACAGGACAAGACAAAAAGTAAGTTTCTACTTACTTCTGAAAATATTCAAAAGGCAGTAGATAAAGGGCAACTTGGTTTCAAACGAAAATACGTAAGGTGTTAAAGGATTGCTTCGCGACAAGTGATATTACCTCATTTAATACGATGGTGGTTAAACATGCAAGAAGGTGAACGAAAGCTCAAATAGTCTTAGGGTCATACCCATAACATCTCACATATACTATCCAAAAAGGAGCTAAAAACCTTATGGATAGAAACTGCAAACTAAGTAATGTGACGCAAGCTTATCTGAATACCTACTGCAACATCCTCAACACTATGATTAGAAGGATGACTAGTGTACAGCTTACGCATAGTATCTCAGATAACTTTATTCAGCAGATGATCCCTCATCATTTAGCAGCCATTGAGATGTCTAAGAATATACTAAAGTACACAACAAATCTTGAAGTTCAGTGTATCGCTACAAATATTATTTCAGCCCAAACTAAAAGTATCTCTAATATGCAAGCCATCCAGTCTAAATGCAGAATGCTGACGAATCAAGATTACGAGCTATGTAAATATATGAGAAGATTCGAGAAAATAGCGCAAACGATGTTTTTTGGAATGGGATCAGCTCCTGTAACTAATGGGGTGAATCCTAATTTTGTACGAGAGATGATTCCTCATCATGAGGGTGCGGTACGAATGTCAAATAACGCACTTCAGTTCAATATTTGTCCAGGGCTAAAACCTATTCTCGAAGCCATCATAACTACCCAATGCGAAGGCATACAACAATTGAAACACCTGCTTCATCGCCTCGATAATTGTTAATATAACCGTGTGTCTAAAATGTATGGAAGTAAGCGGCATGGGTCAGCGGTTCGATCCCACTAAGGTGCTGACCCATTTTTCTCTGCTTAACTCGCAGATTCCATAACTTGCATCGCGTAATAATAACTATTATTTCAACAAGGTAACGGCAACAATCTTTTTGCGAAATCCCTTGCTTATTAACTTCAAAAGAATCAATTTTTTGATAAATACAATCATAAATTAGAAAAATCATATTTATATATTGACTAACAATAGAAAGGCGTGTTCAAACGTGTATCAAAAGTATTCTGCTATCATAAAAATCTCAATTTTCGTAATGATTCTATCGCTTACCGCATGTTCAGGAGCAACTGAACCTTCCACCAGCCCTGAAACTTCAACACCTGTTAATGAAGCGGTCACTGCTCCTGCATCTGAGAACGAGAAAGCTCCCGAAGTGACGCGTCTCCAGGTCGAAAGTTTTGATTTGATGACGGGTGAGGGTAACCAATCACATAGGGCTACATTGCATCAAGGTCAAGGCTTCTCGTTATACGTATTTGAAAAGTTTGCTTTCGACGCTGACAAAGGACGTCTGTTTCTTAGCGGTAATCCGGAATTCGATGTCTAAATCGAATCGCTTCCTGCAAATTATGATCTAGCGCAGCTTGAAACTGCAGGAAAAGAGGAATTGGAAAGGTTCGGCGAAGTATCCGATTTTAGTGGTGAGCTTGTCGAGCATCCCCTGGGTTCTGCCGAGATCTATCTTCAAGTCTCAAGTGGTGAAGGGATTAACGATTATATCGTGTGGAAGTCAGAAACGGGTGACGCTTTCCTGTTCCGTCTGCACAATCCAAAAGGCGAGGAAGCTTCGGATTTTGCCGGTCCGGTCCTCGTTTCATTATCTACAGTTCAAAGTAATCCATGATAAACAATGTTTTAGTACCGATTCAATTTCTACAACCAGACAACAAGATTCATCTTGGAACGCTGCTAGCAGCGTTTTTTTTAATGAAATCCAACGAAAGACTATCATCAAATAAATACAAGTTAATAAACCGCTGACTGTGCTTACGTAAACAATAACGGCCATCTCTAAAATTAGGATAGTTCAATTATAATTATTTTCACCATCGATTTTTATCAGTAGAAGCTGGTAAACTATACATATATTTTCATTCTTGATGTCTCAGCCACTTGGGGTAAGGGTTAAATCCATCCAGTATGGAACAAATGTTATTATAAATACAGTAGAGCTAAAGGAGAGATGCTATGTTTTATAACGAGGTTGTTAAAATCGGTGAGGCACATTTACTTCCATTAATATCGGAGTTGTACGAGTTGGAAGGCTATGAAATCAAGCTTATCAAGGCACATGATGGAGGGCGGAATGTCGCTTATACCTGTGAGAAGGAGGGCATCGGTGCAAAAATAATCAGAATTGCCTTCTTAAAAGACAGGAGCCGGGAAGATTTCCTGGGCGAAGTTGAATATATCAGGTATTTATTCGAGCATGGCGGCAGTGTTTCGAATGTGGTCAACTCCCAGAAGGGGAATCTGCTGGAAGAAATAACTCATCATGATCACACCTTTTTTGTCTGCCTATTTGAAAAGGCCAAGGGAAAAATGCTCGTGGATAATCATTATCGGTATCGGGAAGGCGTTCCTATTACTGAATACTATTATAACTGTGGTAAAGTTCTGGGGAAAATGCACCAAATATCGAAGGGATATACTCCTGTTCATTGTAGGTATAGTTTTTTTGATAAATACAATGCCGAATATATCGACAAATTGATACCCGACTCGTTATCTCTGCTGAAGGAGAAGATGGTAGAGCTCCTTAAAACTGTAGAAGGATTGGGCGGGAATCGTGAGTCTTTCGGTATGGTCCATTTTGATTATAGCGATGGGAATTATATGATAGATTTTGATACAGGACAAATAACTGTTTTTGATTTCGATAATTCATGTTTCTGTTGGTATATGTATGACCTGGCAAATCTCTGGACACATGGAGTGGGCTGGATACAATTTGAACAAGACGCCGGTAAACGTAAAAAGTTTATGGATGATTATTTCAAAACAGTAGTCGAGGGATACAGTTCCGAGACCAGGATCGAAAATTCAATGTTGGATAAATTACCATTATTTATCCAAGTAACTCTCCTAGAAAATATAGTAGACGCATTCGAGGTTATGCGGAACAATGATGAAGCGCTAGAGTGCGATGAGGAGCTGTCATATCGCATAAAATGTTTTGAAGACGATATTCCGTATATGGGATTTTTTCATGAAATTTACTCATGTGAAGAACCCTTTGAATATGAGGAACGAGATATTGGAACATATTCTCGTGAGTAGACAACCATTGGCTGCAGCTAGTTAGTCGCTGCAGCCTCATGATCGTATCTCAAGTTTACCGGTACCGATCCATTTCATCAAAGAATGAAAGTAGCAATCTATCCTCGCCCAAGACCCCATACTTTATTTAATCAAGAATATCATAATAGTGTAGTATTCAATCAAAATATAGCAAGATTCTACAATAAAATATCAATATTATTATATTTGTGTTTCAATTCTAAGTTGGAATCAGAAGTAAATTCCAATAGATGACATAAATAATGTAATAAAGTTACATAAATTGAGGAGAGAAGCAAGATGGTTACGTTACTACTACTAATTATTTATCTCGCATTTGTAGGTCTAGGATTGCCAGACGCTTTGCTAGGAAGCGCTTGGCCCATTATGCAACATGATATTGGTGCCACAGCAGAAATGGCAGGTTACATATCGTTAATCGTCTCATTCTGTACGGTGATATCGAGTTTATTTGCTAGCAGATTATTGCACAGATACGGCACGGGAAAGGTAACATTGTTCAGTATACTCTCTACGACGATTGCTTTGTTTGGATTCTCTATTTCAGAAGATTTCATATTTTTAATTCTGCTAGCTATTCCTTTGGGCGTAGGTGCAGGTTCCGTGGATGCTGCATTGAGCAACTATGTAGCTCTGCATTTCAAAGCCAAGCATATGAGTTGGTTGCATTGTTTTTGGGGAGTGGGAGCAGTTACAGGGCCAATGGTAATGTCATTTAGGCTGAACCAAGATAACAACTGGCGTGCAGGATACGTTACTGTAGGTTTACTTATGCTTACTATAGCAGTGATATTATTGGCGTCGTTGTCTTTATGGAAGATCTTCGAGAAGGGGAGAATGCAAGAAGGAAGCGACGAAAAGAAACTGATCAGCAACAGGGAGGCTTTACAAATCCCAGGTGTAAAAATGTCCATGGTGACCATGCTCTGTTACAATGGTTCGGAAACAGCCGCTGGTCTATGGATGGCTTCCTTTTTTATAGGAAATAAAGGGGTTTCTCCTGGGACAGCAGCAGCTTTATCTTCCTTATTCTTTATTGGAATCATCATTGGACGAATGATCTCAGGATTTCTTTCAACTAACGTATCTAGTAAAAACCTAATAAGGTACGGTGGAATCGTTGGCTGTTTTGGACTTTTGATTCTTGTTTTGCCAGTTCCGTACTGGGTTTCTGCGGGAGCCCTATTAATTGTGGGTTTGGGCGGAGCACCCATCTATCCAAGTATTGTTCATTCCACTCCGGAACGTTTTGGCGAAAAAGCTTCCTCAAGTGTCATTGGGCTTGAGATGGCAAGCGCTTATACGGGTTCAACACTAATTCCATTATGTATGGGGATTATTGCAAGCCAATTTGGAATGTTTATGGTTCCTATTATTCTGCTCATCCTTTTTAGTATTATGTTGGTATCTTCTGAAATGGTTAACGTAGCTTATAACCGTAAGATTCGATTGAATCTGTAAAATGGCAGAAGGCTTAATAACAATGCTGCCTCATCAGCATCTAAGAGGCAGCTTTGTGTTTTATTCAACTAAGATCCATTCTCCGAAACTTCAGCGGAAAGTATTTCACTTTTGTAATTCTTCCCCCATGTAGATAAGCTGTTATAATGATCTAATAACGTACATAGTAAGATATTAACAATAACTAGAAAGGTGGTTCTAAGTGATGACGCATGAACCCCAAAGTACAACAAACAATAGTAATCGTACTTACGTCGATTCTACAGATATGCAACGGAAGCTATATAAAAGATCCTTACTCATCATTGTCCTTTCACAAATGTTTGGAGGTGCAGGACTTGCAGCCGGGGTTACGGTAGGAGCGCTGCTTGCGCAGGATATGTTAGGCTCAGAAAGCTATGCAGGTATTCCTACCGCATTGCTTACTCTTGGTTCTGCTGTAGCTTCTTTGCTGATAGGACGACTGTCACAACGACATGGGCGCCGGTTGGGACTTGCCGGAGGTTTCATAACCGGAGGACTTGGAGCGATCGGCGTCATAGCGGCCGCACAAGTGAATAGTGTAGCGCTTTTGTTCGTATCGTTGCTTATCTATGGAGCAGGGACGGCAGCGAACTTGCAATCGCGATATGCAGGAACAGACTTGGCAATGCCGAACCAACGCGCCAAAGCAATTAGTATTGCGATGGTTTCGACTACATTCGGCGCCGTTGCGGGTCCAAATACAGTTGAAGTTACTGGCCGATTTGCCACATCAATTGGTTTTCCAGCACTTACTGGCCCGTTTCTTTTAGCTGCCTTAGCTTTCATCTTGGCGGGGTTAGTTTTATTATTCTTTCTCCGTCCCGATCCATTGCTTGTCGCCAGAGAGCTAGCCAAAGATAACGTACATCGTACACCGACAGTCGACAATAAGAAAACGCCTATTAATAACAACAGTGGACTGGTTGTAGGGGCAGCAGTAATGGTATTGACTCAAATCGTCATGGTCGCGATTATGACAATGACGCCGATACATATGAAACATCATGGTCACAGCCTAGGAGACATCGGACTAGTTATCGGCATCCATATAGGTTCGATGTATTTACCCTCACTTATAACTGGTGTTTTAGTAGATAAGTTTGGTCGTACTGCCATGTCAATTACTTCTGGGGTAGTTCTATTACTTGCAGGTATTGTGGCGGCAATTGCTCCTCCAGATTCGATGCTGGTACTCATCGTCGCTCTTTCTTTACTGGGAATCGGTTGGAATTTCGGCTTAATCAGCGGTACCGCAATCATTGTAGATGCAACTGATCCAACAACTCGTGCAAAAACTCAAGGTACCATCGATGTGTTAATTGCACTTGCGGGGGCCTCAGGTGGAGCACTGTCCGGTATGGTTGTATCATATTCAAGTTATGCAACCCTTTCACTTGCTGGGGGTGGACTTGCACTGTTACTTATTCCAATCGTTATATGGTCTCTAAGCAAACGAAATGTAACAGCATCGCAAAATATTCCGTTTAACTAATCAACGGTATTGCAAATTCTATATGTTATCTGCATAAATTTTATGATGGTCGTTAGGTAACGAAAAAATCAATTCCCTCGTCTGGAATGACATATGTTCCTTACTTAAGGAAATATCTTCTTGTCTACTTTTCAAAAAAATATTGTTAAGGTAGTGGATATCAATTGATTAAGAGGTGATGAGTTGTCATGATTAAGAAAGCTTGTTTGTTCTGCGATGAGATTGTCTCCATTCAATCGGAAGGCGATTACGATAGATATATAGGCTGTTCCTGTTCACCCGAAGGGTTCTATTGCCTACTGAGAGACAGCTACGAACCTATTCATTCGTTCCCGCACCAAAAGAAACGTAACATGTTTCATTTAGTATCGGCTTATATTCGGGAGCTGACAGATTGTGATGAAAAGGTCACCATATCGGCTGACGATTTGGAATCTATTACAAATTCTCCGAACATTCCTATGACCATTGAAGATAAGGGAAATCGTCTACTGCAATATTTGTACAGACATTCCGAAGGCTCTGGGGAACCGGTTGTTATTAAACCACTCTCCAGAAGTTATAACCTGACGTATTCTCTCAATCTGCAAGAGCTGGTATATATCATTGATAAACTGAGTAACGAGCAACTGCTCATCAGGGAAGGTATGACCTTTAAACTAACGGAAAAGGGATGGCGTGAAGCCGCCGCAAGCACCGGAAGAAAAAAATTGAAGCCATGCTTCGTTCTCATCTCAGATGAGGAGGATTTGCGCACAGTCTGGCTGGACAAGCTATTGCCTAAAATCGAGCAATGCGGTTATCAACCGCGCTTACTTACACATAGTAATACTCATAATCGCGAAAAGTATTCCTTAGAGCTTATTGCCGACAGTAAACTGATTATCGCAGATTTAACTGGACAATCCCCTGAAGTATATTTTACAGCGGGATATGCTCTCGGAATGAACATCCCGGTGATATGGACTGTGAACAGTAGAGATGCCGATAAGCTTTTTGTACAAATAAAAGATATCCGTTCAATTGTTTGGGAAACGGCTGAAGATCTAGCAGTTATACTTCAACAGAGGTTGAGTATATAGAAGATTTTCACAGCTTGGGGGAGAACTCCAAGTAAACTTTTGTATAAAAAAAGTTGTTTCACGAGGGAAGAGTCAGAAGTCTACCTTGAATCTAGCTTATCATGGATTCAAACAATGTATATTTACCGGGAGAATATTTGAATGAGCATTATGATTTATTTATTCTTTACTGATCGTTCTCAATATGTTATATTGACAATGGCAGGAGGGAATTGGAATGGCAAGAAGCAAAGAATTCGATGAGAGCATCGTACTGGATAAGGCGATGAAGCTCTTTTGGGAACAAGGTTATGAGAAGACATCCTTGACTGATCTGGTGGAGCATATGGGGATCCATCGTAGAAGCTTGTATGACACGTTTGGCGACAAACATATGCTCTTTCTTAAAGCAATGGATCGTTTTCGTGCTAAAATCAATACGGAACTTACAGGAGTAATTAAAAGCTCCGAGACTGCCGAGGAAGCTCTTCAGTTGATTATTAATTCCATGATATATGGTGAAGAAGACTCACCTTCTGGTTGTTTAATGGTGAATTCGGCGGTGGAATTGGCAATGCGCGATGCCGAAGTAGATTCCAGATCCACTGAATCGTTTACACTATCAGAGCAAATGTTTATGGATATTATTCTGTGGGGGCAGCGGAATGGAGAATTCACCTCAGCTTACGATGCCGCAGAGCTGGCAGAGCATATGCATGCCGTATGTGTTGGATTGAGGGTAATGACAAGAACCTCCATTGCCAAAGAAAAACTACACCGTACAGCCAACATATCCATCAAACTTTTAACTAAATAGTTGAATATCTTTAGAATGATTGTTCTTATAGGTGTAAGTATAAGCTCTGATGTGAAGCCTACTCCTAAAAGGATAATATTCCTTGTGTGGTTTCTAGAACGATCGTTCTAGAATAGTGAGACAACAAATTCCTCTTCATGAAGGGATCATTCTTATGACCATTCTAGAATGATCATTCCCATATGCTTGGATTTCCCTCCGCCCAATACTTTAAGGAATTTGTTGTACCCATACCAAATAACAAAAGGAGATACCTAAAAATGGAAATTTCTAAACAAATCGCATTTGTCACCGGTGCGAACAGAGGCTTTGGCCGAGCTCTGACGCTTGAACTTCTATCCAGAGGGGCTAAGGTTTATGCCGGAGCAAGAAATCCAGAGTCCATTGATATTCCCGGTGTAATACCTGTAAAGCTTGATATTACGAACCCTCAAGAGGTAGCTGCAGCCTCTAAGGTTGCTAAGGATATTACACTTTTAATCAACAATGCAGGATCGTCTACAGGCGCTTCTTTGCTTGACGGTGATCTTGACCAAATACAGTTGGAGTTTAATACGCATTTCTTTGGCACACTTTTAATGGTTCGAACTTTTGCACCGATTCTAGCAAATAACAACGGTGGCACGATTCTGAATATTCTTTCTGCATTATCTTGGGTTAGTTCAGGAACTGCCGGCGCTTATACGGCTGCAAAGGCAGCGGAGTGGGCATTGACGAACGACCTGCGAATAAATCTGTATCCTCAAAATGTGCGAGTGTCTGGATTACACGTGGGCTTTATGGAAACAGACATGATGTCTGGCTTAGAAGTTCCCAAGTCCAACCCTGCGGACATCGCAAAAATTGCTATTGACGGTATAGAATCCGACAGCTTTGAAATTGTTGCGGATGACACGAGTAGACATATCCAAAGTATTCTTGCCGGTGGAGTATCTGCGATATATCCACATATGTCCTAATACAAAATGTTAACGAATTTTAAAGAGGAGTGTTAAAAATGGATAAATTATGGAGCAAAACAAAAATTGGGAATTTGGAATTACCTCATCGTTTAGCAATGGCACCAATGACACGTAGTAGATCGAATGAAGATGGTACACCGGGAGAATTAACAGCCCTTTACTATGCTCAACGAGCGTCAATGGGACTCATTATTACAGAAGGTACACAACCTTCTGATGATGGTCAAGGGTACTTATTGTCACCTGGAATATATACGGATAAGCATATTGAAGAATGGAAAAAGGTTACCAATGCAGTGCATGAAGCAGGTGGATATATGTATATCCAATTAATGCATGCCGGTCGCATGTCGCACCCAGACAATACACCACATCATCGTCAACCTGTTGCACCATCTGCAATCGCGCCAGGTGAAGAAATGTTTACCGCTAAAGGTAAGCAGGCCATCCCCGTTCCGCGTGAGTTAAGTAAAGAGGATATTCAGACGACCATTGCCGACTTCCGAAAAGCAGCAGCTGCGGCTATTAAAGCAGGTGCGGATGGCGTTGAAATTCACGGAGCAAATGGTTATCTGATTAATCAATTTATCGGAGAAAATTCGAATACACGGACGGACGAATATGGGGGATCTATAGAAAATCGTACTCGCTTCGCGATTGAAGTAACGAAAGCCATCGTCGAAGAAATTGGAGCAGAAAGAACAGGTTTCCGGATCTCGCCAGGGACACCACTTGGTGGGATACAAGATGGTGAACAAGGTCCTGAACTTTATCGTTATCTTGTAAAAGAATTAGCTAAATTGGATTTAGCTTACCTCCATATCATGCATCTTGGAAACGAAGAACTGCTCCAAGACATTCGCTCAATCTGGACGAATCCTTTGTTAGTCAATCGTGCTGGGCGATCTCTGGAGGATCTCAGCGTGGATATTGATAATGGCCTTGCTGATCTGGTGCCTGTTGGTGTATGGTCATTAGCTAATCCAGATTTAGTGGAACGACTTCAAAAAGGTGCGCCATTGAATGAAGCAGATCCCACAACAATCTATGATCTGGGAAGTAAAGGTTATACGGATTATCCCACAATGGTAGAATTAGAATCCCAATAAGGTAGTAATAGAGACACTAAATCATGGCGTACAACGGAAAAGTTGTGCGCCATGCTTTATCTACAAATACTCAATGTTTTAAAAGCCCCAAAATTAACAAAGAAAGAGGATGAAACATGAGAGCAGCACAAATACAGAAGTATTCAAAAAAAATCCAAGTGGAACTGAATGATGTTAAAATACCAGAGATTAATAGCCACGAAGTCCTTGTAAAAGTAAAAGCTGCCGGTGTAAATCCACTCGATATACTTAATTTGAATGGCAGCGTTCGATTGATTGCCGACTATGAGTTGCCATTAACTTTAGGAAATGAACTATGTGGTGTTATTGAAGCTGTTGGTGATGATGTTTTGAATTTTAAGGTTGGTGACCCTGTATATACGAGGTTACCACTTGCTAAAATCGGTGCTTTTGCTGAATATGCGGCCGTGAATGAAGATGCCTTATCTATCATTCCTGAAAATTTAACTTTCATTGAAGCTGCTGCGGTGCCCCTTACTGCCTTGACTGCTTATCAAGCGTTACACGTCGTACTCGATGCCCAGCCGAATAAAAAACTATTCATTCCCGGAGGAACCGGCGGTTTCGGTGCTATGGCAATCCCCATTGCCAAATCAATGGGGTTATATGTAATTACAAGTGGCAGTGAAAGAGGCAGATCACGTACACTGTCCATCGGGGCTGATCAATTCATTAATTATAAGACAGAGAACTATGCCGACATACTATCCGATATCGATTATGTGATCGACACCTTAGGTACCAAAGAGATTAAAGCTGAACTGGGTATTTTAACACCACAAGGGAAATTGGTGTCATTGAAAGCTGGACCTAATTATCGCTTTGCGGTTGACAATCATTTTCCGATGTGGAAAAAAGCATTGTTTGGTTTAGTGGGTGCTCGCTTAGATTCATTAGCACGTAAGAATCTAAATGAATATCGTTTTTTATTCGTGCAAGCCAATGGAAGTCAATTACAGGAAATCACTAAACTTATTGAAAAGGAAAATATTAAGCCCTCTATAGATTCAACGTATACATGGGATGACATTAATAAGGCGTTAGTTAAGGTCTCGACGGGTCACTCCCAGGGAAAAGTGATTGTGACCTTTTAAAATAGTGTACTGTATAAACATGTAAGGGGGACAAAGCGATGAGACTTTGATACCTATCAAATCGGTAAATAAAACTTCAGCATGGTATTATGCTAGCTAGAATGTTACCGCCTATGTAATATACGTAGAAAGTAGAGCCGGTTGTAGTGAGGGGGAAGCTCCTCGGCCTGTAAGCATGATTGCTTAAGAAATCTAATTGATTTTATCCGCAATATAAGTATAAAATGTTATTAGTAGACTTTTCTAGGGTGAAGTCTATGAATTATACAAAAGCTATAACGGGAAAATTCAGAAAGGAAGAGGCTTATGCTTACTATTTATGATTGGTTTGGCTATGAATTGCCGATTAAAGAACGTTATCAGTTAATAAAAGAAGCTGGATTTGATGGCGTTTTATTATGGTGGAGTGATGGCTTTGGTCGTGACTGCTTGGGTCGGAACGATTACCGCAACGGGCCGCAAATTGCGCGAGAAGCGGGTCTTTTTATAGAAAATATCCACACACCAGTCCAAAACGAAAACGACCTTTGGCTTGACAATCTGGACGGTGAAACCGTAACTGATTGCTATTTGCAATGTGTTGCAGATTGCGCCGAATTTGAGATCCCGACAATGGTGGTGCACTTGCCCAACGAAAACAATCCATATAACACATTGGGACTGGATAGAATCAAGAGAATCACTGAAAAAGCTGAACAGCTTGGTGTCAATGTTGCACTGGAGAATTTATGGAACCTTACCAATTTGGCATATGTGCTGGAGCAAGTGGATTCCCAGCGTATCGGATTCTGTTATGACTGTGGACATCACTACCGCCACTATCCAGGCAATGATTTATTATCCAAGTACGGTTCTCGGTTGATGGCAGTACATTTACATGATAATAACGGAAGTCATGGCGAACACGGGTTACCCTTTGACGGTACGATTGATTGGTCTACAACCATGAAAAAAATTGTGGAAACGGATTATTCAGGCGCGACTGCAATAGAGGCCATGAATTGGGATTATGAGGATTTATCGGCTAAAGAATTTTTACATAAAGCGTTTGAGCGAGCAACAAGGCTGGAAGCATTAAAGCTCTATAATCTATGAAAACAGAAATAATCCGCAACAATCATTGATATATGCAGGATACCGTAATTAGTAGCATCTTCACCTTTTTCCTATAAAGTGAAGGTGCAAGTACAGAATTGCTCGTAATTCAGGCCGCTGCGCCTATCCAGCCAGTCAAGGCTTAATGCCTTGACGAAAACGGGGAACAGGATAAAGGGGAACTCGGCCTCGTTTTCGTTCACGACCTTTTCTTCAGTAGCCGAATATACTGATCGCACCTTTCCAGATCGTATGCACGGAAATCCCTCCTAATATTTATCATTTTCCGAAAGAAGACTTCCACCTCAATGAATGTGAAGGGCGAAGCTCAATGAGTAGGTGGGAGATGAATTTCGGTTGGCGATAGCCAAATACTTCCTTCGTATGA
>NZ_JBXCJA010000015.1:0-127318 GCF_056786435.1 Paenibacillus sp. Y916 | reverse complement strand
AGCGGAGGGGTTCCACACGTACCCATCTCGAACACGACCGTTAAGCCCTCCAGCGCCGATGGTACTTGGACCGCAGGGTCCTGGGAGAGTAGGACGTCGCCAAGCAGTAATCTTGTATTCCCTGATAGCTCAGTTGGTAGAGCACTCGACTGTTAATCGAGTTGTCACAGGTTCGAGTCCTGTTCGGGGAGCCACTGCTCTCATAGCTCAGTAGGTAGAGTGCATCCATGGTAAGGATGAGGTCACCGGTTCGATTCCGGTTGAGAGCTCCATAAGTTTGCTTTGTTACTATGCATGGCCCGTTGGTCAAGTGGTTAAGACACCTCCCTTTCACGGAGGTAACAGGGGTTCGAGTCCCCTACGGGTCACCAAATTCACTTCATATGGACATGGAGGCTTAGCTCAGCTGGGAGAGCATCTGCCTTACAAGCAGAGGGTCGGGGGTTCGATCCCCTCAGCCTCCACCATTTTACGTTGATTAAATCGTAAATACAGGGAATAATACAAGTGAATTATTGATGGGGATTAGCCAAGCGGTAAGGCAACGGACTTTGACTCCGTCACGCATAGGTTCAAATCCTATATCCCCAGCCATTTACGAGCCATTAGCTCAGTTGGTAGAGCACCTGACTTTTAATCAGGGTGTCGAAGGTTCGAATCCTTCATGGCTCACCATTTCTTATCAAAGTGTGCGCGTGTGGCGGAATTGGCAGACGCACTAGACTTAGGATCTAGCGTTTCACGACGTGGGGGTTCAAGTCCCTCTACGCGCACCATCTTTATGCGGACGTGGCTCAGCGGTAGAGCATCGCCTTGCCAAGGCGAGGGTCGCGGGTTCGATTCCCGTCGTCCGCTCCATTTTATTTGCGCCCTTAGCTCAGCTGGATAGAGCGTTTGACTACGAATCAAAAGGCCAGGAGTTCGAATCTCTTAGGGCGCACCATTTATACATTTCGGGACGTAGCTCAGCTTGGTAGAGCACCTGGTTTGGGTCCAGGGGGTCGCATGTTCGAATCGTGTCGTCCCGATTCTTCTTTACGCGGGTGTAGTTCAATGGTAGAACTTCAGCCTTCCAAGCTGATAGCGTGGGTTCGATTCCCATCACCCGCTCCAAATATATTTATTCATAACTCTTGAATTTTAAGAGTTATTTTGCGTTAACATATTTATTTGAGAATATAAGCTTGTTGGTATATTCAAAGTGATGAACATATTTCCATGAATATTTTGAGCTAGCAATAGGATACTATATAAAATAGATAAATATGTAGAAATTTGTGGTGGCGCGTGTAAAATGTATAATTTATTCAATATGTATAAATATGTTCTGAATGTGCTTGGTTAAAACAAATATTCCAAGGAAAAACCTTACAAATCAAGCTTCTATATATGTATTGGTTTTCATAATTTTGTATTAAAATTCAAATTAATTTAATATTAATGCATAAATTCGAGTTTTATTTAAAGAAATATAAAGATTTTAATCTTATTTTATTGTATGATGGTAGGAAGGTTAAAAATAGACAGTAATTGAATCGGGAGAAGATGGGAGGAGTACCATGACTGAACTTATGGTTAGCGCCAGCAAAAGTAACTCAAGCAACCTGCTACGACGTGACGTACGGTTTCTTGGAAACATTCTGGGGGAAGTATTAGTCCATCAAGGTGGAAATGAACTTCTAGAGATCGTGGAGAAGATTCGTGAAACAAGCAAGTCTTTGAGATCTGAGTATGTATCTGAAGTATACGCTGAATTTAAAGAAACGATTAGTACATTAAAACCAGAAACACGCCACCAGGTAATACGAGCATTTGCAATCTACTTTGAGCTAGTCAATATAGCTGAACAGAACCATCGTATTCGTAGAAAACGTGATTATGAGCGTTCTGCTGGAGAAACGATCCAACCAGGTTCTATTGAAAGCGCCATACAAGAATTGAAAGAACGTAATTTCTCATATGAAGAAGTTAAAGAAATTATAGAGGGTCTTTCACTTGAATTGGTCATGACAGCTCATCCTACAGAAGCTATGCGGAGAGCGATCTTAGATATTCATAAACGGATCTCAGAAGATGTAATGCTATTAGATAATCCAACACTTACTTTCCGCGAACGTGAACAACTACGTGTGAAGCTGTTAAATGAGGTTATTACCTTATGGCAAACAGATGAATTGAGAGATCGTAAACCAACCGTTTTGGATGAAGTTAAAAATGGTATGTATTATTTCCAAGAGACACTCTTTCATGTCCTTCCGGATGTTTATCAAGAATTAGAGCGATGTTTAGGTAAGTACTTTCCAGGCCAACATTGGCATGTTCCAACGTATCTTCAGTTCGGTTCATGGATTGGTGGAGATCGTGATGGGAATCCATCCGTTACCGCAGATATTACGTGGAAAACACTCTCTATACAACGAAAGTTAGTTATACGTGAATACGAGCGCATTATGAAAGAATTTATGCAGTACTTGAGTTTTAGCACAACGATTGTTACAGTTTCGGATGAACTTGAAGAATCGATTGCTCAAGATCAATCTGTCATTTCTTTAAATAAGAAGAACATGTGGCATAACTGTAATGAACCTTATCGTGTTAAGCTTGTCTACATGATGACTAAGATTAATAATGTGCTTGACGATAGCAAGAAAGGTTCGAAAGAGCGATATGCAACACCAGCAGAATTTATTGCAGATCTAAATATTATTGATCGTAGCTTGCGCCATCATTATGCAGACTTCATTGCAGATACGCATATTAAGAAGTTGATTCGACAAGTAGAATTATTCGGGTTCCATACAGCGGCACTAGATATTCGACAACATAGTCAGGAACATGAGAAAGCAATGACTGAAGTATTGGCTAACATGAATATTGTGGATAATTATGCTGAACTATCTGAGGATGAGAAGATTTCTCTACTCAATAATATATTGAATGATCCTAGACCGATTACATCTACTTATCATCAGTATAGTGAGAGTACGAAGGAATGCCTGGATGTATACCGTGTCATTTACGATGCACAACAGGAGTTCGGTAAGGATTGCATTACGAAGTATTTGATCAGTATGGCTGAAGGTGCTAGTGATATTCTAGAAGTGATGGTCTTTGCAAAAGAAGTGGGTCTTTTCCGTCGAAATGAAGATCAGTCCATTACTTGTACTCTTCAGGCAGTGCCATTATTTGAAACGATCGATGATTTATTTGCAGCACCAGATATTATGAGACAAGTATTCAGTTTACCTATTTATCGTGACGGTGTTGCTGAGATGAGCGATTTACAAGAGATTATGCTAGGATATTCGGACAGCAACAAGGATGGCGGAGCAGTTACAGCGAACTGGGAACTACGTGTAGCTATGAAGAAAATTACAGCAGTGGCGGATGAATTCAATGTAAAACTGAAGTTTTTTCATGGACGTGGCGGTGCTTTAGGACGCGGTGGAATGTCGCTTAACCGCAGTATTCTGGCTCAACCAGCCTCTACAGTAGGTGGCGGAATTAAGATTACTGAGCAGGGAGAAGTCATTTCCTCACGCTATTCATTACAAGGTATAGCTTATCGTAGCTTAGAGCAGGCGACATCTGCGCTAGTAACAGTCGCAATACATGCACGTTGCTCTGATGATATGCTTACTGAAGAGCAAGAAGAGAAGTGGGATGCGATCGCAAAGGGGATTTCTGAGGTCTCTCTTGAGAAATATCAGGATTTAATATTCCGCGATCCGGATTTCCTAACCTTCTTTAAAGAATCAACACCGCTTTCCGAGGTTGGAGAGCTTAACATTGGCTCCCGTCCTGCCAAACGTAAGAATAGTGACCGATTTGAAGATCTACGTGCTATTCCTTGGGTATTTGCATGGACACAGAGTCGTTATTTACTTCCTGCTTGGTATGCTGCAGGTACTGGCTTGCAAAGCTACTACCAAGGTAAAGAGGACAATCTTAAGGTCCTTCAAGATATGTATTCACATTTCCCATTCTTTACATCACTTGTTGATACATTACAAATGGCGATGTCTAAGGCAGATCTATTGATTGCTCAAGAATATGCTAATATGACGAAGGAAGAATCCTACCGCGAACGTATCTTTAGCCTAATTAAAGATGAATATAAGTTAACAACAGAGCTTATTCTACAAATTACGGGACAAAAGGAATTACTAGATAATGTTCCTGTTATCCAAGAGTCTATTCGACTTCGTAATCCGTATGTTGATCCGCTTAGTT
The DNA here is from genome assembly GCF_056786435.1 of Paenibacillus sp. Y916. Classification (NCBI taxonomy): domain Bacteria; kingdom Bacillati; phylum Bacillota; class Bacilli; order Caryophanales; family Paenibacillaceae; genus Paenibacillus; species Paenibacillus sp. Y916. Next base: position 123,085 of record NZ_JBXCJA010000015.1, on the reverse strand, counting down.
ATCTACAAGTTCAGCTTATCAGTGAATTACGTGAATTCCGTGATCAGGGTGAAGATAATCCTGAGTTACTGCGCGAAGTTCTTCTGACGATCAATGGTATTGCTGCGGGGCTTCGGAATACGGGTTGATGAAATAAGTAGTATGAATGCTGAATAAAGTACAAAGGTCGAGAATCCCAATGGGGGTCTCGACCTTTGTTCACATAATAGACAAGATAAGTTTATTGGAGGGCTGTGTGCTCTAACCTTTATGATTTTCAAAAGTCTATCCATATCTGCAAAGAGTGCTGATGTAAGAGTGGCGATAACACTGAAAAGTGGAATTTCCAGTAAATTAGATGTACTCAATGCAACTAAAGTTAGCTTCAGAGGGATTGGGTTGAATTTAGATGTACTTAATGTACCTAATAGTGAATGCTGAAGGTAATTATTCTTTAACGAAGAACAACGCAAGGCACTTTTCTGATTAATATGTTATTGTTAATGGAAGTGGTATTGCTTTTTGAACAGACATGGATTACTATTCTAGTGTTGTTCTATGAACCTATTAATACCCATCAGCAAGTCTGGGGGAATCACGTTGGATCAATTAGAGAAAAGATTAACAATGCTTGCGCTAAAAGGCGATCAGCAGGCATTTGCAGAAATTGTTGAGTTGTATAAAGATAAAATATATTATTTAGGCTATAGAATGTTGAACAATCGTCATGAAGCAGAGGATGTCGTTCAGGAGACTTTTTTGCGTGTGTTTAAAAGTTTGGATCGATATGATCCTAATCAGAAATTCTCCACTTGGATTTATCGGATTGCAACGAACCTTTCCATTGATCGCTTGAGGAAAAGAAAACCTACATATTCGCTAGACGCTGATATGAATGATCAAGAAGGATTGGATGGGTATTCCATGCTTCCAAGTGATGATCGCACGCCTGAAAGTGAATTTATGATCTCAGAGACAAAGCAGACAGTTTATGATGCTATCGAAAGCTTGCCGCCTAAGTATAAATCTGTGATGATCCTAAGATATCTTCAAGAAATGTCTTTACAAGAAATAAGTGATGTATTAGATATACCAGTTACAACGATCAAGACCCGTGTGCATCGCGGAAGAGAGTTTCTGCGCAAGAAATTAGAATTAAAGTTTTAACTTTCTGTTCTTTTTTGAAACATCTAAGAATCTGCTGCGTATGTAAGTTATCGAGCTTTACTGGTTAAGCGATATAAAATGATTGATTGAAAGGACTGGCTCATATGGAATGCAAAATAGCCGTCTCTTTAATACATGATTACCTAGATGGCGATTTATCCAAGGAACAAGGTTTGATGCTGAAGTCACACTTGCTGTCTTGTGATCAATGTCGCATGCGCTTTAATGAACTTGAACAGACAGATATGATGTTGTATTGTCTTCCACAACATATTCCTACTGCATCCAAGGAACTAACGGAGCGCATTCTGAATACTCTTCCAGAAACTAAGGAACCGCAGATTTGGGTTAAATGGATGAAGAGACATCCAGCAGTAACTGCTGCTGCATTGTTTTTGGTAGTGATGTTGCTTAGCGTTATTAATGTATTTAACGAGAATAGTCAATTGGTGATCCAAGGGAATGATTTAGACCAGGTCATTATTGAAGGGAATACAGTGATTGTACCTGAAGGGAACGTCATTTCAGGGGACTTAACAATAGAGAATGGGAAGGCAGAAGTATTTGGAAGTGTTGAAGGCAATTTGACTGTCATTGATGGTTCGTTATATACGGCCTCTACAGCTCAAATATCAGGGAATATAAAAAGCATTGACCGAGCATTAGATTGGATTTGGTACAAAATTTCAAATGTGTTCGCTGAAGTTGCTTATCGTTAATGTTCCAAAACTAATAGCTAAGGTGCCTTGTTATACATGAAGTTAAAATATAAGGATAAAGTATAGAGTAGAACTTATACTTTATCCTTATATTTTAGAGTAAATTGGATATTTTAGTCGCTTTTTGTTAACCTTTGCTTGCATCATGAGGTAGATCGTTATAACCTAGAGATTAGGGATATCATAAAGAGAGAGAACTACCTTATTGAAGGAATAAACGGGGGCCTTAGTATGAGTTATTTCACTGACATCACTTGGAAAGATTCCGTGAAGGATATTATTGATATCGCTATAGTGTCATATGTTATTTACCATGCTATTTTGCTGGTTAGAGGGACAAGGGCTATTCAGTTGTTAAAAGGAATTCTTGTCTTAGTTATTATATGGGCACTCAGTACATGGTTTGACCTTTATACGTTGAAGTGGCTTATGAACCAGGTATTTACATTTGGGGTATTGGCTATCTTTATTATCTTTCAACCTGAGTTACGGCGGGGTCTGGAACAATTAGGGCGAGGGAAATTTATTGGACGAACATCTGCAGAGGATGAAGAGTTTACTAAATTAATAGGTGAAGTTATTAAAGCCGTTAATTATTTAGCACGTAGAAAAATAGGGGCATTAATTGTTTTCGAACGTGAAACAGGCCTAAATGAATATACTGAATCAGGTATACCGATGAACTCTTTGATTAGCTCGGAACTGATCATTAATGTGTTCACACCGAACACACCACTACATGATGGTGCGGTGATTGTACAATCTAATCAAATTGCAGCAGCGGCATGTTATTTACCGCTTTCAGAGAATCCTTTTATAAGCAAAGAATTGGGAACTCGTCATCGCGCAGCCATTGGAATTAGTGAGGTAGGCGATGCCATCTCTGTCATTGTTTCAGAAGAGACTGGACAGATATCATTGGCAATGGATGGTCAAGTCGTTAGAGATATTAAGGAAGAGTCCTTGATATCGAAGTTATATGAAGAATTACGTCCACAATCAAATGGTAAAGAAAAACGCCCTGCTTTCTGGAAACGGAAGGGGGGAGGACAATAATGGATAGATGGATTAAGAATAATACGATGGTTAAAATTCTTGCTGTTGCAGTCAGTATTTTATTGTGGGTTATGGTACATACCGACGATGTTACACCGACACCAACTTCATCCATAGATACAACAATTATTGAGAATGTCAAAGTGCAACCTTTTGGCTTAGATGACTCCTTATATGTATTGAATAGTCTAGATATAGACAGGGTAAGAATTGAAGTTAAGGGTAAACGGTCAGCCATAACGTCTATATTTAATGATGATTACAAAGTAACATTGGATCTTAGCGAAATTATTGACGGAACATTTACTGTACCTCTTTCGTATGAACTGCCTTCGGGTGTGGAGCTCGTAACGATGAGTCCTTCGAAGGTAACTGTGACGATTGAGAAGAAAATAAAGGATACCTTTCCGGTCACTGTAGTTACGACGGGAGCTGTGTATGAAGGGTATACTTTGGGAGAATTCTTGATTGAGCCTAATACTGTACAGGTGACTTTACCAGACAGTGAGATAGAAAGAGTGGTTAAAGTGCAAGGTACGGTTAAACTCGATGGGGATAAGGATACGATCCATGTAAAAAAGATGAAGTTGATAGCTCTAGATAGTAATGGACAGGAAGTAAAAGGTGCTGTCATTGAGCCAGATGAAGTTGCCATTCAAATTCCATTGATCGCACCATCAAAGAGCGTCTCATTGAACATTCAGTATAAGGGTAATCTTCCTGAAGGTTTGGTGTTATCAAGAATACAACCTAATATAGGTGAAGCTACCATATACGGGCCTAAGGATGTATTATCACAAATAGAGTCTTTGGATGCTGTGACAGTAGATCTTAGTACACTTGATAAGGAAGGCAAGTCTACGATTAGTGTGAACTTGGTCCCACCTACAGGTGTGGAGAGAATTGAGCCTAACGTAGTTCAAGTTGAGGTTGAAATTGGGGTTGATCTAGAAGCAATAGATCAAATAACGATGGATAACATACCGATTGAAATTGAAGATGCAAGTGGTGACACGCAAGTAACTGTTGTGAAACCAGAGGGGAAATCGTTAAGTCTGACTTTAACGGGCGCTAATACATTACTTCATAATCTACAAGTTTCAGATATTAAAGTAGTTGCAAGTGCGAATCATTTAAAGTCAGGCATTCATGAGGTTCCACTTATAGTGAGCCTTCCAGAATCTATTTCACTTGTAAAGCAAGATTCCCTGACGGCGACAGTAGAAGTTAAAGATAAGATTTCGACGCCAACTATTAATGATACGGAAACGCCAGCTACTGAACCTAATGGGAAGAACGATACGAAGGACCCAGGGAATGATGATTCTGATGAAAATGTACCACCTGAAAGTAATCCAAGTATAGATGAAGAAGAGCAAACGGAGCCGACTACTGAGATTATTCAGAATAATATATAACAGCATGGCATCATGTTGATTAAATGGGACAACATGAATTAGAAGAGTTGATACAAAAAGGAGAAAATTATGGGGAAATATTTTGGAACAGATGGTGTACGTGGAGTTGCTAATAAAGAACTAACAGCTGAATTGGCTTATAGTATTGGGCGTTGTGGTGGGTATGTACTTACTAACAATGTGGAGAAACCAACGGTCGTTATCGGAATGGATACTCGGATTTCAGGACTTATGTTGGAATCTGCTTTAGTAGCGGGTCTATTGTCCATAGGAGCACATGTTATTCGTTTAGGAGTAGTGACTACACCAGCAGTAGCTTATATAACTAGATTATTAAAGGCAGATGCTGGTGTGATGATATCTGCTTCACATAACCCTGTTGAAGATAATGGTATTAAGTTCTTCGGCGGTGATGGATTCAAACTATCGGATGAAACAGAGCTCGAGATTGAAGCGTTAATGGATGCTAAGGTAGATTCTTTACCACGTCCTGTTGGGGCAGATCTAGGAAATGTGATCGTAGATAATGAGTCTAAATTTAAATATTTGGAGTTCTTGAAAACTACGGTAACACACTCTTTCGCTGGGATGAAAATTGTACTGGATAATGCGAATGGTGCGGCTTACGAACTTGCACCGCAATTATTTCGTGATCTTGGAGCCGAAGTGATTACGATAGGATCAGAACCGAATGGTCTGAACATTAATGATCATTGTGGTTCGACGCATCCAGAGAACCTTAGAGAAGCTGTGCTGCAACATCAAGCGGATTTAGGGTTGGCCTTTGATGGTGATGCGGATAGACTTATTGCAATTGATGAAACAGGAGAAGAAGTAGATGGTGACTTTATTCTGTGCATATGTGGAGAATCTATGAAGGCCAACGGTAAATTGAAGGATAATACGGTCGTTTCGACGGTCATGAGTAATATTGGGTTCTATAAAGCTTGTGAGAAGCTTCAATTGAGCACATTCAAGACAGCAGTAGGTGATCGTTATGTGATGGAGGAAATGCGAAGAGGTGGCTACAACTTAGGCGGAGAACAGTCTGGTCATGTTATTTTCCTAGATTATAATACGACAGGTGATGGTCTGCTTACTGGGATTCAACTTGTAGATACATTACAGCAATCTGGTAAGAAACTTAGCGAAGCCAAAATGTTGATGAAAAAGTATCCTCAGGTATTGGTGAATGTACGTGTAGAGGACAAGACGAATTATGAAGGAAATAAAGCGATCCAAGAAGCGATCACTTACGTTGAGGAACAATTGGCAGACAATGGTCGAGTTCTTGTACGTGCTTCTGGTACCGAGTCATTGATTCGCGTCATGGCTGAAGGTCCTGATAAAGAAAGCCTGGATGCTTATGTAGCTAGTATTGTTGAGGTTGTAAAGCGAGAATTAGTATAAGATAGGAAGTTCAAAAAGGTTGTTCAAAAAGTCATATGTACTAGGGCCGATGAAACGAATTTGCCATGTTTCATCGGCCTTTTCTTGTGTTTCCTGTCATTTGACATTGCCAAATGAGCTCAACATGCATATAATAAACGGATATCATTCAAATATAGAAAGAGAGGGTAGAAGGTTAAATTGTTTAAAGCGCCAGAACTTGACTAGCGCGGGATGTGAGATGGATTCATGATATAGGTACATAATATCTATGTCTGTACTTGATCACAACGGCAGTTCAAGTTGACGAGGTGGGGGTGTTCGAAATGTTCGGCGGGGACCTCCCGGTGATGCACCAGAGCCGTGAATCATTAACGGAAAATGAGCGGGCGACTGTTCATACAACGTTGTGATGGGTGCTACGTAGTAAATCTGAATCATAAGTGTGCGGGTATTAAGCAGCGGTATTGAACTAGAATGCACATTTGTGACTAAACTTTGTATGAAAAGAAGTTCAAAAAGTCATCTTTTTGAACTTGTACTATAATTTAATACAATGACAATGATAGTTGTGCATTCTTGTACATGCCGCACAGAAGGCTCGTACACTTTTATACTAAATTAATATAAAAGTGAACGGGGGATTAATATATGTGTGGTATTGTCGGATATATAGGTAACAAGAATACTCAGTCGGTTTTGGTCGAGGGATTGCAGAAGTTAGAATATCGAGGTTATGACTCAGCAGGAATTGCTGTGTTTACAGATAAAGGTCTTGAGGTAGTCAAAGCACAAGGACGTCTAGTTAACTTAGAGGCTAAGCTTGAGAATGAGCCGTTAGTTGGAACAGCGGGGATTGGTCACACACGTTGGGCAACCCATGGTAAACCGTCGGATGCTAATTCACATCCACATACGGATGAAAGTCAAAAGTTCTCGGTTGTTCATAATGGAATTATTGAGAATTATTTGGATTTGAAGGATGAATTGATTGAACAAGGTCATACATTTACGTCGGAGACGGATACCGAAATTATTGTTCATCTAATCTCTCGTGAATATGATGGTGATATTGTTAAAGCAGTGCAAAAGGCGATCACTTATATGCGTGGTGCCTTCGCGTTGGGAGTATTAACGGAGTACGAGCCTGATAAAATCGTTGCAGTTCGTCAAGCAAGCCCACTAATTATTGGTCTTGGAGAAGGAGAGAACTTTATCGGTTCTGATATTCCAGCTATTCTCCAATATACGCGTAATATGTATATTCTTAATGATGGTGAAATGGCCGTATTGACTCAAGATGCCGTCGAATTAATGACAATCGAAGGGAACTTTATTGCTCGGGAAATGATTCATGTCGATTGGGATGCTGTAACAGCAGAAAAGGACGGTTTCGAGCACTTCATGTTGAAGGAAATTCACGAGCAGCCTAAAGCATACCGGGACACCATGCGTGGACGGATTGATGCGAAAGGTGAGAAGGTGATCCTTCCAGAGTTGAATCTAACTCATGAGCAAATATTAAATATACGCAATATACAGATTATTGCTTGCGGAACGGCTTACCATGCTGCGCTAGTAGGGCGTAATGTCATTGAACAGTTGGTGCGTATTCCTGTGGAGACAGATGTCGCTTCAGAGTACCGCTATCGTTCACCTATCGTATCCCAGGATACTTTAGTCATTGTGGTTAGCCAATCAGGAGAAACGGCAGATACACTCGCAGCATTACGTGAGGCGAGAGCTAATGGTGCTCATGTATTAGCCATTACTAACGTGGTAGGTAGCTCTATTGCTCGAGATGCAGATGATGTCATCGTAACGCTGGCTGGTCCTGAAATTGCCGTTGCTTCTACAAAAGCTTACACGTCCCAATTGATCGCATTCTATTTATTTGGATTGTATTTAGCTGAAGTTCGTGGCACACAGACACCAGAAGCTGTTATTGAAATCATTAAAGCGATGCAGGCATTGCCAGAGCAGTTGGATGGGATGTTGGCACAAGCTGAATCTATTAAAGCCTATGCTGAACAAATTGCTGAACATGAGCATTTATTCTTCATTGGCCGTGGAATAGACTTTGCAGTGGCTCAAGAAGGATCTTTGAAGCTTAAGGAGATTTCCTACATCCATTCCGAAGCTTACCCAGCAGGTGAACTGAAACACGGAACACTAGCTCTGATCGAAGAAGGAATTCCTGTGATTGCCTTAGTAACTCAGGAATCCGTTCTTGAAAAAACAGTGAGCAATATCAAGGAAGTCAGTGCACGTGGTGCAGATATTATGGCTATTACGTTTGAAGAACACGTACAGACGCTACTGAAATCCGTAGATCAAGTCTTTGCTATACCGAAGACGTTACCTCTATTGGCACCAGCTCTATCCGTAGTGCCACTACAACTGCTTGCGTACTATGCTTCACTAGCACGTGGTAATGATGTGGATAAGCCAAGAAATTTGGCGAAGAGCGTGACTGTGGAGTAGAGGGATGTAGTGATGTTATGTGGTTGTACAGAGACATTAATGTTGGTAAATGATATTTATTGAAAACTTCAAATGGGAATAGTTACGGTCGTCAACACATTCTGACGGTAAAGGTATCGCTTCTAGCCATGCGGCACAAGAAGAGCAAGGTGTACAACAGGTACATCGCTCTTTTTGTGCCGCTTTTTTTTGTTCTATATTAAATCTTAATTGCCAATACTAATACTAATTAATATTTTATGAGGATGAACTGATGTTCAAAAAAGGACAACTGTAGACTTTCATTTGAGTCTGCCACTCATCAAAATAAGTTTGCCGCTGAGCTGACCGATTTTCGGGATTTACTCCTGAATCTCGATCGGCTTTTTTCTCTGTTTTGCCTCGATTCTTTGTATTTTCTCGTGTCTTTTTTCGGCTTTCATATCAAACTTAAATTGTTTTTTGGAATAGGGGGAAGATAGGAGGAAAGGCTAGGAAGCCTTGTGGGAGTCAGGAGGAGCGGGATTGGTGGAGGTTGGGTGGGGAGTTACACACTTATTTGCATGGGGACAATTAGTACTAACCGATAAAAGAAAGGGTAAAGCAGGAAGTGAGATACCGCATTCCAGATTGGGCAAGGCCATCCTTTGAAGCCCGATTTTATGAGCACATTGGAGCGATTAATCAATTGTCGGAAGTTAGCGTGGCAAGACTCTAGCAAATTAGCTTACAGGGTAAGTTGCAAGAAACAATACCTTCAGAATGGTATCCGCTGTTGTTGGGGTATGAAGTAGCGATCAATGCACGGATTTCACTGGAGCATTAATACCTGTATTGGATCGGCATTAGAGATGGGATGAAGCTTTCGGTAACAGAAGGTTCATTTCATCGAAATATAAGAACGATCAACATTGCACAAGCCAGCCAGATCTGCTCGTGCCGACCATTCCGCTGCGAACGTCCAGGTCAGCAGGTCGGTACTGATAGAGAATGTCGAGATCGTCAGTGTCGAGATAGTGAAAGTTGCTCTCCGTGACCTCTCAGATTGTCCGGGACATCTTTCGGTGCCGTACTCCAGAGTAATGACAAACTTGGTGGCGATTGTAATCTCGTTGCGGATACCTTTCACGGCTCGACCGAAAAACTTCTCGTTCTCTCCCCAGCCATAATGCTCGGCGGTATCGAACAGGGCCACGTTCAATTTATATAGACGATGAATGGTTTTTAGTCCGTCCTACTCGTCGGTGGAGCCATATGCCTGATGGAACTCCGTGGCACAATGGCCGATTGTCGAGACATGGGGGTTATGACTGCCAAGTTTGCGTTTTTGCATAACGATATTCTTCTGCACTAAGGTTTAGGATGACTTTCCAGAAAGTGTGGAACTGCCGGCAGGCCAGGTGGAGAGCGCTTGCTCAACAACAGCCTCTAACATGTCGCGACTGAAGCCGGCCTTGGCTTGAACAGCCATACCGTGGAGCACCGCCAGCACAAATGCAGCTAGCGCAGCGCAGTTAGTAGTCTCCGGCAGATCACCCTCTTGCTTTGCCTGTTCGAAGCGATTGCGCAGCGACGACTCTCCGTCTGCACGCGCATCGATCAAGGCACGTCGAATAGGTTCGGCATCGTCCGTACCAGCCAAGGCGCCGTGGACACCTAGACACCCTTTGCGATCCGGGTAACGAGTATTTAATTCGGCCGCTCTAAGGAGGATATGTGCGGCCACCTCCCGCGAGGTCGGCAGCTCCAGCGCCACCGGGATGAAATCCAGGTAGTCCTCATAATAGCGCGCCAGAACTCGGCGGAACAACGCTTCCTTGTTGCCAAATGCCAAGTAGAGCGCGGGTCGTTCGACACCCGTGGCCTGCGTCAGGTCGGTGTACGACACGCCCTCATAGCCTTTGCGCCAAAACACGCAAAGCGCCGCGTCCAGTGCCTCATCCACATCAAATTCGCGCTTACGTCCCATGAGTCAGATCTCCTCTTTTTTTTATATTATCATAACACACGTTACAAATCGCTACCAGTCGATCGGGCAATGACCTGCGTCAGTGCACGATCGACAAAAAGTGTGGATCTTGTGTCACACATCATGTGCTAGACTCGGCTCGAGCTGATGGCCCTTCCCAGAGCGCAACGCATGATCCTAACTTGACGTCACTTAACATCGCTGCAATTGACGATTGATAGTGTGCGGAAAAATATAAACCACAACTTAACGTAATGGTCATCATGTTATTGACATAGCGTTCTAAATTGTATAACATCAATTACGTAATGATCGTTATGATAATCCGCCGATCACCAGTGCGAAAGTGTCCAGCGACGTATAAAGAGGCTCTTTATCTGTAAAAATCTATTGAAGGAGGTTTTTTAATGCAGCAATCATTGAAGGGCAAGGTCGTCCTCATTACGGGCGGCTCGCGCGGCCTTGGCACCGCTATGGCTGAAGCGTTTGCTGATCACGGAGCTAATGTTGCGATCAGCTACTTGGCTTCGGCCGAAAAGGCGGAGGCTGTCGTAGAGAAGCTGAAGGCCAAGGGGGTTCGTGCATTGGCAATCAAAAGCGACCAAGCGGACCTATCTTCCGCCAAGCCCTTAATTAACTCGGTGCTTGCCGAATTCGGCAAGCTCGACATCCTCGTGAACAACGCCGCCATCGCGATCCAGGGCCAGATGGTAGATGACCCCAGCTTAGACGAGGAAAAATACAATCGTCAGTGGCAAGTCAATGTCATGGGTTCGATCGCCAATACCCGCGCGGCTGCACTCAAATTAGCGGACGGAGGTCGCATAATCTTTATCGGCTCTCGACTCGGCGATTACGTACCCTTTAGAGGAGTCGCCGACTACGCCGGAACAAAGGCAGCGCTCGCCGGATATGCGAGGGGCATCGCCCGCGACCTCGGCCCCCGCAATATCACTGTAAATGTCCTGCAGCCGGGCGTCATGCCCACGGAGATGAACAAGGAAGTGGCCGATCATCTTCCACCCCTTGAAACCTTCCTAGACATGCATCCGATCCGTCGCTTTGCAACCCTTGAAGAGGTGGCAGAAGCCGTCTGCTACCTCGCCGGACCACATGGGGGTTACATCACCGGTGAAACTCTCAATATAGCCGGCGGTATCGGAATCTAAGCCTGTCCGAGCAGGTGCCCATGCATGGGTACCTGCCAAACTGATGCAGAGAAGCGCTCAGCATCGGTATGTCAAAGCCCAGGCCGATAAAGAGTAAAGCTTCTAAATTAAAAAATACGCATTTAAAGGAGAAAATATATGACTAGAAAATTCGGTGCAAAGTCAACTGCGGATCAGGTGCTTTCCGGCATTGATCTCAAGGGAAATCGAATTCTCATTACGGGTGCATCATCGGGCATTGGCCTCGAAACCGCCCGTTCACTGGTCTCTCACGGTGCCAGCGTCGTCGGCACGGTCAGAGACCTCGCTAAAGCCGAGGCGGCCACTTCATCGGTCCTTGACGCCGCGGCGCAAGGAGGCGGCAGCCTAGAGTTGATCGAGCTCGATCTCGCATCCTTGCAAAGCGTTCGTGCTTGCGCGGATAAACTGTTGGCCAACGGCCAGCGGTTCGACGCCATCATCGCCAACGCTGGCGTCATGGCAACCCCGTTCGGTCGGACGGTCGACGGCTTCGAACTCCAGTTCGGGACGAACTATCTTGGTCATTTCGCTTTGATCAATCGGATCGAGCCGGTGCTCGCTGATAACGGGCGCTTGGTGATGCTGTCGTCCCAAGCTCATCGCGTCGCCGATGTTGACTTGGACGATCCGAATTTCGAGCAACAGGAATACGACCCGTTTGTCGCCTATGGCCGATCGAAAACGGCCACTACTCTCTTCGCAGCGGAATTCGATAAACGGCATCGCAATCGTGGCATCCGAGCTGCCTCGGTGATGCCCGGGAATAGTCTTACCGATCTCCCGCGCCATTTCTCGCAGGAAGACTTGCAGGGTCTTTTCGAGAACGCTGGTAAAGCTCGCGCCGAAGCGGGTCTTCCGCCAGCGGAGCTCAAAGAAATCGCACAGGCAGCCGCAACGTCGGTCTGGGCCGCAGTCGTGGCTGACAAAGACGAAATCGGCGGACGCTATCTCGAAGATTGTACGGTCGCGCAGATCGATGACTCGCCTAACCCGTTTGCCGACGGCGTAAGGTCGTATGCGCTCGATGCTAACAAAGCCGAGCGGCTTTGGGCGAAAAGCGAGGAAATGGTAGGCACGAAAGGTACGTACCCATGAAAGTAGTCGGCATCATTGGCGCGGGCGAGGTCGGCAGCCAGATCGCACGTGCGGCGATCGCGAACGGGTATGAGGTCGTCATTGCCAATTCACGAGGACCCGAGACGTTGAAGGACCTCATTGACGAGCTCGGCCCGTCAGCGCGCGCCGCGACTGCGACCGGCGCTGCCGAGGCTGGTGACTTTGTCGTCGTGGCCGTCCCCCTCAAGCTGGTCAACGACATGCCTGTGGAGCAGCTTACTGGCAAGATCGTGCTCGACACGAACAACTACATGCCTTGGCGCGATGGCCATTTCCCCGTGATCGACTCTGGTGAGAAGACAGTTCATGAGCTCCGCCAGAAGCACCTTCCTACCTCGAAGGTGGCGAAGGCCTTCACCCACATCCAAGCCGCCCGCCTCTTCATTTCGGGCAGACCAGCTGGCGCCCCCGACCGCCATGCGTTGTCGGTCTCGAGCAACTTTCCTGAAGCCACGGAACTCGTGATGCGGCTGTACGATCAGTTCGGTTTCGATACTGTCGACAACAGTCCGCTGAGCGAGTCATGGCGCAGCGGTCCCGGCCAGCCAGCTTGGGCTGCGCACGCGCACCAGACCCGTGCTGAGCTGATCGGCAATCTCGCAAGGGCGCGACGGATCATCTTGGCGTGAAGTCCGTCCTGAAGCCCCCCATCACGACCCGCAGGTAGTCAGGTTGTCCAGCCTGGCTGCTAAGTAAGCTGCCGCTCGACGCTAACAAAGCCGGGCGGCTACGGGGAAAAGCGAGGAATTAATAAGCGCTGCGTCGTGAAGGTTGTTGCGCAAACGTTAAGTTGATCGCCTTGATTTACTGATTGAGTTGACGATCCATTCCCACCCAATTTCCTTCGTGTGTTTGTCTTTTCTTATGAAGAAAACAGAGAGGAAGAAGGAGAGGGGAAAGGCTTGAAAAATAGATCGATTACGTCGATGAGCAAGGCGTGACCCCGGAAAAGGTGATCGTAACGGCAGCCAAGAAAAATGATCGTACCCAGTTGAATGATAATTATGAATAACAACATCCATAGTTATCTTAATCTTTGAGAATAACTGTTTACTGTTGATTATGCCCAAGTTGTAATCGTTTCAACTGGCAGGCGGTAGGAAGGATAGCCCTCTTTGGCTGCTTTTCCTATCGAGATCAACATGACCGGTTGGAACCGGTCTTTGTCCAGGCCAAAAGCTTCAGCGATTTGGTCCTTTTCATAACCGGCCATCGGGTTGGTGTCATATCCGTGAGCTCGGGCAACAAGCATCAGCTGCATCGAAACGAGGCCCGAATCAATCAGGTTCATGTCGCGCAGATCGGATGCGGTCATGTTAGCATAATAAGGTTTTGCTTGTTGCAACTGCATATCCATGATGTCCTGTGGTTTGGCGATTAATGGGAACCCCCATTCCAATATCGACAAGAACTTGGATTAATTGCTTGATTGGTCCCTCATATATTGACAGTTATTTATGATTTATTTATAACGTCGACATTTTTTATTGACAAGGTTGAACTATAGTAATAGGGTATAAATTAAAGGTATTATTTGGGGGAGGAAGATCAATTTGTCAGTGGAAATTAACGACTTCTTAGTTCCAGATATCGGCTATTTAATATATAGAAAGTGCACACCAACATGGGAAATCGCACAAAATGAAATATCATTTTGTGACATCACTTATGTCATAGAAGGTAAAGGAATCTATATCATTAATGGGGTACAATACGAGGTGAAGCGCGGTGATCTTCTTTGCATTCCACGTGGAAGTATTCGTATGGCCCAATGCAACGTCGATGATCTTATGAACTTGTACTCCGCTAACTTCACACTCTATGAAATGAACGGACAACTATCCGACCTTCCTCTGCCTTTTCCTTTGCTGACGCACATTGGGATTAAAAGCGACCTCATCGGGCTCTTTCGTGAGCTATCCAATGCCTGGGTTCGTAAGGAAATTGGGTATCACACAAGAACGAGAGGTCTGATGCTTGTCATTATTCACAGATTGTTTGAGCTGATTCTCTTAAAAAAAGACCCCACAAGCATAGACTATCGGGTGAAAAAGGCTATCAACTATATATCTGAAAATTACGCGAGCAATGTTTCTGTAAAAGAGATTGCAAATCTGGTAGGGCTCAATAAGGTATACTTTGGGACACTATTTAAAAATGAAACGGGAATACTGGTCAATCAATACTTGACGAAAACGAGAATTAACCAAGTAGAGGACATGCTGCAAAATAGCGAATGTAACGTAAGCGAAGCCGCAGAGCGTTGCGGGTATAACGATCTGTCGCACTTTCGCAAGCAATTTAAAATGATCAAAGGGTATTCGCCATCACAATGTCTCAGACATCAACCAGACTAGCGTATGCTAGTCTTTTTTTTGCGAAAAAATGATCTTTAATTAGCCATTGTTAACTATATTCAGACTATTGTCGAAAGGTACCTTCAATGCTAAATTGTATTAAGGAACAAAAGTGTTTTGGCTATCTCAATAGGTGCTGCACGATGAACTTAATATGAATAAAATGTTAAATTCACACCCTATATTTTTTATTTTATGAAAACGCTTTAATTTATTTAAAAGAGGTGCTTCATGGATCACGCGGGACATATATATATTCTGAATACAATGCTTGGCTGCAGCCAAAATCTAGTCTAGAGCCTAAAGCTTTGCGAATCAGTGCAGGAAAATGGATTCGAGATCGCAGGCGGCAGTAAGAGATGAAGAAAGAATTAAAAATATACCCGACTGATGGCCTCTATCGGAATTAACGGAATTTGCATTAACAATGTGAACGTGAACAAAGTAAGTGTTGGTCTGATTGCTGAACCGTTGCTTTCTGACATGGCAGAACTAGCTACACTGTTTAGACCTTTTGGCGCTGCTTCGTGTATAACTGCCAGCAGGACTGGAGAACTGAGTTCCACAGGAAACCCTTAACTCGGTGAAAGAGCGAGTTAAACTTCAACTACTCAATGCTCGTGAGTGGCGAGATCAAGTGAATACGTTCTTCTATCGCAAAACAGGAATTGACGATGAAAAGGGAAGAAAAATTTATATGTAAGGCGGTACCTATATGATAATTACAGATAAAAGGAAATCGCTCAGCTATATTAAACGTTACTGGGTACTCTATTTGATGCTGCTTCTCCCGATGGCCTTCTTTATCATTTTCCGTTATATACCCATGGGCTACATTCAAATTGCATTCAAAAACTATAGCATTGTAAAAAGTCCCTGGGAGATGGAATGGGCAGGAAATAACGGGTTCGAATATTTTATTAAGGCCTTTTCCAATCGTGACTTTCTTTATGCACTTAGAAACACCATCGGTCTTAACTTTCTTGACTTACTGCTTGGCTTTCCTGCACCTATTATTCTGGCCATTATCTTAAATGAACTCGCCTTCAAACGTTTCAAGAAGTTCACCCAAACAGTTGTATATATGCCACATTTTTTATCATGGGTTATCATTTCAGGTATGGCACTTCAGCTTTTTGCACCGACTACTGGGCTTGTCAACATTATGATAAACAAGATGGGCTTTGAATCAATTCCTTTTCTGAATGAATCTGCGTATTGGGTGGTCACCTACATATTTCTGGGCATATGGCAAAGCTGTGGTTGGAATACCATCATCTATCTGGCAGCCATTGCAGGGATTAACCCAGAACTTTACGAGGCTTCCGCGGTGGATGGAGCAAGTCGTTTACGAAAAATTTGGCATATTACGCTGCCAGGACTTCGTCCTACGATCATTGTATTGCTGATTCTAAGCCTAGGGCACATTTTAGGTAGTGAATTTGACAGACCTTACGCACTAAGTAATAAGCTTGTCTCAGATGTTTCTAACGTTATTTCCATATTCGTATACAACAACGGTATTCGTGGATTGCAATTTTCTCTCTCCACTGCCGTCGGTTTATTTCAATCCATCGTGTGCGTCATATTCTTGTTTGGAGCAAACGCTCTAGCAAAAAAATCTGGCGAACGCGGCATCTGGTAGGAGGGAGGATGTAACATGATTAAATCAAAAAGTACTAGAATCGGAGACTGGATCATAGCTTTATTTTGTATATTATGTATTTTAGTCTGTCTCCTGCCGTTGTTGAATATATTAGCACGATCCTTAAGCTCAGCGGATGCCTTGGTGAAAAATTCAGTTTTACTTCTGCCTGTAGGACTTAATTTCGATGCTTACGCGACTGTGCTTGGAGATTCCAAATACACTTGGGCGTTGTTGTGGACAGCAATACTAACCGTGATCTGCACACTTTGGTGCATGTTTATGACGGTTATGTGTGCATACCCGCTTATATATGACAACCTGAAAGGGAAAAAATTTATTATATCACTTATTGTCTTTACGATGTACTTTAGTGCAGGCACAATCCCAACCTATTTGCTTTTGAAAGAGCTGCACTTGCTCAATAATCCGTTAGTACTGATTCTGCCAGGCTCCATTAGTGTATTTTATGTAATCATCATGCGCAGCTTCTTCTTTGGGATTCCGGAGAGTCTTAGAGAATCCGCTGAACTTGATGGAGCAGGACCGCTTAGGGTACTCGTCAGCATCTATCTACCACTTTCTACTCCTGTGCTTGCAACGTTGGCTCTTTTCTATGCAGTAGGTCGATGGAACGGTTTCTCGGATGCATTGATGTTTATGTCAGATAGAACCTACTTCCCTATACAATTGCTGCTTTACAACATACTTAATAGTATCAGTAGTGTTGAGGTGGCTACACAGGAAGGCTTTTCAAGCCCAGGCCTGTCTGAAACGATTAAATCAGCAACGGTTATATTTGCAACTGTACCGATTTTGCTCATTTATCCGTGGCTACAGAGATACTTTATCTCCGGTGTTACAATCGGTGCGGTAAAAGGTTAGTTTTTGAAGCATGATAAAAATTGGCTATGTCAATTTTTATAGATTAATCCAAAATAGTAAATAAAAATGAGGGGGAACAAACATGGGATTTCGTAAAGCGGTGTCTATTCTGGCGATTAGTACTACTCTTGCTTTAGCACTTTCAGGATGTACCAGCGACAAACCAGCACCATCAGCCTCACCAGCGCCATCAGCTTCTCCAGCACCTACATCTAATACCGCTGAGGACAGCAACGATGCAAGACTAGAAGAGATAGGTCTCAATTCCAATTTGAAATTCAAGGACACTCGTAAGATTACAGTTGAGATTTATGACCGTGGTAATGATGGGGGAACCAAACCAGAGGACAACTTTTATACACAATATATCAAAGACGGAATGCTTCGTGATCACAATGTAGACGTTACTTTTGTTCCTGTTCCACGTTGGACAGAGGGCGAGGTAATTAACAACCTTTTGGCAGGGAATCAAGCGCCGGATATCGGTCTCACCTACTCTTATCCAACAATCCAAACGTACGCCAATATGGGTGGTATCCTTGACCTAGGTCCCATTGTCGAAGCAAACAAAGACCTTCTGCCAGACATGTGGGATTATCTAACCGAAGCAAACATCTATTGGGACAAGGATCCTGACTCAGGAACCTTGTGGGCATTGGAATCTCGTTTGAATGTCCTTAACCGTATTAATACTTTCGTGCGCGAGGATTGGTTAAAGAAGCTCAATCTCCAGGCGCCAACAACGCTACAAGAATTTGAAAGTATGCTCATAGCATTTAAAGACAACGCTTCTACACTTTTAGGAAACGATGCCGACAAGATGATTCCTTTTTCAACGAGCTTTGACATCGGCTGGCGTGCAGATCATTTGACTTCGTCATTCGTGCCTAATGAAATGACAGACAAGGACATCTTCACTCTCGGCTTTGATGATCGACATTTCCTTTTTCCGAATTACAAAGAGGGCATAAAAACGTTGAACAAGTGGTATAACGAAGGTCTGATTTGGAAAGATTTCTCGCTTTATCCTGCCGGAGATGTAACGGAGGATAATCTTATGAAAATGGGCTATGTGGGTGCTTTTATGCACAACTGGGATTATCCATATCGTAACGGTGACGACAGCATTCATGCAAGCCTTCAGCGGCTTGTTGGCCCAGATGCAGCTTATATTGCTATTGAACCATTTGCCAACGATGCTGGTATTTATAAGAAATTTTTATCAGGTCCTGTTGACCGTAAAATATTTTTCCCAGCTACAAACAAAGAACCAATTGCTTCTCTGTTCTATGTGAATTGGATTTCCAAACTTGAAAATCGTGTATTCTTGCAATTTGGAGAAGAAGGCGTTACTCACGAAGCGTTGCCTGACGGTTCCCTGAAAACAATTGCAACAACAGGCGAAAAAATTATGAATTCTCCAGCAAACATCGACTACACGATTACAAGTAATGGTCTTGACCTTGGCGATCCTGATAAGACAGTCAAGTCAATTGCCAACGGTTATGCTGGTGTTGATGCAAAATATATTGAGATCGCAAGTCAAATTACAACTCATGACGGACTGGTAGGCAAAAATTCCAATGTGGGTGAAATCAAGGCAGAAGACGGGCAAGGTCAAGCACTTAAAGAGAAACGTGATACGATCTTGAACAAGGCTGTTGTGGCATCTGTTGACAAATTTGACTCTGTATATGATTCAGGTATGAAGGATTACCTCGGTTCAGGCGGTCAAGCGATTATCGACGAGCGAATAGCTGCGTGGGAGAAATATCTCGGAAATGAAACAATGCTGAAATAGCATTCTACGAGCAAAAAATTGAAAAAGCCTAGAGGTTTGCGCATGCAAGCCTCTAGGCTTTTTTGTAGAAAAGAATTAGTATGCAGATTCTGAATGATGGTTGGCAGTTATTAAATGGTGTGATAAAATGAAAGTAACGCATATTGATTTAAGTTACTAAATTCAAATGGAGGAGGGGAGAAAAATGAGCAGTAATAAAATCAAGGTTGGTATATCTAATAAAGATGGCCAGCTAGGTTTTATGTTTACAAGAGGAGGGCTTCGGGACGGTGCAGGCAGAAAAGGTATAGGTATGACTAAGAAAGTATCATTAACCTTACCGAACGAGTTGTGGGAAAAAGTTGAAAAGCACTGTTCGGATAATAAATTATCCCGTTCAGAGGTTCTACGTAATATTATTGAGTCTTATTATTCATAATAATATACTTCGAGGATAGGTAGGTGAGGTCTGTGCTGATTGATGTAACAAAAGATTCTCTTATTGATGCTTTACAGCACGTCTTAAAGGCTGTATCGGCGAATAGCCCGATACCCATATTAACAGGAATAAACATCCAGGCATCTACAAATGGTTTAATGTTTACGGCAAGTAATACAAGTATGACTATACAATATAGGATTCCTCAGGATAGTAAATCTGTGACCGTACAAAGATATGGCGGTATCGTTGTAGCAGCACGTTATTTTAACGAGATCATTCGTAAACTTAATACAGGAATAGTTACATTTGAAATTAAAGAGCAATTAATTCTTACCATCACGTCAGGGATTTCTCAAATTCGATTATGTGGAATGGACCCTGCGGAATTTCCGTCAATTATTAATACAGAAAATCAAACTCTTCATAAGATTCGAATTAATAACGCTTTATTCAAGTCAACAATTAAACAGGTGGTAATTGCGGCTTCAACATCAGAAACTAGACCGGTATTAACGGGGGTCTCTTTTGAGTATAATGATGGTTCACTCAACCTAATTGCTACGGATGGAATTCGTCTTGCCTCTCGAACTATACATATTGGAAATAATGAAAATATCAGTACAAATGTTATTATCCCAGCAAAAAATTTATTTGAAGTATCAAAAATGTTGAATGATGAAGATGACACAACAGATATTGAAGTGGGCGTTAATCAAATAAGATTCATAACAAATGAACTGCAGGTTGAGTCTGTTCTCATTGAGGGGGCTTTTCCAGCTATAAAAAATGTAATCCCACAATCTTATTTATCTGAAGCAATAGTTAAGACAGCCTGTTTATTGCATGCTGTTGAGCGTGTTTTTGTTTTAGCTGGTGAATGCATAATAAAGTTGGTAGCCACTTCTAGTAAATTAGACTTATTATCCAGAACGGCTGAAATTGGAGATGTTCTAGATGCAGTTCCATTAAAGGAACTGAACGGAGAGGAATTTGTCCTATCACTAAACGGTAAGTTTCTTATTGATATACTTCGGTGTATTGATAGTGAGCATGTCAGATTAAGATTTACAGGAAAGGTAAGTCCAATGGTCATACTTCCAAGTGATACATTATCCTCTACACTGTTCTTAATTACTCCTGTAAGGGCACATAATTGATTGTTTACAATAGATCTAGGACAGGTCATCATTAGGTTAAAAATGACCCTAGATATTTTTAATTTTTAATAATCCGCAAGTGATATAACATGTGCAATGTATTTACAATGCACATGTTATGGGTGAAAATGAATGTAATAAGGTTAAAGGAGTTGATTAAGATGACTAAAACCACCAATTTAAGTATTCGTATGGATAAGGAGCTCAAAGAGCAGGCGGAGCAGTTGTTTTCCGAGCTTGGTATGAACATGACAACAGCTATTAATGTGTTCGTTAAGCAGGCCGTGCGTCAGGGGAAGATACCCTTTGAAATTTCGTTGAATATTCCCAATGCCGAAACCATTGCTGCTATGGAAGAAGCGGATAGAATCAGCAGAGATCCCAACGTAAAAGGCTATTCCGGTGTGGATGAGCTTTTTAAGGAGTTGAACTCCTGATGTACCAAGTGAAAATGACCAGCAAATTCAAAAGAGATTATAAGCTGGCTACTAGTTTATAAGCTAGAGCAGAACATGTTAGTTTTAACTTTAACACGAACGGGCACACACAGTGATTTATTCTAAAGCTGAATTAGCATATAAACTTTTGTGATTTAGCTCTCTTATTTAGGTGATAGATACATCTGCATTGAGCGCTTTTTATGTTTTTTGGAAAAGTAATACTACAAGAAAAAGTCTTTCTTTCGAGAAAGTCTTTTTTGTGCTAAGGAAAGAATGGAAACACAGAATAAGAACGCTTTCCATTGGAATATATGGTAAAATGGTTCAATAGAACCGAGACACCGAGGGGGATCGAACGATGAAAGATCTTATTGGGAAGAAAGTAGAGCATGATATTATAAATAAATATGGTGTTACGATAGTGCCGGCCCAAACCATCCTTAATCATGAAGCTATAAAGCTCTTAATTAGTCATGGGATGGATATGAATGAAATTAATGCAGCTATCACCAAATTTGGTGTGAATGTCATTGTTGAACCCAGTCAAACGATTCAACAGACGGTTTCTAAATCGAAGGAGTTATTTGAATCCATAATCAGATCTCGTAAAGTACCTTTGATGGAAATTCGTAAAGCAATCCTTCCTTCAATTCTGGATATCTCAAGAAATACGAATATTTTTGAATTGTTTGAAGTAGTTAAAGCGAAGGATGATTATACATACGAACATAATATAGGTGTTGGAATATTATCCACACTTATTGGTAGATGGATGAAATTAGACGAAGCTGAACTTGCAATTCTATCTTTAGCGGCGACTTTACATGATGTTGGCAAAGTGAATATTCCGGTTGAGATTCTAAATAAACCTGGAAAATTAACGGATGCAGAATTTGAAATAGTGAAAAAGCATACGATCTTTGGATATGAAATATTGAAAGAGACAACGGGATTGAGCCCTAAAATAGCTCGTGTCGCCCTGCAACATCATGAACGCGAAGATGGAAGGGGATATCCGTTAGGTATAAAGAAGGGGAATATTGACTTGCTAAGCTCGATTGTTGCCGTTGCAGATGTGTTTCATGCGATGTCTTCCAAGCGACCATATCACGAACCGATACCATTCCATGAAATCGTCAGTCAGATGGGACACGGGCAGTTCGGTGAACTGAATCCACAGATCGTATCGTTATTTCTTGAAAATATGATGAAAAGAACAATAGGAAAACAAGTGATTTTAACTGATGGGAGAATGGGAGAGGTCGTCCTATTAAACCCTCATAGAATAGAAACACCGTTAATCAAAATAGTAGATGATTTCGTAGATTTAAGTAAAGAAGAAGGTTTACGTATTAGAGAGATCATTGCTTAGTTATGGAACGTATATTGTGTGAAGCTGGTTAGCTAATAGGGTGGAGTGAGAATATGTCATCAATTAAAGATGTTGCCAAACATGCAGGAGTGTCTGTTGCCACAGTGTCTAGAGTGTTAAACGACAAAGGATATGTGAGTGGAAAGACGAGGGAAAAGGTAGAACTATCGATCAAGGAATTGGATTACACACCGAATGAAATAGCAAGAACGTTGTTTAATAAACAATCCAAAACGATTGGCTTAATTGTTCCAGATATTATGAATCCGTTTTTTCCTGAATTAGCCAGAGCCGTTGAAGATACGGCGACTAAGATGGGCTATAATGTTATTTTGTGTAATTCTGATGGGAATATAGAGAAGGAACAGCGATACTTGGACGTACTATTACAAAAGTATGTAAATGGGATTATTGTTTCTTCGAATACTTTAAATGCGGCTCAGATTGAAAAACTTCAAATTCCGGTAGTCAGCATTGACCGAGAAATTAGTAAAGGTTTACCGACCATTGTAGTGGAGAATAGAAAAGGGGCGATGATGGCTACACAGTTTTTGAAAAGTAAAGGCTGTGCAACAATTGCCCATATTAGAGGTCCTCATGCGATTGTCAACGCAAAGGAGCGCTATGAAGGGTACAAAGAAGTGGTGGGTAAGGAAACTTGGTTTAAAGAAAGCTATATTGCGAATGGCAACTATGATATGCAAACTTCCATTGAAGCGACACTTGAGCTGTTGGACGTACACCCTGAAATTGACGGTATATTTGCGGCGAATGATATTATGGCAATTGGTGCCATGAAAGCTGTGTATCAGATTGGAAAAAGGGTTCCTGAGGATGTTGCTATTATTGGGTTTGACGGAATCAATTTATCCAAAGCAACGATTCCAGAACTAACGACTATTGTGCAACCCATTTATGAGTTGGGGAAAGCAGCAACAGCTATGCTAGTTCAAATAATGGAGCAACAATCAATTGAGGAACCCTATCGTATATTGGACGTTAAACTTGTTGAAAGGCATTCAACGTGAGCTGTATGGAAATGCGTCTCATACAGCTTGAGATTCTGTTATCATGAAGGAAATAAACAGGATCGTAACTATGGGAAAAGGAAGTCATATGATGAAGACGATTACGATTTATGATATAGCAAAGGAAGCGAATGTTTCTGTATCGACAGTTTCTCGCGTACTGAATGATACTGCACCTGTGAAAGCGAGTACTAGGGAAACGATATTGAAAGCGATAGAAAAGCATCAGTTCCAGCCGAATGCATTGGCTAGAAGTCTTCTAAAGAAAGAAACCGGAACGATTGCAATGATTCTACCGGATATCACTAATCCATTCTTTCCAGAGGTGTTCTGGGGTGCAGAGAATGTCGCAAGAAGCAAAGGGTATACTTTCTTTCTATGTAATACAGCGGGGGATTACGGACGTGAATCAGAGTATTTGTCGATTCTTCGTGAAAAAAGGGTGGATGGAATCATCTTTCTGGGAGGTAGAATAAATCTATCCAATTGTCCGCCAGAACTGTCTCAGGAAGTTATTGAAATGGCACGAAGAGTTCCTATAGTGCTTGTTAATGGTAACTTACCTAAGAGTGGTCTACATCGGGTTTATACAGATGAGGCAGAGGGTGCAGCGATTGCGACCCAACATCTCATTGATCTGGGACATAAGGATATTGGATTTATCGGCGGAATGGATGATACATCAACTACGCTAGTGAAGATAAAGGCCGTTAAGAAAAAGATGAAGGAATATGGGCTTGATCTTCGCAAGGAATGGTTACACTCCGGTGAGTTTTCAGTACAAGGTGGAAGAGACCTAATGAATAAGATGCTGGATCAAGAGCGAAGACCCACTGCCGTATTATGTGTAAATGACTTCACGGCAATTGGAGCGATCAAAGCTACCATTGAACATGGACTTCGGATTCCTGAGGATATCTCCATTGTAGGGTTCGATGACTCTCCGTTGTCTACCGCTGTTATTCCTGAATTGACAACAGTTTCCCAGAATACAAATCAATTGGGTGAGCTGGCAGTAGAGATGCTAGATCAGATGATTAACGGTGAGAATCCCAAGAAACAAATTGTCCTGAAGCCGCATCTAGTTGTGAGGAAAAGCACAATTTCAATAAAATAGAAAAAGGTTAGAAGAGTATTGACAGGTAAAATAGATAGGAATATAATAAACTTACGATTAATGAAAGCCCTTTCATTGGTTGCGGATTAGATGGATCTACACCCGGGTTGTGAGACGGGTATTTTTTAATCGCATTATGAAACCGATTTCATGAAATGGGTTTCATAATGGCTGCAGGGAAAATCAAACTCTAAATCGAAAAGGGAGGGTACAAGAAATGAAACAGAAAATGGGTATTCTTATCGTACTAATGCTTCTAGTTATTGGTGTTATCGCAGGATGTAGTGGCAATAAAGATAATTCAGTAAGCAACACAGGTAATGGGGATGGAAAGATAGATCCTAACAAGAAGGTGAACTTACAACTAACGATGTGGGGATCCGAGGAAGATAAGAAGGTTATGTTGCAGCGTTTGGATATTGTGAAGAAAACCCATCCCAATATAACAGTGGATGTGCTACTTGTAGCTGGTGATTATGATCAGAAGGTACAGACAATGATTGCTGGTGGTACCCCCCCTGATATTATGATGATTGCTGAGAACTACCAGGTATATGCAAGTAAAAACCAAATTATTTCTCTAGATGATTTGATTGCTGCCAACAATGTAGATATGAAAGAAAAGTATTCTGAAGATATCGGTAGCATCATGAGTTACGATGGCAAGTACTATGGCATGATCGATCGTGCAGGTGCCATGGTTGTATTCTATAACAAAGATATGTTTGATAAAGCTGGGGTTGCCTACCCATCCAAGGATTGGACGCAGAAGGAGATGCTTGACGCAGCTCAGAAACTGACAATAAAGGAAGGAAACAAGACGGTGCAGTGGGGTTACTATCCTGGTTCTTGGTGGCCACAGTGGATGCAGTTGGCATATCAGAATGGTGGTTCACTCTTCGATGAGAATGGCAAACCAACCTTTGATACCCCAGAGGTTCGTGATGCGCTACAGCTCTTAAATGATATGAGCTTCAAGTATGGCACTTCTCCAACACCTGTTGAGATTGCCGATATGGGCAATATTGGGGCAGATCCATTGTTTGCACAAGGGCAGATTGCCATGGAAACAACAGGATTCTGGAATATCGGTTCCTTGTCTAAGGTTGAAGGAATTAACTGGGATATATCACCAGTGTGGGGCGAGACAAATGCGTTCTTCAATGGGTTGACGATTGTGAAGGATTCCAAGCATCATGAAGAAGCATTTAATGTTATTGAAGCTCTGACTACATTGGAAGCCCAAATCCCAATTGTTGAGAGTGGACAGGATGCTCCAGCGACAAAGGCTGCATTGACAAGTGATCAATTTATTAATGCAGAGTATGGCGGTAAAAAGATTAATATGAGTGCATTCAGTAATTCCAAAATTTATAAACAACCACTTAATCCGAAATGGAATGAAATGATGAAAGTTATTGATGATAAGTTAGGAGTCTATTTCACTGATAAAGTAACACTTGACGAAACGGTGAAGAGCATTCAAAAGGGTCTAGATAACCTGTACAAATAGATTGCTGATTCTGATAATCAATAAATCTTTATTGTGGTGTGGGATTAGCTGTCTAGAGCTGGTCCCTATCTTTGTACATATTTAGGATATTCTTATAAGTATTACAGAATACGTGGAGGTGTTTAGATGAAGAAAAGAGATGGGTTGTGGTTCTATGCATTCATTTCCCCTTGGTTGATTGGTTTTCTCAGTTTGACATTGGGACCAATTCTATTCTCCATATATATGAGTTTTACAGATTGGGATCTATTTCAATCGCCTAATTTTATAGGCTTAGGGAATTACAATAATCTATTGACCACTGACCCGATCTTCTGGAAGTCGATAGGTAATACATTTTTCTATGCACTGATCGCAGTTCCTTTAGGTATGTCAATCTCACTATGGATCGCGTACTTCCTTAATAAGAAGCTAAAAGGGATTACCTTTTTCAGAGTGTTGTACTATTTGCCATCTGTCGTTCCTGTTGTGGCTACTTCACTTCTATTCGTCCAATTGTTCGCACCGACACAAGGCATAATTAATCAAATGTTGGGTCTGGTCGGTATTGAGGGGCCGCATTGGTTGCTTGATAGCAATTGGGTTAAACCAGCCTTAATCCTTATGTCTTTATGGGGAGTTGGAGGAGGAGTCGTACTGTTGTTGGCTGGAATGAAGGGGATTCCACCAGAATTGTATGAGTCAGCCTCTATTGATGGAGCAACAAGCAGACAAAGTTTTTTTAGCATTACATTTCCGATGCTAACACCTGTTATCTTCTTTAATTTGGTTACGGGTATTATCGGTGCGCTTCAGACGTTCGCACAGGTCTTTATTATGACTTCCGGAGGGCCAGATAATGCCAGCCAAATGGTTGTTCCATATCTATTTCAGAACGCCTTCCGTTTCTATAAAATGGGTTATGCCTCTGCAATAGCATGGATATTATTCATTATCATCATGCTGATGACACTTGTTGTTTTTCGTTCGTCGTCATTATGGGTGCACTACGAGGAGGGGAAAGAGAATGGCTAGATTATCCCTACAAGAGAAGGTTGTATCCTATCTGATATTGTGCTTGGTGGGCATCTTGTTATTGGTACCTTTTGTCTACATGCTATCCATTGCGTTTGCGAGTGATGCTACGACTGTGAAGGCAGCTTTTACGTTCATTCCGCTTGAGCTAACTCTTGGAAACATATCTAAAGTATTTACTGATTATCATATGGGTACGTATTTGAAGAATAGCATTATTATTACGTTGTGGACGGTTGTTGGATCTGTTGTTTCAGCATCTATCGTATCCTACGGGTTTGCTCGTCTGAAGGCTAAAGGAAGTGGTATCTTATTTGTTATTTTGCTCAGTACGATGATGATTCCAGGTGAAGTGACTATGGTGCCACAATTTATCATATTCAGAGAACTAGGTTGGGTTAATACGTTCTTGCCGCTCATTGTACCTAGTTTCTTCGCGGGGGCGTTCAACGTGTTTCTAATCCGTCAGTTCGTGATGGCAATTCCCAAATCACTTGATGAAGCTGCGATGATTGACGGAATGGGGCATATCGGCATTTATTCTAAAATTATTGTACCGATGACATTTCCTATTCTATCTGCAATTGCTATTTTCTCCTTTTCCTATAACTGGGGTAACTTCATGGGACCGCTAATCTATATTAATGATCCTGAGAAGACACCGTTGGCGCTCGGAGTGCAACTGATAAGCACTGCAAGTGGCGGGCAAGTTCCACCGTGGAACATAGTAATGATTGCTTCGCTGTTCCTGACTATTCCAATGCTGTTGGTATACATGTTTGGCCAACGATTCATATATGAGGCGAACATTAGCGGTGGGAGTGCTGGTATAAAATAGACGTAGTTATGAAGGCTATAGCTATTGAACGTAGCTGTGTGGGAGATGAGATGAGATGGGAAGACGTCTTCGATGGGGAATGATATTTGGCGCAATAGTTATTATGACTGGAATATTAGGAGGGATTATAATGAATCGAACAGAGCAGACGAAGAATTTATTAGAGCCACTGCTGCTAGATACCTCAGCAATTCAAGTGCAACCTAACGATGGATATGATGGTTTTGAGGGTTGGGGCACTTCACTCGCATGGTGGGGACATATATTAGGGCAGTGGACAGACCAAGAGAAACTAAATGAGGTTATGGATCTAGTATTTGATCCTGATCAGGGTCTTGGATTCAATATCGTTCGTTACAATATAGGGGGAGGGGAGAATCCGGATATTGAGAACAATACACTACGTCCTGGCGGCGATGTTCCCGGATTTCAACCTACTGAAGGACAATGGGATTGGGATGCTGATCAAGGTCAACGGACAGTTCTATTAGCTGCAATACAACGCGGAGTTACGATTGCTGAGGCGTTTTCAAATTCGCCACCGTACTGGATGACTAATAGTGGATCAGTCACTGGAGCAGTTGATGGCGGGAACAATCTAAAGGACGAGTATTATGACAGCTTCGCTGATTATTTAACGGAGGTTGTTAAGCAATATAAAGAACGGTGGGGAGTGACGTTTAGGACGTTGAACCCACTTAATGAGCCTGCCTCGAACTGGTGGAAGATGGGCAACATTCAAGAAGGTAGCCATTTCAGCGTCGATAAACAGATGGAGATCATCGGGAAGGTAGCTCAATCATTACAATCTAAAGGTCTTGGCGATACAACTATAAGCGGTCCAGACGAGAATAGTGTAGATGAAGTGCTTGAGATGTTGTATGGCTATGATGAAGCAACGATGAACCATATCGCTCAGATTAATACTCATACTTACAATGGAATGAAGCTTGATGAACTTCGTGAATTGGCGAAGAATGGTGGACAACGGTTGTGGATGTCTGAATATGGGACTGGCGGCACTGAAGCTCATAATCATGAGGATATGACTAGCGTCATGGAGCTTGCTGAGCGTATTACTTTTGATTTACGTATGCTTCAACCAACAGCATGGATTTATTGGCAAGCCGTGGAAGATGAGAGTGCAAATAATAATTGGGGCTTTATCCACTCTGATTTCTTAGGTGAAGAAACCTATGAAATAACGAAACAATATTATGGAATGGCTAATTATAGTCGATTTATTCATCCAGGAAGCCGTATTTTACGGAGTGATGATGGTCGTACGGTAGCAGCATATGATGGCGAGAGAGAAGAGCTAACTATAGTCGTGCGGAATGAGCAGGCTGACAAGGAAATCGTTTATGATTTAACATCGTTTGAGTTCGGTAGCACAATAGCAGAAGTCTATCGAACATCAGTGACTGAGAACTTAAATAAATCAGAGTTACCACTCTTTAGCAACGCACTCAAGACGACGGTTGAACATCAATCAATAACAACAATAGTGATCTCCGATATTCGTATTAAGGAGTAAGACAAACAAGGAGTGTAGAGAATGCATAATATTGATAACTTCATTACTTCACATCACAGTGATACTACAGTACGATATGACTCGAAGAGTTACAGAATCGATGGACAGCAGGTCTTTCTGAATAGTGCAGCGATACATTACTTCCGTATGCCGAGGGAAGAATGGCGTGAGGTGCTTGTTAAGGCGAAGTTGGCAGGCATGAACTGTGTCGATACGTATTTTGCGTGGAACGTCCATGAGCCTGAAGAGGGCAACTGGACGTTCGAAGGAGACAATGATTGTGGAGCATTTCTAGATTTATGTGCGGAGTTGGGACTGTGGGTTATCGCTCGTCCGGGGCCCTATATTTGTGCAGAATGGGACTTCGGCGGGTTCCCTTGGTGGTTGAATAACAAAAAGGATGTAGTATTTCGGAGCTATAACAAGCCGTATCTAGAATATGTGGATCGATATTTTGATGCTCTCATTCCCATAATTCGACAACGTCAAGTTAAGAATGGTGGGACAGTAATACTTGTACAAGTAGAGAATGAATATGGCTATTTAGCTGATGATGAAGCTGCTTCCGATTATATGTCGCATTTGAGAGACGGATTGATTAATCGCGGTATAGAGGTACCACTAATCTCCTGCGTAGGCGGTGTGGAAGGAACGATTGAAGGTGCGAATTTCTGGTCGAACGCTGATCAGCATTATGAGAATTTATGCAATAAACAACCTGATACACCGAAAATGGTAACTGAATTCTGGACAGGCTGGTTCGAGCATTGGGGCGCCATGTCTGCAACACAGAAGACAGCAGCGCTATATGAGAAAAGAACGTTGGAAGTTCTCCGTGCTGGATATAGTGGAATCAGCCATTACATGTTCTTTGGCGGAACGAACTTTGGTAACTATGGGGGAAGAACGGTAGGGGCGAGTGATATCTTCATGGTGACATCCTACGATTACGATGCCCCCCTGAACGAATACGGGAGAGTCACAGAGAAATATACGGTAGCCAAGAAACTATCTTACTATATTAAAGCGATAGAGGGCCTGCTTCTGAACTCAAGAGAAAATGAAGGTTCGACCGGCTTAAGCGATGGATTCACAGCACGCTATAGAGCGCTTGGAAACCAGCGAATCTGGTTTGTTGAGAGTGGGAAAGAAGAGAGGGAGACTACATTCCTTACATTAGCTAGCGGAAATACAATACCGGTTACGGTTCAGCCGGGTTCCATTACACCCGTTCTTGAAAGAATGGAGGTTGTACCAAACGTTCTATTAACATGTAATACTTATCTTCTCTGCAATGAAGAGATAGACGGAATTCATACCTTGATTATAGCTGCTGGTAACGGTCAACGATCATGGATGGAAATGGAGTCTGAGCAACCGATTCAACTCGTAGGTCATAAAACACAGCTGATGGAACTAAGTGCGGACGGAAAAAGAATAATATTTGATAGCTATCACTTCCAAGAGACCCAAGTCATCTCTTTAGCAATCGGTGGCAAGCCTATTCAACTTATCATTGTGAATGGAGACATGGCAGATCATACATGGCGTGTAGAAGATCACGCTGGTATTCGTTGGGCACTTGGTTATTCAGATATGGATATTTCAGCCGACGGATCCATTAAGGTTGCCTTGAACAAGGTTGGCAATGAGGTCATTCATTTGGGCCAATGGGCTACGGATGGGACAGTGGCGACAGGGGTCTCACCGTACGTACATCTCGTTACGCCAGAGTTACAATTGCTGAAATCATCAGCTGCCGTATTAACATCTCCATTGGGAGGTTTAAGTACAGCAACACCGATGGGATTCTCTGAGATAGAGCAACCGTTCGGCTATATTCTGTATACTTGCAATTTGGAACAGGGTGATGATGGAGAAAGAATGGTAGTCATTCCAGCGGTACAAGACACCTTCAGAGTCTATGTTAATGGAAAGGAACAGCAATTGATTCGTCAAGTGGGTGCAGCTTGCGTACGCTTAAAGCTTGAACCCAATCAGACGAATTGTTTACAGTTACTTGTGCAGAACATGGGTCGATTGAACTTTTCTCCTTTTCTAGGTGAAATGAAAGGAATCACAGGCCCCGTATTCCTTGATGGAAATGCTATTGATCTGCGTGAACAGTGGCAATGTGGGAACGCAAATATTCATTTGGGACAAGTATGCCAGTTAGAACAGGACACGACGATACAGCGAACATTTACACTTAAGGATCAAGACAGAGCCATTGTAGTGGGAGCAACGATCAATAAATTGAGAATTAACGGAAACTTGATCACATCTTCAGGTTATGCAGATGGGGATTCCTTCCAGACGCTGGATATATCTTCTTACATTCGTGAGGGTGTAAACGAGATCGAAATGGCTTATGTTAAATCACCGCTGGATCGTTTGGAGCTCATCACCTATCATTCAAGAAATGAATTGAATGGTTGGAATATGCAGGATGTAGATTCGCTGGAGCGTATCGAGGTTCCAAGTGAAGAAATCTTAGGGGTACCCGCTTGGCATACCTTACAATTTGCAAGACCTAAGTTGCAAGAAGATGTTCATGCTAAGCTAAAGCTTCGATTGACCGGGATGAGTAAGGGATTCATAAAGTTGAATGGGATCGCTTTAGGTCGCTACTGGCAGATCGGACCACAAGAGGATTATAAAATTCCACTGGCGTGGCTACAAGATATAAATGAGATTGAATTGTTTGATGAAGAGGGTGAAAAACCTTCAAGAGTACGATTGGTATATGATCTTCAGTCTAGTGAAAGATGGATATCAATCTGATTGAGATTCTAGAAAAGCCATATGCGGACAATCGGAATTCCGTAAGTTGACCAATGAAACAACTTCATCAAGATGAGAGAGTTGGGACCCGCTAATGTAGACACTTATAAAAAAGTGTCTACATTAGCGGGTTTTATTTGGAGGACATGTTAACCCATGATATCATTAGCTAGATTAGCAAATAATATGAGTGAAGTAGGTATAATTGGATGACAGAACCCGATGAACAGATTTACCGTTTCAGTGAGTCTCCGATTTGGGAGCTACAAAGAGACTATTACGAGGAGCAAGGGCTTAAGGCTTGGCAGAGTGGGGAAGTACCACTGTACATAACGAATAATCCAATGATTGCTAGAGCCTATGCGGACATCATATTTGGATTTCTGCAAGATCGATCTGGATTAGGTCAACCATCCGAGCCAGTTACAATACTTGAACTTGGAGCGGGTTCGGGGCGATTAGCGTTCCATGTACTTAAGGAACTATGTGAGCTAATAGACTTTACGGGCATAACACTTCCGCCTTTTCGCTATTGTATGAGTGATTTTGCCATCAAAAATATCGCATACTGGCAGCAGCATTCAAGTTTGGCTCCCTTTGTAGATCAGGGAATTCTGGATTTCGCACATTTTGATGCTGTACATGATACAGAACTACACTTAACGGAGTCTAAGATCGTGATACGTCCAGGTGACTTGCAGCAACCGCTATTTGTAGTCGCGAATTATTTTTTTGACAGTATCCCACAAGAACTGCTCTATGTTGGTGAGAATAATATTTATGAGTGCAGGGTTTCTCTACGCTTCCCGGATGAAGCTGTAGACCTTAACCCATCGAATATGCTTGAGAAGGTCACTCCTGAGCATCATTACCATAGAGCGGCTGAATATGAACAAGAATTGTATCCGTACCATGATGTGATTAAGCTGTATACAGATAAACTAGAGGATTCGCATATCCTCTTTCCGACTATGGGGTTGACCTGCTTAGAACGACTTAGTCTCTTATCTAAAGAGGGTTTCCTATTGCTCACAGCGGATAAGGGTGACCATCGTTTAGAGAACTGGGAATTTGCCGAGCCACCTAGCATTATTCATCATGGAAGCTTCTCATTAACTGCGAATTATCATGCGATCCAAACCTTTTTTGAGCAAAAGGGAGCACAATCCATCTTCACCAAGCATCACTATAAGAACTTAAATGTTGGCTGTATTCTGATGATTTCAGATCCAGAGAGCTATAGTCACACCCGTCTAGCTTATCGGAGATTCGTAGACCGTTTTGGACCAGATGATTTCTTTACTATGAAAGAATGGTTTGATGAGCATGTAGACCAAATGGAACTACGGCAAATTCTATCCTTTTGGCGATTGGGTGGTTATGATGCCCAAATGTTCATACAAAGCGCTAAACGCATCTCGGATCTGCTTCCCTTTAGTGCTGATGAAGAAATGGAAGATATTCAGATAGGGATGGACTTCATGTGGACAGGGTATTATCCCATGGAGGAGCAGCATGACTTAGCACTAATCTGTGGCATGCTGCTGTTTGAAATGGATTTGTACGAGGAAGCGTTGGTATGCTACGAACGATCATTGAATCTTGATGTGGCTGACAGCACGGCGCTGTATAATATGGCGATTTGCTACTCTGAAGCGGATATGGAAGAATCTGCACGCCATTATGCTCAAAGAGCCTTAGCTATGGAACCAGAGCATGAAGGAGCTTTGTCGCTTTTGTCCGTATTATAAACCAAATGTAACGTTAATTTGCACGATTTCCGCGCGACTACCTATGCGAATGGGAGGACCCCAAAAGCCGAATCCAGAAGTTACGATAGAGTGAAGTTGTTCCTTCTGGAGATATCCCCAATCGTTCTCAAATAAGAGTTGCGTAATCAGGTGCGCCGGAGCGATCTGTCCGCGATGGGTATGGCCTGAGACGATAAGATCGATTCCGTGCTGCTGTGCGATATCTAAGTCTTTCGGTTGATGATCTAACAGGATCACTGGTTTCGATAGATCGACACTTTTCATAATGTCAGAAAGTTCGATTCTCGCTGCATCACTGTGGTCTTTTCTACCAATAAGTGTGAAACGGTCATCTATCGTTATCGATTCGTCATATAATACGTGAACATTGCTTTGTTCAAGGATATCAATGAGTTCAGCCATCGTACCTTTATATTTGTCATGATTGCCTAATGAGGCATATACCCCGTAAGGAGCATCTATTTTAGCTAGAATAGGTCCAATTCCTTGGTTTACATACTGCTCGACTTGATCGTCGAACACATCTCCTGGAAATAATACAATATCCGGATTTAACGCATTAATCTCCTCTACCAATCGAGTTGCATGATTCTTGCCAGAGAGAACACTGAAATGCATATCGGAAGCCATCACAATCTTCAAAGGTTCAGAGGACGGAGCACTTTTGGTAATGTTGATATCATAGGTACGGACAATAGGGCTGAATGCATTAAATGTCCCATATAATAGTAACGAGATCAGTATAATCAACGTGATGAACCCAGACCATTTCTGAATATAATGCCTAGGGAGCACAGTCAGTCGCAATAACCAAACAGTGAGATGCACTAGCGGCAGTAGTAGCAATAGCAAACTAAATAAAGCTAGCCAATAGGAACCAATGACACTGATATACACATTATTAATTACTCTCGCTAGAATAAATGAAGTAGATAGAAAAATAAGTGTGAAAATATACAGCACCTTGAATTTGAGTGAAAGTGTCGGCTTCATCCATTTCCAACCACTCCACCCAATGTAAAACACGAGAAAACCATATAACAAGATGAAGACTAACCCTATAAGAATGAACATAATAATCCCCTTTCACCCTCTATTATACCAA
This sequence comes from Paenibacillus sp. Y916, assembly GCF_056786435.1. Taxonomy (NCBI): domain Bacteria; kingdom Bacillati; phylum Bacillota; class Bacilli; order Caryophanales; family Paenibacillaceae; genus Paenibacillus; species Paenibacillus sp. Y916. The sequence continues at coordinate 87,833 of NZ_JBXCJA010000015.1, read as the reverse complement.
AGAGCGCTGTCGAAGGAGAGCGTGTGTTAAAAGCGTAGCGATAGATATGCAATTTCTCGTTCAGCAGATAATTCTTATTGCTTAATGTAGAAGAGTGGATTATTATATAATCAATCACTTATATAATCGAATGATTATGTACCATATGAAAGGAGGGATGGATATGCTTGTTGAGATTGCGGACGACATGAAGCTTTTAGGTGACAAGACGCGCCTAGTGATGCTGTCTTTATTGAAAGAACGGGAATGGTGTGTTTGTGAATTTGTTGAAATATTTGATATTTCACAACCTGGCATTAGCCAGCATTTAAGAAAGTTGAAAGACCAAGGTCTAGTTGAGGAAGATAAACGGGGACAGTGGGTGTATTATTCATTAAGTGTGAATGACAAGCCTTATATTCAAGCGGTTCTCGACCATATGCCTGATTCAAGAACGATATTAGCTCTTTTAAATAAAGAATTGATCATAACAGATTGTAAATAGGTGGAGGTTAGAGGAGTGGCATCTGTATTTATAGCCAGTATTATTTTTATAGTAACATTAGTATTTGTAATTTGGCAGCCTAGAAACGTATCTATTGGATGGTCCGCTTGCGGCGGGGCGATACTGGCATTGCTTGTTGGGGTAGTAAGCTTTAGCGATGTAGTGGACGTAACATTAATCGTGTGGAACGCTACGTTGGCATTTGTTGCTATCATCTTAATTTCTTTAATATTAGACCGAATTGGATTATTCGAATGGGCTGCCTTACATATGGCCAGGGCTGCACGTGGGAATGGAGTTCGCATGTTCGTCTATGTGACGATCCTTGGGGCGATCGTGGCTGCATTCTTCGCTAATGACGGTGCAGCATTAATTCTGACCCCAATTGTACTTGCGATGGTGCGAGCGCTGAAATTCGATGAAAAGAAAGTGTTTCCGTTTATTATTGCCAGCGGTTTTATTGCAGATACGACCTCATTGCCACTCGTTGTTAGTAACTTGGTCAATATTGTTTCTGCTGATTTCTTCGGGATCACCTTTATGGAATATGCAGGAGTCATGATTGTGCCAACGCTATTCTCTTTGGTTGCCAGCATCTTAGTTCTATATTTCTTCTTCCGTCGAAGTATTCCAAAGCATTTCGATGCTACACAGCTTAAGAATCCCGTGGACGCCATTAAAGACATAAGGATGTTTCGCTTGTCTTGGTTAGTTCTAGCTGTACTTCTTATCGGGTACTTTGTCAGCGGATTTGTGAATATACCAGTTTCCTTTGTAGCAGGGATCATAGCGATCTTCTTCTTACTGATGGCAAGAAGAAGCCCTTATGTACAGACAAAGGAAGTGATTAAAAGTGCTCCATGGGCGATTGTCTTCTTCTCCATCGGGATGTATGTCGTCGTATATGGGCTGCGAAATGCAGGACTGACCGATTTGTTGGCAGATGTCATACAGATCGTTGCGGACCAAGGGTTATTCGCAGCGACGATGGGGATGGGCTTCATTGCAGCATTTATTTCGTCGGTCATGAATAATATGCCTACGGTGATGATTGATGCTCTTGCGATTGATGCAACGAACACAAGTGGCGTGATTAGGGAAGCCCTGATCTATGCGAATGTCATTGGTTCCGATTTAGGACCGAAGATTACCCCAATAGGTTCATTGGCAACCCTGTTATGGCTTCATGTGTTGGCCACAAAGAACGTGAAGATATCCTGGGGCACGTATTTCAAAACCGGGATTATATTGACAATTCCAACACTATTTATTACTCTTTTGGGTCTGTATCTGTGGTTACTTGTAGTTTAATTTAAATGAGGGACTGTCAAGCCAAGTTTGGTTGCATTTGGCTTAACAATCCGTTATCAATAAAGGGGACATTATAATGGAAAAGAAAACACTTTACTTCTTATGCACCGGCAACTCTTGCCGAAGTCAGATGGCGGAAGGGTGGGCGAAGAAATATTTAAGCGATAACTGGAATATTTACAGCGCTGGTATTGAAGCACATGGTCTAAATCCAAAAGCTGTCCAAGCGATGAACGAAGTAGGCATTGATATCACAGAGCAAACTTCGGATATTATCGATCCATATCTGCTCAATCATGCTGATTTGGTCGTAACCTTGTGCGGTGATGCCGCAGACAAATGCCCGATGACACCTCCGAAGGTGAAACGTGAACACTGGGGATTTGATGATCCAGCAAAAGCACAAGGTACGGATGAAGATAAATGGGTCGTATTCCAACAAGTGCGAGATCAGGTTGGAGAAAGAATTAAACAGTTTTCTGAGACGGGTGTATAGGAACGTGTCAATGACTGAATAAAAGTTGAATGATAACTCCACCTAAAGCTCCTGAAATTACAACGAGCCAAGGTGGAGTTTTCCAATATACAAGCATCATAAAAAGAATGGCTGCAAGTGCGAAATCGATGGGTGCAAGTATCGTGCTTGTCCAGATGGGATTATAAAAGGCAGCAACCAAAATTCCGACCACAGCAGCGTTGACGCCCATGAGTGCACTTTGAACTTTCGGTATTTTACGGATTGAATCCCAGAAAGGTAAAGTACCTACGACGAGTAGAAATGAGGGAAGAAATATTCCGATCGTAGCGATTATAGCTCCTTGCCATCCATTCATCCTTGTCCCCAAGTAGGATGCGAAGGTAAATAAAGGTCCCGGAACAGCTTGAGTGGCTCCATAACCCGTAAGGAAATCTTCTTGTGATAACCAACCAATGGGAACTAGTTCTCTCTCGAGAAGTGGTAGAACAACATGCCCTCCTCCAAAGACGAGCGAGCCAGATCTGTAAAAGCTATCAAACATAGCAACCCAATGGGATGATGTTAACCCTCTAAGTATAGGTAGAAATAGCAATAATCCCAAAAATAATAGTAGACAAACTACAGCAACATATCGCTTTATAGGTACCGTAATGTCAGGCAATTGAGGAATGACTTTATTTCTGAACAGTAAGAAGCCCAGAATACCGGCAAGAATGATAATGGTCACTTGGCTTAGAGAAGTTTGCCATAACAAAGCGACACATGCAGATAGTACAGCAATAGTTGCCCTAGTCACATCAGGTGCAAGTTTTTGTCCCATACTGAGTATGGCTTGCGCCACAATAGCTACTGCTACTATTTTCAGTCCGTGAATCCATCCGGCATTTCCAAGATCAACTCCCTGCAGTAGAAGAGCAAAAAGAATGAGTGCGATAACAGAGGGGAGAGTAAAACCAATCCAAGCAACAATTCCTCCCAATAGTCCAGCGCGCATCACACCAATTCCTATTCCGACTTGACTACTCGCAGGACCAGGCAAGAACTGACATAGGGCAACTAAATCGGCATAACTTCTTTCATCCATCCATTTCCTTCGCGTAATATATTCGTTATGAAAATAACCAAGATGAGCAACTGGTCCCCCAAATGAGGTTAAGCCAAGTTTAGTGGAAACCAACGCAATTTCTATCAAACATTTCAGCTTGTTAGGTTGTGCTAGGTCATGAGTTGAAGCATCTTTCATATGATCAAACACCTGCCGTCTCATAAAAAAATGTATTAAAAAGAACAATCTCCATTAGCCTAACATAATGGAGATCGCTCAAGATACATGATTTATGTTAAATCAGAAGTGACTATTGGTTAAATGAATTCAAGGATTAAGTTATTGTCCATGTACGGAAAGGATAATGAATGCACTATAAAACATAGCATAAAAGAAACCAATAGAGACGAAGATAAGGAATATTTGGCTTTCACGTTTACTTTTTGGGGTGATCATATAAAGTCATCTCCTTTTTATTGAAGTGGTATTTGTGAACTTTCTGTGACTTTATCTAATTATTGAACATTCTGTGACGGAAAACCAATATGTATTTTAGATCAATTGAAAGCGATACCATCCTAATTTAGGAAATGATTTTTCGATTTGTATTTCCCAGGTCTATTACTTCGAACACGTTTTTCACATTTACCTTTAATGAAGGCAAAGGGAAAAGTGACAACAGTTCCCGTTCGCTTCGTAAAATCAGGGAAGTTGAGTGCTTGTGTAGATGTTGCACTATCCATTCCTACAAGAAATAGCTTGTTAAGTCCGTGTTATGCAACGGTTGGTGTCCTTCCGAGATACGTTATCACATATCGCGTTGGTGAACGTTTTAAGAAAGTTGGTGAAACAACAGGGTTGGTTAGGGGGATTGTAGATTCGGTGAACACGGATGTACAAGTCGATTACGGGGAGGAGCTAGGGATTCTCAACTTTGTCAATCAGACGGTTATCAGAGGAAGTAATCCAGTCTCCCTGCCAGGGGACTCGGAGGCTGTCTGGTTGAGAGAGGCAGATCATTATGCTGCAGCAGTGAACTTTGCAGGTACCTCTAATGGTAGTATCTCAATTGCTTTTCCTGTGAATTGGGCTATGCGGATATTCGGTACCGGCGTTGCTCACGACGCGGGAGCTTGCAACGTTGAGAATTGTACAGGTTAGAAATAAGAAGTAAATTTAGACAGACCTAGCTGATTAGGCTAGGTCTTTTAAGTACGCTTACGACATATCTTCTAAGTCAGTTGGACAGATGGAGTTAGGGGACCTATACTAATAAGATTGCAATAGGAGGAAATCTAAAGGGAGTTAGCTAGCAATGAAGAATCTGCTCGTAACAGGTTATCGTGCACATGAACTGAATATTTTTGATCAGAAACATAAAGGTATTCCTTATATACAAAAAGCTATCACTAGAAAATTGATTCCTCTTATTGAAGATGGTTTGGAATGGATTATTACACCGGGTCAATACGGAGTGGATTTATGGACATGTGAGGTAGTTATTTCTCTAAGGGAACAATATCCACACCTGAAATGTTCTATTATTACGGCATTTTTGAATCAAGAAGAGAAATGGAAGGAAGAGAAGAAAGAGTACTATAATCAAATCCTTAAAAGTGTGGATTATTATGGTGCGGTGAGTAAGCAACCTTACAGTGGGATTTGGCAATTCACGGCGAGGGATGACTTATTGTTAAGGAAAACAGATGGAATATTATTGGTGTATGATGAAGAAGCGGGAGAAGGTAGCCCGAAGTTTTTTAAAGACAAAGCATTGAAGAAACAACAACTGGACGGATACGTATATATCAACGTTAACTCGGAAGATATCCAAAGTATAGCAGATGAATATGATGAATTTATTATTTAAGTCTGAAGGTATGTGAATTTGCGGTATAATAGATATAGGACTTGAAAACTTGTTCTCCCCTTGGGGATTTGAAAGGATGAAGATATGTTAACGATAACGAAACATACTGTGAAATTGATTAAGGACCCGTTCAATATTTTGATCGGGCAACGCTACGAATTTATGCTTGAGCTTGATGTACCAGAGGATGATGAACTGTATTTCGAAGACGGATTGAATGTAAGAGTGATTTATACGGTGGATGAAGACCGGAGTAGTATCGTGAAATATGAGCTTCTTGAAAGAACTTCGGAGCGTTATGTTGAGTTCGATTTGGAAGACGATGAGATTGAAGCTGTAGATGTGTATTGTAAAGAACATCTCCCAGCTTAAAGAATGACGTTATGAACGATGAATGCGTGGGCATACTACTCACAGACCTTGTAGGAGGAGGATATGCATGAATCGGAATATTCAATCTGTACCATATGGTTATGAACCCCCAGAGGAGAAACGAAAGGGTACATTAATTTATTATGATACTTTTGAGAACACGACAGATGGAGAATTAGATCTTGCAGTGGAAAGTATGGAGCATCATTCATTTGATAAGCTTGTACTATATCCTTTACACGAGGAAACGTTTAGGCGAATGATAAACATCCCGGTTAGTGCCTATCATAAACGTGAGAAGAGATTGTTCCAATGGAGAGATGATCAAGGCCATTCCAAAGTAGTGGTAGAAACATGGGAAGGTAAGCGGAAGAAATACACACCGATGGACTCCGCCCTTCGGTTATTTGCGGAGAAATATAAGGCTCCCTATTTTCTGTACATAACACCAGCTACGGCTAATTTGTTCGCTTCATTTTCATCTTTTGAAGAATGGATCGTCAAGATTCGACTCTTATTAAGTTCGGAGCCCGGAGATTTGCATCCCAAGCTTGAGGAATATCAACATCGCTGGACTGTGAATAACTTTTTGTAAATGGATAAAAGGGTTGAAAGAGGCTACTTGTCCACATGATTGTTAGTAACTATACACAAAATGTTGATAAGACAGGTTGAAATGTGAGTAAATAAACGGGATTGTTTATAAAATGCCAAGATCTGTGCATAACTTTATTGAAACGGTTCTTTTGTTATTGCTGTTCGAAAAGTCGCCCATTTTTATTGTGGACGACTTTTTCCTTTGATTATTATACAGTCGATTTGCGCAACAACCAATACGATAGGATGATAGAACAGATTGTGAAGGGGATCATCCAGAGAGCTATATCAAAGGCAGAGCGATGGATCAGCCAATTTGTGATCTGGTCCCACCAAATGTAGAGGATATATCCGCTTAAGCTGAACAATAACAACATCAATATGGCCAGAATGAGCAAGCCCATACCTCCAAAACGTCGATGCACACTGGATATAAGTAATCCAATGAAATACATATTCATTAACATAATGAAATAAATACAAAACTGTTCAAATATCGTACCGTCATTTAAGTAGGGCATATCGAAGAAATGTAGACTACCGCCCCAATGATCGGTTAGTCGTTCAAGTTGTGAAGATATACATAACAGCAATGCCATAGTTGCACTTACGATAGTAGACATCGCTGTTGTACCTAAGAAGAAATCCTTTCTAGTAATACTTAAGCCAAGCGCGAAGGGGAAGGTTTGAGTCAAGGTAATTATACCCATCACAAACATATAAACATAGATGGAAATAATTCCACCCGTATAAATAGTAGTCCCAATGTTCGGAAGAAGACTTACAAGAAGATTAATAGTAAAGCTGAAGAGTAAAACAAGTAATGGAACATAAAACCACATGTTTTTATCTCTGGAATGCATTCTTAATACACTCATAGTTCGACTCATGGGAATATCACCGCCTTATCTTCTATTCTACTATTCGTCAAATGAATAATCAGTTGCTGTAAAGAAAGGGTACTGAGTTCCAAACCAAGGGTAGCGGCTTGCTGCCGATCTTCAGCACTCAATTTTGCCATGATAGTAGCTGATATCAACCCACCTAATGGCTTACGATCCATTACGTTTCGTCCAGCCATAAATTTCTCTACAGATGTTGTTGGACCAACAATGGTAAATGCCAGTCCACGAAGCTCATCCGCATCTTCATCAATAATGATCCTTCCATTATCAATAACCATCACATGTTCTAACATCTGGCTTACTTCATCAATCAAATGAGTAGACAAGATAACGGTTCTAGGATACCTACTGTAATCCTCCAAGAGTTGTTCATAAAACAAGTTTCTAGAAACGGCATCTAGACCTAAATAGGGTTCGTCAAATATGGTGAGAGGTGCTCGACTGGCTAGACCGATAACGATTCCTACGGATGAGAGCATTCCTCTAGATAATTTCTTCATTTTCCGTTTCAGAGGAAGGCGAAATAGTTCAATCAAAGAGTATGCATATTCACGATCCCAATTGGGGAAGAAGAACGAAGAGGTCTCGAGTACGTCAATAATACGGTAACTGTCTGGATACTTCTGGCCTTCCTTGATGAAGCAACATTGGCTGAGTACTTGGTTATTCTCGTAAGGACTCTCTCCGAAGACTTGTATATCCCCACTCGAAGCAAATTGTTGTGCTGTGATTAAATGCATAATCGTCGTTTTGCCAGCCCCGTTTCGCCCGAGAAGTCCATATATTTTGTTCGATTCTATGGAGAAACTGACATCTTGGATCGCATGTACTTTTCCATATGATTTCGTAAGACCTTTGACTTTGACTACGGTACTCATTATGATTTATCCCCTCTCCGAATCATGTCTGTCAATTGTTCTGCTGTAATTCCTAATTTATCGGCCTCGCGAATCATGGTCACAACATATTGTTCGAAAAACTGCTCTTTACGTTTCTCCATCAATTTCACCCGCGATCCAGAAGTTACGAACATACCAATTCCCCGTTTCTTATACAGAATTTCTTGGTCTACCAACAGATTTACACCTTTTGCAGCAGTTGCAGGATTAATAAGATAGAAAGACGCAAATTGATTGGTCGAGGGGACCTGTGATTCTTCAGGCAATTCCCCTTGAATAATGTCATTTTCAATTCGTTCGGCAATCTGCATGTAAATCGGTCGGCCATCATCTATTAAGAACCCCATTGCATCACAACCTCCATATTGTTCACTCCTAAACACAGGTTAGTTACTTATGTAATTAACCATACAACCGAATAACGGTGTTGTCAATATGAAGGGGTAATAAAATAAAATTAAGTTTACAAACCTTCAAGGTATCTTTATAATTACGAAATACGGTTTATTATATTGTTGTACGGATTCATGGAGGAGCCTGTCACCAAGGGCTCCTTCTGTTCATTTTGAGGAGCCAAGCTAAATGGGCTCCTCTTTTTCATGATGAAGGCAATTCTTATAAGAACCGATCTTGGAGGGTAGATTAGATAGAGATATTAGGAAGGGGAGATGAACTATGGAATTTATTTTATATCTTGCACTCATTTTGTTGTTCACGAAAGTAGCAGGACATATTTCGGTCCGTCTAGGACAGCCAGCGGTACTGGGTAAATTGATTGTCGGAATTATTCTTGGTCCAGCGGTATTAGGTTGGATTCCGAATGATAGTAGCTTTATTCATGAGGTATCGGAAATTGGTGTGCTGTTGCTGATGTTTATAGCTGGTCTGGAGACAGACTTGGATCAATTGAAGAGAAACTGGAAATCAGCCATTGCAGTCGCTATTGGAGGGGTGATCTTACCTTTCATGGGAGGGTTTGCTGTTGGAGAATTCTTTAATTTCACGAATAGTGAGGCTCTTTTTATGGGAGTTATTATGAGCGCAACTTCAGTTAGTATTTCAGCTCAAGTATTAAAGGATTTAAATAAATTAGATTCACGGGAAGGCACGACTATCCTAGGCGCTGCTGTTGCAGATGATGTACTCGTTGTTATACTGCTCGCTGTATTGATGAGTTTGATGGGGACAGGAGAAAGTGTGAATTTGGGATTGATGATGGGTAAACAAGCGTTATTCTTTATCGTTATTTTTGTTGCAGGATGGTTGTTGGTACCTAAGATGATGGGGCTACTCTCCAAACTTAAAGTAACAGAAGCAACGGTGACCACAGCTTTAATTATTTGTTTTGGGTTTGCGTACTTTGCCGATGTGATGGGAATGGCTGGTATTATAGGTTCGTTTGCTGCAGGGATAGCGATATCACAAACATCGTTTAAACATGCTGTGGAGCAAAAAATTGAACCTATTGCCTATTCCATCTTCGTTCCAGTCTTCTTTGTGAGTATTGGTCTGAGTGTGTCCTTTGAGGGCGTAGGACAACAAATGGGATTCCTCGTTCTGCTCTTACTCGTTGCTATTGCCGGCAAATGGTTGGGTGGAGGACTTGGGGCACGACTCACAGGATTCAATACCCACTCATCGATTGCCATCGGTGCAGGAATGATCTCTAGAGGAGAAGTGGCATTAATTATCGCAGCTACAGGTCTACAGACCGGGCTACTACATCCAGAGTATTTCACATCGGTGATTATTGTGGTCATCGTAACGACATTAGTGACCCCGCCACTCTTAAAATACTATTTCCGCGAGCCATCCACTGTCAAAGAAAAGTAATTTAACAGCTACCCTCAGTCAAATATAATTACTCTTACAAGAAGGACGCCGACAGGCGTCCTTCTTGGCGTTTAAAGTCTACTACTCCTATTTTAATTTTTTACATTTAGATGATGTATCTCACAACAATAAAAACTATAATAAAATAAGTGAGACTCACTAGAGGGGGAAATAGCGATGAAGAAGATCATTAACTTTGCACATCGAGGCGCATCTGCCGTATGTCCTGAGAATACGATGTCAGCATTTATCAAAAGTTTAGAATTAGGTGCTACAGGAATTGAAACAGATGTTCAGATGACGAAGGACGGGCAGCTCGTCTTAATCCATGATGAGGCTATTAATCGTACTACGAATGGAGAAGGCTTTGTAAAAGATATGACCATGGAAGAAATCTCTCAGCAAGATGCCGGTTCATGGTTCAGTGAGGAATTTAAAGGGGAGAAAATCCCGAAGTTGGAACAATTATTGGATCTTCTTCATGAACGAGATACGATACTAAATATTGAATTGAAGAATGGCATTTTTATGTATACAGGAATGGAAGAGAAGGTCGTTAACCTTGTAAGGCAATTTGGAATGGCTGAGCGAGTTGTGCTATCTAGCTTTAACCATTATTCCTTAGCTTACTGTAAATCGATTGCACCGGAGATTCGCACAGGGATCTTGTATATGGAAGGGTTGTATCGTCCATGGGACTATGCTACGACCATTGCGGCTGATGCGCTTCATGCGACTCACTTTGCTGTACTTCCAGAGTTTGTAGCGGAAGCCACCAAACATGGCAAGGATTATCATCCTTTTACAGTGAATGAGCCAGATCGAATGAAGGCGCTGATTGACATGGGTGTTTCAGGTATCATAACAGATTACCCTGATCGACTAGCTATATTATTAGGGAATAGAGGAGTGTGATTGTGTGAAAAAAACATGGTTGCTAGGATTTGGCTTCTTCAGTATTAGTATTACATGGGCATTATATAATGCATTTGTTCCCTTGTTTTTGGAGCATTACGTACAAAGTATAGCGGTTGTGGGCTTTTTGATGACGATCGACAATTACTTTGCACTCTTCCTACAGCCATGGATAGGGAATCGAAGTGATCGCACTAGAACGCGATATGGTCGAAGAATTCCTTTTTTACTCATTGGGATGCCTTTTGCAGCGATCTTTACGGCCATTATTCCATTCCACACGGGGCTATTTACCCTTCTATTATTCATGATCTTGATGAATCTATCTATGAGCTTGTATCGATCTCCAACAGTCGCATTAATGCCGGACATTACACCAGAGAACGGACGTACGAAGGCTAATGGAATTATTAACTTCATGGGTGGTATAGGTTCGATTATTGCATTTGGTGTAGGTTCCTTGTTGTATGATGTCCATCGGTCAGCACCATTCATTGCGGCGGCGGCATTAACTCTAATCTGTCTTCTGATTGTCTCTCGCTCCATTAAGGAAGAGCGCGATGGCATCAACTTGCCTGAAGAGATCTCAGCGGCTAATAAGAAGCCTCGTATTTCATTGAAGAGTCAGCTCGATCGCACGACGGTATTCTTGCTAACAGCTATATTTTTCTGGTTCGTTGCTTACCAAGGTGTTGAAACGCTATTTACGTTATATGGTAAGAATCATCTGGGACTTACGGAGGGAGAGGCTGTATTCTCGCTCGCCTTCTTCTCTGTAGCATTTGTCCTCTTTGCCATTCCAAGTGGGTTCTTAGGCAAAATATTTGGAAAGAAGAAGATGATCGTTATAGGGATATGCGGCTTGTTCGTAGTATTCGGACTCGTAACCTTCGTTGAGGATTTGCTTATGCTTCGCATTGTATTACTCATTGGAGGTATGTTCTGGGCATGTATAAATATTAATTCTTATCCATTTATTATTTCAACGGGTAAGGAAGAGAGTATTGGCACAAGAACAGGACTGTATTATCTAGTGTCATCATTGGCTGCGATATCATCTCCACCACTGTTGGGCCAGATGATCGATAGCTTTGGGTATTCTATATTATTTTATTGTGCATCGGCAAGTATGCTTGTAGCGTTGCTGTTCATGCTGATGGTGAAACAAGGTCATGAGCCTTTGGATAGGGTAGATCAAGGGATATCGGGCTAGTTGGGCTTTGTATTGCCCTATTTTTCAATTATTCTCTGTAAGGGGATTGGAATAAGTCGAATTTGACGTTATAATCTATAAATAGGACAATCATTCTTGCGTATTTTCCATTGACCACGAGAAGGAGAGAATAATCATTATGACGAAGGTACTCATATTTGGACATAAGAATCCAGACACAGATACAATTTGCTCTGCTATTGCTTATGCTGAACTGAAGAAGGCTGTAGGTGTAGATGCTGAGGCAGTAAGATTAGGTAATGTAAGTGGGGAAACACAGTATGCACTAGACTATTTCAAGATAGATGCACCACGTCTTGTTGAGACGGTATCTAACGAAGTAGAAGAAGTTATATTAGTAGATCATAACGAACGTCAGCAAAGTGCGAGTGATATCGATAAGGTTCGTGTTGTTGAGGTTATTGACCACCATCGAATTGCTAACTTTGAGACAAGTCATCCTTTATATTACCGTGCTGAGCCAGTTGGATGTACAGCAACTATTTTGAATAAAATGTATAAGGAAAAGGGAATTGCTATTCGGAAGGAAATTGCAGGCTTAATGTTATCTGCTATTATTTCTGACTCCCTACTCTTGAAATCACCAACATGTACGGATGAAGACGTAGCTGCTGCTAAGGAATTGGCTGCAATCGCTGGCGTTAACTTGGAAACTTACGGGCTAGATATGTTAAAGGCTGGTGCCGATCTTAGCGATAAGACGATCAAAGAATTGATCACTCTTGACGCTAAGGAATTCCAAATGGGCGATTACAAAGTGGAGATTGCTCAAGTGAACGCGGTGGATACGAATGATGTATTGAGTCGTCAGGCTGAAGTGGAAGCTGCTTTGTCTGCTGTTGTAGCTGATAAGGGACTGGATCTATTCGTATTCGTAGTAACTGATATTCTTAACAACGATTCCGTTGCCTTGGCACTTGGAACAGTAACGAATGCAGTTGAGCAAGCGTACAATGTTAAGTTAGTTAACAATATAGCATTGCTAAAAGGTGTCGTATCGCGCAAATCGCAAATCGTACCGGTATTAACGGAAGTCCTGAAGACACTATAATTCCTTAAATAAAGAGCGTAGTCATAGCCGAGTTTTGGCTTGACTGCGCCTTTTTGTTGATGGGGGGAAGGGACCGTAGGATGAGTTTTACCGGTGATAGTAGTGATTACGGAGTGCAAGATAACTATCAGCAATAAATCTAGAAGTAGCAGAAGCCCCGGAATAGAACAAAAGAAGGGAATGGATATGGAGCGAAGAGTTTACGGTTAGCCTTTAAAGTCGTGTTCCATCCCACCCACGATAGTCACTTACTCATAATCTTTAGATAGTTTGCAAAAGAATAAATAAACGTTAAAATAAAGAGAAGAACATGTTCACTAGGAGGAATAACAAGATGGAAAGAATTCAAACAGAAGAACAGTACCGTCAACTGACACAAAGCGATGAGTGGACTGTCATTAAATATGATGCGACGTGGTGCCCGGATTGCAAAACATTGGATAAGTTTATGGATGGAATTATTGATAATAATCCCGACAAACGTTTCTACGCGTTGGATGTTGAACAATTATCCAATATTTCTGAAGAGAATGATGTACGAGGAATTCCGAGCTTATTAGTGTATCGCAACGGGGAGAAGATCGCACATTTGCATAGTAAATTCGCCAAGACCCCTGCACAGATTACAGAATATTTGGATTCAATTAAGTAGGATCAGGTCTGCTACTGTATCGACTAGTAACGGTACCCTCCATCAAATTGCAATTTGATGGCAGGGTATTTTTCGCGTGAGGGCTGGAAAGCTTAATTGGATCCAAGCTATGCTATGATGGATATGAATGGAGATGAGGTAAACACAATGTGGAGCTTTTTCCTCCGGAAAACCAACAATATTCAGATCAAGAATAAGCTACTCTATTCCTATATTATCGTCGTGATGATTCCAGTAATTATTATTGGGGCTATTGTCATCGGATACTTCCGTCAAATAGCGATAGATAGTGCGATTGCTCAAATGTCCAATAATGTAGATAAGGTACGTAATCAGTTGGCAAATATGCTGAAAGTGCCGATTGATATATCTAATAAGCTTTACTTAGATAGAGATTTACAGTTGATTGTGAATACTGATTATAACAGTAACTTGGAATTATTCCATGCTTATCAAGGTTACAAGGAATTCGATGAAGTAAAAGGGTTGTATTCAGAGATTACCGGGATCCGATTCTATCATACGAATCAAACGATGAGTGACAATACTGATTTCACCCGGATTAATCAAGACATACGTCAAACACAATGGTATGAGACCGTTAGTGATAGTAATGGAATTGGTTGGTTTTACGTGGAGAACATCAATGCATCGTCGGTAAAAAGATTGAGCTTGGTTCGACGTATTAGATTTAGTGAGTACCCAACACAGGGTGTTCTTGTGATCTCGCTGAATCAGGATTTATTAGATTCAACGCTTAGTAACGAACCCTTTGAGACGATGATAGCAGATGACAGTGGTAGTATAGTGGCTGCGAAGGACCCTGAATTAGTAGGGATGACGCTCACAGAGCTTGATCTGGACTTTGCCCTGAACCAGAATACAAAGAATATATTTGAGACTGATGTCAATGGAGTTCCTTCCCATGTTGTTATAAGTAAGCTGACACCGCAATCAAGTCGGAATGGACTTAATATCGTCTCTGTATTTACTAATGAGAGTATTACCCAAGCTTCACAAAAGATTGGTTGGGTTGGCTTGCTACTGATTCTACTAGTACTAGCACTTGCGCTTGGGCTTGTATATGTAGTGTCACAGCTTATATCCAGTAGACTACTTCATCTAAGTAGGCAGCTTAACAGAGTAGCGAGGGGGGATTTCACCGTAAGCTCCAATATAGATGGTAATGATGAGATTGCGCAGTTATCACGGCAATTTAATTATATGGTTAATAGCATTAATGATTTAATGAACAAAGTCTATGAAACGAATGAGAAGAACAATAAATTAGAAATTGCTCAAAAAGAAATTAAACTTAAGATGATGGCTAGTCAAATTAATCCCCATTTCTTATTTAATGCACTAGAATCTATTCGAATGAAGGCACATATTAAAGGGGAAAAGGAAATCTCTTATATTGTTCGCTTATTAGGTAAGCTCATGCGTAAAAACTTAGAAGTCGGTAGTGGAAGAACTACACTGAAAGAAGAAATAGAGATGGTCCGGTCTTACCTAGAAATTCAAAAGTTCAGGTATGAAGACCGCTTGAATTTCGAACTAATGATGGAACCGGACTCTATGAATGTAAGTATTTTGCCACTTATTATACAACCCCTCGTTGAGAACGGAATAATTCATGGGCTTGAAAGTAAAGAGGTTGATGGGATACTCGTTGTGAAAAGTTGGGTAATGAATAATGAATTGAATATCGAAGTCACAGATAATGGTAGTGGAATCTCACCTGATCATCTCCAGAGTATAATAGCTTCTTTAGAAGTAGATGAGATGGAAGGCGCTCGAATCGGACTTCGAAATATTCATCAAAGGCTTACACTATATTATGGGGACAAGTACGGTTTAAACATCACTAGCCAGCTGGAAAAGGGTACGACAATACATTTCAAATTACCTATGGGAGGGAACAACCTTGTTTAATGTATTGATTGTAGATGATGAGCCTTCTATTCGTGAGGGACTAAAGACGATTATAGAGTGGGAAAAGTATGGATTTAAGGTGATAGATACTGCCTCTAATGGACGGGAAGCTTTGTCGAAGTACAATCAACTTCGCCCCGATCTAACCATCATTGATATCCGAATGCCAGGAATGACAGGACTTGACGTAATAGAACAAGTCCGTCTAGAGCATAGTGAAGGGCGATTCTTAATTCTAAGTGGTTATGCTGATTTTGATTATGCGAAGAGAGCTATTAGTTACAGCGTTGATGGTTATTTACTGAAACCAGTGGATGAAGATGAGATGATTGTAGAATTGCAGCGAATTCACACCTCATTATCCGAGCAGATGGAGCTGAAACTACGGAATTCCGAGGAGGATCACTACTTTCGAGCTCATCTCGTGGAAGAGTTCCTGTTCCACGACAATGAGCATGGAAATATAGAGAGTGTTGTGAATTTAGGACTGTCCTGGAATAGTTATCAGATCATTTTGATCGAAGTACATGGACAGGCTATAGATGAATCTATATATATAAATGCCCTCAAGGGAAGATTAATTGAATATTTTGATGAAACTGAACAGGGAATTGTCTTTTCGGCGGGTTCAAACCTAGGTATATTATTAAATGATGTTATCGATAGAGAGGAACAAGCTATTAGTTTGTACGCAGAACTTTCTAAGATGACGGAGGAGTGGAATCGGCTTGCCTACGTCGCTTCTGGTCCAATAGTCAAGGAAATAGGAGAGATAGGAATATCATATAGTTGTGCAACGGAGTTACTTCAACATCGATTCCTTTTTGAACACAAACGTGTCATGATGAAGGACGATCTTCAGAGCATGATTAGTCATTTCGGTAACAAGCCTGATGTAAGCCAAAGTGATGAGATTGAATTATCTGATAAGCTTTATTATGCCTTGGATATTCGAAGTAAAGATGCCTTATGGAGAGTAATGGAAGAGATAGAACAACGAATTGTGAGTATTAGTCGCTCGGAACAGTCGATAAAATCCTTATACGCCCAGATCTTCGCCAGTGCGATAAATAAGCTTTTTAATAGTAAAACTGAGTTGAATCCTATATTACAACAATACTCATCATTTATTACAGAGGTGTACCAGCAAGTCACTCTGAAGGATTTAAGACAGCTGACGATCGATCATCTGAGTAGTTTAATCGAAGGATTAGGTGGCATCAGCAAGGATACTGTGTTGAAACAAATGATTGATTTCATTCAAAGAAACTATAATGAGAATTTGAAACTAGAACTTTTAGCAGAAGTGTTTAATTATAATAGCGCATATCTAGGGAAACTATTTAAAAACTATACGGGCGAACAGTTTAATACATTTCTGGATAAGATCCGTATTGAACAAGCGAAAGATTTACTTTTAGAAGGTTTAATGGTTCATCAAGTGGCTTCCCGTGTAGGTTATGCAAATGTGGATTATTTCCACAGTAAGTTTAAAAGATATGTAGGGGTCTCTCCGTCCTCGTATCGAATTATGGAAAAAGATTAACGCATAGAGGAAGTTCAAAAAGTCATCTTTTGATCACGAAGTATAGCAGGAGGTTAATTCGACATCGAATGTTGAATTCAGCCGGTCCTTCCGGTGCTCACGTAGGTACTGCCTACGCTCCGCTCCTCACTCCCTATCTTCATCCAATCTTCTCGGTACTGAAAAGCTGATTTTTTGAACTCGTATGTAAAATGAAGAATTATGTCGAGAAATGTAATAATAAATGATCCGTTTACATAAAAACGGGTCATTTTTCATGATTTTCAAGAGGGATTCTTGACTGATAGCTAATTATTATATGACTTTATATAAAAATGATTGGGTATGATGCTTATGTGGTATCAAGTAAAATAGAATATATCAAATAGAGGAGGGGTCCTTAAGATGGAAACGCTAACAACCAGCGATAAATCTCCCGATAGTAACAACGGAGCCACGCAAGCTCCAAGAAAGAAAAAAGGGCTATGGAATTCGCTTGTAAAACAAAAGTATTTATATTTAATGTCTTTACCATTTGTAATTTGGGTGTTTGTATTTAGTTATTTGCCTATATGGGGATGGACGATGGCTTTTCAAGACTATAAGCCAGCGCGCTCTTTCACTGAACAGAAATGGGTAGGTTTTAAGCATTTCGTTGAGTTATTCTCTGATGAGCGGTTCTATCTAGTGATGAGGAATACATTAGCGATGAGCTTAATGGGATTAGTATTTGGATTTGTAGTTCCCATTATATTTGCACTTTTGCTTAATGAACTTCGTGCTGTAATGTTTAAAAAGTTTGTTCAGACTGTTTCATACTTACCTCACTTTGTATCATGGGTGGTTGTAGCAGGTATTATTACGAAAGTATTATCCACAGATGGTGGTGCTGTAAACCAACTGTTAATGCTTCTTCATATTATTGATGAACCTATACAGTTCATGGCAAAAGGGAATCTATTTTGGTACATTGTTACCATTTCAGATATATGGAAAGAAACCGGTTGGAATACGATTATTTACCTAGCAGCCATTACCGGGATTGACTTAGAACTTTATGAGGCGTCACGTGTAGATGGTGCAAGTCGATTCAAACAAATGTGGCATATTACGTTGCCTGGAATTCGTACAACCATATCGGTCCTACTCATTATGTCTATTGGTCACTTGATTAGTATTGGCTTTGAGAAACAATTCCTTCTTGGGAATAGCCTAACTACGGACTATCATGAAGTGCTTGATCTGTATGCACTGAACTATGGTCTCAATATGGGTAGGTTCTCATACGGTACGGCCATTGGGATATTCAACTCTGTTGTGAGTGTTATCTTACTCTTTACAGCTAATGGTCTTTTCAAAAAAATCACTAAAGAAAGCATAATGTAGGAGGAGGGGGTAGATATGCCAAATAAAGCGTTTAATGCAACCAAGTCCGAGAAAATATTCGATGTATGTAATATTATTTTTATGGTACTTGTTCTAATTGTTACTTTATACCCATTCATGAACGTACTAGCAATTTCATTGAATGATTCTATTGATACTGTACGTGGTGGAATAACGATTTGGCCACGACAATTCACGTTAGACAACTATAAAACGATTTTTGGTTATGATACTTTGCTTCAAGGGTTACAGGTATCCATTCTTCGTACACTAGTCGGTACATTCTTAGGATTACTGAGTGCATCGATGATTGCATTTACACTTAGCCGTGTAGATTTCAGTGGTAGAAAGTTTATCTCAACATTTCTAGCATTAACGATGTACTTCTCAGGCGGATTGATTCCTGGATATATCCTGATGCGCGATTTGAACTTGATCGGAACGTTCTGGGTTTATGTATTACCTGGATTAGTAAGTGCGTTCAACGTATTCATCGTGAGATCTTTCATTGATGGTCTACCATACGCATTGCAAGAATCAGCTAAGCTCGATGGAGCAAATGACTTCACGATTTATTGGAAAATTATTCTTCCGCTGTGTAAACCAGTTCTTGCTACGATTGCATTGTTTATTGCTGTGGGACAATGGAACTCATGGTTCGATACGTACCTATATAACGGAAGCAATGCCACCTGGACGACATTACAGTATGAATTGATGAAGGTACTACAAAGTACTCAATCAGGTGGTTCAGCAGTGAATGCTAACGATATGGCACAAAAGATGGCTCAGATTTCCCCGGAATCAATCAAAATGGCGATTACCATCGTCGTTACAGTTCCAATCTTAGTTGTGTATCCTTTCCTACAGAAATACTTTGTAGGTGGTATGACACTAGGAGCAGTGAAATCGTAGGTTTTACCTAAAGTAGTTCTTAAATATGACGGGTTACCGAGGAAAGTATGGCAATACTGGTCAATCCGTCAGATAAAAAAATATATAGAGATAGATTACAGATTTGAATAGGAGGTTTTACAAATGGCAACTGGTAATAAGAAAAAGGCGGCGTTCCTAGCGCTATTAGTGTCTTCTTTAGTGGTAGCAGGATGTGGTAGTAACTCAAATAATGCAACACCAGTGGATACGGGAGATACAACATCACCAATCACTTTCTCTTTCTTTGGTGCAGATGCAAGCCCTAGTTGGAACAAGATGCAAGATGATGTTGGGAAAGTGATTACGGAGAAAACGGGTGTAACGCTGAATGCAGAATATGCTATTTCTGGTGGAGGTCAAGACAAGATCGCTCTAATGGCAGCAAGTGGTGATTATCCTGATTTGATCTATGCAAAAAGCGATGTAGCTAAGTTGGTGGATGCTGGCGGCATGCTTGATCTGACAGATCTGATTGAAGAACATGCCCCGAATATCAAAAAGGTATATGGTGAATATATGGATCGTCTCCCATACAGTAATGAGGACAGAGGGATCTATGTTATTCCGACGAACGCGGCTGTGAATCAGACTAGCTTTGATGCAACGGGTGGATTTGAAATTCAGCATGAAGTGCTGAAGGAATTAGGTTATCCAGAAGTGAAGACACTTCAAGATTTCGAAGATGTGTTACAAGCTTATTATGACAAGCATCCTACGATTGACGGTCAACCTACGATTCCTTTAACTTTGGATGCGGATGATTGGAGAATCATGATCACGGTAACGAACCCAGCTTTCTATGCTACGGGTGCTCCTGATGATGGTGAATATTTCATTGATCCCGAAACGTTTGAAGCTCAACTTCACTATAAACGTCCGGAAGAAAGAGAGTATTTCCGTTGGTTGAACCACATGTATAATATAGGTCTACTGGATAAGGATACATTTATACAGAAGAGTGACCAATACAAATCCAAGATTTCCAGTGGTCGTGTTCTCGGTCTGATTGACCAAGAATGGGGATATGCCGATGCTGAGAACGCTCTGAAATCAGCTGGTAAACCTGAAAGAACGTATGCGCATTTCCCTGTAACTCTTTCTGAAGAGTATAAGGATCATACCTTTGTAGATACAGGGTTCTTGTCGGGTTGGGGCGTGGGAATTACAACGGCAACGAAGGATCCTGTTCGCGCCATTAAATTCCTAGATTACCTAGCTTCTGACGAAGGACAAGTACTGATTAATTGGGGTGTTGAAGGCAAGCATTATAATGTTGTAGATGGTAAACGTGTCATTCCTGCGGATGTCTTAGATCAGAAGAATAATGATACTACTAATTTTACTAAGACATCAGGTATCGGATTATATGGCAACATGTCTGCACACTACGGTGACGGTGTACTAGACCCAACAGATAACTATTATACGACGAACTTCCCAGAACAAATTGTAGCTAACTACACTGAGGCTGAGAAGGAAAGTTTGAAAGCGTACAATGCAACAACTTGGAAGGATCTTTTCCCTACAGCAGAGGAATTCCCTGTTAAGGCTTACGGTGCTGCATTTAATATCACTGTAGAAGAAGGCTCAAGTTACGCTGTTAAATTCCAGAAAACACAAGATATTATCCGTAAACGTATTCCAGAAGCAGTTCTAAGTACTCCTGAGAAGTTCGATGCTGTGTATGATGCTATGTTGGCAGAGCTTGATAAAGCTGGCGCAGTAGAGATGGAGAAAGAATATACTCAACTCGTAAAAGATCGCGTAGATCTATGGAGTGGTAAGTAAATTGTGAAGTAATATGGATTAGGGGGCCCTGCATATGCAGGGCCCTTTTTTGTGTTGTGGAAGTTTCTATGGAGACCTCGCGGGTAGAGCCAGCCTTTCACTCTACAAAAAGGTTACTGCAGGTAGACGCAGGGAATTGTGATAGTAGTAATACCCTCGAAAGTAGAACAAAAGAAGGGAATGGGTATGGAGCGAAAAGTTCACGGTCCGCCTTTAAAGTCGTGTTCCATCAACTGAAAACAATTCAAAGAACAAGACTTTAAGAGTGGATGTAGCCCATAACTGAAAGTGATACGAAGTATCGCTAGCATCGTAAGCATAAGCTCCCTTCCCACCCACCACATAAACTCCTCAACTAAGGGCGCCGCAAGGCGTTTTTTTTAATATCCATTATGTATAACGGAGTCAGTAATAGAGTAGAAGTAAAATGGATTCGTAATATTTTCACCCTAAAATCGCAATATTACCACCTCAAAATATGGGAATAACTCTTGTAGAATAAAGACTGTAAACAGAAACATTCTTGAGAGGGGTTAAGAAAATGAAAAGAGTTAAACATTGGACGGTATTAATGTTAGTCATCTTGTTGGTAGCTTCTTTAACAGCGTGCGGAGGAAATAACACGACGAATAATAACGCTAAGAACAGCACGCCTACTACTGAACCGGCGGAAACCAAAACACCTGATGAACCAACAAAACCAGCTGAAAAAGTTGAGCTTTCCTTCTGGTCATTGGGAACGACAAACTATGAGGAACTTGGTAAGGAATATACGAAGGAAAATCCAAACGTTACAATCAAGTTCCAGAATACGTCAGATCAAACTGCGCATCACAACAATCTGACAACATCATTATCTGCAGATTCAGGTGCTCCTGATATCTTCATGCTAGAGATTGGTTTCATGGAGCGTTTCATTAACGCTCAAGATAAATTCTATAATCTAAATGATTTAGGTGCTAAAGATATTGCAAGTAACTATTTAGACTGGAAATGGAAACAAGCATCATCTGTTGATGGAAGCTTCCAAATTGGTCTACCTACGGATATTGGACCTACCGTTGTATACTATCGTACAGATCTTGCTGAGGCAGCGGGTTTACCCGTTGATCCTGAAGGATTCGGAGCAAGCATTGATACTTGGGATAAATTTGCAACCGTTGCCAAAGATTTTAAAGACAAAACAGGAAAGCCATTTGCTGACTTGACGGATCTCGTATACAACGCAGTTCGTGATCAATCAGCAGATCAAATTTACTTTAATGCAGAAGATGGATCCTTTATCGGAGATACCAATCCACAAGTCAAGAAAGCTTTTGACTTTACAGTGAAGGGGATTCAAGAAGGATGGGTCGGTAACACTTTACTATGGTCTCCTGAATGGGGTCAAGCAATGACGGATGGTGGATTTGGGGTTATATTGGGTCCTGCATGGATGGCGGGGAACATTAAGAGTAATGCTCCAACTTCAACAGGGAAATGGAAAATCGCTCAATTACCAGAAGGTGCTGGTAACTGGGGTGGATCATTCTTAACATTGCCTAAGGAAGGTAAGCATCCACAAGAAGCGTATGACTTCATAGCTTGGTTGGATAGTCAAGAAAGCCAACTTGAATCGTTCAAAGCAAGTGGATTGATGCCTTCTATTCCTGCACTTTACACAGATGCAACCTTTACAGGATTCCAAGATGAATTCTTCGGAGGTCAAGCAACAGCAGTTGAATATGGTAAAGCAGCAGAACGCGTTAAGCCCGTTTATTACGGTCCATTACATGACCAAACTGATACATTCTTCAAGGATGCACTTAAGAACGTGTTAGAGAAGAAAGCTGATCCAGCTAAAGAGTGGGATGCAGCCGTTAAGAAAGCGAAGACATTGGCAGAACGTAGCTAGAAACTTCTTACTACAATCAGTATAACAAACCATCCAAATTCGCAGGAAGGGACACTTCTTGCGAATTTGGATTTGTATATCATTCCATGGAGGTGCATCATGGCAGAACCCATTATAGTTCAACCATCGGTCAATATGAAGAAGCCATTTTTAACAGAACAACGACGGAGCCGTTTTATGGCCTATATGTTTATCTCGCCTTTTTTCATTTTATTTTCTATATTTGGTCTGTATCCAATTCTATTCACCATCTACTTATCGTTCTTTAAGTGGGACGCATTAGGTCCTATGAAGTATGTTGGGATCAAGAATTATGATCTGATCATCAGTGATCCAACCTTCTGGATTTCATTTAGCAATACGTTAATTATGGGGGTTATGGGGACAGTTCCGCAGTTAATCATTGCTCTTTTTGTGGCAGTTATCCTAAATTCGTCCCTAACTAAATTTAAGAAGTCATTCCGTATTCTATATTTCATGCCGAATATTACATCGATCGTTGCTGTAGCGCTCGTATTCAGTACGATGTTCGGTAACAATGGGATGATCAATTGGCTTCTCAATGGTTTGGGAATTGAGAATGTAGCATTTAACTCCGGATGGTGGGGCGTTAAGATTGCAATATCCACGATGGTGATGTGGCGCTGGACAGGATACAATGCCATCATCTTCTTATCAGGTCTACAGAGTATTCCGACAGACTTGTATGAGGCGGCTGAGATCGATGGAGCCAATAAAAGTCAAAAGTTATTATTTATAACGTTACCTCTATTGAAGCCATTTATTGTGTTCGTAACTTTATTATCAACCATTGGAGCGCTTCAGTTATTTACTGAACCGTATGTATTCCTTGGACAATCAGGAACGGGTTCTACTCGTGAGGAAGGTGTCACGATGGTTACATATCTGTACAGTGAAGCATTCCGTAATGGATTCTTTGGTACCGCCGCTGCTACGGCAGTTATGTTGTTCTTAATCACCATTGTTTTCTCCGTTCTGAATATGGTGATATCCAGCCGGTTAGGTGGTAATACAGGAGGGGATTCAGCATGAGTTCTGTAAATACAGTAGCATCGAAACGAAGCAATTCAGGTGTTTTTAGTAAAACACTATACTATCTAATGCTTATTGTTGGGGCTTTAGTGTCTATCTTTCCATTCTATTGGATGTTCGTTATTGCTACGAATGATCGTGGAGCGGTGTTCCACATTCCACCTTTGTTAACGGTTGGAGATCAATTCTTTCATAACTTTGAACGTGTATTAGAGAAGTCGGACTTCTTTAGGGCGCTGGGCAATTCGTTGTTCGTCTCTTCCATGGTTACGATTTCTGTCGTATTCTTTTGTACACTTGCAGGATATGCCTTCGCGAAATACGAATTTCCTTTCAAAAAGGTTCTGTTCTTTTGTGTTATTGGTACTTTGTTCGTTCCCACTCAATTGAGTGTTCTTCCGACATATATTATTATGGCGAAGCTACATTGGATTGATAGCTATAAAGCGCTCATTGTGCCTGCTATGGTTAACGCATTCGGGATATTCTGGATGAGACAGTATATTTCTACTGCCGTGCACTCCGAGTTAATTGAAGCGGGTCGTATCGATGGTGGCGGACATTTTCGGATTTTTTGGAATATTGCGATTCCAGTGATCACACCGGCAATGGCAACACTTGCTATACTTAATTTCATGAACGTATGGAATGACTTCTTCTGGCCACTAGTTGTTCTGAAGAATAAAGAGAATTATACGATACAGATTGCATTGCAACAGTTATTCTCGAACCGTGATGGTCTGGATTATGGCATGATTATGTCAGCAACTTTTACGGCAACAATACCTCTATTAATTGTTTTCCTTTTCTTTAGCAGATATTTCATTGCAGGGCTAACATCAGGTGCAATCAAGAGTTAAATATTTATTTTCCTTTCTGTTACAGGGATTTAGAAGCACAATGAAGAATAATAGACGTAAGAGACAGCAGGAGGAAGTGAAAGAATGAAACTTCGTCGTAAAATTTTACTAGCTATTATTCTTCTTGTGTTCATTCCAGTTATTGTAATGGGTGCGATATCGTATTATAATTTCTCGAGTGCTATGGAGAAGAAATCAAGTCATTTCTATTGGGTATCTTTGCTAGAGACAGATCGCAAGCTGAAGTTCGCCTTAAGTGAAATTACAGCCATCTCTAATGCAGCTATTACACAACTTCCAATTCAGCAATCGCTGAAGCAATCTGACATGATCTTGGCCTATGATCGTAAACAGGAAATTAATAATATTCTGATCGACCATCCTATGATTTCCTCATTTAGTCTTTATACCAATGACAGTTTAATCTATCAGTATAATGAACCGATGTCTTTCGAGACCATGAAAAATAAAGTCTGGTATGAACCTATGTTAGAAGCAGATGGAAGGCCTATTTGGGTTGGGCCGGGTGAGAATGGCAAGTCTGAACAAGGGCACTCCGTTCTTATTCAGGCACGAGTGATTAAAGACAGTTATTCGTTGGAGAATATAGGATCGCTCGTTATTTATGTTAAACCAGATATACTAGATCAAGTTTTTTGGGAAACAGCCACGCTGAAAAGCGGGGATATTTTGCTTGTGAATAAGCAAGGGAATATCGTCTTTGACAAATCAGGCGATCATGTTGGAGAGCAGGTGGAGCTTCCCTTTTTGGCTAGTGGATATGCGAAAGAGAAAGGCTATTACATAGATAACTTTAGGAATGAGAAGTCTCTGATCACTTTTTTGCCATCCTATAAAGAGGAGTGGTATTTGGTAGCTATTACCCCAATGAAACTGATCCGAGCAGAGTCAGATTCGATTCGTAATATTGCGATCATATTAGGTCTATTTTCATTGTTATCGGCCTTTTGGTTTGATCAATTCTTCATAAGTAAGCTAGTTCGGAGTATTATAAGTGCGGTAAATGGAATGAAACGGGTACAACAAGGGATATTCATACCGATTCATTCGCATACGAAGCAAGATGATGAAACGGATTTACTGATAGATGGATTTAATAGAATGAGTACACAGATCAATGAATTGATTTTACAAGTAGAAATGGAACAAGGTAGGAAAAAGGAAGCTGAACTGAAGGCATTAGTATCTCAAATTAATCCGCATTTTATATATAATTCATTGGAATCTATTAATTCTATGGCAGTCTTGCAAGGTAATAAGGACATAAGTAAGATGGTTATTTCCTTAGGTAAGCTGCTAAGGATTAGCATTAACGACAATCAAGAATTGATTCCAATTCATATGGAATTTGAGCATGTCCGCCATTACTTAAATATTCAAAAATTCCGTTTTGAGGATAAATTTGAGTATGAAATTGACTACCCTAATTCTATGAAATATGTGATGACCCAGAAATTGATTGTACAGCCGATTGTTGAAAATGCATTGTACCATGCGATTGAGCCTATGGAAGATAAGGGGTATATCATAATCCGTGCTCATGAGACGGAAAAAGATGTACTTATTGATGTGATTGATAATGGACCGGGCTTCGATCAAGATACATTGTTGGATTTATGGGATACGAATACATCAGGTAAGAAGAAATATCATGATAATGGCGTGGGGCTTAAAAATGTTCATGAACGTTTGGTTATTCGATTCGGTAGCTCTTATGGAATTCTGATTTGCTCTTCTCCGGGCTACGGTTCGACGATTAGAATTCGAATACCGAAGATACTTGCCTGATATATAAGGAGAGGAGGATTGATCAATATGAGGAGATTTATGAATTGGGGCTGGATAATACTTTATATCATTTTATTAGTCGTGACGGTTATGTTCATTACTGTTAAAGAAGCGGAAGATCCAATTGTAGCAGACTCAGCGGAGAAAGTTACACTGACATTTCGCCATTTCTGGCTTAAGGAGCATGATCGGCCAATCCTTGCCCTCTTTGAAGAGATCGTGCATGATTATCAAGAGTCACATCCGAATGTAAAGGTCAACTTTGATGGAATGGATCAGACTATTCATAGGGAACAGAAATTAAAGAGGGAAATGGTAATAGGTACGCCACCCGATATGTTTGTGTTGTTTGGGGGGGCTGAAATCGAACCGTATATCCGAGCTAATCGCTTGATGGATTTAACGGATTTCGTGATGGATCATAATCTGAAGAATCAGTTTAAAGATCTTAGTTTATGGATGTCGGATGGGCATGTCTACGGTTTACCCATTGAGGGAAATGCAGAGCCGTTATATGTGAATGCAGAGATATTCGAGGAGCTTGGGCTTCAAATGCCACGAACGCTTTCACAATTTAATCAAGCAATTCTAGTATTGAAACAGCATGGGTACATTCCTTTTGCACTCGGGAACACGGAACGCTGGCCTGCTGCAATATATGCTCATTATCTCATGGATCGGTTCTCTGACTCGGATCTAATTAATAGGATCGCTCAAGGTGAAGAGGGTATCGGATTTCAGAATGAAGGTTATTTGCGAGCCTTTGAGCAGTTGGAGTCATGGGCCGCTGAGGAAGCATTTGGTCCTTCACCTAATAAACTATCTACGGAAGAGGCAGTCAATCTTTTTACCCACGGTAAGGCGGCCATGTATTTGAATGGAAACTGGGATATTACGTTGTTTCAGAATGAAGATGCCCCACTGGATTTTCAGAACAAGGTAAGTGTTATTCCATTTCCATCTATATATGCAGAAGGGAAGCAATCCATGGCTGGGGGATATACGATTGGAGTCGGACTATCCTCAAACTTAACAGATGCCAAGAAAGAAGCTGCGCTTGGATTAATGCAAGCATTCTATACAGAGGAAGTTCAGGAAAGAATTGTATATGAGGGATTAAGGATACCGTCGAGATGGATCAAGTTCGATTCGGAGAAGACAGGGCCTATATTCACCGAAATGATTGAAGTGATGGAGGAAAGCCAAACAAGCTTTGTGCCCTATGATAATATTTTATCACCAGAAGTGAAAAGATCCTTCTTGCGTGTAGTTGAAGAAATTATTGATGGTAAAATAAATGCCAAGGAAGCTTTAGAGCAACTTGATGCATCCTCTATGCAATATTGGAGATTAAGACAAAGTTATATTGGAAATTAAAATTGGGGGTGGATACAATGGTTGCAATCGGGAATAAGTATAAGGTCATTCTGGTTGATGATGAACCTCTGATTTTACGTAGCCTAAAGGCAGCCATACCGTGGGATGAGCTGAACCTAGAAGTCGTTGGTGAAGCGCGTAATGGAGAAGGGGCACTTCGTTTAATCGAAGAGACTTCTCCAGATATGATTATTAGTGATATTCGGATGCCTGGTATTGATGGGATATCCTTAATGAAGGAAGTATCCTCCAGCAATCCAAAGATGATTTTCATTATAATTAGTGGATACGGTGAATTTGAATATGCACGAGAAGCACTTAGACAAGGAGCTTTTGATTATTTATTGAAGCCGATTGATCATGATGAGCTGACAGAGATGCTCATACGGGCAAGTGAAAAGTTGGATTCGCAAATTGTGAATGATCAGCTAATGGATTCTGTCCAAGCGCTATCGTTAATGGCTCGGGAACGAATGTTCTCAGAGCTTATTGAAGGGAATCAAAGAACACTCCACCATATGAATTGGATGGAAAGTGATGAATTGGAAGAGGAATACTATATGGCTGTCGTGCAGCTTGATCAGTTCTTGTTATTAAATGGTCTTTGGACGAAGGAAGAGAAACGATTGTGGCTGTTTGCCATTCGCAATATTCTGGAGGAATGGTCGCAACAGAATGAAGGAATGACGGTATTCCCATTTCATAGTGGGGAGTGGGTTATCCTATTTGCTGGCACTTGTAATGATAACTTAATTGAGCTAGGTGAGGATATCATTCTGCACATTAAGAAGTACTCCAAATTAACTTGCTTTGTAGGAATTAGCACAAGTACAAAGGGAGTTGATCAGTTAAGCTCTTCTTATCAAAGTGCAACTAGAGCATTGTATCAACGCTTTTATGCTAAGGATCAAGGGGTCTTTATTGATTCAACTTCGGAAGAGCAGCTTGTGCAGAATCTAGAGGTTAAATATCCGAAGCATCTGGAGACGGCTATCCTACAATGTATCCGTACACTTGATTTGGAGAGAATGCTTTCCTTGTTTGATACGATGAAGGAATATATAGAGGAGCATTCGTTGAGTAAGGATATTGCAGAGCGAATGATAGTAGAAATGATAGTTGTACTATACAGACAATTTGAATATTCAAATTTCTTAGTGGATGGTTCTTTGGGTGGATTAATCCAGAGAATCCACGGGATGACAACACTTCATGAGATGATACTAGAAGTAAAGGCAACTTTTGAGAAGCGATTGAGAGAGAACAGAGAAAGTAAATCCAAAGAGGATATTCAAATGAATATTGATAAAGCGCAGAGGTATATTTCGGACAATTATCATAAGGAGCTAACGATTGAAGAGTTGTCTGAGTTAGTAGATTTGAGCGCAAGTCACTTTTGTATGATATTTAAACAAGTATCAGGATATACCTTTTTGGAGTATCTAACGAAATGTCGAATGGATAAGGCGAAATATATACTAAAGAATACAAGTGTGAAGGTATATCAAATTGCACCGCTTGTCGGATATCAGGATCCTAAATATTTTACGCAAGTATTTAAGAAGGCAACGGGGAAAACACCATCGGAATTCCGCGAAGAGACGGGGTGAAGTGATAGAATGAGAGGAATTTATAGTGCTTTATGTAATAAACAAAATGATGTTGACAGGCTAGAAGGCATCATATATACTAAATTTATGAAAGCACTTCCAATCAAACAATTTATTTTGAAAGCGCTTTTCGAAAACGTTTCAGTTATATTTCTTGTGAGTATAACTAATGATGAATATCATCAAGTCATGTGCAAGGATTGGTAAGGATACAACAGGAGTTTAGACATTCAAAAGGGGGATTTACGGTATGAAGGGGAGAACACCGAAAACGTTTGCGATGTTGTTATTAGCTAGTGCACTACTTGTATCAGCATGTGGTAACAATAATAGTGCTGGCACTAATTCAGGTGACACGAAAGAGCCTGCCAAATCTACAAACACAGCAACAGAGACAGGATTAGATACTAGTCCAATTACATTTAGTTTTTTTGGAGCAGATGCAAGTCCTAACTGGAATAAGATGCAAGATGAGGTTGGTAAAGCAATTACAGAGAAAACAGGTGTTACGATTAATGCTGAATATGCTATTCAAGGTGGCGGACAAGATAAGATTTCTCTTATGGCTGCCAGTGGTGACTATCCAGATATGATCTTTGCTAAAGGCGATATTAGTAAAATGGTAGACGCTGAAGCAATGATTGATTTGACAGACTTAATTGAAGAACATGCTCCTAACCTTAAGAAAGTTTATGGTGATTACATGGATCGCCTACCATACAGCAGTAAGGATAAATCTATTTATGTTCTTCCAACGAATGCTCATGTAGATCAGGTTAGTTTTGATGCTGGTGGTGGATTTCAAATTCAGCACGAAGTGTTGAAAGAGCTAGGGTATCCTGAAGTGAAGACACTTCAAGATTACGAGAATGTACTTCAAGCTTACGTTGACAAATATCCTACAATCGATGGTCAACCAACGATTCCATTGACACTTGATGCGGATGATTGGAGAATTATGATCACTGTGACCAATCCAGCGTTCCTTTCAACAGGTGCATCGGATGATGGAGAGTATTACATCGATATTGATACATTCGAGGCTAAACTTCATTACAAACGTCCAGAAGAAAAAGAATATTTCCGTTGGTTGAACCATATGTACAACAAAGGCCTACTTGATAAGAATACATTTGTACAAAAGAGTGACGAATACAAAGCGAAAATTGCCAGTGGTCGCGTAGTGGGTCTAATTGACCAAGACTGGGGATACTCAGATGCAGAGAATGCTCTAAAAGCGGCAGGTAAACCTGAAAGAGGATATGCTCACTTCCCTGTGACAATCTCACCGGAGATTGTAGATCATTCCTTCCAAGATACAGGATTCATGGCTGGTTGGGGTATAGGGATTACTACTGCAAATGAAGATCCAATTCGTACCATTCAGTTCTTGGACTACTTAGCTTCTGATGAAGGCCAAGTTCTTAAAAACTGGGGCATCGAAGGGAAACACTATGTTATAGAAGATGGCAAACGTGTTATTCCAGCAGATGTATTAGACAAGAAAACCAACGATGCTAGTAACTTTGCTAGGACTACAGGTATCGGATTGTATTTAACATTCTCTGGTCACTATGGTGACGGTGTACTAGACCCATCAGGTAACTACTATACAACGAACTTCCCTGAGCAGATTGTAGCTGGCTACTCTCAACCGGAGTTGGATTCATTGAAAGCTTACAATGCCACAACATGGAAAGATCTATGGCCTTCAGAAAAAGATATGCCTGTTAAACCTTGGGGAGCAGCATGGGATATTGCTGTAGAAGAAGGTTCAGAATATACTGTGACGTTCCAAAAAACGCAGGATATTATTCGTAAACGTATTCCAGAAGCTATCTTAACTACACCTGAGAAATTTGACGCTGTCTACGATGGTATGTTGGCAGAGTTGGACAAAGCTGGTGCTGAGAAGATGGAAGCGGAATATACAGAATTAGTAAAAGCAAGAGTAGATCTTTGGTCTGGTAAATAATAAAAGTTAAAATAACTTGATAATAATACTTGAGGGGCTCTCATTTTGAGAGCTCTTTTTTTTGAGAAAAAATTTCTGAAATAAGAGTATACAAAATGCGGGAAATGTTATATATTATTAATGAAAGCACTTACATCTTTGGTTTTAACAGTTTTCGAAAACGCTTTCCGAACATCATGAATAACATATCTGCTTTAAAGATTTATGATTATTAGATACGGGAGGGTTATATTAAATGAAAAGAAAAACGCCAAAAACATTTGCAATGCTACTGATCGCAAGTGCACTACTGATTTCTGCTTGTGGAAACTCCAACAGTAATAACTCCGGGAAAACAGCAGAATCAACGGGGAATTCAACAAGTGCTAATGTGGTCAAGGAAGAGACAAATGATATTACTCCAATAACGTTTACATTCTTTGGAGCTGATGGTAGTCCGAACTGGAATAATATGAAGGACGATGTTGGACAAGTAATCACTGAAAAGACAGGCGTTACTATTAATGCAGAGTATGACATGAATAATGGCGGTGACGATAAGATCGCTTTAATGGCGGCGAGTGGGGATTATCCTGATATCATCTTCCCTAAAGGTAACTTAACCAAATTGGTTGATGCAGAAGCCATGGTTGATATGACAGACTTAATTGAGGAACATGCTCCTAACTTGAAGAAGTTATATAGTGAGAATTTAAATCGTCTTAAATATAGTACAGCTGATCCAGCCATTTATACGATCCCTACGAATGGATCTGTCGATCAACAAAGTTTCGATGCAACAGGCGGATTTGAAATTCAACATAGAGTGTTGAAAGAACTAGGTTATCCTGAAATTCGAACCACAGCGGATTTTGAGAAAGCTCTAAAAGACTATGTAGCGCTACACCCTGAAACAGATGGTGCTAAAACGATCCCATTGTTACTAAATGCTGATGACTGGAAAATAATGATTACGGTTACAAATCCGGCATTTACTGCAACAGGCTTAGCGGATGATGGAGAGTTTTATATTAATCCTGAAACATATGAAGCCCAATTACACTACAAACGTCCGGAAGAGAAAGAGTACTTCCGCTGGTTGAACCATATGTATAATGAGGGACTTCTAGATAAAGATACATTTGTACAAAAGGATGACCAATACCAAGCTAAAATTGCTAGCGGTAGAGTACTTGGATTAATTAGCCATGAGTGGGAATATGGAAATGCTGAGAATGCCCTTAAAGCTGCAGGAAAAGATGAATATACTTACGGACATTTCCCTGTAACAATGTCTGAAGATATTCTTGATCATTCATTCCAATCTACAGGGTTTGATGGTTACGGATTGGGTATCTCAACCTCTTGTAAAGATCCAGTTCGGGCTATTAAATTCTTAGACTGGATGGCATCTGAGGAAGGTCAGGTACTTAGAAACTGGGGGATTGAAGGGAAGCACTATACTGTAGAAGATGGTGTTCGCGTCATTCCTGCAGATGTTCAAGATAGAAAGATGAATGATAATATAGCTTTTACTAAAGAGAGTGGTATTGGACTCTACTTTGTCTTCAGTGGACACTATGGAGATGGAGTGAAGGATTCAACTGGCAACTATTATACAACGAACTTCCCTGAACAGATTATTGCTAGTTACTCTGATGTTGAGAAGGAATCGTTAGCAGCTTATAACGCTACAACTTGGAAGGACTTATTCCCAGGTGAAGATGAATTCCCAGTAAAAGTATGGGGTGCAGCGTATAATATGCCAGCTCCTAGCGACACAGTCTATACTGTAGCCTATCAAAAGACGCAAGATATTATTCGTAAACGTATTCCAGAAGCGATTCTTGCTAAACCTGAGAAGTTCGACGAAGTTTTCGACGGTATGCTTGCAGATCTTGATAAAGTTGGAGCCGTTCAGATGGAACAAAAATACACTGAGTATGTGCAAGATAGAGTCAAATTATGGACGGGTCAATAAGACCTCTTGTAGCGAGAAATGAATAAACAAGCCGAAACGGCTACGCTGTCCTTATAAAGGACGGTATCCGTCTCTGCCGAAATATAAGGTATAGAGTATGAAGTGAAACTTATACTTTATTATATTTTAAGACAAACAGGCAGTCTAGAGAATGATGTATCTTTAGCTGCCTGTTTCTATTTGTGGTTGCTGAAGGTGCTTAATGATATAATTAATGTTTGTATGCAACCAGAATAGTTAGGAGTGAATTCTATGACAACAGGTAGGAAGCAGCAGTGGGTAATGTCTTATCTAGAGCCTGCTACGAAATGGGAAGAAGCGCTTCCGTTAGGTAATGGACGGATGGGCGCAATGGTATTCGGAGGCATAGAACGGGAAGAGTTTCAACTAAATGAAGATACGCTCTGGTCCGGTTTCCCGCGAGACAATGAGCAATATAATAGTTTGCGTTATTTAAAAGCGGCAAGAGAGTTAGTAAATGAAGGCAAGTATAAGGAAGCAGAAGAGCTCATTAATACACAGATGTTAGGTAGAGATACGGAAGCGTATCAACCGATGGGGCATCTCATTATTGAGCAGGAAGGTCTGTTAGATGTTCAGGATTACAGACGCGAGTTGGATCTCAGCACAGGGATTGCACGTACATCCTACCAGAGTGGAGAGACGACATTTACAAGAGAGACATTCATTAGTGCGGTGGATCAGGTTATGGTCGTAACCATGAAGGCAGAAGGGGTTGCGAGAATAAATGCAACCGCACATCTCGAAAGCCCACATCAACCGCAAGTGACTGTGAATGAAGCTCAGGCTATGGTCCTTACAGGTCGTTGTCCAAGTCATATTGAATCTAATTATTTCAGAGATCATCCTCAGTCTGTTTTGTATGAGGAAGGCTTAGGTATAAGTTTCGAGTTACACATGGTCGCTGTTACTGAAGGTGGGACGATCAGTTTTGAGAATAACGTATTGAATGTTCGTGATGCAGAGGCTGTGACGTTCTATCTAACAGCTGCTAGCGACTTTGAGAAATTCGATGTGATGCCAGGTTCTACGGGTAAAGATGTAGGCGGTATCTGCTCAAATACGCTAGGTGATGCCGTTCATGTAGGCGATAAAGTAATACGCGATCGCCATATAAAGGATCATATGGAGTTGTTCGGGCGTGTGGACATATACTTGGGGACCAATGAGAATAGTACACTTCCAACAGATCTTCGATTGAAGTCATATCAGGAAGGGACACAGGATTCTGGACTTGAAGCGTTATATTTTCAATATGGACGTTATTTATTAATGGCTAGTTCGCGGCCAGGTACACAGCCAGCGAACTTACAAGGAATATGGAATGACCGGATAGAGCCACCATGGGGTAGTCAGTATACAACGAATATTAATATAGAAATGAATTACTGGTTAGCTGAAATTGGAAATCTTAGTGAGTGTCATGAGCCGCTGTTCGATCTGATCGAAGATATATCCATTTCGGGCCGTCGTACGGCCAAGGTGAATTATCAAGCTCGTGGTTGGACGGCACATCATAATGTGGATATATGGCGACAAACTTCTCCAACAGGCGGTGATGCCAGTTGGGCATTCTGGCCGATGGGAGGAGTATGGTTGACTGCTCATTTGTGGGAGCATTATTTATTTACAGGTGACGGTGAATTTCTAAAGAATAGGGCATATCCGATAATGAAGGGAGCCGCGTTATTCTGTCTGGATTGGTTGGTTGAAGGACATGAAGGCTATTTAGTAACGAATCCATCCACATCACCTGAGAATAAATTTCTGACAGCAGAAGGTGAGGCCAGCAGCGTTGCTATGGCGAGCACGATGGATATGACGTTAATTCGTGAATTATTCTCACACTGTCTCGAAGCGATATCTATACTGGAAGTGGATGAAGAATTAGGTCAAGAGATTTCAACAGCGTATGAACGATTATATCCTTTCAAGATCGGTCAACATGGACAGCTTCAAGAATGGGTTCATGATTTCGAAGAGAGTGAACCTGGTCATAGACATGTATCGCATTTATACGGTATTTATCCAGGGCGGGAAATCAATCGTTATGAGACTCCAGACCTGCTTCAGGCAGGATTTACTTCTCTAGAGCGCCGTATAAGTAATGGTGGTGGACATACGGGTTGGAGCTGCGCTTGGTTGATTAATCTCTATGCGAGGTTGTTGGACGCTGACTCAGCCTATAACTTTGTTCATACATTGCTCGCCCGTTCTACACATCCGAATCTATTCGATGATCATCCACCATTCCAGATTGATGGTAACTTTGGCGGAGCTGCAGGGATGATTGAGATGTTGCTCCAGAGTCATCTGGATGAGATTCACCTACTACCAGCGCTTCCGAAGGAATGGAGTGAAGTTGGTTATATTAGGGGAGTTAAAGCTCGGGGTGGATTCTTGATTGATATGGAATGGAAAGACGCTAAATTGGTAAACGTATGTATAACTTCTGATCGAGGTGGGACATGTACTCTACGTAGTAATACCTCATTGGTACTAGACGATGGAACTGATATTGGTGAATGGAATTCAAATACACAACAATTTACAATGCAGACTGTGATGTCGGCGGGAGATAAGATCATATTAAAAGCTAATATGGGGGACTAAAGTAATGACTATTTTTCAATTTCCACAAGATTTCAAATGGGGTACAGCAACGGCTTCTTACCAAATCGAGGGTGCCTCTCAGGAAGATGGCAGAGGACCATCCATATGGGATACCTTCTCACATACACCTGGTAACGTATTTAACGGAGACAATGGCGATACAGCTTGCGATAGTTACCACCGGTACGAAGAAGATGTGAAATTACTTAAGGATCTTGGAATTAATACGTATCGATTCTCTGTATCATGGTCTCGTATTATGCCAAATGGCGATGGGGAAGTTAATGTTAAGGGATTGGAATATTATCACAAAATTGTCGATCTATTGATCGAAAACGATATCGAACCTTTCTGTACACTCTATCATTGGGATCTTCCCCAAACGTTGCAAGACGATGGTGGATGGGAAAGTGCTAGAACAGTTGAGGGCTTTGTGAAGTATTCAGAAGTCATGTTCCGTGAATTCTCGGGGAAGATCAAATTCTGGCTTACTTTTAATGAACCATATTGTGTTGCGTTCTTATCGAACTTATACGGTGTGCATGCACCAGGAAATAAAGATTTGCAGACGGCGATTAATGTTGCCCATGGACTGCTTGTTGCTCATGGAAAGAGTGTGAAGAAATTCCGTGAACTTGGGGTTGAAGGACAGATAGGAATTGCACCGAACGTATCATGGGCTGTTCCATACAGCTCGTCTCAAAAAGATCAAGAAACATGTGATCGTATCATTGCATTGAATAGTGACTGGTTCCTAGAACCGATCTATAAAGCTAGTTATCCGCAATTCTTGGTAGATTGGTTCGAGAAGAAAGGAGTTACTGTACCTATTCAAGCTGGAGATATGGAGGTCATCTCACAACCGATTGATCTGATGGGTATTAACTATTATGCGATGAGTGTAAACCGTTACAATTCTGAAGGTGGCGTATTACATTCAGAAGAAATAGATATGGGGCTCGTAACGACTGATATTGGTTGGCCAGTTGAATCTAGAGGTCTATATGAAGTTCTTCATTACTTGCAGAAATACGGAAATAATGATATTTATATAACTGAGAATGGCGCATGTATCAACGATGATATCGTAAATGGTAAAGTGTTGGACTACCGCCGTATTTCTTATTTGCAACAGCATATTGTGCAAGTACATCGTGCGATTCAAGATGGAATTAATCTGAAAGGCTACATGGCTTGGTCCCTCATGGATAATTTCGAATGGGCAGAGGGATATCGTATGCGATTTGGACTCGTTCATGTAGACTATCGTAGCCTGGTACGTACACCGAAAGAGAGTTATTATTGGTATCAGAATGTGGTGAAGAATAATTGGTTAGAAACGAGACCTAAGGAGAATCAGTAATGACGGAAAAGTCCATATCCAGATTGATAGATCATACGCTTCTGAAGGCTGATGCGAAGAGGGAAGATATTCAGAAGTTGGCAGAAGAAGCGAAGACGTATCTGTTTGCATCGGTATGTGTGAATCCTGCATGGGTTGCAGTAGCTTATGAAGTGTTGAGGGACACTCCAGAAGTGAAGGTGTGTACGGTGATTGGCTTTCCACTTGGAGCATCAACCCCTGAAGTTAAGGCATTTGAAGCGTCCAATGCGATCGCAAACGGAGCAGGTGAATTAGATATGGTGATCAATATCGGTGCATTAAAAGGTCGTGATGATGCTCTGGTAATACGTGATATTGCAGCTGTTGTCCAAGCGGCTCGTGGAAAGGCGCTCACGAAGGTGATCATCGAGACATGCCTACTTACAGATGAAGAAAAGGTACGTGCTTGTAAGTTAGCCGTTGAAGCGGGTGCTGATTATGTGAAGACATCAACAGGATTTTCTACCGGTGGAGCAACGAAAGAGGACATTGCATTGATGCGTGCAACAGTTGGAGCAGATATAGGGGTTAAAGCTTCAGGTGGGGTGCGGAGTGCAGAAGATGCGAAGATCATGATTGATGCTGGTGCATCGCGAATTGGGACAAGTGGTGGAGTGGCTATAGCTGCTGGGGAGCAATCTCAAGAAAGCTATTAAGCACAGCACCCTTGTTTCAAGAATAGTTTTGTAAAAGAGAGACGGATG
Organism: Paenibacillus sp. Y916; assembly: GCF_056786435.1. Lineage (NCBI taxonomy): Bacteria > Bacillati > Bacillota > Bacilli > Caryophanales > Paenibacillaceae > Paenibacillus > Paenibacillus sp. Y916. The sequence goes on along the minus strand of NZ_JBXCJA010000015.1, from coordinate 49,357 downwards.
GTCAAGCCAAGGACGATAGGCTGGACTATCCGTCTTTAAATATGCCGATTTTAAGGTGATTTGAAAATAGGGGTACACAATTGATAACAAATGAACTATAATGAACCTATATGAACGTTTAATATTTTAAAAAATGATAAATTGAAAGTGAGGACTTTATAATTATGGAAAATCGCTATGTATCTCATCCTAACGATGTAAAGGTATTTAATACGGATCGCTTACGTGAGGAATTTTTGATTGATCATTTATTTACAGCAGATGAACTGGTAACTGTATACACACATGTGGATCGTTTTATTGTAGGTTCAGCAGTACCAGCTACGAAGGATATTAAGTTAGAAGTGAATCTTAAGGATATCGGAACAGATTATTTCCTAGAGCGTCGTGAGATTGGTATCATTAACGTGGGGACTAAAGGTACTGTAACGCTTGACGGTAAGGACTACGAAGTTGATTCGAAAGAGTGTCTATACGTTGGACTTGGTGTAAAGGAAGTAGTATTTAAGAAGGATGGCGGAGCTCGTTACTATTTCAACTCAGCTCCTGCCCATAAGGCTTATCCGACGAAGAAATCAACGCAGGCAGAAGCTACTCCAGCTCATATGGGAAGCATTAGTACATCTAACGAGCGGACGATCTACAAATACATCCATCCAGACGGTATTCAAAGTTGCCAGCTTGTAATGGGAATGACAGAATTAGATCCAGGGAATATGTGGAATACGATGCCAAGCCATACACATAACCGTCGTTCTGAAATATACTTGTATTTCAATCTGCCTGAAGATGGGGTAGTATTCCATATGATGGGTGAACCAGATGAAACGCGGCATTTGGTCGTTAGAAATGAGCAAGCTATTATCTCACCAAGCTGGTCTATTCACAGCGGTGTAGGAACATGTAACTATACATTTATTTGGGGAATGGCTGGAGAGAACCAAACCTTCAATGATATGGATGCGGTAGCTATGCAAGATCTGCGTTAATTGATATAGAAAGCGATGAAACTTTATGAGTCCCTTGAAACGACATGAAAAAATTATGGAGGTCCTAATTTCGGGCCAAGAAGTTACGGTTGTAGCATTGAGTGACATGTTACAGGTGACGGGCAAAACGGTGCGTGACGATCTCGCCAAGCTGGAGAGTATGGGTCTACTGACAAGAGTCCATGGTGGAGCGATATTAGCTCAGAATGATCAGTATGGGATTTTAACCAATAAAGGTGTAACGGATAAAAATAGTTCACAGAAGGCCCAAATTGCTAAGCGGGCACTTCAATACATCGTACCTGGCGATATTATTGCTCTTGATGGTGGGAGTACGACGTTAGAAATTGCTAAGCGTCTGGACAATCAACCATTGACGGTGATTACGAATGATCTATTCATTATTAATGAATTGACTCGGAAAGATCAGATTCTGCTTGTTGTCCCTGGTGGGTCACGTGTGCGTAACGTATTAGTGAGTGAGGATGCTCCGCGTATGGTTTCAGAACTGAATATTCACAAAGCGTTTGTTTCGGCAACAGCAGTAGATCCTGAGTTTGGTTTGTCGATTTATACGGGGGATTTGGTTCCTTTTAAAAAAGCGCTAATTGAAACGGCTCAGCAGGTGTATTGCGTCGTTGATCATATTAAATTTGGCCAATTTGCACTTAGAACGTTTGCAACATGCTCGGATTTAGACGCGATTATTACGGATAACGGCATTTCGGAACAGATGGTCGAGAGATTTAGGGAATCTGGTATTACATTAGACTATAAATCATAGGAGGAACAGACCATGGGTTTATTCGATTTAACTGGTAAAGTAGCTGTCGTTACAGGAGGCGGAAGTGGTCTTGGTCAAGGAATAGCGATCGGGCTGGCAGAGGCTGGTGCAGATATCATCTCGATTTCTTTTTCAGAATGTGATGAGACGATAAAAATTGTTGAAAGTCTGGGACGTAAAGCTCATCAAATTCAAGTTGATCTTAGTGATGAAACAGTGCTGGAAAGTGTGTTTAATGAAGCGTTGGGAATTTTGGGAAAAGTAGATATATTGGTTAATAATGCAGGGATTATTCGACGCGTACCAGCAGTAGATCACCCAGCAAAAGATTGGCATGATGTCATGAGCCTGAACTTGAACAGCGTATTCTTCCTGTGTCAATTAGCGGGTCGTCATATGATTGAACGCGGTAGTGGGAAAATTATCAATATAGCTTCTATGCTGACGTACCAAGGTGGAATTAACGTTCCAGGATACACAGCGAGTAAGCACGCAGTTGCAGGAATTACGAAGGCGTTCGCGAATGAGTGGGCATCTAAGGGCATTCAGATCAATGCGATTGCACCGGGTTATATGGCAACAGACAATACTTCTGCTATTCGTGCTGATGAGGATCGCTCGAGAGATATTCTAGCTCGTATTCCTGCATCACGTTGGGGAACACCAGCTGATCTGAAAGGTCCAGCTGTATTCCTAGCATCCGAAGCATCAGACTATTTGAACGGTCACGTCGTTTGTGTAGACGGTGGATGGATGGCGCGTTAAACGACAGATTAATCAACTTAGAACTGTAGGGAATATAATCATTTGTTGTATCCCTATTTTCAAAAAAAACAGCAGGTCAAGGTGGCTTGAAGTGCTCCCATCATTGTAGTAGTAGAAGTTTTTGTTTTTTCTACTGTCCACTTGACAGGGAGCCTTCAGCTTATTCTTGACCTGCTGTTTTTCGTTCTTTATCCATTGTGGCTTGCTTCAACAGATACACTTCGATAGTGCCATTGATGGATCACATTGTCGATTAATCCTTGTGCTTTTCTCAAAAACTAATTATGCATAAATGGAGCACACCTAGCGATTGTCATGATTTTTGAGACAGCCCCGTTCTACGTTATTATTCGGATATGTTAAGTATGAGTAAGCCTTTTCAAATGTCATGATTTATGAGAAGATATGGAAAGGTCTATATTTGAACTATCTCTATTGAGGTCATCATTTTTATAATTGATAAGGGAGGTTTCACCATGTCCGAAGAAAAGAAATTTTCGTTTGAGACCTTGGCCGTTCATGCAGGTCAGGAGATTGATCCTACAACATTATCACGAGCAGTTCCTTTGTATCAGACTACATCTTATGGATTTCAGGATAGTGAACATGCGGCTAATTTGTTCGCACTTAAGGAGTTCGGAAATATCTATACTCGGATCATGAACCCTACTACGGATGTGTTTGAGCAACGGATTGCTGCACTCGAAGGTGGTGCAGGTGCATTAGCAACTGCATCGGGACAAGCTGCTATCACATTCTCAATTCTTAATATTGCAGGTGCAGGAGATGAGATTGTATCTTCAGCCAGTCTATATGGAGGAACTTACAACTTGTTTGCTAACACACTAGCGAAGTTGGGAATTAAGGTGCATTTTGTAGATTCAAACGATCCTGAGAATTTCCGCGCAGCGATTACAGACAAGACAAAGGCTTTATTTGCGGAGACGATTGGTAATCCTCAAGGAAGCATCCTTGATATAGAGGCGGTTGCGAAGATTGCTCATGAACATGGTCTTCCTCTCATTGTAGATAATACATTTCCGAGCCCTTACTTACTTCGTCCAATCGAACATGGTGCTGACATTGTTGTTCATTCAGCTACGAAGTTTATTGGAGGTCACGGTACTTCCATTGGTGGTGTTATTGTTGATGCTGGTAAGTTCGATTGGAAAGCTAGCGGTAGATTCCCTGGGCTTACTGAACCGGATCCAAGCTACAATGGCGTAGTCTATACTGAAGCTGTAGGACCTATAGCGTATATTATCAAAGCTCGTGTTCAGTTGTTGAGAGATATGGGTTCTTCCATATCACCATTTAACTCTTGGATGCTCTTACAAGGTCTGGAGACATTACATCTACGCATGGAACGTCATAGTGAGAATACGCTTAAAGTGGCTCAATATTTAGAGAATCATGCCGATGTAGAATGGGTTAGTTACGCAGGTCTACCAAGCCATCCATCATATGAACTTGCTAAGAAATATTTGCCTAAGGGACAAGGTGCCATCCTGACATTTGGTATTAAGGGCGGTACGGAAGCGGGTCGTAAATTGATTGAAAGTGTGAAGCTATTCTCACACTTGGCGAATGTCGGTGACTCGAAGTCATTGATCATTCATCCCGCTAGCACAACGCATGCACAGCTGTCAGAAGAAGAACAACTTGCAGCAGGTGTCAAACCGGAAATGATTCGGCTATCCGTTGGAACAGAATTTATTGGTGATATTGTGAATGATCTAGAACAGGCCATTCAAAATAGCCAAAAATAATAAATATATTATAGGGAGCATCTCACAAGCCATGTGGCTAGGGATGCTCTTTTTTTGGAGGACTGTCCGTTCTATCCTGTATGGAACAGGGGAATATACCCATTTATCAGAGAGTGGTGATGTTGGAGTGACGAACAATTCTTCGTGATGAAGGTAGTGAAGGGGAGACAAGAATAGATACATAAAGTGCATTTAATTAGCAGGAAAAGTAGGGGAAAGGAGAATTAGTTGTCAAAACTACAGTTAAAAATGGCGAAAACGCTGAAAAGTAGAGTTTCCAGTAAATTAGATGTACTCCATGCACCTAAAGTTAGCTTCAGAGGGATTGGGCTGAATTTAGATGTACTCCATGCACCTAAAGTTAGCTTCAGAGGGATTGTGTTGAATTTAGATGTACTCGATGCATTTAATTAGCGGGAAAAGTAGGGGAAGGGAGAAATAGTTGTCAAAACTACAGTTAAAAATGGCGAAAACGCTAAAAAGTAGAGTTTCCAGTAAATTAGATGTACTCCATGCACCTAAAGTTAGCTTCAGAGGGATTGGGCTGAATTTAGATGTACTCCATGCATTTAATTAGCAGGAAAAGTAGGGGAAAGGAGAATTAGTTGTCAAAACTACAGTTAAAAATGGCGAAAACGCTGAAAAGTAGAGTTTCCAGTAAATTAGATGTACTCCATGCACCTAAAGTTATCTTCAGAGGGATTGGGTTAAATTTAGATGTACTCCATGCATTTAATTAGCAGGTAAAGTAGGGGAAGGTAGAAATAGTTGTCAAAACTACAGTTAAAAATGGCGAAAACGCTGAAAAGTAGAGTTTCCAGTAAATTAGATGTACTCCATGCACCTAAAGTTAGCCTCAGAGGGATTGGGTTAAATTTAGATGTACTCGATGCATTTAATTAGCGGGAAAAGTAGGGGAAGGGAGAAATAGTTGTCAAAACTACAGTTAAAAATGGCGAAAATGCTGAAAAGTAGAGTTTCCAGTAAATTAGATGTACTCCATGCACCTAAAGTTAGCTTCAGAGGGATTGGGCTGAATTTAGATGTACTCCATGCATTTAATTAGCAGGAAAAGTAGGGGAAGGGAGAAATAGTTGTCAAAACTACAGTTAAAAATGGCGAAAACGCTAAAAAGTAGAGTTTCCAGTAAATTAGATGTACTCCATGCACCTAAAGTTAGCTTCAGAGGGATTGGGTTGAATTTAGATGTACTCCATGCACCTAAAGTTATCTTCAGAGGGATTGGGTTGAATTTAGATGTACTTAATGTACTTAATGTACCTAATAGTGAATGGTGAAGGCGATTATTGGGGTTGTTCTTAGCTCAACACTAAAATCAGCGCAGGTGATGGAATTGTCATGGAGAAGCGTGGGCGTGGGCGTTCGCCTTCAAGCGTTAGTTTTAGTTTTGAGCGCTTTTTTTTTTGTGCCCAAATGTGAGCTTTGTTGTTTACTTGTTCTTAACGAAGGGATATAATACAAATATAAAGTTGCGTTAGGTAAAAATAATTGCATACGCACAAGAAATGATTCTCATTCTCATTTACCATGCTGCTCCGGATAATCCGGAGCAGCATGTGTCATTTTTAGGGAAGTAATAATGCAATTCATTATCAATAGGGAAGGTGAGTCATAATGGAAAATACTCAAAGAGCTTCATCAAGAATGGACTTAGCTCAAACTAAGAACAAAGGAAATAATCCAAATCCTCATAGGAAAGGGAGATTCGATCTCCAGAGCATGCTTAGCAATAAAGAGATGCTTGCAGCGCTAGGGAGTGGGGTGCTTACACTTATAGCTTGGTCAGTGGGGCAATCCTATGAATACCTATCCATACTCATATATGTCATAGCTTATGCGCTAGGTGGGTGGATCACAGCTAAGGAAGGAATCAAGACGTTAATAGAAGAACGCGATCTTGATGTGAATCTTCTGATGATTGCTGCAGCTATGGGTGCTGCTTCAATCGGATATTGGAATGAAGGGGCATTGTTGATTTTTATATTCGCCTTCAGTGGGGCGTTAGAGAATTACACGATGGAGCGAAGCAAGAAAGATATCTCATCATTATTAGCATTGAAGCCAGAGACTGCGGTGCGTATTGAGAATGGAGAAATGACGAAGGTGACCATTGATCAGCTTCAGATCGGGGACCTCTTTCTCGTTAAGCCAGGTGAATTAATTCCAGCAGATGGTTGTGTTGAACGTGGGTACTCTGCTGTTAATCAGGCTTCTATAACAGGTGAGTCGATTCCGGTGGATAAAACAGCAGGGGATGACGTATTCGCTGGTACGATTAACGGGGAAGGTGTACTTTATGTTGAGGTGACACAATCAGCTGAATCTACGGTATTTGCCAAAATAATTAAATTAGTTGAAGAAGCGGAAAGTGAAGTGCCGCATTCTCAACGTTTCATTAAGCGCTTTGAATCGATCTATGCGCGCGTAGTGGTCGTGGTAACCTTGGCTGTGATTGTTATTTTACCATTAGTATTAGGATGGACTTGGGGAAATTCCTTCTATAAAGCTATGGTATTTCTAGTCGTTGCATCTCCATGTGCGCTAGTCTCGTCTATTATGCCAGCGATGCTGTCAGCCATTTCGAATCGTGCGCGCAAAGGGATTCTATTTAAAGGTGGGGCCCATGTGGAGAACTTGGCGTTGACGTCCGTAGTTGCATTTGATAAGACGGGCACACTTACGCTTGGTACACCGCAGGTGACAGATTTTATTGTTGATGAAAAGTATGACGGTGATGAGCTTCTTATGATATGTGCTTCTGTGGAGCAGTTATCAGAGCATCCATTAGCAAAGGCTATAGTACTCAAAGCAAAAGAAGAAGTTAGGGATTTAATATTAAAAGAAGTTGAAGCCGTTCAATCCATCACAGGTTGGGGGATGTCAGCTGAAGTGGAAGGAAGTCAGTGGAAGATAGGAAAGAGTAACATGCTAGATACGGTTACCGTTGAACCTGTGTGGTTGGAACACAGAAGTAGCCTGATGAATCAAGGGAAGACCGTCTCGGTCATTATGAATGAATCTCGTGTCGTTGGTCTGATTGCTTTTCAGGATACGATTCGTCCTAAGGCAGCACTTGCTGTAAAGTCATTGCACGCTCTAGGTATTCAGGTTGCGATGCTTACAGGTGATCATGAGGATACAGCACAAGTGATTGGCAAACAAATCGGTGTGGACTTTGTTTATGCAGACCTCCAACCTGAGGCAAAGGTAACTCATATTAAACAATTAAGAGAGAAATTTGGGCATGTGGTTATGGTGGGTGATGGGGTAAATGACGCGCCGGCGCTAGCTACGGCAACAGTGGGAATAGGTATGGGAATGAATGGAAGCGGAACAGCTTTAGAAGTCGCGGATGTTGTTCTAATGAACGATAATATCGAGGAGATTGCTAGTACCATCAAGTTAGCACGACGCGCGCAAAGAATAATTAAACAGAACATGGTATTTGCAATCAGTGTTATTCTGTTATTAATTATAAGTAACTTCCTCGGAGAGATTGCTCTTCCGTTCGGTGTAATAGGACATGAAGGTAGTACTATATTAGTTATCCTAAATGGATTGCGACTTTTGAAATGATCTGTGACAGTCATAGGTGAGCATCGAATTGTGGGTATGAATACAACTCAGTTCAATAAAGTATTGAACCCAGAAGCTTAATCGGTAAGAGGAAGTTCAAAAAGTCATCTTTTGATCACGTACTATAACTTAAAGAAGGCTTCACCTTCTATCTAGAGGAGGGTGAAGCCTTTTTGGTGTTAGAAGAATATCCACATGATGATTTGGAATACGACATACGTCGTTATGCCTGAAAGGATAAGCATGAAACCGGTTTTACGTTTACCTTCGAAAAAACGCAAAATAGCTAGGCTGAATAATGGTGCAATCACGAGTAGAAATAGTAATACAGTAATGAACATTTGTGCCGAGATGTTGGAAGTATCAACGTAGGTCAAGGAGGCTCCCCCTCATTTCTATAATAATATGACAAACATCACAATCGTTATTTCTATTATAGCGAAACCTACGTCCAACGCGGGTATAAAAAAAGGCGAAAATGCGACGAATTTAAAAGTTGTAGTACGAGTTCAAAAAGTTAATTTTTTGAATTTCCTCTTACAATGACACTCGAACGTGACCAAGGAATAAGGACACTGCAGCATATGATGCTCCAAGCATGGCTGAACGACTACCCAGTGCGGAGAATTGAATCTGTAATTGATTTCGATGGTAAGGTAAAGTACGTTCTGCAACAACATTCTGTAATGATGTTTCTAGCCAAACCTTAGCATCGGCAAGAGGACCACCAATAATGATAAGTTCCGGATTGAAGCTATTGACTATATTGGTAATTCCAATTCCGAGATAGTGTCCAATCTCAGTGTATAAATTAACAATGTCCGCTTCTTGTCGAAGAGCATATGGAATAAGCTCACGAGTTGAACGGGCAGGTAAATGCCTCGATTGATCATCATAAGCGATCTCAGAAGCATATAATTCCCAACAACCTCGGTTCCCGCAAGAGCATTTACGGCCATCAGATTCAATAGTCATGTGACCGGTCTCTCCAGCATAGCCTCGAGCACCTTTGTAAAGTTCTCCATCGATGATAATGCCTGAGCCAATCCCCATACCCGCACTGATGTAGATGAGATGACGAACATCGATGCCAGCTCCATAATGAAGTTCACCTTCGGCACCTGCATTAGCTTCATTATCTATCGTGACTGGGATACTGAATGTTTCTTCAAGGATCGCTTTTAACGGGATCTTCTCCCAACTTAGATTGGGTGCGAATAGTATAGTGCCGTATTCATCGACCATTCCTGGTACACCAACGCCAATGCCAACAATACCATGTGGAGACGAGGGAGCTTGCAACATAAGTGAGCGAATAGCCTTATTCATTTCTTCTAGGACAAAAGGAAAATCTCGATGAAGTAATCGTATGCTATACTCAGCGATGATTTGATCTTCTAGATCAGTTAATATGCCCGTTAAATGAGTGACGCTAAGCTCTATACCAATGGCATGTCCGGCAGTTCGATGAAAGACAAGCATAGTTGGCTTACGTCCACCACTAGATTTGCCGGGTCCAATTTCCTCAAGGAGATAGTTATCAAGCATTTCAAGTACAAGATTGGAAACAGTGGCTTTGTTGAGACCTGTCATTTCAGATACCCGAATGCGCGACAGTGGTCCATATCGGCGGATTGTATCGAGTACGATAGACATATTTATTTTTTTAACCAGCGTTTGATCACCAGTGATTTTCATGTGAAAAGTACACATCCTTTGCAGAAAACAATTGAAAAACAAGACTTAGTTTATCCGATAGACAAAGTATAACAGATATGATAGGATAGCGGTATTACAATATTAGTTCAAATATGAGGAGGACATTATTCATGGCCTATTTTGATCAAGTTGGAAAAATTGCTTACGAAGGAAACGATTCTACTAATCCTTTTGCATTTAAAAATTATAACCCAGAAGAAGTGATTGCTGGTAAAACGATGGAAGAGCATTTCCGTTTCGGTATGGCATATTGGCATACATTGACTGCGGGAGGTTCCGATCCGTTCGGTGCTAACACTGCTGTTCGTTCGTGGGATAAATATACGGGTATGGATCTTGCTAAAGCTCGCGTTGAAGCGGGATTTGAATTTATGGACAAAATGAGCCTACCATTCTTCTGTTTCCATGATATTGATATCGCTCCAGAAGGAAACAATCTTCGTGAATTCCAAAGTAACATTGATGTTATCGTTGGATTGATTGAAGATCAAATGAAAGCAACCGGCAAGAAATTGCTCTGGAATACAGCAAATATGTTCACGAATCCTCGTTTCATGCATGGTGCAGCATCAACGAACAACGCTGATGTTTACGCACATGCGGCAGCACAAATTAAGAAGGGTCTTGAAGTTGGCAAACGTCTAGGCGCTGAGAACTATGTGTTCTGGGGCGGCCGTGAAGGTTACGAAACTCTTCTTAACACGGATATGCAATTGGAGCAAGACAACTTAGCTCGTATGTTCCACATGGCTGTAAATTATGCTAAGGAAATTGGATTTGATGCTCAATTCCTAATCGAGCCTAAACCGAAAGAGCCTACGAAACACCAATATGACTATGATGCAGCTACTTCTATTGCATTCTTGCAAAAATACGGCTTGGATAAACACTTCAAACTAAACCTTGAAGCGAACCATGCAACACTAGCTGGACATACATTTGATCATGAAATTCGTGTAGCTCGTATTAATGGTATGTTAGGTTCATTGGATGCTAACCAAGGAGATATGCTTCTTGGATGGGATACAGATGAATTCCCTACTGATATCTACGATGCAACACTTACAATGTATGAAGTTCTTAAGAATGGCGGAATTGGTCGTGGTGGCGTAAACTTTGATGCTAAAGTACGTCGTGCTTCCTTCGAGCCAGAAGACTTGTTCCTATCTCATATTGCAGGTATGGATACTTATGCTAAGGGATTGAGAGTCGCTGCTAAGTTGATTGAAGATCGTGTATTTGAGAACGTTATTGAAACTCGTTATAGCAGCTTTAGCGAAGGTGTCGGAGCAGATGTTGTGTCTGGTAAAGCTACGTTATCATCACTTGCTGAGTATGCTCTTAACAATGAGAATCCTCGTAAGAACGTTTCAGGACGTCAAGAACACCTGAAAGCAACATTGAACCAATATATCTACGCATAAAAAATAGTTCTAAGGGCCGCCGCTCCTTTCCCATGGGAAGGCGGCGGTCTTCTTTTATTGTTCATCCACTAATTTTCATATAGGAGGGGTATTATGAGTTATGTTATTGGGGTTGATCTGGGTACAAGTGCTGTGAAGACAGTACTTGTAGATCGCGAAGGTCGTGTGGTCTACGAAGTTTCGGAAGCGTATCCGTTACTTCAACCAAAGCCTGGTTATAGTGAGCAAGATCCTGAAGAATGGGTAGACAAGACTCTGATTTCTCTTCATAGAATGATGAAGGAATCGGGTGTGAAGCCGTCGGAAGTGGAAGGACTAAGCTTCTCAGGTCAGATGCATGGGTTAGTATTAGTTGATGATGCTGGACAAGTGCTTCGTAATGCTATTCTATGGAATGATACACGTACAACTCCACAGTGTCGTAAGATTGAGAAGGTATTAGGTGCTGATCTTCTGCAAATTGCACGCAATCGGGCATTAGAAGGATTCACCTTACCTAAAATTTTGTGGGTGCAAGAGCATGAACCAGAAGTTCTTAAGAAAGCAGCATTATTCCTACTACCTAAAGACTATGTAAGATTCCGTTTAACAGGCGACTATGCTATGGATTACTCTGATGCCGCAGGAACTTTATTACTTGATGTAGCTGGTAAGAAGTGGAGCGAGGAGATTGCAACTGCATTCGACCTGCCAGTATCCATTTGTCCTCGGTTAGTTGAATCCTTCGATCTGGTGGGCACATTACTTCCTGAGATTGCTGAGAAGTCTGGATTACTCCCAGAGACCAAGGTATTTGCAGGTGGAGCGGATAATGCTTGTGGTGCCATTGGAGCAGGTATTCTAAGTGAAGGTCAAACGATGTGTAGCATCGGTACATCCGGAGTTATCCTTTCTTATGAAGAACGTAAGAATTTGGATTTCGAAGGGAAAGTTCACTTCTTTAACCACGGAGAGAAAGATGCATTCTACATTATGGGTGTTACTTTGGCTGCTGGTTATAGTCTGCAGTGGTTCAAAGAAACATTCGCAGCAGATCTTACATTCGATCAAATGCTTGAGGGAATTGACAGTATTCCAGCAGGTAGTGGTGGTTTGCTCTTCACGCCATATATCGTTGGTGAACGTACACCGCATCCAGATGCGAACATTCGAGGAAGCTTTATAGGAATGGACGCAGGACATAAACGTGCGCATTTCGCACGCTCTGTGATGGAAGGAATTACGTTCTCATTGAAGGAATCTATTGATATTCTACGTGCGTCTGGGAAGACCATATCTGAAGTGATCTCCATCGGTGGGGGAACGAAGAATGAGAATTGGCTACAAATGCAGGCAGACATTTTCAATGCAACAATTCTGAAGTTAGAAAGTGAGCAAGGACCTGCTATGGGGGCAGCTATGTTAGCTGCTTACGGAAGCGGTTGGTTCCCATCTCTTCAAGAATGTGCATCTCATTTCTTACGGACTGCTAAGTCATATGTACCGAATCCAGAAACTGTGGCTGTATATGAGAAATTATTCAGTCTTTACCAAGAAGTTTACGGACAAACTCGTGATTTGAATGATAAATTAGCTGCATTTCGTCAGTAATTACAACACCTATATTGATAGAAGCGCCGTTGTTCTCTTGTATACAGGAGAACAACGGCGCTTTTTGCTATGGTGCAAGGAACGAGAATTAGCATAGTTAAAGTGGAATGTTCAACTATATAAAGCATATATATCATTGGATGGTACTCATGACGTTCTAGTTAGCATATTATGTTACAATATGTGTGTGTGAAATAAGTACAGAAGGGCAGGGTATTCATGAGAATAGTCGGCAAACGGCTTGTTAAAGCACTGATCATAGGCACCCTGATGGCTGTAGCTGTTCCGTCAACTGTTGACTTTGAACTAGCATATGCGGCTTCTAAATCGACGGTCGTGAGATCGGTAAGTGATATTCAACAAGTTCTACTAACAGCAATGAATGGACATCAAGTGGATGTGAAGTTTACATATAAAGGTAAGACGAGTTCCCTAAAGACACAATTGAAACAGGCGTTGGATCAGGCGATGGAGAGCGATCCTTATATTAATTATACGATTGCAAGTTATGGTTACTCATACCGGGGTAACTCTAATGCAGCAGATGTAAGTGTGAAATTGAGTTATCGTGAGACAGCTCAGGAAACGGCATATGTAGAGAGTACAGTGAAGAATGTGCTGAAGGAGATTATTATTCCTGGCATGAATGATCATGAGAAAGTGAAAGTAATCCATGACTGGATTGTTACCCATTTGAAATACGATACGACATTGCAGAAATATACCGCCTATGATGGTCTAAGTACCGGGAGTACAGTTTGTCAGGGATACTCGCTATTGACCTATAAAATGTTGAAGGAAGCGGGAATCCAGAATAGAATTGTTGAGGGTACTGCAACACCTGAAGGAAGTAAAAAAAGCCAGTTGCATGCGTGGAATTTGGTGTTAGTATCGGGTAATTGGTATCATATGGATACGACTTGGGATGATCCTGTACCTGACCAGAAGAATATTGTAGGTACAGGATATTATTTACGTAATGATAAGCAAATGCGTAAGGACCACAGTTGGACCAAACCTTATCCAGCGGCAGAAATATTATACAGGGAAACGTTGTCGGCACTCGTTAAACAGGGTGGAAGTAAGTTGTCCTTTTATAAAAAACTAGAAAAGGATCTTCAATATCAGTTATATGAGAAAAGTGAGATTGTAACCTCAACGGAGCAATTGATAGCTAAGGCAAAGGAAATGATACAACAAGGTAACCATTCACTATTATTTCGCTTTCAAGGTAGTGAGGCTGCATTGATTGATGAGCTTCAATACTTATATTCGTTAGATATTAAGGGGATCTCCTATCTACATAGTCCCTTTGAAGATACGGGTGATCTAAGGGTGTATATTACTTGGAGATAAGTACGAGGGTGAAGGACGGATGCAAACTAACTAGCAGGTCAAGGTTATCCTTGGCCTGCTAGTTTTTATGAACGAGTTCGTTTGGCCATCTGTTGCCATATTGTCCCAGCTGCTTCTTCACCAGACTCGATCCGTTCAAGAGCCATTCTCGCTTGTAGACTGACTTCGAATTCTGGATCATCCACTGCTGCCTCTAGAGCTGTACGCGCTGATTCAGTTCCTACTTCATATAGGAAACGAGCTGCACGCCAACGAACAATTTTGCTACTATCCTTCAGTGATTCCGTCATTGCTGGAGTGGCATTAGCATCTCCGATGTCGGATAATGTGTCACCGGCAGCACGACGAATAGCTGCGGATTTATCCTTAAGGGCAACGTATAATAGCTCCATTGCTTCGGGAGAGGCAAGATCACCAAGGTAGATGATCGCAAGGCGACGAATAGCAACTTTAGCATCTTGAAGTACAGTTCTAATGAAATGAATTCGTTCATCTGAAGGTGTCATCCCGTCAAGTGCTGCATAACGAATACGCCAATCACTGTTCTGAAGAGCTTCTTCAAGCTCTTGATCACTTAGTTCTATACGTTTTTCCATGAATTCTTCGTCACTAGCTCCATGTGCAATAGCCTGCTGAATGACTTTTTCAAGACGTTCGGGAGGATAAGCTGCCTCAAGTTCTTGCTCTACTTCACGTGCAATATCCTCTAATTCACCATAACGAACACCATAATCAGAAAGCTTACGTTCCTTAATCATCGTTGCTATAGCAACAGCCGTTACCGCCTGAGTGAATCTCTCGGAAAGCGCAATCCGTTCTTCACGACCGGCAGCCTTTACACGAATCTGCATAGGAATACCACGGAAATATTGTACAAGAACTTCAGCATCACCGTAGTGTTGTCCCGATTCGGTATCAACTTCTGACCATGTCGTAGTTGGACCATCCTGTCCAAGTCGTTCTTGTAGCTCGCCTAAGATAGTTGACCAATCAGCGTTACCTTTACGTTCAAGTGCAGCGAAATCAGTGGTGTGGAATACGCTTTTGACACCTGGGATATGGAGCATTTCCCGTATCCATGCTGGGGCAGAGCGTTCATTATCCAGCGTATATGTTTTTCGTAACCCCGTCTCTATAGTTTCATCCAAATGGAGCTTCATCGTATTGGGACTTGGAGTTGGTTCTATAAAGGTTATTTTCAAAATAAGCACATCCTTTCTATATCTATTATAGTCTACCTCATTTTCTCCTTAATAAAAAATAGAGGGTCTGGATTAGGCTTAGATTAGGCAACACATTTGTGCTATAATGTAAATAGCTAAATTTGAAGGGAATGGATTATTTCATGATCAGTACAAGCGGCGTGACTCTTCGTTATGGAAAGCGCGCACTTTTTGAAGATGTAAACATAAAATTCACACCAGGTAATTGTTATGGTCTTATTGGAGCGAACGGTGCTGGTAAGTCCACATTTTTGAAGATTTTATCAGGAGAGATTGAAGCGAACTCTGGTGATGTTCATATGACACCAGGAGAACGTATGGCAGTACTCAAGCAGAACCATTATGAATATGATGAATTCCCTGTCCTCGAGGTTGTTATTATGGGGCATATTCGTCTGTACGAAATAATGAAAGAGAAGGATGCTTTATATGCTAAATCTGACTTCTCGGAAGAGGATGGCCTTCGTGCTGGTGAGTTAGAAGGCGAATTCGCAGAGCTGAACGGTTGGGATGCAGAACCAGATGCGGGAGCACTCTTAATCGGTCTTGGTATTCCACGTGAACTTCACGATAAGAAGATGATTGAACTCAGTGGTAACGAGAAGGTTCGCGTATTGTTGGCGCAAGCATTGTTTGGTCGTCCAAATAACTTGCTACTCGATGAGCCTACCAACCATTTGGATCTTGAATCGATCGGCTGGCTAGAGAACTTCTTGATGGATTATGAAGGTACTGTTATCGTAGTATCCCATGACCGTCACTTCTTGAATAAAGTATGTACGCATATAGCGGATATTGATTTCGGTAAAATTCAGATGTACGTAGGTAACTATGACTTCTGGTACGAATCAAGCCAGCTTGCTTTACGTTTATCACGGGATTCGAACAAGAAGAAAGAAGAAAAGGTGAAAGAACTACAAGCGTTTATTCAACGCTTCTCAGCGAATGCCTCGAAGTCTAAACAGGCAACTTCACGTAAGAAACAGCTTGAGAAAATTACATTAGATGATATTCGTCCATCTAGCCGTAAATACCCGTTCTTACATTTCAAACCAGAACGTGAGGCAGGTAAGCAACTTCTTACAGTTGAAGGCCTAAGCAAATCAGTTAATGAAGAATTAGTGCTTGATAATGTGAATTTTGTAGTCAACAAGGGAGATAAGATTGCACTGGTTGGTCCGAACAGTTTTCCTAAATCAATGCTGTTTGACATTCTGATGAATGAACAACCTGCGGATTCTGGTGAATACACATGGGGAATTACGACAACGCAAGCCTATTTCCCTATAGACAACTCACGTTATTTCGATGGCATTGATATGAATTTGGTAGATTGGCTACGTCAGTATTCTGCTGATCAAGATGAAACGTTTCTACGTGGATTTTTGGGACGTATGTTGTTTGCCGGGGAAGAGGCTTTGAAGAAAGCAAGCGTCCTCTCGGGTGGAGAGAAAGTGCGTTGTATGTTAGCTAAGATGATGTTAAATGGTGCTAACGTTCTTATATTCGATGAACCAACGAACCACTTGGACTTGGAATCCATTACAGCACTCAACAATGGACTTACTGATTTTGATGGAACGATCCTGTTCACATCCCATGACCATCAGTTCATACAAACGATTGCGAATCGGATCATAGAGATTACACCAACTGGAATTATCGATCGCTCAATGAGCTATGATGAATATTTGGAAAGTGAAGAAATAAAAGCACTACGTAGTCAGATGTATCCAGTAGAAGAATAGTCAAGAGGAACTTTGATTATCTATGTGGGCACTGAAAGCTTGTGATTTTAATTTAAATTGATAAAGGCGACTTATCATTCAAATCTGAATGATAAGTCGCCTTTTTTAATAATATAAGAAAGTATAAGTTATTTGGAGGACTGTCTACTCTAACCTTTATGATATCTAAAGATTTATCTATTTTTGCAGAGAGTGGCGATGTTAGAGTGACGAACAATGCTTCGTGATGAAGGTAGTAAAGGTGAGACAAGAATAGATGCATAAACTGCATTTAATTAGATGTAAAAGTAGGTAATGGAGAAATTAGTTGTAAAACTACAGTTAAAAATGGCGATAACGGTGAAAAGTGAGGATTCTAGTAATCTAGATGTACTCCATGCAACTAAAGTTAGCTTCAGAGGGATTGGCTTGAATTTAGATGTATTTAATGTACCTAATAGTGAATGGTGAAGGCGATTATTGGTGTTGTATTGTAGCTCCTACCTGTTAGAGATACAATGTATCACTGGCATAGGAAACGTAAACATCCTCACTATATGAAATCTTTAACTAAGGGCGCCGATCAGTGTTGTTGATTAGTATCATATTTAGTTGATCTGTCAGATAGTAAAAGAAAGTGTACTTTTGTAAGATTACTGTAGTCGGAAAACACGGAGGAGGATATGACATGGCACAGATTTCCGTAAATAAAGTGGTGGAATCGAACCCACCTTTACGGCCACCCAGAAAGAGAAATATAGTTAGTACATTTTTTAGACAGATTGACTTACAATTGATGGTTCTTCCAGCTCTTGCTCTGATTATACTCTTCAGTTATGTTCCCATGTACGGAGTTATGATTGCGTTTCAGGATTATAAAATAGGCAGCAGCTTCTCTAGTAGTCCTTTTGTAGGGTTCAAACATTTTATCTACTTCTTTAATTCACCAGATTTTGTGTTGGTTATGAAGAACACGATAGTGATTAGTTTACTTAAGTTCTGTATTGGATTTCCTGCACCGATCATTCTAGCTTTAATGCTTAACGAAGTTCGGAAAGCGAAATTCAAACGAATTGTGCAGACGATTACTTACTTGCCACACTTTATGTCCTGGGTTATCTTGGGCGGACTGGTAGGATCCATGCTTGCTACGGATAACGGTAGTATCAATATACTACTAGAAAAGCTTAATCTAATTAAAGAACCAATTAACTTTCTATCGATGCCAGAATATTTCAAAACGATTCTAGTTACTACGAACGTATGGAAAGAAATAGGATTTGGTTCTATCGTTTATCTGGCAGCCATTGCGGGGATTGACCCTAGTACATATGAAGCAGCTTCAATAGACGGAGCAAGTCGTTTTAAACAAATATATTTGATAACGCTTCCATCCATTATGCCTGTTGTTTCAATCTTCATGATTCTAGCCATTGGGAACCTGTTGAGTGCTGGGTTTGAAGACATTCTCGTTCTAGCATCCAATCCGGCTCTTAGAGATGTGTCAGATGTCATTGATACTTATGTCATACGTATCGGGATCAACAATTACCGGTATTCCTATGCTACTGCCGTCGGCTTGTTCAAAGCTATTATTAGTGTAGGTCTTCTCACGATCGCTAACTTTGTAGCTAAGAGATCTGGCAACAGCTTATGGTAAATATGACACAAGTAAAAGGGGGGCATGTGGATGCGTGACAGTATAGGCGATCGTCTGATGGTTATCTTCATATATACATTTCTCACTTTGTTGGCGATTTCAACACTTTATCCATTCCTGAATTCGCTGGTGGTTTCATTCAATCAGGGGTTAGATACCGCACAAGGTGGTATCACACTCTGGCCAAGAGAGTTTACGTTGGAGAACTATGCCATCGTCTTTAAGGATGAACGTTTAATGCAAGGTTTTTTCATATCTGTTTTACGTACAGTAGTTGGTACTTTAACGGCTATATTAGCAACAGCTATTTTCTCTTATGGCATGTCAAAGAAAGAATTGGTAGGCCGTAAATATTATATGATTCTATGTATCATCACAATGTATTTCTCAGGCGGTCTTATTCCATCGTTCCTGTTGATGCGTAATCTTGGATTGATGAACTCATTCTGGATATTCATTATTCCTTCGCTTATCGGTGTATGGAACATGATTATATTTCGTACCTTCTTTCAGGGATTACCATCTGGACTTGAAGAATCCGCAAAGATGGATGGATGCGGGAACTGGGGAACATTATTTCGAATCGTATTACCGTTGTCGGGTCCCGTCATTGCTACATTGGCGCTATTTACAGCCGTGTCGCATTGGAATGAATGGTTCCTAGCCAGTATCTACATTTCTAAAGATGAATTAATGCCGATTCAGACGATCTTGAAGCAGATCTTAGCGTCTAATATCGTATCTGAACAGACGTCCGGTATGGATGCGGCAGCACTAGCACATATGCAGAAGGCTAGGACGATTACGAGTAAGTCTTTATCTATGGCGACAATGATGGTAGCTACGCTGCCAATTGTTATGGTATACCCTTTCGTACAAAAGTATTTCGTTAAAGGGGTGCTTGTCGGTTCTCTGAAGGAGTAGCAGTCATAAGTACGGCTACGATGAGAATTGATTGAATTATCGTTTGGAGCCATGCGCTTTAAACATAAATAATAACATTGAAAGGGGATATGAAGAGGATGATGAAAAGAGGAAAGTTGTTTGGTAGCGTCTTGTCAGTCGCAATGGTCTTGTCTTTAATTATCGGATGTTCCGGTAATGGCGGAAATGCTCAAGCACCTAAGGAAACGAACAAAGCGAGCAACCAGCCAGAGACCAAAGTGGAGGAACCTCAAGCTAAGGTGTATGAATTAGGAACAGAACCACTAGAAATTACGTTGTACGGTAACTATGACTGGTACACAATGCCTAAGTGGGGAAATGACGAAGTAACGGCTTGGGTTCAAAATGAAAAGAAGGTTACTATTACAGAAATTCCAAACGGAGGGAATGCCGTTCAGAAGCTGAACACGATGATTGCTTCCGGCGAACTTCCAGATATCATTTGGGGTGAGCGTGGATCCGATGTGGAACGTTTGCGTGAAGCGGGTATGCTCGTACCATTTGATGACTACATCGACAAATATCCCAATTTGAAGAAATGGCTAGATCCGATGGCGCTTGACATGCTACGTTCACCGGATGGAAAGATTTATCAATTCCCTAACTGGTACACGAACCGTCCAAACGGAAATGCCGGTTGGGTTGTAAATAAGAAGATTTACAATGAGTTAGGTTCACCGAAATTAGAAACGACAGATGATCTGTATGCATATTTAAAATTAGTTAAAGAGAAATATCCGAAGATCATTCCATTTGAGAGTGACTTAGCAAAAGAAGGACAAGGTATCGATCAGATTTACTCGGCTTTCAAAGAAGATAACTTTAGCTTCACAAGATATTTTGCAGTACCAGATGGTGATAAGATGGTATCTATTTATAAAGATGAAAGTTTCAGAGAGTCCGTTGTTTATGCGGCGAAGTTGTTCCGTGAGAAGTTGATGACGCAAGATGCGATGACGCAAACGCGTGATCAAGTTCAAGAGAAACTTAACAACGGAAGCGTGGCAGTATATGCTTCTAGTAACCCGACTACTTTTGCGATGGAAGCGCATTCTGTACTGACGAATGAAGATCCTGAAGCAGGTTACTTTATGGTTTGGCCAATCCACAAGGCTGGTCTAGATAAGAACAAGATTTATCCAGGTACGTATAATAAACTTGGATGGAACGCAGCCGTTATTACGAAAAGCGCTAAAGATCCAGAAGCAGTATTCGCTTTCTTGGATTGGTGGACAGGAAATGAAGGAATGTCTTTACAAATGTGGGGACTTGAAGGTGGATTCTGGGATGGAGTGGAAGCTGATGGTATAACTCCGAAATTCACAGACAAGTATAGAACGGAAAAGAATGATTTAGCTGAATACCAGACTAAAATGGACCCATTAATGTGGGTAGGTAATACAGTGTTTGTTGATGATATTAAAGGTAAATTCGAAGCTACATTAGAAGAAAATGAACGTAACTGGTCAACTTACTGGCAGTTTGAAATTACGTGGAAAACGCAAGGAGATGCAACAGAATACATCAACTTATTCCCACTTCCAGAAAGTGAAGAAGGTATAGCTTTCCAAAGTGCCAAAGATATCTGGCTGAAAGTAAGAGCACAGACGTTGTATGCGAAGACAGACGAAGAAGCGTTAGCTATACTTGATAAAGCACATGATGATTCAATGAATGTTGGATTCCAAAAAGTACTTAATTACTATGGAACAAGATGGCATGAGAATCAAGCTAAAATTAAAGGTCAGTAATAAGTAGATTTTTTCTAAAGAGGGGGCCCTTGTTCTGGGTCCCCTCTTTAGATATAAAAAGTTTGGAAACTTGTCGTTCTAAATAATACCAGAGCAGGTATACTTAGTTTTAGAACGTGATAAGCCTTTTAGGGGGATATGAAATCATGTATAAAGTGTTATTGGCTGATGACGAGCATCTTGATTTAGAAGGAATGAAGCAGTTTATTCCTTGGTCTGAATTGGGACTGGTAGTAGTGGGAGCTGTAAACAATGGATTTGCAGCTTGTGAACTCATGGAGAAGCAGTCTGTCGATATCCTTGTTACCGATGTGAATATGCCTAATATGTCTGGGTTGGAGCTTGCAAGGATCGCTATTGATAAAAAACCGGATATGCGAGTTGTATTTGTAAGCGGTTATCAGGACTTCCATTATGTTAAACAAGCGTTGTCTATGAAGGCATGCAGTTACGTACTGAAGCCTATGGACGATGATGAGCTCATTTCATCGCTACAACAAATTGTGCAGGACCTTGAAACAGAGGAGAGACGCAAGGAAGAGGAAGAACAATATATTCAAATGAAGCCGATGGCGAAGAATGATCTTTTGGTTCGTTTGCTTCAAGGGGAGATGACTTGGGAACGACCTGATGGTATGGCAAAGATCGCCGTATCCTATGGTTTGGATAAGCTTACGGGACCGCTTCGTGTAGCTGTGTTGGAAATGGGTGGTCTGGAAGAGCTGCCGTTGGGCGCGGCACAATCTGTCACAGGGCAGAAGCTTGAAATGCTGTTGCAAGAAATAAGTGAAGTGATTCTTGGTCAAGAAGGTGGACATTGCTTCAGGCTATCGAGACAACGTGCAGCAGTTGTGATGCAAGGCCAAGCGATAAATGATAGTCTCCATCAATTATTTGAAGAAGTGACCTCTAAATTATCCTTTTCTGTGACGATTGGGCTTGGAGAATCAGTTGATGATGTTTCACAGCTCCCGAATTCATATAAGCAGGCTCTTGAAGCCTTGGATGGTACAATTTTTTTTGGGAAAGGTAATTTAATTAACTATGAGGACGTCAGCCGGGCACCAGAGTTAAGTGATGCTAGAACACTAGATATTCGTTTGGATGCATTGTTTAAAGCGATGTCTGACTATGATCTAGTAGGTATTCATGATGAGATTGAGAATTTATTTCAAACCGTATCAACGTTCCGCTCTAGATTTACCATGTATAATCTGGCAACGTATATTATATTTAAGCTGGATCAATATTTACATACCTTGGATGAGGATTTATTCGAAATGTTGGGGCTGGAGCTCCATAGTCTTGATATCGTGTTGAAATTTGAGGTTATGGACAATATCCGTTCATGGCTTGTTCGTAAAGTGTTTGAAATTTCTGAGAAGATGCGGCACAGGGAAAATTCAAAGAATAGCAAGTTAATTCGTGAAATTATGAGTGTTTTAACGGAACGAATGCACGAGAACATTACTTTAAAAGTTATTGCTCAGCAATTTTTATTTTCTCCTAATTATCTAGGACATTTATTTAAAGAAGAGGTTGGTAAAAGCTTTAGTGAAATACTGACGGGTATGAGAATGGAACGGGCTCGTGAGATGCTTAAAGTTCCGACTGTGAAAATATATGAAGTTGCTAATAAGGTAGGATATCGATATATTCCTTATTTCAGCAAACAATTTAAAGAAGCTTTTGGTATGACCCCAATGGATTTCCGCAAAAGAGAATAACTACGGAGGACATGAGATGCGAATACCAATTCAGCAGAAGAAGCCGAAGTATATTCCTTTCGGATACAAATTAATGCTTACTTATCTTGTATTTGTTATTATACCCGTTATCGCCATTGGCTTTTTCTCACATACTCTGTATCAGGATTCTATTCGAAAGCAGACTAGTAGCAATATCCAGGGAACTTTATTACAAATCAGGGACAATATCGAATACAAGATGGGGGATGTAGAAAGAGTATCATCGTTGTTGTACCAGGATTATTCTTTAATTACGCAGCTTCGCAACTATGATGAGGGCTGGGAAAGCTATGAACGGACGACGAAGATCATTATGCCAAAGTTTGATATTGCGATCGATGCAACAGGTGTCAATATAGCGATGTACTTATTTTTGGCTAACGATAGTCTTCCGGAAGTGTATATGGGTTCATTTAACAAAGAAACTCCAGATATGCTAGAACGCAACTATAATTTATATCATTTAAAGCGGATCAAGGACAAGTCGTGGTATCGCAATTTTCCGAAGGAGGAGTATGGGGGAACGATGTTATGGGAACAGGTGGAGCGCGATAATGACTTCAATCGCATTTCACTACTTCGCCGACTAGTAGATAGCGTAACTCCTTTGAGTTTGAAAGAAATTGGCTTTATGAGACTCAGTGTCAGCATCGAGGAACTTTTCCAATCGCTTGATTATCGCAAGATTGGCGAGGGGAGCGTCTTGGCCATTAAGGATGAGAATGGGAAAGTGATGTATCAGTCAGGTACACTATCGAGTGACTTCTCATATGAGACGATTGAGGACAAGGGGTATATGAGTATTAAGGAAACGATGAGGGGACCGTCATGGGAGTTGGTAGCATACGTTCCCATGACCATCATGGAGAGGGATTCGGCGAAAGTACGTTTGTTCATTATGCTGATTTGCTTCCTGTGCTTGATTGTGTTTACTATTGCAGGGATGTTTGTCTCACGCTACTTCTCTATTAGAGTGACCAAAATTGTATCGGTGCTCAACGCGTTTCGAGAAGGTGATTTACATAAGCGTATGGGTTATAAGGGCAAAGATGAATTCTCGCAAATTGCTCTTGCCCTTAATGAAATGGGCCATAATATTGATCAGTTAATCGAACAAGTGTATGTGACACAAATTGAGAAAAGGGAGGCCGAGTTGGAGTCACTCCAAGCGCAGATCAATCCGCATTTCCTGTATAATACACTTTCCTCGATTAGCAGGTTAGCTAAATTCGGTCAGATTGACAAGTTACAGCGTATGGTTCTGGATCTGGCTAAGTTTTATCGGCTTTCACTGAATGAGGGACGGACCGTCATTCCTGTTCGTAGTGAATTAGAACAAGCACAGGCTTACGTTGACATACAGACCACCAAGTTTGGGGACTCGGTGTCAATCTACTATGATATTGATCCTGAGATTATTAAATATATAACCATTAAATTAATATTACAGCCATTTATAGAGAATGCATTTGAGCATGCATGGTTTGGGGATGCGATTCATATTCGGATTGTGGGGAAGAAGGAAGGCAATAATATTATATTTAAAATTATTGATGATGGGATTGGGATGTCACCGAAATTAATAAAAGAAATATTTGATCCTGTTGAGGGATTGAACACGGGTTATGGTATCCGCAATGTGAATAGTCGGATTCAGCTTCACTTTGGTTCACAGTATGGAGTCACGATTGGAAGTAGGCCAGGTATGGGGTCGACAGTACAAATCATAATTCCGGCTCACCTTCCTGAGAAGACCTCTTAAAGCTTGAGGAGACGTCCAAATATAACTTAACTCGATTGTGTATGTATTGCTATTGAAAAAAGATGACTCCTTATGAGTTAAGGAGTCATCTAATTCCACATTATGTCTATTTATAGCGGGAGAGTTATGAGCCACCCGTACGACGACGTTGGTTAGGTGCCTTTTTATTGTTCTGATTTTTTAATGTTTTGGCAGAACCCGCCTGAAAGACTCCTTGTTGGCCTGAGGAAGCTTGCTGTTTCTTCTGTTCAAGTTTTTTTCGAATGGCATCAGCCAGACTGACCTTTTTTACTTCGGTATTATCGCTCATGTAATATCCTCCCTTTGGGCTTGTGTATTCATTCTAATCGTTTTCCATTATCCCCACAAGGGGGAAGGTGTTCAAGGCCTTTACTAAAAATAAATTTATGGATGAGAAGGAGGAATCATGAACCTCAAATTGAATTAACAAGCGGGGAAATAAATAACCAATTTCTATTTCTCTAAAAGAACATATCCCTGATCTTGTAGAAGTGGATCACATTGAATTTAAAACTGGCAGCATGGCTCTTATCTTTCTTCATTATTTGTTTAGCGTAGGATATTTTGCTTATTTGCTTCATAAGGATTAAGAGAATTGTTACTGCGATTGTTGTGCTCGTCGCATCCTGTTTCGCCTATTTGCGGTTTGGGTAATTACCAGTATCAAAAAATATAAATACAGAAGGAGATATATCCCTATGATCGAAATGAGTGTACTGATTATAGCTGTTGCATTTGCTGTACTTGTTGTATTTCTTATCAAAACATTAAAGGCAGCTACAAACTCATTGGAGAAAACAACTCAGACTCTACAAGAAGTTCAGAAGACCATTGAAGAATTGGGTTATGAAGTAAAACAAACGGTCAGACAGGCTAATGATATTACAACAGACTTACAGTTGAAGATGAAGCAAATTGATCCGGTGATGGAATCTGTACACAATCTTGGTGAGGTGTTAAGTGAGGTTACATTTGCAGCGAAGCAACTATCCAGTACGGTGATGGATAAAATTAAAAAGCCCAAGACAAAGTCTTCTAAACCATCGGATATACCACTCAATACCGCAGAACAACAGACAATTCAATCTAATGCATCAGTAAATGGGACTAAGGAATCCAAAGATCCAAGTTGGGTGAAGTATGTTGATGTTGCAGCCGAAGTATGGCGGAAATTTCGTTGAAGGTAAATTAGACAACATAGACGTTGTTATTGATAATGTATATGCACTTTAAACACAGATAAGGAGTGGGAATACTACCCACTCCTTATCTGTGTTTAAATGGGGAATCAGCGAAGCAGCAGATACATAACTACAAAGACGGATTGTCAATCTAAGTATGATGGTGCTTCATTCATCATAGACAAAAAGGTTTCCTCTAAAATCAATCTCAGTTTTAGTATATAGTAAGTGAGTATGTAAATAACTATGACGAATGGTCAGACGAGAATGAAATGACTTGTTAAACGATCTAAGTAACTTTGCTATTTCGTTACTATCAACTGAAGGCAGAGAACCTAGAGGAAAAGCAAGAAAGTGAAAGAAGCTATTTACAGGCTCAGATGGATCAGACTTGGCTGAGCTCTCATACGAGCCCATTATGGCGTAGTTTATATTCAAGCAGAAGATAAACTACCAAATCGTCTATTCTAAAGGTAAGATATAGTATGAGTTCTAAATTTTTTGAACCAAATCATTGAACCAAATCATTGAACCAAATCTTTGAATTAAAAAGAGAATTCCTAATTGGAAAGGATCGAAATACAAATGAATGGTGAAGTTCAGAAAGTGGTAATAACGTTACCAGCTACTGCTGAGTATGTGGATATTGTAAGATTGAATTTGTATGGAATTGCCTCAAAGATAGGATTTTCCTATGAGGAAATTGAAGACATGAAGGTAGCTGTGTCCGAAGCTTGTAATAATTCTGTTCTGCATGCCTATGGACAGGAAGGCGGGATTGTAGAAGTAACCTTTGAAATAAATGGCGATATTTTATCTATTATTGTCAAGGATGATGGGGAGAAATTTGAGAATATAGCCGCACAAACTGAAGGTAAGACGTTGCATGATAAAGAACTTGATGACGTTCAAATTGGGGGTCTTGGTTTTTATCTAATGCAGGCGCTTATGGATGATGTCAGTGTAGAAAACCGTGAGGGGAAGGGTACCCAGGTTATCCTTACTAAACGTATTTTGAGAAGTGAGGAAGCTGTATGAGTGAGAATGTGACTCCCCCCGAGTCCATGAACGAAGCAATAAGTCTGATCTGGGAATATCAACAGACACAAGATAATGAAATAGCGACCGTGCTTATCAAGAAATATAAACCGATGGTGAAGATGGCTTCAGGTAAAATCTCTCTTAATCGTCCTGACTTATATGAAGATTTATTCCAAGTAGGGCAGATGGCTTTGATTCGCCTATTTAGACAATATGACATTAGTTTGGGAATTCCATTTGAGCCGTATGCTATGAAGAGTATGATTGGACATATGAAGAACTATTTACGAGATAAATCATGGTATATCCAAGTGCCACGAAGAATTAAGGAAAAGGGTGTACTGGTTCAGCAGGCTATTGATGAATTAACTGTACAGTTCGAAAGATCCCCTAATGTTCGAGAAATTGCTGAATATTTGGAACTCACAGATGAGGAGACCATTGAAGTGTTAGCAGGGAGAGAATGCTATCATTATGTTTCATTGGATGCCCCACTCTCACAGGAAGAGACTGGGGTAACCTTAGGTGAAATATTAAGTTCTGACGTAAATGATTACGATTTACTTGAGAATAAAATGGATCTACAACAAGCCCTTAGTCATCTTAAGGAGCAGGAACGAGATGTATTGTTACTTGCATTTCAGGACGGTGAATCACAACGCTCTATTGCTCAGAAATTAGGGGTTTCGCAAATGAGTGTATCGAGAATTCAGAAGAAAGCAACGGAGAGGCTAAAAGAAATTATGTCTCACTCATCACTATGAGGGTGGACGAATGAAGCAACGATATACGATCGCAATTAAATTCACCTTCGTCAGGACACGACCATATTCTTTTAAGAGGAATAAGGGGCGTGTCCTTTTTGGTCCAATCGTAATTAAAGATGTTTAACTTCATGCCTGAGCTTGAAAGGATGTTCAATAAGAAGGATTATATAGCCGCTTCTTCTTCTGATACATCGGCGGCTGAACTTCGTACAGTTTCTACGATGCTTTGCGTACCTTCAACAACACTTTTAGCTACATCAGTAGACTTAGTAGAGACATTCTTAGCGAACTCGGACGCCTTATCACCCACAACGGAGGCAACCTCCTTTGTTTTGTCTGTTACAAGAGATAGTTTGTCAGTTAAATCTTCGCGTAGTTCGTTACCTGGCTTAGGGGCAAATAATAATGCTGCTGCCGCACCAATTAATCCACCAATTAATACTCCTTTTAAGAACGTGCTACTACTTTGAACTGGACAGTCTTTTTCTTCTTGATTCATCTTAATTCACTCCTCGTATTTAATGTTATGGTGTTTCTGTCTCGCTTAGTTAGTATTTACACTAAAGAAGGAAAGATGAAACATGATTCATAAAATAACGAACCTATACTTAGACAGTAAAATGAATACATTTATAGGAAGAGACGCATTGGATGATCATAGGGATGATTGAAGTATCATGGTGGCGGGTATGTAATAGTTATCTAAACATTAGAGGATCAACTAATGCAAAAAACGGAGGTGTAGGTAATGATTAAAATAGTAACTTCAGCAGAACGCCATACTTCGGAAAAAGGGTGGATTCATAGGGGATATCCATTTAATTGAAGCGGGTGCTGTTCAGGTGATAAGTGCTGGGAAGGGTGTAAGCCATTCTGAGTTTAATCCATCAGCAACAGAACCTTTCATTTAGAACCAGGGGATGCAGCAAGAATTTATAAATCCTGTGATTTGCATATTAAAGGAAATGGTAGTGAAGGGCAATCAGAATTCATTCTGGTGGATATACCATAAAGGCCATATTCTCCTAATCCCTGATCCACTTCATAAGTGGACAGAGATAGGAGAATATTTAATAATATGCGTATCATTACAATTGACGGCGTAACCGTCCGAGTTCAGATACAAGAGCTTCAACTTCCGAGATACTTAGGTTATTCTTTCTCATGACTAGGTCGTAAACATCATGAATATCCTCGTATTGTTCTACTGAGAACCCGGAAGCTTGCATTGCTGCTCCACTTGCCATTCTTAACTTTGTTTTAATCTCTTCAATCATAAATCCGATGTTTTCTGGTGTTTTTTTTGATAAATCCATATGATAGAACCATCCTCTCTTAATAAGAATATGCTTCCTGTATTGTATCATGTATACCTACTCATCACCATTTCTCAAAAATTTATATCTGTTTAAGAATGAGTTCTTGGTTTAATAGCGATTAAGGAAATATACAGAAAGAAGGGTTAGTTATGGAGAAGGCATTATGTAATGGAAATACAATTTGTTATAGGGAGCAGGGTCAGGGAGAACCTCTAGTACTACTCCATGGATTTTGTGGAAGTTCGGAATATTGGGATAAAGTGATACCGTTGTTATCAGATTATTATCGCTGTATTGTACCGGATCTGCGAGGTCATGGACGTTCAGATGCTCCAATGGGGGCGTATACGATTGAGCAAATGGCGGATGATGTTGTTGCTTTGATGGATAAATTGGAACTACCCAAAGTGGTACTCTTGGGTCACTCGCTAGGAGGATATATTACCCTTTCGTTCGCTGAACGTTATGAGTCTCGTCTGAACGGCTTTGGACTCATTCACTCTACAGCATATCCTGACAGTGAAGAGGCTAAGGAGAAGCGATTATATGCAGTAAGTACCATTCAAACAGAAGGGATTACTTCTCTAGTCGATAATATGATCCCATCGCTTTTTGCTCCGGATCATGTGAATACGCACCCAGAATGGTTAAATGATGCTAGAGAGATCGGTTACAGAACCCCTCCACACGGAGCAATTGGAGTCGCTATGGCTATGCGTCAACGACCAGATCGAAGGGATGTTCTTTCTGAATCAATCCTTCCAGTATTACTTATCGCAGGAGAAAAGGATGGTATTATACCTCCTGAACGGACATTTACGATAGACCAGCCTAATGCAACCCTAGCAACGATTGTAGGAGCGGGACATATGAGTATGATGGAAGCACCTGATCAGTTGGCTAAGCATATCATAACTTTTTTAAATAAGGTGAACTATAACTAGGTTATTATAGGAGTTGTTCAAAAAGTCAGGGGAAATACGAAGGTTTATAAGGAGGGGCGATATGTTCCGTAATGATTATATTCTTAGAATGATTGATGAAATGACCCAAATGATCGCCAAAGTATTCGATTTAAAAAAAGAAAGGAAGTTTACAGAGGCTCTGTGGGAAATTGATGAGCTACTTAGTACGCGGTTCTTCATGAACTCACGCTTGCTAAATTCATTACCAACAGAAGAAATTACAAATATGTGTACCTTTGGGGACGCTGTTGAATCGGATAAGCTGCAAGGTGTGGCTTACCTTCTATTTGAGGAGGGAAAGATCTACTCGGAGCAAGGGCAAATAGATGAAGGTTTGACTAGGTATATGAAAGCATTACATCTTTTTTTGGTCGCAGATCATCATGGCGCAAACAACGAGTTAATCGATCTTCCTCATCGGATTCAGAATACTCTTACAGCGGTTGAGGGCTACCGGCTTCCGCTAAAAATCGAACTTTTATTGTACGCGTACCAAGAGAAAGTGGGTAATTATGCCGCAGCCGAGAATGGGTTATTTCGCCTCTTGGAACAAGGTGGGTTAGATCCACAGGAGGGACTCTTATTCTATGAACGTCTTAAGGGCAAGGACGATGAAAGACTGGAGCAAGGGAGACTGCCACGGAGTGAGGTTGTTGAAGGGCTTACTGAAATAAAACAAAGAAAGACATTTGGATGAGCCAGGACAATATGGTATGGTAACGTAAAAAGATAACTCAATGAAAGTGAGATGTACCCTCTTGGAATCATTACACAAACTAATACACCAACTTATGAATAACTCGACTATTATTATGGCAACCTTGAGCCAACTGCGTAAGAAAGAGGGCATTCCATATACGAAAGTTCAGATTAAGCCAGTAGAACTAAAGAAAGAACTTTATTATCAGTTTTCTTATTATGAAAGCAATAAGGTTGTCCACAAGAATGTACTTGCAGAAGAAGCGGCACAGGTTATGGAGGGACTACTCGAGCAGACCTTTCGTCAAGGAAGCATTTATACCCCTGATGCTGACTACCAGATCTTAATCAGCAAGAAATATAAAGTATCGATCTTAACGAAGTCACCAACCAAAAGTGAAGTTGATTTATCTCATAATCGTAAAAAGCAGTACGTACTTGAGGAAGGACAGCCTATTCCGTTTCTTGTAGAACTTGGGATTATGAATGATCATGGTAAGGTGTTAGCGCGTAAATACGATAAGTTCAAACAAATCAATCGCTTTCTAGAGATGGTTGAGGACGTACTTCCCAATTTGCCTGAAGGGCGTCCGCTAACGATTTTAGATTTCGGTTGTGGGAAATCATATTTAACATTTGCCTTGTATCATTATTTAGCTATTCAGGAAAAGAGAGCGTTGAATGTGGTTGGACTCGATTTAAAATCGGATGTCATAGAACATTGTAATAATCTAGCTAACAAGCTTGAGTACAGCAATTTGAAGTTTCTCGTTGGGGATATTGTGGACTACAACGAATTAGATAAAGTGGATATGGTAGTGACCCTTCATGCTTGTGATACGGCAACAGATGCGGCGCTAGAAAAGGCCATTCGCTGGGATGCATCTGTTATTCTATCCGTACCTTGCTGTCAGCATGAACTATTCTCACAAGTGAAGAATCCTGTGTTAGGTCCTCTTTTGTCGCATGGGATATTGAAGGAACGCTTCTCTGCACTGGCAACAGATGCAGTGCGTGCGAAATTGTTGGATTTAATGGGATATCGAACGCAATTGTTAGAGTTTATTGATATGGAGCATACACCTAAGAATATTCTGATTCGTGCGGTAAAGGGGGAAAGCGGAGATCGTGCTCAGCTGTGGAAGGAGTATACGGAATTTCGAGATTTCCTTCATATATCACCGTATTTAGAAAAGGTTTGCGGAGATCTCCTGCCTTCTGATTAAGCTAGCGAACTTTAACCTCCAAAGGCATCGCGAAAAGCATGACAAAGCTTACCTTGTTCGACCTGCCATAATGAAGCTAACTCTTCGGCTACTTCGCGCTCCCACCATTGGTAGAGCAACTTTCGATTGCTGTGATTTTCGTGAATCCAGATCAGATTTCCGATGACTTTGCGGTAATATAATTCTTCCCCTTCTTTAAGTAACGGGTCTGGAATATGTGTCTTCATCCTTTTGATGGTACGGTATAGCTCTTTACTACAAGCTCTCCGTATTCCTCGTGGCGTTGGAAAGGGCATATCGTTCTTCGACGTGTGATTAGGGGGCAACAACCTCACTCCTCTCATCACAACGTATGCTTGAAGTTAGACGGAAGACACAGAGGTTGTTCTAATTGGGCGTATGTAGAAGGTATGACCTTTCCTATGTTAGAATAGAAATGAAAGATAGGATCCTTAATTACCTAATATTACTCCAATTCTCTTAGTCGCACTTGCTTTATTAATTGTGTACTTCCTAGTGAAATGGGTCAAATCCAATAAGAGAGGAATCAAATCATGACAACTAATTTAGCGAACAAATTAAGAACAGGGATTTCTCCCCAACAGTTTATGGACGGTATGCAAAAGAATAAAGAAAAATTTCAATCCAACTATGAGGAATTTACGTGGGATAAGCAAGAAGACCGTGAATTTTTCGGGAGTTTGAATCATCGCGACGACTTACGAGTTCTTATTCTTGCTGCAGATTGGTGTGGTGATGCGGTACGTAATGTACCTGTCGTATTCCATGCGCTAGATACTGCAGGCATTCCTACGGAAGTATTGATTCTTGAAGAGAACCTTGATGTTATGGATCAATTCCTAACGATGGGTGGAAGATCAGTTCCTGTGGTCATCTTTGTAGATACGGGAGGGCATGTTCTTGGCCAATGGGGTCCGCGTCCGAAGCATGTTCAGAAGTATATGGTTACCTTTAAACAAGAGAATCCAGATCGTGAAGCGTCAGATTATGCTGAGAACATGGCTATTGTACGCTCACAAATGACCGAAGCTTATGGAGAAGGAGTCGATATCCGTACAGCTATTCTTAAAGAACTGCGCGAATTGATATCGGGAATATAAGATCCTATGTTGAAAATTGAAAGTTACTCCCTAGGCCCCCTACAGACGAATGCTTATTTGTTAATTAATGAAGAAGAGGGTAAAGCTATTATTGTTGATCCGGGTATGAATCCTGGAGCCCTGATTAAGAAGATTGAACATTTGGAGATTGAGGCTATTCTACTAACCCACGCACATTTCGATCACATGGGTGGAGTGGATCAGATCCGCAAACTTAAAGGATGCCCTGTCTATTTGCATGATTTGGAAAGCGATTGGCTAACTAATCCCAAGTTGAATGGCTCTACGAATTGGCCACAGGTTACTACACCATTATCAACTGATCCTGCTGAATTCGATTTGGTGGGAGGCCAGAAATTGGATCTCATCGGACACCAATTCAGAGTGTATCATACACCAGGACATTCCCCAGGAAGTGTTAGTTTCCTTTGTGGAAATGATCTGTTTTCAGGAGATGTATTATTTCGACTTGGGGTTGGACGTACCGATCTTCATGGCGGAAGAGAGCGGGACCTGTTAGATTCGATACACAATACATTGTTCACACTAAATGATGAAGTGAAAGTATATCCTGGTCATGGACAACGAACAACGATCGGATATGAGCGCGCTAATAACCCGTATGTGTAATTAATAGTTCGAGTTCAAAAAGTTAGCTTTTCAGCACTAAAGTGTATGCTTACGATGCTGCGTTTCTACGAAACGCCTCAGAAGATTGGATGAAGGTAGGGAGTGAGGAACGGAGCGTAGGCAGTACCTACGTGAGCACCGGAAGGACCGGCTGAATTCAATATTCGATGTCGAAGACGCTTCTTGTTAACCATCGTGATCAAAAGATGACTTTTTGAACAACCTCTAATAAATACCTGTACAATAGATGACAAAATAGTTACAATATCATTAGTAGAATATTAGAACCACAATGAGGAAGCACGCAAGCTGAGGATCAATCCCGGTTTGCGTGTTTTATTTTGTTGTGAATTTTGTGCTCAATACTAGAATCATTGCTTGAAAAATAGTGGAGTAGGATGACCGCTACGATGTCGGATTGTCCTTCCAATCGCTGTTGCCATCGGATTTCTACCGCTGATAGCGGTAGAAATCCGATGGCAAAGCATATGCTTCCGAAGTAGCTTTCCTACGGAAAGCTTGTAGGCGACCGCTACGCTTCTCCAGGACAATTCCGTTATCGTAGCGGCATCCTACAACAATGTGTCTGGACTTTTTAAGTGGTGTTGAGCTTTTTTAGTATTTCTTTGAAAGATAAATGAACGAAATGATCAACCTATTCGTATTATAGATGTCGCTGATGGAAGAGGGGTTGAAGATGAAGGCAGAGGAACGGAATAGAGTGAAGCTTGCGCAGCGAGGAGATGCTGACGTTCTAGCGGATTTGGTACATGAACATTACGCTTTTCTATATAAATATTTAGTCAAAATCACGATGGACCCTAGTATGGCTGAGGACCTAGCCCAAGATACAATGCTTCGTTGTATTGAGAAGATAAGTCTATACGACGGCACCTCCTCATTCTCTTCTTGGCTCATGACGATAGGGACTCGTATTTATATGGATCAAATGCGCCGCAAGAAGAGGGAGAAGACTTGGCTTATTAAGGAACAAGGCATTCGTCAGATCCGCTGGCAGTTTGAGAGTAGGAACGAGGAGTGGAATGATGTACTAGAATCCTTAGCCAAGTTGTCTACAGAGCATAGAGTGGCTGTGTTGCTTAAGCACTATTATGGATATACATACGAGGAAATGGGAGAAATGCTCTCTATTCCTTCAGGTACGGCTAAATCAAGAGTTGCAAGTGCCGTGGGTCAACTAAGAAAGGAGATGAGTTAACTATGGATCGGAAGGATCAAGAAGGAACAGAAGAAATAATGCTAATGGAATTACGACAAAGTTTAGACAGAATGGACCATGTGCTTGATCAACCCTCGATACCATCCAAGGATCAATTGAAAGTACACATTCATGAACGTTGGAAAAAGCGTAGGTTGTCTATGATGATTGAATTGCTCATATTCTGGTTAGTCTCATTATTCGTCGTTGGTAGCGGAATGTTATTGGCTTATTCGGCACCTTGGATGATTTGGGTTATTCAGGGGATCAGTTTCGTTACGGCTTTCGTTCTGATGATATATTTCATCATTCATCGAAGAAAAGAGGAGATCGGATGAGTGAAATTATGAGTGAACTTAAGGAAATTCCCATATGGATCATCGTAACGCTGGTACCGATTCTTCTAGCTCAAAGCACATGGATGTTTCTAGATGCAGGTAAATGGGGAAAGTGGCGTTGGTTATGGGGATTATGGGGGTTGACTAGTACACCCACACCCCTAGTGATTTATCTCTTTTTCGTTCGGTTTCCCGATAATCGTAAGCGTAAGAAATTCTAAAGGATGAAAGGATGTTTCATATGGAGGGAATTACAGCATACTTACCCTTAATTTTACCGTTATTGATTCTACAGCTCGTTCTTGCTGTCATTGCTCTGATATCGCTATCTAAAGCTCATGTGGTACGTGGCTCCAAGTGGATGTGGGTATTGATTATTTTATTGGGAAATATGGTAGGAAGCGTTCTCTACTTCGTTATTGGAAGGAAAGATGTGTGATGAGTTTACTACAAGTGACTGAACTGACCAAAAATTTCGGTAAGGCAAGTGCCGTTAAAGGATTAACATTTCAACTTGAGCAAGGGAAGTGTGTTGCCCTATTAGGTCCTAATGGTGCAGGTAAAACAACGACGTTACGTATGCTTGCAGGGCTTTTAGACTCTTCATCAGGTGTGATTAGCTTTGGTGATGGCGAACATCATAGTGCTTCAGATTATCGGAAGTGGCTTGGTTATTTACCTCAAAATCCTACGTTTTATGGCTGGATGTCAGGCCGAGAATATATTCGTTTTGCAGCTGGACTTAGTGGAATAGCACAGAAGGAAATTGGTGAACGAACAGAAATTGTCCTTGCGAAGGTAGGCTTACAAGAGGCAGCTAAACGTCGGATATCTGGGTATTCGGGGGGGATGAAACAACGTCTTGGTCTAGCACAAGCCCTTGTTCATGAGCCGAAGCTGTTAATACTAGACGAACCAGTCTCAGCCCTCGATCCAATCGGCCGTAGAGAAGTGATTAATCTGCTACGTGAGATAAGAGAAGAGACTACGGTTCTTTTCTCTACACATGTTTTACACGATGCAGAGGAAATCTGCGATGATATTCTTGTGATGGCGAAGGGACACCTAGCTGAGCAGGGATCACTTACCTCTTTAAGGGAAAAGTATCGCCAGCCTCTCGTGATTGTACAAGTGGAGAGGGAACAAGCCGCATTAACGTGGCTTAATTCATTAAAGAGTAAAACTTATGTGATACAAGCAGATATTAAAACCGACATTGCGGAATTAACGGTTCATGAACTTGGATCAGCAAGAGATGAGCTAATAAGAGATGCTGCTGAGAAACGAATTCCCCTAATGAAATTAGAAGCCGGAAGCTCTTCCTTAGAAGATATGTTCGTGAAAGTGGTGAGTGAGCAATGAAGGGAACATGGATATTTTATCAAAAAGAAATGCTGGAAATGTCTCGGAGTTTCAAATTGATCTGGATCCCCATTGTCTTTGCAATATTAGGAATCATGCAGCCAATCGTTAGTCTATATATGCCGGAAATATTGAAGATGTCGGGAGGGGTACCGCCAGAGATGTTCTCGTTGTACGTGATCCCTTCATCAGCAGAGGTTATGGTTCAAGTGTTAAGTCAATATAGTACAATGGGCGTACTGGTCCTTGTGCTTTCATGTATGAATAGTGTATCTGGAGAACGCTACGGGGGTACGGCGGAGTTAATTATGGTGAGACCAATCTCATCAGTTGCTATCATTGCTGCCAAATGGTTTGCTCAATGCACGCAGCTGGTGATCGCCTTTGGTTTTGGGTACATAGCAGCGTCCTATTATACGTATCTAATGATCGGAGCATTATCTTGGACAAATGCTTTAGCATCATTTGGTTTGTATGGTCTGTGGCTTATGTTAGGAATTACGCTGACACTTCTATTTAGTACCGTTATGCGCGGAGCAGGAGCGGCCTTTGTCACATTAGCAATTCTAGGGATTCTTTCTCTCTTATATGGAATGCTGCCTACTTGGTTTACTTGGAGTCCAGCTCGTTTAACCTCTCTTGCTGCAGAAGCACTGATTGGAAATGGCCTTCCGGTTTCTTCAGTAGTTGTGTGTTGCTTGGTTGCTGTAGCTATCATTATTCTAACTCTACTTAGTTCATCCCATTTACTTAAAAGACGAGTACTTCCGAATTAGTAATCTTTTGAACATCCCCTCGATAACCTTCGTGATCAAAAGATGACTTTTTGAATATCCCCTAGTAGCTTACCGTAGACATCACTATCTTTTTTTAGTAGACTAAAGATTATCTTATCGACATCTAGGAGGTAGACGATGCTGCATATAGGGGAAAAAATTGTAATCGTCGAGGACGCCTTTGAGCAGAATCTTCCAATCGGGGAATATGGTTACATTATAGCTTATGACCGTAACCCAGATAATGCATTTGATTATGTCATCCGTGTACCGAAAGTTAATCGTAATTTTTTCGTGCCAGATGATGACGTTGAGCTTGAAGAGAGTCTCATGCAACAGGAAGTAGAGCGTACAACGCAAGAAGCGCTAATCGACTATGCACTGGCGACATATAATGAAGAACTTTTTCACCATGTGATGAATGGTAGTCCTGAGATGGTTGAGGAAGGCGAGATGATCTCGGCAGAAGTATTATCCCAGGCAGAATTTATAAAACAGGTTAATCTTCGCGCCTGGATATAGAGGAGTCGGCCTATGCCGACTCTTTTTGTTAATATAAGAACGTATAAGTTTCACATGAATCAATTTCATAATCGCCGATGCAGCTAAATCGGGTTGCGTAATTATGAAATTGATTCTTGATACTCTAATCCTTATATTTCCACTGAAACAGATGCCGTCTTTGAAAAAGGACGGCATAGCCGTTTCTATTTGGTAAAGATGAGAAGAATAAGGGTGATGGTTGCTTGTGATTGAATTGTGAAAGGTTCTATCCTATAATTATAAAGATTATGATTATGATTATGATTATGATTATGATGCAGTTTAAGGCATTAATCCTGAACGACTTGAGAAAGAATAGGAGGAACATAAATCACATGAATATAACAACCGAAGATGTTCAACATGTTGCGAAGCTAGCTAGACTTAATCTGAGCTCAGAGGAAGAATTGGTATTTACCGAGCAGTTGAATGCCATTTTACAATATGCAGAGAAATTGGATGGATTGGATACGGAGGGTGTTGAGCCAACGACACATGTGCTCCATCTTAGCAACGTTATGCGTGAAGATGAAGAACGAGAAAGCCTATCCATTGAGAAAGTATTCGCAAATGCCCCAGAAGTTGAGGATGGGCAATTTAAAGTTCCGGCAATTCTGGAATAAGTGTTTTAATATTGAAAGGAGGAGTCATAGTTGAGCCTATTTGATTATACATTGTCTGAAATACATAACAAGATGAGTTCCGGGGAATTAACTCCTACGGATCTGGTGGATCAGGCATTTAAGACGATTCATGAGCGTGACACTCGTGTAGGAGCCTTTCTTACACTTGATGAAGAGCAGGCTAGAGCGACAGCGCGGAGACTGGATGACCAACTGAAGGCAGGTGGAGAGCGGGGGTTATTGTTCGGATTGCCTGTAGGCGTTAAGGACAATATTGTAACCGAAGGTCTACGTACGACTTGCGCCAGTCAATTCCTTAGTAACTTTAATCCTGTATATGATGCTACGGTAACTAAAAAATTACGTCAGGCGGATTCTGTTATCCTTGGTAAATTGAATATGGATGAATTTGCTATGGGCGGATCGAATGAGAACTCTAGCTTCCATCCTGTCCGGAATCCATGGAATTTGGAACATGTTCCAGGTGGTTCTAGTGGTGGATCGGCAGCATCTGTGGCAGCTGGGGAAGCCTTTTTCACGCTTGGCTCAGATACTGGCGGATCTATTCGTCAACCAGCCTCTTACTGTGGTGTGGTCGGGTTGAAACCGACTTACGGTTTAGTATCACGCTTTGGATTAGTAGCTTTTGCATCCTCATTGGATCAGATTGGTCCTATCACAAAGAACGTAGAGGATTCTGCGTATGTGTTACAGGCTATTGCGGGTTATGATTCCATGGATTCAACATCAGCTAATGTTGAGATTCCCGATTATCTAAATGCTCTAACAGGAGATATTAAGGGGCTTCGTATTGCTGTACCGAAGGAATATGTAGGTGAGGGTGTTGACCCTGTCGTTAAAGAGAAAGTTATGGAAGCGTTGAAGGTACTTGAGGGATTAGGTGCGACATGGGATGAAGTTTCTTTACCACATACAGAATATGCTGTAGCTACTTATTATTTATTGGCATCTTCTGAGGCATCCTCCAACCTGGCGCGTTTTGATGGCGTTCGTTATGGTGTTCGTGCGGAGAACCCTGCGGACCTTCTCGATCTGTATCATGAGTCTCGTAGCCAAGGATTTGGACCTGAAGTTAAACGACGTATTATGCTTGGTACGTATGCGTTAAGTTCTGGTTATTATGATGCGTATTATTTAAAAGCACAGAAAGTTCGTACATTGATTAAGCGAGATTTCGATCAGGTATTTGAGAAGTATGACATTATTATTGGGCCAACTGCGCCAACGACAGCCTTTAAGTTAGGGGCACAGGTAGATAATCCACTGACGATGTACCTGAATGATATTTTAACAATACCAGTAAGCCTCGCGGGTGTACCTGCTGTGAGCATTCCTTGTGGTTTCGCTGATGGTTTACCTGTTGGGTTGCAAATTATAGGAAAAGCGTTTGATGAGTCTACAGTTTTGCGTGTGGCTCACGCTTTCGAACAGCATACAGATCACCATACAAAGCGTCCTAGTATTTAACGAATCAGATAGAGAAGGAGGGAATAAGACGTGTCTACATCCAAATACGAAACAGTGATCGGACTGGAAGTCCACGTAGAGTTGCATACGAATTCCAAAATTTTCTGTGGCTGCTCTACCGAATTCGGAGCACCACCGAACACACATACTTGTCCTATCTGTCTTGGTCATCCTGGTGTATTACCGGTGTTGAATCGCCAAGCGGTGGACTATGCTATGAAAGCAGCGATGGCACTCAATTGCACAATTGCTGATAGAAGTAAATTCGATCGGAAGAATTACTTTTATCCCGATTCACCTAAAGCTTATCAAATATCTCAGTATGACCAACCAATTGGTGAGCATGGCTGGATTGATATTGAAGTGAACGGGGAGACCAAGCGAATTGGTATAACGCGTCTTCACTTAGAAGAAGATGCAGGTAAACTGACTCATATCGACGGTGGTTATGCTTCATTGGTCGACTTTAATCGTGTAGGAACACCACTTGTCGAGATTGTTTCTGAACCTGAACTTTCTTCACCTGAAGAAGCTCGTATATATCTTGAGAAAATCAGAGCGATTATGCAATATTGCGAAGTGTCTGATGTCAAAATGGAAGAGGGCTCATTGCGTTGTGATGCCAATATTAGTCTTCGTCCTTATGGACAGAAGGAATTCGGCACAAGGGCAGAGCTGAAGAACATGAACTCTTTCCGTGGTGTACAGAAGGGTATGGAATATGAAGAGTTTCGTCAAGCTGAAATTCTAGACGATGGTGGCGTGGTCGTGCAGGAAACAAGACGTTGGGATGAAGGACAAGGGAAGACAATCAGCATGCGCGGTAAAGAACAAGCACATGATTATCGCTATTTCCCAGATCCGGATCTAGTGACGCTGCATATTGATGGTGAATGGAAGCAACGTATACGTGAAACTATTCCAGAATTGCCGGACGCACGTAAAGAACGATATTCGACGGAGTATGGTCTGCCGAGCTATGATGCTGCAGTGATTACGGCATCGAAACCTTTAGCAGATTTCTTCGAGGAAAGCTTGAAGTATACTGAAGATGCCAAGTCTGTATCGAACTGGATCATGGGTGATCTATTAGGGTATCTAAATAGCAGTAACTTAGAATTGTCCGAGGTTAAACTAACTGGGCAAGGACTTGGTGAGATGATCGGCCTGATTGAGAAAGGAACGATTAGTAATAAAATTGCCAAAACCGTATTTAAAGAGATGTTGGAAAGTGGCAAGCTACCACAGCAGATCGTAGAGGAACAAGGGCTAGTGCAAATTAGCGATGAAGGAGCTATCCTTAGTATCGTTGAGCAAGTCGTATCAGCCAATCCACAATCCATCGAAGATTATAATGCTGGTAAGCAGAAGGCAATTGGATTCCTAGTGGGTCAAGTTATGAAAGAAAGCAAAGGAAAAGCTAACCCAGCTTTGGTTAATAAATTGCTTGTGGAGGTTCTGAGTCGCTAAGGAACCAACTGCGTAAAAGGGCTTGTCAACGTTGACAAGCCCTTTTGTCTTGAAGATATATGGTGGACTATCAGGTGAGAGGGGCAGGGGGATATAATATGATCATGAGACTTTCAATGGATTATGAAGATACGGTTCATCAGATATGGCGTCTACAGCAGGTTGCTTATCGGCTTGAAGCCGAAAGAATTGGATTTCGTGAAATTCCCCCGCTGTTGGATACGATTGAAACTCTGAGTGATTGTGGGGAGATATTCTTTGGTGAATTGGATGAAGATGGCGAACTGTTGGGTGCGTTAGCGATAAGTAGTGAGTCTACTGGAACGATGACGATTACTCGAATGATGGTTTATCCAGCGCATTTTCGTAAAGGTATTGCAAGCAAACTAATTCAAAACGTATTAGATCTTCATGCAGAAATCCCATTGTTCATTGTATCAACAGGTACACGTAATATTCCTGCGTATACGCTCTATCTGAAGTATGGCTTTATTCCCTTTGATACTTATGAAGTAGCCCCTGGTATAGAGCTCACTACATTTCATAGACATTCACAACATAAGCTAATATCATAACTACTTTGAAAGGGGGTTACGAATTGGTTAATCCATGGATGATTGATGATGTTCAAATTTTACTTCGCTTATTGCTGTCGATGACCCTCGGCGGGGCCATCGGATTGGAGCGTGAAAGGTCTAATCGCGCAGCAGGACTTCGGACACATATTCTCGTATGCTTGGGATCAACGTTAATCATGATGCTTTCTATTTATGGTTTCGCAGATTTTGTGAATGAAGCGAATATCCGGATTGATCCGGCCCGTCTGGCAGCATCCGTCATTACAGGTATCGGTTTCCTAGGTGCTGGGACGATTCTATTTACGGGGAAATCAATAACTGGGTTAACGACAGCTGCTTCCGTGTGGGTAGTGGCTGCAGTTGGACTATGTGTTGGAGCAGGATTCTATACCGCAGCGATTGCTACAACATTCTTAATTCTAATGACCTTAGTTGTCTTTAATAAGATAGAGCTGAGATATATGAAAGGAAATAAACTACATCTGTTGACAATCCATGCCGAAGATTCTGTAGGATTTCTTGATATCGTATCCGAGTTGCTCATAGAGGAGAACTTTACGATTAAAAAAGTGACAGTGAATGAATATACTAAGGATACTTACGGAGAACTGGGTTCTCAACAGGATTTTCTCGAACTATCCATACATGTCATGAGTAAGAATAGCCTTGATTCAATTGGGCTAGCTTCGAAGCTCCGTAGATTAAAAGGGGTCACAATGATATCGTTGGAATAATGGGAACGTAGATATTTACCAGTTACTCTGACATCATATTGCGGTACGATCTATATATGCATAGCCGCAGCTCCTGAATAAAGGTGGAATACTTAAGATGAATTCTATACAACAGCAATCATCCACAACTAAGGAACAGTATCAACTAACGAATAAACGGTCAAGAAGATTATTCTCTCGTAAATACAAATTTACTGCAGGATTGTTAGCAGCACTTTTACCTGGGCTCGGACATATTTATTTGGGGATGTTCCGAAAGGGTATCTCATTCATATTTGTGTTGATTCTAGACATTTCGGCTTTATTATATTTTTCATCTATAGGGATGAACATTAATGTTCCACTATTAATTCTCCTAGGATTAATCATTCCGATTACTTATTTCTATAATTTATTTGATGTGCTTCAAGCGGCAGATTTCACTATTATTCGTTGTACTGAAGAGACGGAGAAGTCTGATGGAAGTAAACGTGTACGTCGCAATCCTTTTGCGGGAGAAAAAGGGATCTCTTTCGGGATATTACTTGTGCTTGGCGGAACGTTATTAATTTTATTCCATCAAAAGCCAGTTTGGTTGGGAGAATTCATCGAGCTACATGGAAAGATCACCATCGCTATAGGGCTAGTAGTTCTAGGAATGGGACTATGGATTAGAGAAATGATGAGTGTGAAGAATAAACATAATATTCGTATAGGCAGCTATACCGCAGCGCTTTTATTAATGGTAACAGGAACCCTGTTGATCATAGATGAAGTGCAAGGAAGTGAATATATGCTCTTATTGCTTACATGGTGGCCTCTAATGGCAGTAATATGGGGGTTTGAGTTCATTATTATTTATATAATCGCGAAGAGACGTAGTAGGGTAAAGGGAACTTCATTACGTCTTGATCTAAAAGGACTTTCGTTAACTATTCTATTGACGGTCAGTGTGTTCATAGTGAGCCAGCAAGCTCATTATTTATATTT
The DNA here is from genome assembly GCF_056786435.1 of Paenibacillus sp. Y916. Classification (NCBI taxonomy): domain Bacteria; kingdom Bacillati; phylum Bacillota; class Bacilli; order Caryophanales; family Paenibacillaceae; genus Paenibacillus; species Paenibacillus sp. Y916. The sequence goes on along the minus strand of NZ_JBXCJA010000015.1, from coordinate 5,478 downwards.
ATGGAATAAGGTGAGCTTGAATCTTGCGGCGTCTTCCGTAGATTATAGCGAACAAGAGGGTGCGTATTTCAAAAAGGAAGTACTGGATATCCCTGTTACTATGGACAGTGAGAACATTGTTATTAATAACATTAATGGGGATATACGATTACATCGTGAACCTATTGATAACATACAAATCTCAACTGAAGTATGGGTGGATCAGATTGAAGGTCCCGAAGTAGATGAGATATTTGCACGGTCAGTATTAGAAATTAATGAAGGTCCAACTCTCAATATTGAAACAAATGGTAAGGCCTACGGACAGTCTGGTAAACGCCAACCACGAATGAATCTCAATATCGCACTTCCAGAGAACAGACGTTTCAATTATGATTTACGAACAATGAACGGAAATATTATCTTAGATGATGTTGAAGCTATCGGAGATATTAAGTTGGAAAGTGCCAATGGGAGACTAGAAATTAAAAATGTACTGGGGAATATTCAAGGTAAAACCTTTAATGGTATCGTCCGAATCATTAATCTTGCCGGAAATGCAGATATCACTTCTAGTCAAGGAAATATGGAAGCGACAGATACATTAGGCACACTTCGCTTGTCGACACAAGTTGGGAATATAACTGTGATACGTGCAGGTGGTGATGTGGACATAAGAACGAAGAATGGAAATATGTATGTAAGTCAGCCACGTATGAAACTTAAGGCTGAATCACTCAACGGGAGTGTAAATGTATACACGCATCAAATAGGTGGGAATTGGGATATTTATAGTGCGGTAGGAATGATGGAACTCAACTTGCCATTAGAGGCGAATTACAAATTGAATGGATCCATTGCCTTCGGTGATATTCATAATTCCATTCCAGCATTTACGATCTATAATAAAAAAATATGGGGAACGATTGGAGAAGGTGACTATACTGTTCGAATCGAAGGAAACGGTGATTTAAATGTGAATTTTTATTAAAATTGCTTTAGATTGTTGTAATTACTTGGGTTTATAACAATGACTGCATTGACAATCATACAATAATAATATTAATATAAGAATAATACTAATCTATATAAGTATGAGTTCAAAAGATAATTTTTGGAACAACTTCTATAAGTGAAAAAAGGTGGTAGGTTAGATGGGAACACGAGTCCAACATGCATTGGAACAATTGAAAACTACCGGTGTTCGGATCACACCCCAACGTCATGCAATTTTAGACTTCTTGCTGGATTCCATGACTCATCCTACGGCAGATGAGATATACCGTGCATTAGAACCTAAGTTTCCTAGCATGAGTGTAGCGACAGTGTACAATAACTTAAAGATGTTTATGGAATCTGGTATGGTTCGTGAATTGACATATGGGGATTCATCAAGCAGGTTTGATGCGAATGTGTCAGAACATTATCATGTCATTTGTGAACAATGTGGTAAAATTGAGGATTTTATGTATCCATCCTTGATAGAAGTTGAACGTGAGGCTGAACAAGCTACGGGCTATCAAGTGAAAGGTTTGAGGTTGGAACTTTACGGAATCTGTGATACATGCAAACCGCACTAAACAGCGTTACATTCTAAAACATGCAGATTCCTTTCATAATGAAGGATTCTTCATGTTTTTTATTTTGTAATGACAATGAATGATTTACGGAGGCTATCGCATTGGAAAGAAGAAAACCTAAACGAAACACACCAAGGAAAAAGTTGTTTAGTACAATGATGATTATATGCTTATTATTAATCGCTGGTTATTATATATTCGCAGAAGTCCTTCCTAACAGACAGTATGTCGAGCCTGATTGGGAAGGGAAGGACAAGCCCATTTTCATGCGAGGTGAGTTATTGGAATATCCCGCACTGGGATCTGGTGAAACCTTGAAGATTCCATTGCCTGTACTACAGAAAGTGATTGATCCTCATATTCGATATGAATCAGAGACAGAATCTATCATTCTTACAACAAATGAGAAATTGGTTCATTTAAAAACAGATGATAAAAAAGCTGAAATAAACAATGAAGCAACTGAATTGCGTTTCGCCCCAGAAGAAATTGAAGGGATTATGTACTTACCTATCGGAGTACTGAAGGATCTATATGGGTTGGCCGTTCACGAAGACATCGATTCAGGTGCGGTCATGCTTATGGAAGCTGGCGAAAGTATTCCTATGGGTGCAGTGACCGCGGGTAAGTCGGATCGAACGACAGCTATGCGTGATGAAAACTCAATTCATGCACCTATTATATTTGATGTGCCTGATGGGACTGAACTGAGGGTGTGGAATACGAAAGAAGATTGGTACTTCGTGCAGTTGGATAATGGGTATACAGGGTACATTAAGAAGGAAAGAGTGGTTATGAGTGATGCAAAAATAGTTGAGGCTCCTAACTTACCAATAACTCGGGCGGAACGAAATTGGAAAGGCAAGCCGATTAATCTAGTGTGGGAAGCAGTGTACCAACGGAAGCCTGACCCTGAGTCTATAGGTAAATTACCCGGTGTAAACGTAGTAAGTCCTACCTGGTTCAGTATGATTGATGGAGAAGGTAATGTTCGAAGCCAAGCAGATATAGAATATGTGAGATGGGCGCATAAACAACAAATGGAAGTATGGGGATTGCTCAGTAATAGCTTTGAGCCTGATCTAACATCTGTTGCTATGTCTAGTTTTAATAGTAGAATAAATGTTATTAACCAAATGCTGCATTACGCAGATATATACGAGTTAGATGGGATAAACATTGATTTTGAGAATGTATATACGAAAGATGGAGATAACATAACCCAGTTTGTACGTGAGTTAAAGCCTTTGGCGGAAGCTAAGGGGCTCATTATTTCTGTAGACGTGACTCCCAAATCTAAAAGTGAAATGTGGTCGCTCTTTCTTGATCGAGAAGAACTAGGTAAAATAGCTGATTATCTCATCGTCATGGCATATGATGAACATTGGGCTTCAAGTCCTCGAGCTGGATCCGTTGCTTCACTACCATGGGTAGAGAAGGCGTTGCAACGTATCATCGAGGAAGACCAAGTTCCACCAGAGAGACTTATTCTAGGGATCCCCCTGTATACAAGGATATGGTCAGAAGAGACCATAGATGGAGAAACGAAGATTAAGTCCAAAGCGGTGAGTATGAATGCTGTAGCGGATATTATTCGTACTAAGAAACTAACACCAACTTATCTTGAGGATACGAAGCAGAACTATGTTGAGTATATAGAAGATGATGTACTTAAGAAAATCTGGATTGAAGATGAAGTATCTCTAAAAGCAAGAGTAGAGATAGCGAAGTCTTTGCAACTTGGAGGTATTGCCTCGTGGACCAGAAGTTTTGCAAACGATGTTGCTTGGCAAACGTTACAATCCATTACTCCATAAGTTACTCAATATAAATACAAGCTTATAGAAATCATATGTTTATACGATAATGTATAGCTGATATTAAGAAAAACCGGCTTCCCTTCAAAAGGGAAGCCGGTTTTTGGATAATATGCTGAGTAATAGGAATACTTTAACCTTCAGCAGAAGGCTGGCTTTGTTGTGCTTCTAATGCTTCAGCAGTAATATTTGCTATTGCTGGATCCATAGTAAGTATCGTCCTGCAGAACATACAGCGATCTGTCTGACCTAACATCTTAGTTAGTTTGCCACATTGCGGGCATTGGAGTTGAACAGCACTGGTAGATAGCATGCCTGCCCAGAAATAAATACCGAGGCTTCCAACCATCGCAATAAGACCAATGACTAGGCCAACAGCTGCAACAATTTTACCTCCCTGACCCCAGAATACGATACCTGCTGTTCCGAGGACCATAAGTCCCATACCAATCATCGTTAGTAATAGTCCCCATGTACGAAATGAATTAATTTTTGCAGATCTAAACATCATAGATTTAATCACCCGATCCATTAGAATAGTATTATTTATTGATAAAGAAGGAACTTATTTGGATATGTAGAAGTATAAGAAGTATAGAAGTATAGTATAACTGAACTAGGGTATTTACGCCAAGTTATGTAATGAAGGAATGGTGGAATGAAAGCATATGTTTTTACATTATAAAGATGCATTAGATGAAGAAAGTATTGGTGCCTTTGTGTATGTTCAACAGGAGGACGAGCTTCATGGGCCTTTATTTCGAGATTTTGAAGTTCAATTACTGGTGGTGCAAGGAGTAGAGCAAAGATATTCAAAGATTAATCATGTTATGTATGGAGATATGCGTTGCGAGATAGTGCGCGTAAGTTATAAGGAACTTAGGGGGATACTCGTGGCTTGCGAGAAAAGTGACTTAGTGAAATGCTTGCTGGAGGGTGAACTAATTTCGGATACGGATGGTTGCTTGAATAATCTACGTATTGAGTTCCAGGAGTTTATGCAACCACTCCGAGATCAAAAGATGTTCCTCGAATTTTCACGGTTCCTCCGTTTATACTTAGAAGCAAAGCGTTATATGAGTGAGGGTCATATAATGGATGCCTATCATAGTGTCACAGATTCGCTTCATCACTGGGCACGAATTGAATTAATTGAACGGGGGATTCGTCCGGAGTTCTATGTATGGGAACAAGTTCGCGGTTTGAACACGGCGGTTCATAAACTATATGAAGAGCTAACCGTAAGTAAGGAAACTGTCCAACAAAGAGTTGAGTTAGTGTTATTGGGATGTGAGTTTTCAGTCTTATCTAAAATGGGTGAGTGCTCATCCCTGCTTATTAGTGTCATCGGTAGCCGTAATAAGCCATGGAGTATTGAAGAATTAATCCAACATCCTGAATTAGAAATGGTAAGTGATGAGCTACCACTTGTGCTTCGTAAATTAGTGTATCGTTCGAAAATTAAAGAAGTGCAGCCCTTGAGACATGCAGGAATGAATAGCAAGCGAGATATCCTTTACAGTTCGTTATAAGTATGTGTGCTGGACTTACGTGAGTATCTGGAATGTATTCAAAGGAAACAACATACCTCGCAAGTATATGTTCGGAATAGCTTAATTCAATCTTCGATGTCGAATAGGCCACTTGGCAACCTTCGTGATCCAAAGATGACTTATTGAACAACCTCTATAAAGAGGGATTGGAAATAAGGAAAGGGGAGAGGGGACTCCTCTTCTTTATCTTTAATGGAGAATGATAAGTACTATAAATCCGTTTAAGCATTGTTAAAAGAAGCCGAAGTCAGTGTGTTAAAAATAAAGTTGACTCTTCAGCGGTATCTATGATAAATTATATCTCGCCCCATTAAACAGGACTTACTTTATTTCAAGACATGGATGAACATGAAAAAATAAAGTCTAAAAAAACTTGTTGACAAAATAATGGGTGACATGATATATTATAGAAGTTGTCGCCGAGAACAATCGGAGATAAACAAAAGAGAAATTGATCTTTGAAAACTGAACAACGAGTGAGTGGTTTTCACGAAAGTGAGAACAAAACAAATGAGAAATCATTTGGATTGAGAATGTAATATTCTCGTC
>NZ_JBXCJA010000014.1:0-138698 GCF_056786435.1 Paenibacillus sp. Y916 | reverse complement strand
TTCATTAAATGTCATGTTGTCTCCTTAATTATAAATACATTTCTTTTTAACATCGTTACTTTATGTCATAACATATAAGTATAACACAAATAAGCGCACAAATAGAAGCGAGAATTTACCCGCTTCTATTTTGATGGTAGCTTACTGTAGATGATTCATTATCGTTGCTCTCCAATTAATCATCCAATTCCACGGTTAGGATTTGTCCATCGGTATCTACGTCCCATTCGATTTCAACACCTTTGTTTAGTCCAAGTTTATCCTCATCGTCAATGACAACATCACTTGGGATAGTCAAAGTTTGTTGTCCTCCTCGTTCCACTTGAACGGTGACCTGATGTCCAGAAACTTCTAGGATGACTCCCTCATATTCAAGTTGCCGCATGATAACCTTCCGATTCAAATCAGAAATTGTTATTCGCTTACCACCATCCGAAAGCAATTCTACCATCTTACGATAGTCATTCTTTATCACTTCATCTTTGATTACTTTTTTGATTGTCACACCAGCGGGAATTCCCTCTGTATCCGATACAGTTGCATCTGTTTGTGGATTTAATTGTTTTGTTGTGTCATTCATGTCCGATACTGTAGCTGGTGGGGTTTTTACTAATGGAGTTGATCCTTGTGATTCAGGTTGTGCCTTAGAACAACCACTTAGTAGAGTGAATATACAGATGAGTAGAAGAAATGTCGATAGAATACGACGCCGAATGCTCTCTTTATTACGTATCATCTTGTTGCCCCCTTAGGATTAACTTATATTCGAATGTTACACCATGAACATAGTTTTCACTTCTTATTTTACTATTATGCACAAAAGATCGTATAAGTTGAACAATAGCTAAAAACCCGGGTGTCATTCCCTTTCAAGGAATAACACTCGGGTTCGTTTTCTTGTATAGGTTGCATAAGCGCTCTCGTAAATTTATTCTTGAGAGGTTCCATCATCGTTTCCTTGATAACGGAAGTGAACGAAATCAGCGTAACTCCCTTGAAACTGTTGCATATCGTGGGCTGCAATACCAACAAAATTTCCAGTAAATCCACCTGATAAGAAACTGATGTTTTGCTTCTCTAATAGTGGTACCCATGCCGATTCATTCCCAATATGGTAATAGAATTGACCTTCTGTCTCATTCACATCAACAGCTAAATGGATAGGAAGATTATCTTCAATCACTATCGCTTCAGGAACTAATGTAAACGAATTTTCCTCACATCTCATCATCCTTAATACTTTTCCTTGTCCCTCTTCATGACTGACATACGCATATAGATAATTCTCATCATTAAGATATAGTAACAACCCTGCCATTTGCAAATAAATTTCAGGATCATACTCTAGAGCCGTATCAACTCGAAAACGTTTATCCGTTTGCCGTATTGCAATTATATGGTGTTGGAAGAGACTTTGAATAGATTCTCCAGCCGTCAATCGAAGATAACCGGGACGCTTTGTAAATGAGCACCAACTGTCGTCTGCTAGTATCCGCAACGTATTCCATGTTTTCTTTAATTGTGGACCCTCGAAGGAATCTTCAAATAGATGACGTGGTTGTTGTACTTTCACGGATATCCCTTTAGGTGCTGGAACATGGACTTGTGGCGTATTACCACCTGCAGTTAATCGCAACCAACCTTCTTCATCCCAATACACTTGCTGTAAAGCGGACTCCCGTCCTAGTATGGCATACTTCCCATCAATGGGACGAGTACATAAATGCGCCATATACCATTCCCCATCTGGCGTCTGCACGAGACTGCCATGCCCTGCACATTGCAGCTCCAACTCAGGCAGGCCGCTAGAAGTAAGCATTGGATTCAATGGGTCAACTTCATAGGGTCCTAATAGTTCCTTAGAGCGTGCTACAGTAACTGCATGATCTGAGCCTGTCCCACCTTCTGCTGTAATAAGATAATAGTAACCATTTTGTTTATAAATGTGGGGTGCTTCTGTTTTCTTTAGTGGCGTACAATCAAATAGTTTAACAGGATCGCCAATCACTCGTTGTTGTTTACTATCATATTCTTGCATAACAATACCACTGGATTTATTTCCTTCTGTAATACGATAATCCCACAGCGCATTCAACAACCACTTACGTCCATCATCATCGTGGAATAATGAAGGGTCGAATCCACTACTATTGAGGTAGATCGGTTCTGACCATGGTCCTTCAATCGATTTTGCAGTGATGAGATAATTATGAGCGTCCTTGAATGGGCGCTTAGTGCTCTTCACGTCCGTATATACTAGATGAAATAGGTTATCGTGGTAACTGAGTTGCGGCGCCCAAATACTACAATTTTTCGCATTTCCCTTTAGATCAACTTGATCCGTCAGAATGTCCGTACAATGCTCCCAATGAGCTAAGTCCTTCGATTCATACACCCTTACTCCTGGAAGCCATTCAAACGAAGATACTAGAATATAGTAAGTATCCTTGACTCTTATAATATACGGATCTGGATTAAATCCTCTTAATATCGGGTTTTCAATCATGTTAGTCATAGCTCTCACCAATCCTTTCACTTATTTGCCAAACTCGAATTAGCAAAAATATACTCCTTACTTAATTCTAATTCTACTGTTTCAAAACAATCTGCCCATGGCACTCGTGCCACACGCAATGCACTAATGTTCTTCACACCATATTCCTCATAACAGACCGTTTCCTCATTAGCGCTATTACCCCAATGATCCCATCCAAGTGGATGAATGTGTTCGCCCATCTGACAATTCACAAATGCAGTCTTGGCATATTCACGCCAAGGACGTCCCAGAAATACCGGAGAAATATCAGGTTCTGCTGTTAAGAAACATTGATTGAAAATATAACCGTGTGTAACTCCCTTGGGTGTAGATGCCGCTGTAATATAACCCGCTTCATTCTCACAATGCCGTAAACTACGAATTTCACATCGTTCAAAATACGCTGTTGCTCCACCAAATATAAAATCTACGGTTCCCTCAATATAGCAATTCTGATATAGCTGGCGATAGTGGGTATGATGTTCCCGTATAGGAACTCCACCAAACTCTAGCCGCTCTCTGGGTGCGGGGGGCAATGGACCTGTAAATAATGTATCTTGATATCCTTTTAAGTTACAATTTCTAAAAATCGTTTCATCACAATGAGCGTAGACTGCAATAGCCTGACCAATATCTTTCCCTTGCCCTGCTGAATTCACAATGGTGAGGTTATCCAAGACAAGATGACTTCCTCCCAAAAATAAGGTTGGGGTTGCAAAGGTTTCTATTTCTGCCCCTGTCTCGTCCCGTTCTTTCGCATATCGATTCATCCGAATCTCCACATGCCCAACACCTATTATGGTAAGATGCGAACGATATATTCGCACCTGTTCTTCATAGACACCAGACAAAATAACTAACGTTTCCGCTTCAGTTGAAGATAGCTGCTCTAGCGAATCAACTGCTGCTTGTATCATATGAAAATCACAAAAGGGTTCTTTTCCTACTAGTATCATAGTTGGTTTTATATTCCCTTCATTATTAATTAATCAATACCCATGATCTACCCCTTACTCAGGAACATTTTGCTCAGAAGGTGATACCGTAACTTGTTCTACAAGCTTTTCTGGCTTACTTGTATTCCTCGAATGACAATTGATAATTTCAACATCTTCACCATTTTCAATGTAAAAAGCAGGTCCTTCATGGTTCTCGATCGTCACCTGATGAAATTGAATATCCCGGACATTACCCAAATAAAAACCACGGTTATTCATATCCTTCAGACCTGTCATCATATCCGGTTGACCTGGAGTACCATTGACCGCCATTGAAATGTCAACGTTAGTAAACGTAACTTCTGAAACATATTGCTCAGCGAGCCCATATATGAACCCTGCAGAAGCCTGAACATTACGCGCAGTAATGTTAGCGAAATGGATGCGTCTGAAACTTGGTGTCTCCACCGTAATCGGATACGGGTTCTTATCCCATACATACTTCTCTTTCCCACGCGGTCCACAGAAATAATACAAGTTCATCGTAAATGGACATAGTACTTCTTCCATCACAATATTACTAATACGCACATCCTCAACGGTTCCCCCGCGTCCTCGTCTTGATTTCATACGAATACCACGATCGGTTTGTTTGAAAATACAGTTGCTAATCGTCACATTACGAATATCCCCGCTCATCTCACTTCCAAGTACGACAGCTCCATGTCCATGAACCATGGTACAGTTCGTAATCGTAATATTCTCACAAGGAATTCGTTCTTCTGTATCTTCCGTTCCTGCCTTTATAGCGATGCAATCATCACCCACATCAATATTGCAGTTGCTAATACGAACATTAGAACAGGACTCTGGATCGATACCGTCTGTATTCGGTGAATCAGCTGGATTAAGAATAGACACATTATCAACCGTAACATCATAACAAGCGATCGGATTCACGGTCCAGCTCGGGGAATTCTTAAGTGTTACATCTTTGATTGTCACCCGCTGACAACGATCGAAGCTGATTAGCTTCGGTCTTGGATATTGTAGGTTCTGCCGATTATTACGGAATAAATCCCACCATGCTTGACCATTTCCCTCTATAGTTCCACTTCCTGTAATGGATACATTATACAAATCTTCGCCATACACACATGAAGCATAGACCTCTTGCTTCACACCTTCCCATCTGGATACAACGACAGGATAATCCTCTGGATTCGTGCTGAATGATAGTACAGCGCCTGGACTTAGATTCAATTCAATATTACTTTTCATAATAATTGCTCCGGTTAGGTAAGTTCCTGCGGGAATATGAACCGTTCCTCCACCTGCGTTGCTTGCCGCTTCAATTGCAGACGCAATAGCCTCCGTTGCAAGCGTCCCACTATCCCTAAACGCTCCGTAGTCTACGATATTATACATATCCATCCGCCTCTCACCCATTGTTTATATTCTTTTCTATCGTCTTAATTGTTCATACTCACCGCAAGCTTGCAGGAATGCACCTAATCCCTTTTGATCGTTAGTAACGATAGGTTCACTAATATAATACTCAAAGCTACCGTCACGCTTCTCACCTACACCTAAGCCAGCAACTTCACAGTTTTTATTGAGATTTACCCATCCTTCTTTGGTTTCAAGTACAAACTCTGTGATCAATCCATTAAAAGCTAAGTCCAATGTTTCATCCCAACTCGTATTCAATACCCCTAATCGAATCCCTTTAGCCATTGCATAGGTAATCATGCTGGAAGCAGATGCCTCTAGATAATTCCCTTTGCGATCCCCAAGATTGACCACTTGATACCAGACCCCAGATTCGGCATCCTGAACCTTCTTCAAAGCGTTTAAAGTATCGTTTAGAATACGCACGAGTTCTTGATAATCTGCATGTTCAGTCGGTAATATCTCCAATACGTCCACTAACGCCATGAGATACCAACCTAATGAACGCCCCCAAAAGTTAGAGGATAGTCCCGTATCGGGATCACACCACAGTTGAACACGTTGTTCATCCCAAGCATGGTATAGCAGACCTGTACTGGAATCCTTCGTATGCTTCTCGCACAGAATAAATTGTTTCGTCACATCGTCTAATCCTTGTCCATCTTCGAACGTCAACAAATATTCCAGATAGAAAGGTGCTCCCATATAAAGACCATCTAACCAAATTTGATACGGATATATTTCCTTATGCCAAAACGCACCTTCCGATGTACGCGGATGTGTGTTTAATTGTCCTCTTAATAAAATCGCAGCTTGTTTGTACTTCTCTTGCTTCGTTTCTTTATATAGAAGGAATAATAATTTCCCATTATTGATGTGGTCGATATTGTACTCGTCAAGACGATAACCTTGAATGCTCCCGTCTTCTTGAATGAAATAGTCCATATTATCTTGAATGAATTGCAAATATTTACGATCTCTCGTTTGCTTGAACAGCAACTCGAATCCTTTTAGAATCACACCATAATCATATGACCATTTACCCTTTTTCCCTTTGTCTTCGTATAGTTTCGGTGTACGTTCCATGATGGAATCGGCTGTTTGGATCGCCCATTGTTTATTCATGTAAATCCCCTCCAACATATATTTTTATCATTTACACAATCCTTTTCATCCAACAATCAATAAATATGGTTCTAGCATAATCTCGCCATGTTCTTCATAAATTCACCTTTAAGTTGTTTTCGCTAACTAATTGTTAAAAGTGATCCCACCTTAAGGTGGGATCAGCTTAATAACTATTTACTTTTGTGTTTTTTTATAAGCTTCTTCGTATTCAGCCGTAATCGCTGATCCACCATTTTTCTTCCACGATTCTACTGCCTTTTTAAAGTCATCTTCATTAGCTTGGCCCATGATGTATTTGAAAGTTGCATCTATAACGATTTTTTCTAATTCAGAACCCTTTTCATTTGCTGTAGCTGAATCCAATGGAACTGTAGGGTCAAACACAGCATAAGCATCATTTTCTCTGATCAATTCATTCGATAATTGTTTCTCAGCGTTATCAGCCTTCAAAGTAATTGCGATTTCACTAGGTCTGCTACTTGAGAATGGTTGCACATCGGCTTGCCATTTATCTTTATCAATAACTTTGTAAGCTCCATCTGCATCGAACTCATAGTGAGTTCCTTCAATACCGCCAGTCATTAACATAAATGCTTCTTCATCAATCAAATCATTTACGAATTGAAGCAATCTCTTTAATTCATCTTCTGTTTTGACATCTGATTTAGGGAATGCCAACAAACCACCTACTCCGCTTCCCTCTGACCAAATACGATATACACCGTCTCCATTGGAGATTTTATTAACTGGTACTAATTTCATTTCGCTCTGCAATCCTAGTGCTAGGTTTTGCAAACCACCAATACCAACCATCCCAGTATAAATTCCTGATTTTCCTTGTGCAAATTGTGCTTCTTGGTCCGTTTTAGCAGTTACCGCGAAATCTTGAGCCAAATATTTATTCTCATATAACTTCTTCGAGAAGTTAAGAGTTTCTAAATATTGTGGTGTATCGAATTCAGGAGTGAACTTACCACTCTCATCTACCGCCCAACCATTCGGCGTTCCGAAATAGGAACTTAGTGTTTTAAAGCTACCGTACCTTAAATCAGATCTGTCACCAAAACCTATCGTATCATCCTTACCATTACCATCTGGATCATCTTCTGTAAACGCTCTTGCAATTTCGTATACCTCATCCAAAGTTGTTGGTATAGGTAGTCCTAATTTATCAAGCCAATCTTGACGGAAAATTAACCCACCACGCGCCAAGTTCTTTTGGAAAGGAACCCCATAAAGTTTGCCCTCGATCGATGCTGCATTTCTTACTTCTGGTGATATTTTCTTTAAATTCTCATAATCATCAATATAACTGTTTACATCCCAGAACAATCCTGACTTTAAAGAACTTCTAACTGATGAATTCGTCAACATTGTTAGAGTAACGATATCTGCTAACTGACCCGAAGCAAGAGAAGTCGTTATCCGTTCCTCTTTAGATGCATCCGGAACCCAATTAAAGGTAATTTTAGTATTCGTATATTCCTCAATCTTGCTCTTAATTACTTCCGTTGGAGGTGATGCCGTATGCAGAATATTTAACCAAGTAAATTCAAGTGGCTTTTCGGTTTCTACACTGGCAGTAGTACCACCACTGTTATTACTTTGTACTGTATTCCCCTTATCTGCCCCACATGCTGCCAGAATTGAACCCATTAAAGAAAGGACAAGTACCGTACTCATTAATTTCTTTTTCATTGTAATGCTCCTTCTCTATTTTCTATTGTCTGTCTTAATACACGCCATCTTCCCCTATTTTCCTAGCAAATTTATTAGCTGCTACGACTAATACTAATCCAACCACCCCTTTAAACAGCCCCATTGTCGTACTGAAACTTAACTGACCATTTTTTAAACCTGCTGTGTAAATATAAGTATCAAATATTTCAGCAACTTCGCGGTTTAATGAATTTAAGAGCAAGAACATATGCTCAAAACCAAGATCTAGTGTGCTACCAATTTTCAATATTAACAACGTAATGATGACTGGGCGAATTGCTGGTAGTGTTACGTGCCACATTTTTCTTAAGCGTCCTGCACCATCCATACCCGCTGCTTCATAAAGCGTTGGATCTACTGTAGTGACAGCAGCTAGATAAATAATGGTTGACCACCCAAGTTCCTTCCAAATGATTTGTCCGATATACATCGTCCTTAGCCACTCTGGTGAAGTTAAGAAGCCTATCTTTTCTCCTCCCAAAGAAGCTATCAATTCATTGACTACCCCACCGTCTAATGATAGGAACACATAAGTGATGGAAACGATGATAACCCATGACATAAAGTGTGGAATGTAAATAATCGTTTGAATCATATTTTTGAAGAAACGATTTGTTACCTCATTTAACATTAACGCCACAATAATAGGTAATGGGAAGAAAAATAGTATATTCATTCCAAAGAGTATCAATGTGTTACGTAACAACATAAAAAAGGTTGGTTCCGTAAACAATCGAATGAAATGCTTAAACCCTACCCACTCGCTTCCTGTGATCCCTAGATATGGTTGATAGTCTTGAAACGAAATGACCAATCCCGCCATTGGCAAATACTTAAATATAATGAAGTACACTAGCCCGGGAAGTATCATAAGATACAGCAATTTATATTTCATTAAATTTGCAATAGCTGTTGCTATTTTCCCCTTTTCCAATTTCTCTAAATTTATATTGGTTGCGGTTACAGTAGAACTCTTCACTTCTCATCCTCCTCTATCTAATCGTTGTTTGCTTTCGTTGTTTGCCTGTTCAGCTTAAATAATTTATCGCATTACGTATATAATCATTTAATGACAGCGATTACATTCCCTTATAAACACTAGGATTTTTAATTATTCAACTCATTTAATGACCATTCAACAAGGAAATGATTACTCATAGACTTCAAGATACTTCCATCCATTCTATAAATATAAGATGAATAAGACATGGCCGGATTATTCACGGAATGCGACTCTCTTGTTACAATTTAAGTGCAACATCAATTAAGAGGAGGAACATACATGATACAGAGAACACGTATAGAGAGTACAATTAACAAAGAGTCCCTTGGCAGCGGTCTTTTCGCAATAGCAAATAACCTTATATTGCTACTACTTGCTCTCGCCTGTCTATTGCCGTTTATTAATATTATTGCTAGTTCTTTTTCTTCCACACAAGAAATGATCGAGAGAAAGTTCATGCTGTTTCCAAGAACATTTTCACTGGATGCTTATAAGTACATCCTGTCAACATCAACGATCTTTAAAGGACTTGCAGTTTCGATTGGCACTACCGCAGTTGGAACAATCGTAAGTATGGCCCTGACGTCCACGATGGCCTATGGATTATCAAGAAAGTACCTTCCAGGTAGAGTTACCATCAACTTTATAGTCGTATTCTCTTTATTGTTCAGCGGTGGGATGATACCTACTTTCTTAGTTGTAAAGAGTGTCGGACTTATCAATTCCTATTGGGCACTGATTCTACCTGTTGCTATTAACGCCTTCAACATGATTATTATGCGGAACTTCTTCCAAGCTCTTCCGGAAGAATTAGAAGAATCAGCTAAGATTGACGGTTGTAATGATTTAGGTATCTTCTTTAAAATCATGCTTCCGCTCGCGCTACCATCCATAGCAACCATCTCTCTCTTTTACGCAGTCGCTTACTGGAATACGTATACGCAAGCGATTCTCTATCTTACAGACTCAGCCAAATGGACGATTCAAGTATTACTTCGTCAAATCGTTATCGTCTCCAGTGGGATGCAAGCTGAAGGAACTTCAGTGGATATCATTCCACCCGCACAAACGGTCAAAATGGCTGTTATCGTAGTTGCCACAGTTCCAATGCTCATATGCTATCCTTTCGTGCAGAAACACTTCAATAAGGGTGCATTGATGGGAGCGGTAAAGGGATAATATTCAGCTCGTATATATAAACAGGGACTGTCTCTCTAGCCATATGAATGGCTGATGAGACAGTCCCTGTTTGCGTGGTTAGAAGTTTCAATTGAACCTCTACTCCTTAATCGTTTTCATGCATCTTACGATAAATACCAGGTGTTACATGTTGTTCCTTCCGGAACGAACGAATAAAGTTTTGCGGATTATTATATTGTAATCTTTCAGCTATTTCCTTAACCGTCATATCAGTCTCTGTTAACCACTTCTTCGCTATTTCTATTCGATAGTTCTTCAGATACTCACTAAACACAGTTCCATATTCCTTTTTAAATATTCTACTTAAATAATTGGGGCTATAGTGTAGACGTTCTCCGATGATTTCCAAAGTCAATTCTTGATCATATTCAGTATTAACGATAGCGATAATCTGTTCGGAGACACCTCGGAATTGATTATTTGTTTTCTCCCGCATGCTATTCACCATTGGGTAGATAACTTGATCCACCAACATGCGTTCTACCTCTTCTGGATTACGGATATCCAACAATGTGTGATACAGTTTATGATTATCTTGCGTTAGCAGTACATTTATTCCTAATTGCTGCTCTAATTGAATCAGATTATTTACTAGTCGTACTAACATCACTTCAAAATTCATTGAATTCTTATTCTTCCCCATCATCTCTGCTAAGAAAGGATATAAATGCTGACTGACCTGTTCCTTGTCTCCTATACGAATAGCATCAAACAATTGTGATTCTAGTTCCATAGGATAATGAAGTAGTACTGGTCCAGAGACTACATTAGAAATATCTTCATAGAAGATAATAGATTCTTTCCCTAAATTCAAACGTTGATGTAAGGCTTGCTTGCTCATTTCTGCCGCTTTTTTACTCTCCATTAAATTCTCATATGGGGTACTGATTCCGATACTGATCGATAAATGCAAATAATCACTAACAGCCCTTAGAAGTGCTTTGGAGTAATCTAGTATTTGCTTGCTCATCTCTTGGTCATTCTTTCCTGTAAACACCAATATGGTCGCTTGAGTATTGTCATTTAGAATAACAGGAAGCATCCGTTGTTGCTTCGGAACAACATCTTCTACAATTTTATTAATTGCTAGTAACAATACATCCTTGTCAGAAGCCTCTTGGTCACCGAAATTATCCAATTGAATCAGCATCGTGACATACAATTGATTCTCTGTTTTCTCATATCCGAAACGTTGCAATTTGCGCACTATTTCCTCTGGAGATATCCGATTTCGGAATAGGTTTAGAATCATTTGTGTTTCAAGTTGTGGCATTTCAGCCTGAATTAAGTTTTCCAGAGATTCTTTCTCTGTTAGAATCATATCAATCGAATCCATAATCCATTCAATTTCATTTTTAGAATTAGACTGTGGAACTTTAGGTAGACTACGTTTAATCTGTAAGATAGGCTTCGTAAAGAATACGGATATCATATAAGCAACCACCACAATGAATATCGTTAACACTAGTCCCATCGTGGACAACCCATATTTGGTTATCATCAACGATTTAGCAATTTCCTTCTGATCTAATATAGTAAGATAGATCCAATTATTATAATTAGATTTAGCATAAATAAATTGAACAGATTGATGATTTATATTTTCCTGTGTTACCATTCCTGTATCATTCTCTGATCCAATAGCGTTTGAGATTTGTTGCAGCTGTTTGTCGGTGAACATTTCTTTATCCGGATCCGATTCGTACATCAAATCGCCTTGTTTGTTCAGAATAAAGACTGTCGTATTTTCTTCTGTTTTGATAGTACGATCCAATGTTTGTAGCGAGATATCGGACAGTGCAATGGCTTGTTTATTCTTAGAAAATACAGGTAAGGTATTCACAAATCGTATACCTTTATCTGTCTTGATCCAGAATAATCCTTGGTCTTTATTCACGACATAGGCATCAACCAACTTCTCTCGTTCACTTTCCGTTAAGTAGGACAGACTTCCATCAGCGATTTGCCAGTTCTGCACTAGACTGATCAGGGAATACTCTGTCCCTTCTAATGCCATCGAGGCAATATAATTAAGCTGTGAATTCACATCTCGATAAGCTATGAAATCTTGTTCTGTTATAGGATTATTAACTACGTCTTGAAATGAACTGGTAGTACTATACGTGTTGAAGGCATATTCAATTCTTTGAATTTTATTTTCCATATTATTTTTTATTTGTTCAATATAACTTTGTTTGCTGCTAGAGAATCTCTCAATAACTGAATTTATTGTACTCAAGTAGATGTAACTTCCAAAACTAGCAACCAATCCTACCGCCAAGACTAAAATGGGAATAAAGATTCTATAGAACATTTTTCCTTTTCTCATGTTGCAGCCCCTTTAATTTATATCTACTTTATATATTATAGCGCTTTCACGAATTCAAACAAGCATTTAACGTGTGCATTAATTTTCTTGATAGATACCAACTTATCCATATGCATACCATTTCCCCATAAAAAACGATTGTTTATAAATCTTATTCAGTGTAAAACTTTGGAATCATTATACCATAATCATTGATCCTCGACATGATAGGTATTTCATATGTACATTTCATTTTAATCCTTGACTTAAAAATAGGTAATTATTACAATGAAATCGTTAACAACTATATCTAATAGTAACGAATTATATTTTATATCAACAATAAATGTTAACGTGTGCAATATGATGAGGAGGGAAAACAAATGACACAGACACTTTTTATCGCTGGAGATTCTACCGCGGCTATTAAAGGCGAAAGTGAAAAACCTATGACAGGCTGGGGAGAACTCCTCCAAAGTTATTATGGTAAATCTATTAAAGTGGAGAATCGAGCTATCAACGGACGAAGTACCAAATCTTTTCTAGCGGAGGGCCGCTTGGCTGCCATTGAACAAGAATTTCGAGCTGGCGACTACCTTTTCATACAATTTGGACACAATGACGAGAAAAAAGAAGATCCGTCTCGCTATACCGACTCTGATACAGAATATCGCCACAACTTAATTCAATTTATTGAATCCGCTCGGCAGCGTGGAGGAACTTCCGTACTGTTGACATCTTGTAGCCGTCGTCTATTCACTTCAGAGGGTACGCTCGATCCACTTGCTGTAGGTCCTTATCCAGCAGCGATGAGACAAGTAGCCGAAGAGACACAGACACCACTACTCGATATATTCGAAGATTCGCAACAGCTATACGATACATTAGGTGAAGAAGAATCCATGAAACTATTTATGCATTTACCTAAAGGTACGCATCCAAATTACCCATCCGGCGTTGAGGACAACACCCATTTCTCTGAGGAAGGCGCTCGAGAAATCGCCAAGCTTGTGGTACAAGCCATTGAACAATCCACTGCACTATCATTATTAGAGTTAAAGAGGTTGTTACAAGAAACCGATTGATTCATATCATATTAAATTAAAGAGGAGTGTTTACATGACTGCCCCCCTTCATCTAGGTATAAGAGCACATGATTTCGGACAAATTCCTTTAGAAGACTTGATTGGGAAGATACAACAGTATAACTTATCGCATATTCAATTTGCTCTAAAAAAGTCATTTCCCGAAAGCGCTCCAAGTCTTGCTGCTATTAGTCCAGGAACAGCCAGTTACTATGGTAATGCATTCAGACAAGCTGGTATCCAAATAGCCGTTCTCGGCTGCTACGTCAACATTGTGGATACTGACCCGCAAAAGCGAGCACAAGCCTTATCTGAATTCAGTACTCATCTTCGCCTAGCCAGAGACTTCGGCGCTAGTCTAGTAGGCACAGAGACCGGTAGTGTTGGGCAAGGCTATACAACGGACAACTTTACAGAAGAAGCTTTTCAGGAGGTTGTTACTTCCGTAAAAGCAATGGTGGCGGAAGCCGAACGTTTTGGTGTGACCGTGGGTATCGAAGCTGGATTACATCATCCGCTGCACATGGCATCATTGACACGACGGCTACTTGATCTTGTTCCTTCTAATAATCTTCAAGTGATTCTAGATTGTGCAAATCTTATGTCGCCTATCAATTACTCACAACAGGAATCCGTCGTTGCGGAAGCTTTCGAACTTCTAGGAAATCGGATTGCTGTCATTCATTTGAAAGATTTTATAGTTGAGGATGGAGTAATCAAAATTGTTCCTGTTGGCCAGGGTTGGCTTCAATTTGAGCCTATTCTGCGGTATATGAAACACCAACGCCCGCATATTCAAGGTCTATTAGAAAGTACCACTGAACCCTATTTGGACGAAAGTATTTCCTTTATAAAGCGAGTTTATGAGGAAGTATAATGAGAGGTCTGTCGTAACTCTTCGTGTATAAACATCAAAGAAACAACGTACTAAAAAGAACCATACGTGTGGTGTATAATACCGCTACGGTAACGGATTATCCTTACGATCGCTGTTGCCCTCCGATTTCTTGATTGTATACCGCATAGCGGTTGAAATCAGAGGGCAGCATATGCTTTCTGCGATCAGAGCACAGATAGGTCCATTGAAGTTAAAACTAGAATATTTCGATCTTATTTCGTATATTTCACACTATGCAGTTTCCTATTAGTTTCTTATTCTTTTGTCATGTTAATATTTTCTTGTCACGATCTCCCCATTTAATAGTAGTCTCCATGATTAATGAGATAAGGACTCCCATGATGAATCCATTACTAATGATCGGTTGTACAACAGTAGGTAGATTAGCAAACAACTTAACATCCACTGACATCAGACTTACCCCTATGAGAACTGGTGCTGCAACCCGATGAATCGTGATCGAATCAAATGTGTATCCCTTCAGACTTTTAAAAGAAGTTCCCAACAACTGAAGATAGGCAATGAATAGCACTGCGTTCCCTACTGAGATCGGGAGTGTTGCCAACATTAACCCAAGGGGTGGAATGATTCCTAGAATGATAATAAGTGCTCCGCCAATAAAAAAGGGCTTGCGATGAAAGATTTGCGTACTTTCCAAAAAACCGATAGAAGAAGCAAACGGTGCGTAAGATACAAGTCCGAATAACGATGCCACCATACAATATGCACCTGTTAAGAAAAGGGAATTTCGATATTGGCTCGTTGAAACCTCTTCATTTAATAGTTTGGACGCTGCTTGAAGAGATGCGATCGTATTGCTCATATTAATAAAACAACCTATAAAAGTAATCGTAATAATCCCGAATTGCAAATTTGGACTGCCCAGTGGAAATATAGAAAAAACACCAACAGCATCCCCATTTAGGGTGTTTGTAGTTGGAAAGAACATAGCATAAAGGCTCCATCCTACAACTATTCCGATTAATAACGAAAAATTGCCGATGTTCTTACTTCCTTTAATTTTTAAGAGACCTACAAAGATAGCGATTCCTAATGAGAACAATGTGATCGGCAAATCCAATGTCCCATCTTCATTCACTGTCAACATACCCTTGAAAAAGATAAAAGCGAGCTGAAATGTTAACAGTAACAAAAATACGTTCATTACCATCGGACTGAATACTTTACGAATAAAAGGAATCGCCTTACAGGCAGCCAATATCATAATTAGAGCCCCGGCAAGCAGCATTCCTGTAGCAATTCCCCCTCCAATTTCGCCCAAACTAAGTCCAAGTGTAGGAGCAGATAAGCATAAGTTAAGAATTAAAGCCCACATAACACCCGAATGACCTTCCATCAAGGGAAAGCGATGACCAATTAAGCCCTGTAAAATACACGCGACACCTGTCACAATGAGCGAACTCCGCAAAATGGTAGCCACTTCATGTGGAGGCAATTCAAAAGCTAAACCGATTGAAATTGGTACAACGACAATGTTAGCAAAAATAAAAAACACCCATTGTATCGATGCAAATATCGTTACTCGAGAAGAAAGTTCCTTCATACTCACCCTATCCTTTATGTAACTGCAAAATCCTTTTAACATTTAATTATAACCACATACTCTTAAACTTGCAAAATCGCAATCTGTACGATTTAGTTGGTCTTAATAGATTTTGCCAAAAAAACAAAGACTGACCACCCATTTTTGAGGTTTCAGCCTTTGGTTCTGACTTGGTATTATAATGAAATCATTGTTATTAGTGCTCATCATCAAGTTAATCATTTATTATAGATACCGTATCATTTCAATGTAACCTTAGGGCTTAAGGTAATTTCAAATACACGCTTCCAAATATAATCAGGATTTGCATACGCAAGTGATGCGCTAACATATTCTGAGAATAACCACGTTGACCCGCTAATTTGGCGTACATTGCAAGATTTCGTCGAAGAGCCGATCCGGAAGGCACTTTTCCCTGCAAGAGTACTTGTGTAAGTCTGCATTCGATCTCTCAGGAGAATAATCATATGGTTGTAGTCACTCGTCGAGTTGAAAAGACCCATATTTTGATCCGGATAAAGAACATTCGTATACAGCGTATGTTCTCTCGAAAAGGTTCGGATTTCGGCAATGGCCACTGCTTTATAGTAATAGTCTTTCAAGAAACGTTTGAACAAAAGTGCCCCATGTGCATTCACTGCCTTCTTAAGGGCTGCGGGATGCGTTTCCGTTACCAAATATGCGTACCGTGCCTGCCCCATTCCGAGTGCAATTCCTATTTTGTTCCCCGCAGTATTCCACGCGCTGTACCCCAAAAGGCCGCCAGTGAATGGATTGTCCAGTAAGGCCTCTGTTACCGTTTCATTAGCTGCACCGTTGGCAACAAAATCAATTGCGATGGTCGGGATACGATTGTTACCATTAGATTGAATACGGCTTACTGCACTGGATACTTCGTTAGCGTCCGTAATTGCGATAATTTCCAGATCATAAGAGCCACACGTAACAAATTGACCTCCAATCATTTCAACATGATGCTGAATGTTCTGATGCACACTCATATACTCGTATGGGTTAATTATCGTTGAACCATTAGGTCCATAGTAATGTACCATGTATCGCGGCTTTGCTCCGCAACGATACAGCTGGTTCGCCATGCGGGCCATGAGCGAATAACCCAAGCCATCTGCGTCAGGAAGAATAATAGCACGCTCAGAACTTTGTTCTTGAGTACCGCCTCCGAACCAATCATTGATTCGTCCTTCAATAAAGGAGATTTCATTTGCCTGTACTCCCTCGGTAGAGGAATCATCGACACCAATCGCAAGAAAGTCAATATAACCTAACCGAGCAAGTTGATCTAGGATATAATAGTTCGACTTGAATTTGTGAATTCGTGCGTTATAATATTGCTCCTTGTCGAAGTTGACCACATCTCCAAAAGGCGTGCTGTCCGTTTTTATATTATAACCGTTTAGAATGTCATTGAAATCAGAAAAGTCTTTTCGTGGTTGTTGATTAAAGCTACGGGACTCCGTATAAGCGTCATAATCCTGACCCTCAACATACGCTGACGTAGCCATTCGCATGACGGTATCTAGAATATAGAGAGGCTTATCGGGATAGCACTGCTTGATTTCGCGAATAACGTCTAACAAATTTGTCGTGGTAACATCATAGTTCGGATAATTCTCTCCACCACTTGTGCGAAGACGTCTACTTCCGATTAATCCACCGTAGGCGAGCATATCCGTTGAAATAACGAATCCATCAACAGATGATGCATTATCGAGAATGAATTGGCGAATGTTCGACTTGGCTCCAAAGGTGGGTGAAGATGTGCTTAGGAGCGTCGATCCCGATTTTGTTTTTTGTGAGTCAAGACGATTCTTAATATCCTTAATATGTGGCGTAATGACCTCAATTCCAGCCGTCTTCCCCAGAACGATGACATCATCCAAGTTTACCGGACGGTCGTCAAGCGGTACATACAGAACTCTTTTCATATAAACAACTCCATTTCAGTAGTGATAGGCACATAAGTTCATTCCATTTCTTTTCCTTCATGTTTGTGCCTTCACTTATATAGGTAATTCATAGTTCGAAAAAACAACCGACAAGTATATTTTTTTATAATAATCGACTCGCTATTCTTCTTCTCTGTACGTTTAATAGATTAAATCACCTGCGTCCGTTGGTTCTTCAATTCAAGTTCATAACCAAGTCTCACTAAAATATGGTACAATTAACGGAACATATGTTCCTATATTGATTGTGGAAATGCACTTAGAATTTCCCTATAGATATATGGACCATGTAGAAGGGGAGCGATTAAATTGGTATTTGAGACACAACAAAGTATTTATGAACGTTATAAAACAGAGGTTTATCGTATTGCATGGAGGTTACAGTATCGAGCTAAAGTCATTAATAAACGGGAATGTTCTTTCTATGGAATAGAGCCTGCTACACCCAACTTCACTACCTCTACTGAAAACAAAATCGTAGTTCAACAGCTCATAGACACTTTACCTCCATACGGAAAGATCATTCTGTATAAACTCTATATACAAGATCAGACTGAATCCGAAGTCGCTCGTCAACTAAAAATGAGCCAACAGGCGGTGAATAAATGGAAGCGAAAGATGATACAGAAACTATCCCAGACAGTGAATTCCTAGACTTACTTCATTGTGCAAAACAAGATGATCATGAGTCCATGTTGGAACTCATTGAATTGTTTAAAGAAGACATCCTTCGACTAAGCAAGTTTATCTATATGCCGCAAGAAGATGCCATATCTCAAATCGTTTTAGAGTTTCTTGAATATATTAAGAAAAGTAAGGATTAACTCTATATTTTTAAGCTGAAGTACCTTCATTTCCCTAGCTGTCATAGAACAAGTTTGCCGCCATCGTTCGACTCTACTCTTCCATTTCTCTAAACAAATTGAGAAAATTCGCCCTATGCACCGATACGGTGCTCTTCGTATATCATGGCAGTATTAATCCACAGAACTATATACTTTCTTATATTATTAAAAAACGGGTCCTCTACAGGACCCGCTTGGATTATTTTATATTAAGTACAGCAATTTCCACCTTCTAATGTATAACTGGTGCCTTCATATGGATCATTAACTTCCCCTTTTAAAGTAGGTTTTCCATGACTGAAGTAAGCTAGAACATCTTTATTATTGTTTTAACTTCAGCATTTGTTGCAGTAACTGTTCTACTTCTATCTTTGGAAAAGCCACAAGTAAAGTTTCTTTAAAAGTTACTTGTGATTTATCGAGCTTATCTTGACCTATTTGTGTCAATGAAGTGTAGATACTTCTGCGATCATTATCGCATGCATGTCTTTGTAAAGCCCCACAGCCTTTTGCTTCAAATCGACTTACCAGTCTGGATACAGCGCTTTGGCTTAAACCAACCATTGACTCCAACTTTTGCAATTTCAGCTTCTTTTCTGGTGCTTCAGACAAAAATAACAGCAAATAGAATTCTTTTAATGACAAGTCATGTTTCTCTTGTAGATTAGCTTCTAATTCATTAGCTACGTTCATTTGTATATGCGTTAATGTCAACCAGTTAGTTATAAGGTCATTGTTCATCATTTGATTCTAGGAAATCCAAGTTCATACTGTTTCGGCATGTCTATTCCTTTATTAAGGGCGACTGCAGCCTCCAACGTCCAGTAAGGATTTCTCAACATTCCCCGTCCTACCGCGACAAGGTCAGCATCTTCATTCCCGATTACCGCATTGGCGAGCACGGGTTCATCTAATCTTCCAACCGCAATAACAGGAACATTCAGCTTCTCCTTGAATTCTCTAGCCAACGGAACTTGGTAAGCTGCATGCGTTCCTGGCATTCCTGCCGCAGCAATAGCTCCTTCTCCACCTGCACTAATATGAAAAATATCTGCTCCCGCTTCTTTATATACCTTGCTGAACTCCAGACTCTCTTTCATTCCATATCCGCCTTCAACATATTCCTTAGCGGAAATACGTAGGATTAAAGGCATACCTGTTGGCATTTCACTTTTTGCTGCATGAATGACTTCTTTACCAAACAGGGTTAAATCTTCTCCATATTCATCCGTTCTACGGTTTGTTAGAGGCGAATGAAACTGATGAATAAGGTATCCATGCGCACCATGAAGCTCAATGACATCAAATCCCGCTTGGATAGCTCGTCTTACACCTAGTCGGAATTTCTCTACCATCCCTTTCACTTCTGCAGTTGTTAGTTCCCTCGGCGTTTTAGATTCAGAGTTAAAAGGAACTGCCGATGGGGCTACAGGAACCGGAGCATCCTCAGCCTTACGTCCTGCGTGTGCAATTTGAATACCCACTTTAGCGCCATAAGAATGACAAGCCTCAACAATTCTTGCCAATGCAGGAATCTGTTCATCGGACCAGATCCCGAGATCATAATCGCTAATTCGGCCATCAGGTTCCACATCAGCCATTTCAATAATAATTAACCCGGTTCCACCGATTGCTCTGCTCACATAATGCATATAATGCCAATCCGTAGCGATTCCATCTTTGTTATCGACAGAATATTGACACATCGGAGGCATAACCACACGGTTTTTCAATTTTAAATCCATCATTTCATAGGGCGTAAATAAATCCTTCATATATCTCTCTCCTCTTGGTAATATATCTAAGTTTATTTGACTCATATATACGAATATTTAAAATCGCATATTAAATGCATGCTCATACATGTAATATATCTAACATAGATACTTCTGTCAACAGCCGATAAGTTCCATACCTAGATATGAATGCAAAAACGGGTCCAATACAAGACCCGCTTGAATTATTGTATATTATATACATAAAATTTCACATTATACATTTAAGTCCACTCCATTACTAATGCCTTACTTCCCCCAATACCTTGGTTCGATATCCCTTTGGCGTTACCCCCAACGCTCCTTTGAACACTCGACAGAAATAGGATGAAGTCTCGAATCCAACCTCATTTGCAATCTCACTAACACTTTTGGACGTTGTTTCTAGTAGATGGCATGCCTCCCTCAATCTCCTAAAAGCTATAAACTTCGTCAGACTGCTACCCGTTTTCGCGCTGAATGTATGCGACAAATAAAAAGGAGACAAATGAAGGTCTTTCGACAACTTGTCCAACATGAACTTATTTCTATAATTCGCATTCATCCACTCGATAATGAGCTTAATCGTCAAATTCGTTTTCAGCTGAGGAGTCGTTTGCCTTATGGGAGCTAGATTGTCCTCGTATTGACGAAGTTGCTGTAGAAATGATATCACGAATAACACAAACTCCTCATGCGATTTAACGAAAGAAGCATTTTTAGTCCTTTGATTCAATATTTCATATAGGTTTAGAAACTCATTTTGGAGCGGTGACAAATATAGAACAGGTTGAACTAGCGTAGATTTCCATAAAACCGTAAAAAACTTGTGAAGGGATGGAAAGGCAATCAGTTCCGAATCCACGAGAAAAGGATTGAACATAAACCCCGTCCTTACAAAAAGCTGACTAACCTCCAATCGATACGGCTGAGAAGGCTGAAACAGCAGCAACGTCCCCGGCACGATCGGAAACGGATTACCATGGATGTGGGCTATACCTTCGCCTTCATACACATATAGAAACTCCATACTTTGGTGAGCGTGAACGACCTCCCAGTTGTGTTGATTGCTCGTTTTGAGATAGTTTAGGTGGAATGGTTCCTTATTCAAATTTACTTTCGTGCTAAATTTCATACGAAACCTCCTAATAAATAAAATAAAAGCATTTATTTTAAAAGATAGCAATTAAATAACATTTTAAAGCAATAGATTGAAAGTTATAGCGCTTTCATTTTGCTATACTAAATGTATGGCAGCATTTCAGATGTCGTCATAATCCTTAAGTAAAGAAGGTGATGAGAGTCCTTAGCCATATCATGTGCTGCTAATGCAGCATACGGTAATTTGATACCATCATAAAAGATACGCCACCATCGATCCAGGTATTACAAGCCCAATGGTTAAAGCATGGAAGTGTCGTACAACAGTAGAATCATCTAAATTAATATTAACATAACACTAAGATTAAAGCGCTTTAATTAAATGGATTCATTATACGAAAAGGAGGAATTAATGATGAACAACGTAACCTCAATCAAACGTAATATGAAATTAATTGGTCTTGTACTTCTTTGCCAAGCCCTACTATTGCCACTTCTGGTTGCCCCAGCTCCATTTCAATCAAAAGCTCATGCTGCAGGGGAACTCAAACCATTTCCACAACAAGTCAACTATCCAGGCATTATAAAGCCTAATCATGTCACCCAAGCTGCTATGAATAGCGCCGTTTCAAGTTACTATGACTATTGGAAATCAAAGTACTTGAAAAACAACTTGTCTTCTTTGCCTGGCGGTTATTATGTAAAAGGTGAAATTACCGGTAACCCTCAAGGATTCACCCCACTTGGTACTTCGGAAGGACAAGGATATGGAATGGTCATCACCGCGTTAATGGCCGGCTACGATTCCAATGCCAAAACGATCTATGACGGTCTGTTTAAAACCGCAAGAGCTTTTAAAAGTTCTGGTAATGCTAATCTGATGGGCTGGGTTGTTGCGGATAGTAGCAGTGCCCAGGGCCATTTCGGTTCAGCTACCGATGGTGATTTGGACATCGCTTACTCTTTGATTCTTGCGGATCGTCAATGGGGATCCGCAAGTACGATTAATTATTTGGAAGAAGCCAAAAAAATGATCAACGCAATCAAAGCCAGCAATGTAACTACGAACAACAGGCTGAATCTTGGCGATTGGGATGCAAAAGGCACTTTGAACACACGTCCCTCTGATTGGATGCTCTCCCATTTAAGAGCTTTCAACGAAGTTACAGGAGATCAAATATGGTTAGATGTCATCAATAACTTGTATACCGTTTACGGCCAATTCTCGACAACTTACTCATCTACTACAGGTCTAATCTCTGACTTTGTTATTAATAATCCCCCTACACCTGCTCCATCCGGTTTTTTAGAGAGTACGTATGATAACGAATATAACTACAATTCAAGCCGGGTTCCATTAAGAATTGTAATGGACTACGCTTTTTACGGAGACACTAGAGGCCGGGATATTGCTAACAAAATGGCGGTATGGATTAAAGGTACGACAAGTGGCGTTCCAGGTAACATTAAAGACGGATATCAATTGAATGGTACAGCAAGAGGATCATATGCTACAGCCGTGTTCGTATCGCCGTTCATATCCGCAGCTACAACAAATAGCTCTCACCAAGCATGGGTAAATGCTGGTTGGGACTGGATGAAGAACAAGAAAGAATCCTACTTCAGTGATTCCTACAATTTGCTTAATATGCTCTATCTTTCAGGTAACTGGTGGAAACCAACATTCGGCGGTCCAACGACTGGATCTGACCTCGCTCTAGGCAAGACTGCTGTGGCTAGTTCAATAGAAGCAGCGGGATTCGAAGCTTCCAAAGCGACTGACGGTAATTCTTCAACAAGGTGGGCAAGTCTCGAAGGAAACAATAACGAGTGGATTTACGTAGATCTAGGTTCGAGCAAGAGTATCAACCGGGTGAAATTAAACTGGGAAGCCGCTTACGGTAAAAGCTACAAAATTCAAGTGTCCTCCAATTTAACGTCTTGGACGGATGTTTATTCAACAACAACTGGTAATGGAGCGATAGATGATATAACATTTACACCCCAAAATGGACGATATGTACGTGTACAATGTTCCGCGCGAGGTACAACGTATGGGTATTCACTCTTTGATTTTGAGGTATATGGTTCTTAATTTGTAGAATGCCTAAATGTTAGGTATAGGGGAAAAAAGTTCATTCACGTATGTCGTAGCATTCATCCCTAATTGATATTCGTGGGGACTGTGCACAAAACAAGCTTGGGTAGTCCTTATGGACCGTCCAAGCTTGTTTGTCATGTTCAAATCATTTGGGTACTAGTCTGATCGAACACCCCTTGTGGGCCAAGAGTCCCGTGAATACGAATGTGGTTGAACCAGTGTACATAGTCATATAGTTCTCTCGTTAGATCATCCAGACTATCAAAATGACGTCGCTTCACAAACTCTGTCTTGAAGAGTTTGAACGTTGCTTCTGCAACTGCATTGTCGTAGGGACAACCTTTCATACTCAAAGATCGTTTGATCTTAAACGTATCTAAGGCATCGTCTATCAGCTTGTTTTTAAACTCATTCCCACGGTCTGTATGAAAGAGCTGAATCCGATTGAGGTTGGTTTTAATCGATGCGAAGGCACGGTAGACGAGCCGATCATCTTTGTTTGGACCTGCACTATAACCTATGATTTCACGATTGAAGAGATCCACAAATACACATACGTAATTCCACTTTTGGTTGACTCTTACGTAGGTTAGATCACTCACGACAACAGACAATTCCTTCTCCTAAACAAACTGTCTATTTAATACATTAGCTTGTTTTGAGTCATTACAGCCCGTTGTGTGTGGTCTGTATTGAGCTACAGTATACGAAGAAACGAGACCCTGTTCTTTCATGATTCTCCCAATTCTTCGTCTGGATACCGTTAACTCTAGCTTTTCTAATTCTACTTTGATCTTACGTGTTCCATAGTTTTGACGACTTGCTTGGAATATATTGACGATAACAGAGGAAATCTCATCTTCTGAAAACGGCTCGCTCGCTTCATAATAGTATGTGCTTCTTAGGAGTTGAAGGACTGTACACATGGCTGATATCGAGTATTTGTGTTGATTATTCCGAATCACATTTACTTTCGTCCTAGTATCAGCGCAGCTTGCTTTAGTATGTCATTTTCCATAAGTAGCTGTTTGTTTTCTTTTCGAAGTTTAATAAGTTCTGCATCTTCTTTCGACAAGTTGTCCTTTTCCTTGAAGGAGCCTGTTTTCTCGCTTTGCATGATCCATTTATCTAATGAAGATGGTGTCAATTCATATTCTTTAATTATCTCTATCTTTCCAACCTTTCCCGAAATCACTCTCTTTAACATTATCTAAAATTAAAACTCTTCCTTCACTAATTTCAAATACATAACCTTGACCAGAGGGTTCGGAAGTTAGTTTCTCTTCACATCCCAACAAAGCAATTATCATTACTACTATCATCAACATCTTTAAATACCTCATTATCTATTCGCCTCCATAAACTAAACGAATGTGGTTCCATTTTTGTTACGAAAGGTTAAACTAAACTGCCCGTTAGCGGAAAAGACCTGCCGATTCATTGCTGTCGGCAAGTCTTTTCCTGATGTGTATTGCTATCGTGTTCCGATAGCTCATTAGCATGCTTCAGCTAAATGATGGAAATGAGATATGATAATAACTATTTACAAACCGACGGTCTGTATTTACAATAAAAATCTAGACACTAATCAATCGACGTATAGGTTGTCAAAAGAACACGGAGGGATTACCTTAAGCAAGAGGAACGGAGGCAGCAAACAACAGGGTTGCTACTTGATTCGACCAAAGAGCTGATACTAGAAAAAGGTTGTCACTCTGTCACTATGAAGGACATCATGGAAAAATCGGGATTGTCAAAGGGCGCTATATTCCATTACGTGAAGAGCAAGGACGAGATCTTTGCCTGGGTGCTGCAGGAGCGACTCGAAGAGACAAACGAACATTTTATGAACGTAGTGGAACAAAGCGAAAAAACGTTCGATGGACCCATGCAGAAGATCATTGACAGTCTTCCGGTGCTGGAAGTTGGTCAGGACGTAACGAACAAGGTGCTGATATATTTACTTGGAAAGTAAGATCAGCCTCTCGTCGCAGAAGTACTCAATCAGTATTATGAGCGGTCTGTGCATTTATCCAAGCAACGGTAAAAGACGTCATGCTTGCCGATTATGTATCTACGCTCTCAGATCTCGTGATCTTCTTTATCTCGGCTAATATGATTATCAAGCGTCCCGCTATTGGGTCATCTTCGGAATTGCCGCGACATTGTTGCCGATCATCATATTATTTCTCATGATAACGAAAAGCTTCTAAACGGAGGGATAAAGATGGTACCTTTATTTGCGCTTGTTGTTTCGTTTCTTCTGTTCTGGGTTCTCGGGTTGTTCGGCTGGCCTTATTTCGACAATTGGCATTCTTCGCTTCAGGGAGCAGTGGCCGTCATGCTACTGCTTACGGCTTCCGCCCACTGGGGAAAAAGACGGCCTGATCTCATCCGGATGATCCCGGCTGCCTTTCCAAAACCGGATTGGATTGTGACGGCCACCGGGTGGCTGGAAATTGCGGGAGCCATCGGCATTCTCTTCCCCACTACCTCCCGCGCGTCTTCCGTCTGCTTGGCGGTTCTACTTGTGACCATGTTCCCTGCCAATGTAAGGGCAGCCCGAAAAAAACTAACTATCGGTGGGAGACCTACACCTAAGATACTAGTCCGTACATTGCTGCAGCTCGTGTTTCTTGCGGCGGTCCTCTTAGCGGGTTAAATTTGCGCCTAGTTCATGTAGATCCAATAATTAACAACACAATTGATTTACAAAGGCAGCACGAACTCTATTCACGATGACGCAGCGTACGCGAAGTCTTGGTGCTGCTCTTCGCATATAAACATGATGACGAGTAGCGTAGCGAATCAGTTTTGATGTTTATATGCCAACTTCGATCGACCTACACTTCTACAATTATGGCCGAGATGGAGCAACAGCGTAAAGAAGAACGGAAGCAGGATTCCACTGCGCTAACGCTTCATTACCCTAAAGCTCTTCTACTACCTTGCTAGTCCCGTTAAAAATATCAATGGAAACTGGGTTCCTTTCCCAGGTTCGCTTGATATTTAGGGACGATGAACCGGGGGATTATATGCATTACGTTGTTTAAACAATCTTAACTCAAGCTAAGCATATATGCTTAAGCATGCCGTGAGAAAACAGGTCACCCACAGGGTCACCTGTACTTATAGACTATTATGTATTCAAGCTAGTTATAGTACAGCATACATGAGTCCTCATCTTGTTGAACAGGTGGGGGCTATTTGACGCTTACATAGGAAAATAACTTTCACGGTCAAGCGAATATTCCATACCTGGATCAACATGAATTAATTTCAGATATTACTAATAGACATCCCCTCGGCCAATCCAACTAACCCTCCAACGGAATTTCCACCCTGTATATTAACACCCTCAAGATTAATGTTAGTAAATGTGCCCAAAATAGTAACACCGAAGAGTCCTACAAATCCCGCACTACTTGTGATTGTTAAATTTCTTATTGTAAAACCCTTACCGTCCAAATGTCCGAAAAAAGCATTACTGTTGTTAGCACCGATTGGCGTCCAGCCGGCACCTTCTGAGTAGGAGCTCAAGTCAATATCTGACGTCAGTATATAGTAGATTCCTGTTCCTAGATGATTCCTAACCTCGTTGAGCTGATCAGCGTTAGCAATTTGATACGGATCACCTTGACTCCCCGTTCCTCCAGCGAACGCTACTGCCGCATGGGCTTTACCTGCACCAACAATTAACCCACTCAATCCACCTAAAACCAATACCATCACTAAGATGACTGAAATCCCCTTTTGAACAAAAACTCGCATGCAAATTCCTCCTTGAGATGATGTTTCTTATCCTTCTAAGAGATAAGTATACACACCCCCAATGACAACAGAATGACAAAATGAAACAAAAAGAGCCCTTCTATAAAAATAAAATGGGCCCTTCATCTAACTCATTATGAGCCGTTAGCTTCGTTAAGAGTCGGAATGCGACTTGCGTATCCCCTCTAGTTAATAAGGCGTCGCACAACCGATAGGTTAAGGATGTATATAGCAGCGATAATCGTTCAACCTTGCCCCGATCCCAAGGGAATGCACGATCTCCGAATAAATCTCCATTATATAGCTGTTCTAGCTCAAATGCCTGGTCGATATAGTTGTCTTCTATGATCCCTAGCTGTTTACAGCCTTATTCAAAAGTGATGCTATCGACACTGGTCTGAGCAATATCCAGCGCATAATACGATTCCAGCAAGTAATTCATAATAAAGATTTCGCCCTACTTGTGATACGGTTCATCTTATCATCTCTAACGGTGAAATTTAAAGGCTATAAAAATCAAATCAAGGATAAGATTCAATACCGTTTCCCCAAGCCCAACTCTCTTCCGTGCGTCTATTACAGCAAGATTTGATCTATTTCATAATTACAGGCTTACCCTCATGAACAGAGCGATATCCTGCTAAAGCTACAAGGGCAGAACGCATGCCATCTTCTCCAGTAATAGGTACTGATTGACTAGTCATTAAAGCTTCCACGAATGCTTCAACCATTCGTTGATCCATACTATCTCCCCAGTATCTCCAACTTTCTGTACTAAGTTGACTGCTATAAAGCTCATTAGTTTGAGCTAGGCCATTTACGGAGATAACACCTTTTGTACCAATAATATCTAAGGCTACGTCGCCCCAAGTTGGATACGGTTTCTGTCTGGACCAGCTTGTGTCTAGTACACCAAATACACCATTATCATACTTCACATGAATCATACCCGCATCATCAATGTCCAAATCATGATGGAAAAGAGTAGCTGCTCGTGCGTAAACCTCTATAGGTACTTTGCCAGTAAACCAATTCATAAGATCCATTACATGAACCGTATGATCCAATAAAGCTCCACCGCCAGATAATTGTTTATCGGTGAACCAGCCGGTAGGGGCTGTTCCTCTATTCATTCCCTTAAAGGCAACAATCTCTCCGATTTCACCTTCTTCAATAGATTGCTTTGCCTTTGCAACAGCCGTTATATATCTGCAAGGAAAGGCAGTCATTAGCTGCACCTTATTTCTTGCACAAGCATCAATCATGCTCTGCATGTCTTCAATAGAAATACCTAGAGGCTTCTCGCATAAAATATGCTTACCTTTATTCGCCGCTGATATAGTTAACTCTGCATGAAAAACATTTTCTGAACAAATAACAACAGCATCTATGTCCTGTTCAAGTAGCTCATTATAATCGGAATAATAAGCAATTCCATGCTCTGCAATCACCTTCTGTACACGGCTTTCAATGTTGTCAGCAATACCAATAACCTCTACCGTTGATAAGGAAAGCAAAACATTTAAGTAAGTGAATGCATGGCTGTGTGCAAAGCTAATCATACCAACCTTTAATTTACTCATGTATGCTACCTCCTTTTGCAAGATAGACAACTTGTCCAGTTTTTGCACTTTCCACGGCAGCTAATGCAATCTCTAGTGCTTTATATGCATCATGAGCATTAACTATAGGTTCTGTCCCACTCATCAAACAGTTTATAAAATGCTCCAACTCCCGATGATAAGGACTGTTAGCAACCGGACTATTATACACATTAACATATGAATGAGTTTCTTCTGAGGCAAATTTATGAACTTCATACGAATGACTTTTTAGACTATTTGCCACAATAATTCCTTTATCTCCTGAAATTTCTGCTTTTGTGTGAAATGGAACAGGATGCCCCCAACTTCCTTCAACGTTAGCAAAGCCACCATTTTCGAATTGAAGCGTAACGAGTGCATAATCCAAGTTCTCACTCACCGTATTTAATGTATACACGGATTCAACCTCACCCATTGTCCATCTTAAAAAATCCAAGTCGTGTATCATAAGATCCACGATGACTCCCTTACTTTTACTATAGTCTCTATACCAAGCTCTAGAGTTACCTGGATGAGAACCCACTCGAGAAGCATGAGCGACACCAGTTGCACCCACTAAATCATTATCTATTGCGTGCTTTATATTTACATATTGAGGAAAAAATCTGACTACATGACCTACAAATAAACGAACATTATTCTCGTCAGTGCATCGAATCATTTCTTCCGCATCTTCAAGTGTAAGGGCTATTGGTTTTTCGCAAATAATATGCTTTTTTGCTCTTGCCGATAATATGGTATACTCTTTATGCAAATAACTTGGTAGAGTTATACTAATAACATCAAAATCAGCCTCTGATAAAAGCTGTTCGAAGGAATAAAAAGCAGGGGCGCCTGTTTCTTGAGATAATAAATCGGCTTGCTTCACGCTTAGATCACAAACTCCCGTTAACTCTACTTCTTTCATTTTTAAATACACATTTGCGTGAACTTTACCTAATTCACCGCAACCTAAAACAGCAATTTTCATTTTCTTCTCCTTTTCGACTAAAAAGTTTAAATTTTAAAGTTAAATCTTTGAAGTTTATTCCATGATTCATTTAATTTGTATCCATATTCTATCTAAGTCAGAAGGTGATATCATGAATACGATTAATGAACCCATTAGCTATCAAAATTCATTATTAGAAATTAAAAGTTGGGAGTTTACTCATAACCTTGATACAGTAGCTGACTCACCTTGGCATTATCATAAGGAAATCGAAATGGTTTTAGTATTGGATGGCGTTCATAAAATATTTACGTCCACACAAAGCTATACAATGAATAAAGGAGATATTGTTCTAATTGGATCTTCTCAAGTTCATAAACCTTCTATTTTACCAAATCAAGAGGTAACCTATATTGTGCTCCATTTCAATCTTGAGCCTTACATGGATTTAGCAATGATGCACTATTCCAATTTTTTCCTGGAATCCATTAATCCGCTAGAAAGACTGAATTATTTATTTCAGCAGAATTCCCTTATTCAAGCTGAAATTGGCACGTGCATTCTCAGTATTCACAAGGAAATTATGGAAAAGAAAAAGGGCTATGAGATTGCCATTAGCATGCATATAAAGCATATTCTTTTAACGCTTTTACGCAGTGAACAGAAACCTGTTTTCTATGCTAATCATAGTGACGCACAATTGATTCATCGTATTATGACCTATATAAATGAACATCTATATGGAAAAATTGATATGAACCAAATTAGTAAGAAAGCTGGTATGAGCTATGTTTATTTTTCGCGATATTTCAAAAAAAAAGTAGGTATCTCCTTTACCGATTATGTGAACCGCCAACGAATTGCAAAGGCAGAGCGCTTATTATTAACCTATGATATGAATATTACCGATATAGCCGAAAAAGTTGGTTTAAATAATATGGCCCATTTTTATGAGCTTTTCAAAAGATTTAATGGATGTACACCGAAAAAGTTCAAAGAGAAATTAAATCAATTAGGAAAATAGTCAATTCGGTTATTGTTCCCTTAACAAATAAAGATGTCCGACACTTGCACTTCATAGTGCAGGTGCCGGGCGTCACTGTATACAGGCTTTGAATCACAGTATAGTGATCTATTTATTTACCAGAGAAACGTTGATATGCTGCTTCATACATTTCCATATAACGAGATAGACCGATTTTTTCTAACTCAGCTCCATACTTACCCCAGTTATTAAAGGATTCAGTACCAGAAATGAACGCTGCTTCTTTTTCTGAAATAAAGGTATATAGATCCTCTTGAAGAAGAGCAAGCTCATCTAACTCATTTTGAGAGAAGTTGAATGGTGGCCATACTTCATCAATAATATAATCCTCAATAACCTCAACAGCTGCTAATGTATCCTCATAAGTTTCAGCACCCTTAAAGTATTCTTGTTTTACTACGCTCGGGTAACCTCCACCTAACCAAGTTACATATTGAGCGAGTATTTGGTTTTGCGTCAAACCATCTGGATTGTTTTTAATAAAATCTAGATATTCCACTGAACCATCAGCTTGCTCCTCATAAGTAACACCTTCTAGACCCATGAAGAACATTTTAATACCTTCATCGGAGTAGAAATAATCCATCCAGCGAACAGTCGCTTCTGGACTCTCATTCTTATCTGTAATAACAAATGCGCCCTCTTTAACTAATGATGATGAAGTATAAGTAAATTCACGATCTCCATATGGTCCTTCCAAAGCATTCATACCTATAAAATTATCAGAGCTCATTGGATCATTTGCGTTATAAGCAATAGCAGAGCCGTATACACCTTCAGCACCTTGTGCGTAGAACTCTGCACTTGCAAGCGTAAAGATATCAGCATTCACTAAGCCTTCTGAATGAAGACGATTAGCATATTGAAGTACCTCCTTGTAACGATCAGAAGCACGGTAGAAGCGAAGCTCATTCGTTTCTGGATTAATGTCCACATAACGATGAGAAGTACCTTTATTGCCTAGTCCCCATGCACCTTGTATATATAATAGTAGAGCATCATATCCACGACCTACATACGGCAACTCATCAAATTTTCCATTACCATTCGGATCTTGTTCTTTTACAGCCTTTAAGTATTGATAAAATTCATCAGTCGTTGTTGGATTTTCCATTCCTAATTTTTCTAACCAATCTTCACGAATCCAGCCTTTAGCAGGCGTTAAAACAGAAGTGAACTCTGGATCATAGAACGTTGGGAATGAATAAATGTTACCATCTGGCATAGTTAATGCTTGCTTAATTTCAGGATTTTCAGCTAAAATCTTTTGGAAATTTGGAGCATATTCTGCAATAAGGTCATTTAGTGGCATTAAAATACCTTGCTGACCATACTTAAAGATTTCAGAAGATGTAAAATTTGCAGTGTGGAAAGCATCTGGATAATCACCACTAGCTAGCAATAAGTTTTTCTTCTCTGCTACTGCATCTGCTGGAACCATTTCCCATGTGATATCAACATTCGTCATTTTTTCATACTCTTCAAACAAGGGAACTGTGTTCCAATCTGGGTTTGAGGAATAGGCATACCCACCAAAGAAAGTTAAGTCAACCGCTTCATTTACAATTGGAAAACCTGTTGAATTCACATTTGATGCTGCAATGTCTGTTGTGGCTGCAGCTTGATTTGCATTAGTGCTGCTATTATTATTTACAGCATTTCCGCTACTACCACATGCAGATAATAAAATACTAGAAGCCATCAATAAAACTGCGCTTTTATTCATTACATTTTTCATTTTAACACTCCTCAAAAGTATGAATTTATTCATTAATAACTAACCCTTCAATGAACCTACTAGCATGCCCTTAACGAAGTACTTTTGTAAAAATGGATATAAAACAAGCATGGGCAAATTAGCAACGACAACAATCGCATACTTTAATGACTCTACCTGCATGAGATGCACAAGTGCATCGCCATCATTAAAATTAGTCATCGATTCCATCTGATTTTGGAGCAATATTTCTCTTAAAAATAATTGCAGTGGGTACTTTCCTCGATCTGTAAAATACATCAAAGCATTAAAATAAGAATTCCAGTGACCAACGGAATAGAACAGCAACATTACTGCCATAATCGGCAAAGATAACGGAAGAATAATACGAAATAAAATTCCGAAATGCGAGCATCCATCAATGGAAGCAGACTCCTGAATTTCATACGGAATCGCTGTTTGGAAAAATGTCCTCATGATAATCAAGTTCCATACCGATACAGCACCAGGGAAAATAACAGCCCACATCGTATTTAGTAAATCCAAGTCCTTCATTAGAAGGTACATAGGGATAATGCCACCACTAAAGAAAATTGAAAATACTAACAAAGCTGAAACGATATTTTTTAGAATATATTCATTACGTGACAGCACATACGCACCTAAGGTTGTCAAAACAAGATTAATAATTATACCTACAATCGTATAAAGAGTCGTATTGATATATCCAACTAGAATATCTTTATTATCAAATACCTTTAGGTACGTCTCAAAGGTAAAATCCACGGGCCAAAGCCATACTTTACCGTAAAGCACGTTCTCTGGCGCACTAAGGGAAGAGCTGACTACAAAGATAAGAGGATATAATACGACTACCGTGATCAAACAAAGCAAGATAATAATTACTACATTCGTTATTCTATCGCTTAATGTATCACGTACCACATCGATCACCTCTCCTCTACCATAAACTAGCCTGCTTCATACGACGAGCAATCGTATTGACCATAACTACCAGAATAAAACTAATGACTGAATTCAAGAATCCTATCGCTGTGGAATAGCTGTACTGAGCTCCTAAAATACCTGTGCGATATACATAGGTTGCTACAACATCTGAAGAGGATAGATTCAAATTATTTTGCATTAGGTATACCTTTTCAAATCCTACACCTAACACTTGTCCTACATTTAGAATAAGCAAAATGACAATCGTAGGAATTAACGCAGGGAAATTAATATGTCTAATGCGATTGAATAAGTTTGCTCCATCAACCTTTGCAGCTTCATATAGCTGAGGATCAATAGCTGTTAGTGCGGCCAAATAAATAATTGAGTTCCATCCAAGTGATTGCCATGCTCCAGACAATACATAAATCGTTTTGAACCATGCAGGATCAGTCATAAAATCTTTACTTTCCATCCCTAACACGACTAATAAGCGATTAATCATACCTGAATCTGGATCAAGAAACATTATAATCATCCCTACAACAACGACTGAAGATAGAAAATGTGGAGCATACGTTATCGTTTGAACAGTTTTACGGAACCAGCTTACTCTAACCTCATTGAGCAATAAAGCTAGAATGATAGGCAAAGGAAATCCTACGATAAGCTGAAATAAACCAATCTCTAATGTGTTCTTAACCAGTCTCCAAAACTGATAGCTTTCATAAAATCGTTGGAAATGCTCTATACCTACCCACGGACTATTCCAGATCCCTTTTGAAGCAATGAAATCCTTAAATGCAATTTGCAACCCATACATAGGGTAATATTCGAATATTACAAAATAGAGCAATACAGGAAGGATAATGACATGCAATTGCCATTGCTTTAAAAACTTAATACAATATTGTTTCATAGATTTTTTTATTGAAGAAAACTTATTTTCCTTGTACCCTTTCTCAATTTGTATTTCCAAAAATTCACCCCATTCTTTCTATGCTATTTGTTCACAAACTAATCATACAGTTGCAAAGCGCTTTTAGTATATTCTAAAATTCATTCAATTTATATTCATATTCAACCTCATTAACAATCAGTTAACAATGCCTTTAAATCAGAAAAACATATTGGTAATCTTTTACCAAAATATAATTTTTAAGGATTTTATATAGCAAATGAAAGGAGTTTATTCATTGAGCAGAGTGATAGCTTCCCGTTTATTGAATCGGGCCGCACATATGTCCCGATTCGGTTTGTGTCTGAGCGGTTGGGTTCGGAGGTATTGTGGAACCAAAACAAAAAAGAGGTAACGATCCGCTGGATCGTTAATGAGAAGAAAGCAAACGTGAATGGACAAACGGTTTCTTTTGATACGCCGTTGCTATTGAAGAAGGACAGTACGTTTGTACCGGTACGCTTTGTGTCGGAGCTGCTGGAATCCTCCGTAGAATATATTGCGAACTCCAAAACGGTAATAATATTCGATAAAAAATAGCTTCATTGAATATAGTGGCTGTTCCCTCCCTTTACAATCTGAATAAACACTTGTTCAAAATCGATGGTTATACGGTCAATACTTTCCACCATCGTTCCTTGCTCTTTCAGAAGATCGAACAACTCGTAGACAAAGGCGTGAAGAGAGGTGTTTTTAGCAAAGATGGTAATAAAAAATTACGTGAGATATTCAATCAAGCACCTGTTGAATGAGAATAAGTACAGCTGTAGAACATGCCATTTTCTGGCATATGAAACGAATCACTGACTCATCACGGCGGAAGGTTTGATAAACAACTTGCTAGAGAAAATCATAAAAGACAATACCAAAGGAGAATTATATGAGCCACTAGCTACCTTTTTATTGAAATATTCATATTGACTAACTAAACCGTGTTGAGCTGAAATCGTTAGAATATTATTCGATATTTGTTCCGTATTTTTTCTAGTTATACGATCCGCAACACTTCCTAGAGTCACGGTATTCCATTCAATCGGTATCTCACCCAATTCAGTCTGCTTATATTCCGTATTTTCAATTTTCTCGTCCGCTGTTGAAAGAATTTCAGCGATCTTTTAAAATAGAATTTATTGAATAGCTTAAATAAGCACCATTAATATTTGTATTGGGTCTGAATATATTGGTATCGCCACCGATAAGAACCTTATCAACTAAAAGAGAACTAGCATATGCAATGTCATAAGCAGATTACTCTCCATATTATTTCGTCCCCAATTCGTCCCCATTACACCAAATTCAAAAAACTCATTAACTAATAAAGCATTTACCTAAAACAAAAAAACCCTTACAGAGTAAGGGTTTGAAGGATAAAATTTAAGGTGGAGCCTAGTGGGATCGAACCCCTGACCTCATCACTGCCAGCGATGCGCTCTACCACGGATGGTCATTTACACAACCATAAAATAGAGTGAGGATAAAGATGTTATAGTATTTTTATTCTTGCCATTTTTCACGAACTGTTCGACTCATACTAATAATAGCTTCTCACCATAAACTTTAAGTGCTTAAACTCCATCATTTTCCTTCACCATTCGGGACTCACACCCTATAGATAGCGCCCATGCTGGGCGCAAAATAAAAAGGTCATCATTTTTCACATAATGATGACCTTCCTGCTTCGTATAGCCAAATTGAAAGTATATTAGGAAAGCTTCATAATAGATATTGAAGCGCCTTGACCTCGAGTTACCAATTCCACAAGTTCTGAAGCTCCATATAATTGAAGAGAAATTTTGCTTCCTGCAGTAATATACTCTATCACAGTAGCTGAATAATTTGATTGAGCATGACCTGGAGGAATGGTAGAAGTCAAAAGTGAAAAATCATTTATGAGTAACCGGGTTCCAATGCTTTTTGCCTCCGTCAAATTAACATGGTAGGTAATGTAATAAAATCCCGTTTGTTTAACTTCTATACCGTCAGATAAATGAGTGTAGTTTGTTGTATTAAGTGAAGCCGACGGCCAAGGTATTTTTATTCCCTCATAAGTGACAGAAACCGCTGTATTTTGCGTGACAGCATTTGCCCAAGGAATGGAGTTACTTCCTGACTCGCCTTGTGGGCCAGCAGCTCCAGTTGCACCCGTGTCGCCCTTATCTCCCTTATCACCTTGCGGTCCCGATGCTCCAGTTGCACCCGTGTCGCCCTTATCTCCTTTATCACCTTGCAATCCTGTTGATCCTGCTGGCCCTGTGTCGCCTGTGTCGCCTTTATCACCTTGCGGTCCTGCTGGTCCTGTTGCTCCCGTGTCGCCTATATCTCCTTTATCACCTTGCAATCCTGTTGGTCCTGCTGGTCCTGCTGACCCTGTGTCGCCTTTAGCTCCTTTATCACCTTGCGATCCTGTTGGTCCTGTTGGTCCTGTTGCTCCTGCGTCACCTTGCTCGCCCTGATCACCCTTTTCACCTGTTGGCTTTTCACTTGCTGACTGAGTATTAATATTGACTTGTCCCTTAGCACCATCACCCTCCCAAGCTATTTCCAACCCAAGAGAAGTGGCGAGCGCTCGAATCGGCAAGTATACACTGCCATGGAACGATAGAGGAGAAATTTT
Source organism: Paenibacillus sp. Y916 (assembly GCF_056786435.1). NCBI lineage: Bacteria > Bacillati > Bacillota > Bacilli > Caryophanales > Paenibacillaceae > Paenibacillus > Paenibacillus sp. Y916. The sequence goes on along the minus strand of NZ_JBXCJA010000014.1, from coordinate 101,511 downwards.
ATTACCGTTTGTATCTAACAATTGAATCTGCTTGCCATCTACAGAAAGAGTAGCATTGGATACTTTCCCTGAAATTGTAGACCCTGTGTTCAATCCAGTATCATTATTAGGGGAGGCAGTAAATGAGATAGAGCTAGTTGTAATGTAAACCGCTTGCTCTGCTTGACTCCAGTCTACTTTTAATCCGAGTAGCTGAGAGGTCGCACGAAGTGGCAAATATAATGAGTTATCAATAGAAATTGAAAGGATATCCTGTTCTGCCTTCTTACCATCTACATAAATTGGAGTATTTGTTACCTTCCCTAGCGTATTTTCTGTCGCTGCTGCAACGGGTAATGCAAACATACTAGAAGCAATCAAACTAGAAGCAATCAAAATAAAAACAAGCAAAGCGCTCATTTGCTTCTTAATCTTATTATACCCACCCATCAATTCATATTTCATTTTCTTTTCAATGATCAAAATAATCTTACTCCCCTCGATATACATATTATTTTAAATAAATGAAAACAATCATCGTTAGCATTCCTTCAATATAGTTATAACATATCTTTTTGTAATAAAATGTAGTGCTGATTACAAAAAACAAAAAAAGAGCAATCTATATAAATTGAATTAATGTTTTTGAAAACTATGGTAAGAAAAACATTGCCTGCTTGTCGGATAAGAAAGGAAACCTATTGGAACGGGATATAGTTCGTTTAACTCGCTATTCCATCATAGGATGTCCGAATCTTGTTCATATGCTAACATAGCCAACTCGACGAGGACTTTTAGCGGTAGATTGAGACGCCGTACTCCTCCACATTCGCTTCGTGCGCGCGGTCTGCCTTGTGGCTCCACCATAATAAACAGAAAACCACGTCCTATGGACGTGGTTGATTTGTTTTATTGGTGGAGCCTAGGGGGATCGAACCCCTGACCTCATCACTGCCAGCGATGCGCTCTCCCAGCTGAGCTAAGGCCCCATTGACTTTGACAACAACTAATAACTTATCAAACAATAAAGATTATGTCAATATCAATATATCCCCTTGATAATATTCCTCTTATTCCTCAGACGTACTTTTAGATAAAAGAGTCTTCAGTTCTTTCATGAACATATTAATATCCTTAAATTGGCGATATACAGAAGCAAATCGTACATAAGCAACCTCATCCACCTGATATAGCTCTTCCATCACCAGTTCCCCGATCTGTTGACTTTCCACTTCTGGTACAGCCGTATCGCGAAGTGCCTTTTCTACCTCTGAGACGATCATATCGAACTGTTCTACAGATACTGGTCGTTTCTCGCAAGCTCGAATCAATCCGCGCATCATCTTATCTCTGCTAAACTCCTCACGATTACCATTCTTCTTGATTACAATTAGAGGGGCTTCTTCAACCATTTCAAACGTAGTGAATCTCCGTGCACATTGTTCACATTCACGCCTACGTCGGATCGATTTATTCTCATTCGCCGGACGCGAATCCAACACCTTAGTTCCCGAATAGTCACAGAAAGGGCACTTCATTTTCCTCAACACTTCCTTTTCACAGTGGATTAGTCCAACATTTATATTTATTTCCTTAATTTTCACACTTTATTTAGTTATGAAGATTGTATTTAAAGCACATAATACTTTTACCAACAGCGAGGAGGTGAACAACAATGAGCTCAAACAGCAACTCTAACAACTTAGTTGTAACTAAAGCTACAGGTGCCCTTGAACAAATGAAATATGAAATTGCTCAAGAACTTGGAATTAGCATTCCTCAAGATGGATATCAAGGTAATATGACTTCATATGAGAACGGTTCAATCGGAGGGTATATTACCAAACGATTAGTAACCATTGCAGAACAACAATTGGCTGGTCAATACAGCTAGTATAATTTAGATTAGGAGTGTTGGGCCGGATTAATATCTAGCCTAACACTTCTTTTTAGTTCATCAACATTAGAACTTATCATACACATCCGTATATTTCTCGTAATAATATAATACACGTTGTACATAATGCCTAGTCTGATCAATCGGAATTTCTTTAACCGTTTCAATTTGTCCATCCCATAGACCTTTATTCATCCAGCTTTTCACATTACCCGGACCTGCATTGTATGCGGCAATGGCTATCGCCCTATTACCATCAAACTGCTTAAATAAAGAGGATAAGTACCAGGTACCTAGCTGAATATTAGGACTGACTTCATGCTTAATCCGATCTAGAGATACTTCAGGGAGTTTAGCCATTTCCATAGCCCAAGTCGCTGTAGTCGGCATAAGTTGCATAATTCCAATCGCACCTTTACTCGACTCTTTACCCGTCTTAAAATTTGACTCTACTCGGATAATAGCAGCAATTAAATACGGATCAACATCATACTCTTCAGCTTGAAGTTTAATCTCTTCTTTGAAATGAATAGGATAAAACCAAGACATCCAATTACCATTGAAGAATAACAACATGACAAATGTAGTGAAAAGAAGCATAAGTACCCTCTTTTTACGAAAAAGTCTCATAACTGGCCTAACTGGAGCCATAATTCATTTACTTGTTGCTCCGTTGTCGCTAAGCTATCACTGTTATCGATTACGAGATCTGTCATAGTCTTCTTCATTTCTATATCCATTTGTGCGTGGAGCCTAGCTTCCGCTTCATCATTAGACAAGCCATCTCTTTGCATCAACCTTAGCTTCTGTATATCCCTTGATACATATACCACCAGCACTTGTTCGAACATCGATTGTAGTCCTGATTCTAACAATAGAGGGATATCAACCACAATGAGCGTTTCCGGATTCTGCTTCTCGAGTTCCTTCATACGTTCACTCAATTGTTTGCGAATTTCAGGATGACTAATATCATTCAATATCTTAAGAGCTTCTTTATCATTAAATACAATACTCCCGAGCTTCTTCCGATCTAAAGTACCGTCTGCTTGTAATATAGCTTGTCCAAAAAAATTCGTCACTGCAGTAAGAACAGGCTGACCCGGGAGCATAACATCCCGGGCAATGGCATCTGCATCAACTAGCAAAGCCCCCTTCTTCACCAGAAGAGAGGACACGGTACTCTTCCCTGTAGCAATTCCTCCGGTTAATCCTATATTCATATTTCACCTCATAATAGCTTCATTATTCCCATTATTATTAACATTAAAGCTGGCAATGCCGTCATGTGCCGTGTCCATGATTTCATAGCAAATCGAAACCCTGTATTCATACCCATAACGAGAAAACTACCACTAAAGACAGCTATAACTAGCGATGTGGACAAGGGCGAAAAACCAAGTAGAGCTGCACCCAAACCTGCTCCGAATGCATCTAAAGACAACGCGATCCCCAACCACATCGCCTCATAACCCGAGATACTACCCGATTTATCCACGTCAGCGGAGGATGGAGTCCTTAATATTTGAATAACAAGCCCCATTTTGCGAATTTCAAATGTGAACAATTTGCGCTCCACTGGAAGTTGAGGATTTCCCTCCATCTTCTCAATAATTACAGGTTTAACCACTTGCTCCTTCTCCTTCTGCACAACCATCTGGACCAAAGACCATAATCCCATAATTATGAGAATAATAGCCCCTACAACAGACGCTACAGTAGGAGTAATAAAGTTCGCTAACATAACACCCACTTGCATCGAAATGTAAATAACAACACCCGAAAGAGTAGATATGATCATAATCGAAAGCAAGGGAATCTTCACCTGCTTCAAGCCATATGTAATCCCCACTCCAAAACTATCCAAACTTACCGCAAAAGCCAGCAACATCAGTGCAAAAATATGACTGTGCACCCCTGTCCCCTCCCTATCTCGTACGGAAGCATCGAATATTTCATCCGAAACTCTTCCGTAGCCATTGATGTATCCTCCGTTATTATATGGAAGACGAAACGGGTGGGTGCACATTAACATCATTATTACTGCTTAAGAGATCGTTCGCACTTGGAGCCTTTGACATCTCGGACAGAAATGCGTACCTCTTCCGCCCACAACTATCTTTTCGATAAGTGATCCACAGTTGATACAAGGTTTGTTCTCACGTCCGTACACTTGAAGTTCCTGCTGGAACATCCCCATCTCTCCTTGGCCATCCACATATGATTTGATCGAGGATCCTCCCGCTTCAATGGATTCCAATAATATTCTGACGATGGAGCCATGTAATATCCCAAGCTGCTTGTCCTCTATAGAATTTGTTGGTTGCTCTGGATGGATTCCCGCTTTAAATAAAGATTCATCTACATAGATATTACCAATTCCGACGACATATACCTGGTTCAAGAGGACTGATTTAATCTTAGTCTTCTTCCCCGTTAGTATCTTCTTGAATTGCTCTAGCGTAAATGACTCATCTAATGGCTCAACACCTAGCTTAGATAACGGTAAATTCACAAGATCCTCACCTGCTGCGAACAAGTGCATTGTACCAAATTGTCGGACATCTTTATAACGCAATTCTGTACCGTCGTTGAAATGAAAGACAACATGCGTATGCTTCTCTACTGGGTCTTGACTAGAGTAAAGACCGTATCTTCCTTCCATCCGTAAATGGGATACGAGTACAAGCCCATCCATCAGAATACGTAAAAATTTCCCACGTCGTTCCACACCTTGAACAGTATGTCCTGCAATCAAAAAGGAAAACTCATCTATATCATCAGGACGCTGAATAATTCGCCCCAAATGAACACTAACACGATCAATCGTTTTGTTTTTAATTAATACATTCAATGTGTTCTTTATCGTTTCTACTTCCGGTAATTCCGGCATAATGCTCTCACCTCTAACCCATTATAACGAAATTCTGACCTTTAGGGCTACTATTTAGCTTCATACCAGTTACTACCAAAGCTAACTTCAGCTTGTAGTGGAACAACAAGTTGAAGAGCTTGTGCCATAATTTCAGGGACAAGTGATTTCATCATCTCAAGTTCATCTTCAGGAACTTCGAATACCAATTCATCATGAACTTGTAGAAGCATACGGCTCTTTAATTTTTTATCTGAGAGCGCCTGATCCATATGCACCATTGCCAACTTAATAATATCTGCTGCCGTACCTTGGATAGGTGTATTCATCGCCGTACGTTCTGCGAATGATCGAAGATTGAAGTTACTGGAATTAATCTCAGGAAGATACCTTCTTCTGCCTAATAGCGTCGTGACATAACCATTCTCCTTGGCTTCTTTCACAATATCACCCATAAATTGTCTGACGCCTTGGAACACCTCGAAATATTGTTCGATAAATTGAGAAGCTTCTTTCCTCGTAATATTCAGATTCTGCGATAATCCATAATCACTAATGCCATACACGATACCGAAATTGACTGCCTTAGCAGAACGACGCATATTAGAATCTACTTCTTCTGGCTTCACTCCAAATACGTCCATAGCCGTCTTCGTATGAATGTCCATATTTTGAATGAAGGCTTCTTTAAGGTTCTCATCATTAGAGATATGTGCCAACACACGTAATTCAATCTGCGAATAGTCGGCCGCTAGAATAGACCACCCTGGTTCAGAAGGTACAAAAGCTTTACGGATTTTGCGACCTTCCTCAAGTCGAATCGGAATATTCTGTAGATTCGGAAATTGACTACTCAATCGACCCGTTGCAGCAATGGTCTGACGATAATACGTATGCACTTTACCTGTCTTAGGAGAGATCTCTTTAAGTAATCCTTCTACATAAGTTGATTGCAATTTAGCAAGTGTCCGATATTGTAGAATGAGTTGGACAACTTCATGATAAGGCGCTAGCTTCTCAAGTACCTCAGCATCAGTTGAGAATCCAGTCTTCGTCTTCTTCACTGCTGGAAGACCTAACTTCACGAATAGAATCTCACCTAACTGCTTCGGTGAATTTATATTAAACTTTGCATCTGCAATACGGTATATTTCTTCTTCAAGATGATGGATCTGCTCCGCAAGCTCCTTACCAAGCTGTTGTAAGCCCTCTGGGTTAACTTGGATCCCTTGCTTCTCCATATCTGCCAAAATACGTGATAGCGGCATCTCAAGGTCATGAAATAATGACTTCATCTCATTCTTATCCAACTCTTCCTCCTGCTTCGGAATAATACTAAGGATGGTAGCTGATTTACGTGCCAAGTGATTGCTCAGAACATCTACATCAGGCACTTTATATTTCGCACCTTTTCCGAATACATCTTCTTCATTAGCTACGGCTGATAAGCCATATTTGGAAGCCAATGCACTTACCGTTTGGTTGGATTCTGTTGGATCAAGCAAGTATGCAGCTAATTGAACATCAAAGTCTACACCAGCAAAGGGAATATCATTCCAATGCAACGCAAGATCCATTCGATGCAGATCATATCCTCTTTTCGGATACGCAGGGTCTTGTAGCCAATTCAGAATAGGTGCAGCAGAAGTTATTCTCAAGAGATCCAATGATACATAATCATGGCGCTCATAGGATGAGAACACGATACCAATGATCTCTGCACGATGCGGATTATCACCATACGTCTCTACATGCAACACTTCAACTTGTGGGAGCCGTGTAATAAACTCGTCCATATTATCTTCGTTAATGACAGTAACCTCTACATCCAGAACAGGTTGCGCCGTAGCACCCACCCCTTCTTCTCCTTCTGCCGAGAAAGAAAGACGCTCCAACAATGATTTGAACTCTAATTTAGCGAGTGCCGGACCAGCATTCTCCTCCTGCAGACCATTGAACACCAGCTCATCAAATGTCTTATCTAATTGGACTTCCCGATAAATCGTAGCTAGCTTCTTACTTAGAATGGCATCATCGGCATGGGCCTCAATCTTTTCCTTCATTTTACCCTTTAACTCATGCGTATTGGCTAGAACCTCTTCTACCGATCCGAATTGATGTAGAAGCTTAAGAGCCGTCTTCTCACCTACACCTGGAACGCCTGGAATATTATCCGATGTATCTCCCATTAGCCCTTTCAAATCTGTAATTTGATGTGGTTCTAGACCATATTTCTCTTGAATTAATGCTGGGTTGTATATCTCAATATCCGTAACACCCTTGCGCGTCATCCCAATCTGTACATGCTCTGATGCCAGTTGAAACATATCCTTATCTCCCGATATGATCAATACTTCGCGGCCTGCTGCATCAGCTTGCTTGGCAATAGTCCCAATAATATCATCGGCTTCAAATCCACCCAATTCATATTGGGCAATTCCCAATCCCTCTAATAACTCTTTTAGCAAAGGAAACTGCTCAGATAGCTCATGCGGCGTCTTTGCCCGTCCACCTTTGTATTCTTTATAACTTTCATGTCGGAATGTCACTTTTCCAGCATCAAAGGCCACCATCATATGTGTCGGCTTATGATCCTCAATGATCCGAAGTAACATATTCGTAAATCCATATACGGCATTCGTATGCCATCCCTTGGTGTTCGTAAGTGGTGGCATTGCAAAAAAGGCACGATAAATAATACTATTTCCATCAATAAGAATTAACTTTTCCATAAAACACCTTCCCTTTACAACATTCTTCTATCATGATACCATAGGAACCCACAAATCGAGAAAAAAGCACCGACAATTGTCGATGCTAAGTTTTAAGCTACCTCTTTAATACATGTTCAAAAAGTCGGTTTTTTGAACTTCCTCTATTATTCGTTTAGGTCAGGTCGTGTTCCTGTCACTAGATAAATAACACTTTCCCCAATATTAGTAGCATGGTCTGCAATACGTTCAATGTAGCGAGCTACTAATGTCAATAACATCACTTGAGATATAGATTCAGGATGTGACGGTATATAGGTGTACAATTCTGTAATGATTTGTCCGTATAAATGATCCACTTCATCATCATCTCGTGCCATCTTTAAAGCCAGATCCGTATTCTCATCAAGATAGGAGGTAATAGCTTCTGAAATCATTACATCAACAATTTCAGCCATTTTAGGGATGTCAATAAGTGGCTTAATTAAAGGTTGCCCTTGGAGACGCATCGTTACTTTAGCAACATCTAATGCAAGATCTCCCATCCGCTCCAAGTCACTTGAAATTTTAAAAGCAACAAGGATACGTCGTAAATCCTTAGCAACAGGTTGCTGGGTAACAATCAAGCGTGATCCAATGTCCATAATTTGATCTTCCATTGCATTGAGTAACACATCATCCTTAACGATCTGTTGCGCTAAATCTACATTCAGTGTGTGCAGTGCTGTAATAGCGCCATCTAAAGCTTGAATAACATGTTCGCCCATTTTCCGTAACAATGTACGCAATTCATTTAGATCTTGGTCTAATCCTATTCTTCGAATCATAGGTCCATTATCCCCCCATCAATACTCTTCATTTAACCAAATCGTCCTGAAATATAGTCTTCCGTTCGGGAATCTTGAGGATTCGTAAATAAGACATCCGTTTCATCCGCTTCAACGACTTCCCCATTGAGGAAAAAAACCGTTCGCCCAGATACACGTGCTGCTTGATGCATATTATGAGTAACCATCACAATTGTATACATTTCCTTCAATTCCTGCACTAACTCTTCAATCTTAAGAGTCGAGATTGGATCGAGAGCTGAAGTTGCTTCATCCATCAATAAAATATCAGGCTGGACAGATAATGCACGTGCGATGCACAGACGCTGTTGCTGCCCGCCCGAAAGGCTTAGAGCTGAACGTTTCAAATAATCCTTCACTTCATCCCATAGCGCCGCTTGATGCAAGCTTTGTTCTACTATTTTATCAAGTTCTGCTTTATTCACAATTCCATGCAATCGAGGACCATAAGCAATATTATCATAAATCGATTTAGGGAATGGATTGGGTTGCTGAAATACCATACCCACTTGCTTACGGAGAACCTCAACTTGAACATCTTCACCATATATTTCTTTGCCATTAATTTTGACAGAACCAACAATTTGAGTTCCTGGAATCATATCATTCATACGATTCAATGTACGCAACAATGTTGATTTACCACAACCAGAAGGTCCAATAAATGACGTAATCGTCTTCTCTGGGATCGTTAGATCAACATCCTTGAGAGCATGGAAACTTCCGTAGAATAGATTTAATTGCTTAATATGGATAATATCTTCCATTTAATATTCTTATCTCCTTATCTATACGAGTTGTTCCCTAACATATTACTATTTTTATGTAAATACTGCACCCTACATTTGTAAGGTCCATGTAAAATATATTAATGGGGAACATTTCTCTTTTTATTAACAACTAATTTATAACCAACACCGCGAATAGAATCAATGTGGACAGAGTCAGGATCAAGTTCAAGTTTTTTACGAAGGGAACTAACATGCACGTCAACGGTTCTCTGACCCCCAATATAATCAAATCCCCAAACCTCGTTCATTAAATCATCCCTTGTGAGAACTACCCCAGGCTTGCGAGCAAGGTATAGAAGCACTTCAAACTCTTTGGGCCGTAGATTAATATTATGTCCACCTAATATCACTTCATATTTCTCTGGGAATATTTCTAACTGACCTAATGATATCATCGTGGATGTAGTCTGCGTTGTTATCACTTCTTCACTTTTACCTGATACTCTTCTTATAACAGCGCTCACTCTAGCCAATAATTCCGAGACACCAAAGGGCTTTGTTATATAATCATCAGCACCTAATTTAAGTCCTTGTACAACTTCCTCTTCAGCATTCTTAGCAGTTAGAATAATAATGGGCGTCACTACACCTTGTGCGCGTAATTTACCTAAAATATCAATACCATTCATTCCGGGGAGCATAATATCCAGTAGAATAAGGTCAAACATTTCCTGAGATGCACGTTCATAACCTATCGTCCCGTGATCTTCCACGGTTACATCATAACCTTCTTGTGTTAAATTATAGGATAATAATCGCGCCAATGTCGGCTCGTCCTCAATAACCAACAATCGTTGTGACATGTGAACCCCCCATTCTTTATATTTCATCACTTGCAGACGATCTTTATTCATAATCATAACACCGTAATGTTAACAGAGTGTAAACATTCTATATTATTCCCCATCTCCTTGTAGAAGCGGTAGTTCAATAATAAAGGATGTACCTATATTCAACTCGCTCTCTACCATCACAATCCCATGATGCATATCAACTAAATGTTTTACGATAGACAGACCCAGACCTGTCCCACCAGAAAATCTTGATCGTGCTTTATCGACCCGATAGAAACGTTCAAATATTCGTGAAAGGTCCTTTTTAGGAATTCCCATTCCAGTGTCTGCGATTGTGAATTGAATTGTATCATGACCTTCTTCATGCTCTTTATGCTCAACTGTTACTTTTACCTTCCCACCTTCTTGCGTATAATTGACAGCATTAGATAGAATATTCAGAAATATTTGTTTCAACTTATCTTCATCTGCTTCAATATATAACTCATCTGGAACATCAGCTTGGAGAAGTATCCTTTTTTTAGATGCGACTGCGCCTAATGTATCTAGTACGGGCACGAAGAATGATGATAAATGAACAGGGGAGCACTCCATATGAATACTCTTTGATTCAATTTTAGATAGATCTAGAATATCACTAATCAGCCTGTTCAACCTTTCGCTTTCATCATATATAATTTGTAGAAAAGATCGCACCGTCTTCTCATCTGTCACGCCACCACCCAGCAATGTTTCAGCGAATCCTTTCACTGCAGCTATTGGTGTTTTCAACTCATGTGAGACATTCGTAACGAACTCACTGCGAACATTTTCCAACCTGCGGATAGCCGTAATATTTTGTAATAAGAACAACATTCCCTTGTAAGTACCTTCCTCTTCTAACATCGGAACCCCATCCACGCGCATCAATATTTCCTCAGGATAATATAAATTTCGTTCTTCATGGATAGCTTGCATAGACGTCAGACCTTCATTTAAAAGCTTTGTTAATTCATAATGTTCTTTCATTTCCAAATATGGCTTACCTAGTACTCGTTCAGCTTTAACTTTGAGCATCTTTTCCGCAGCTGGATTAATAACTGCAATATTCCCCTTTATATCAATTAATAAAATACCGCTAGTCATATTATCTAATACACTTTGAATTAACCCCTCGTTATCTCGAATTCTCTTCAGTTGATTCTGCAAACTATCCGCCATTGCATTAATGGCTTTACCTAAATGCCCAACCTCATCATGACGATCCAATTGCACACGAGAATCGTAGTCCAGATGGGAAATTTTTCTAGACACTTTAATAATCTGTTCTAAAGGTGCCGTTAGACTCGCCGCCATACGATAACTGACGATTGTTGCAATCACAAAAAGGATGAGTAACCATACCGCCATAAGCGTCCATCCGTGCTGTAACCCCTGATTAATGGATTGAAGACTAACCGACAATCGAATATATCCATCAAATTCATTACCCACTTTGATCGGTGCAGCTACATACAACATATCTTGTCCAAGAGAGGTACTATATCTTATAACATGTCCCACACCCTCTTCTCTAGCTGAAATAATCTCTTCTCTGTCGTTGTGGTTATCCATTAATAACGGATCTGTCTCCGAATCACCAATCACAACACCATTATGATTAATAAAAGTCACGCGTGAGTCTATTAACTCCCCTATTTTCTTAGATTCCTCAGTGTAATATCGCAAAGCCCTTTCATCCCCAGTTGGATGAAAGTCGAATGTACTGCCAAGCAGTTTTATTTCCCGGGACATATTCTCCTCAAGGATGATGACATGGGAATCTCTGAATACTTTGGCCATAGCAATACCAGCAACAATCATAGTAAATCCAATCATAATCATTAATACTATGGTTAAATTTGTACGAAAAGACTTCATAAACCATTTCTCCCTTGTTCAGTTTTACTAGTCCATTGAGGGCTCTTTACTTCTTGTAAAGGAACCCATCTTCTAAGATAAGCATGAAACAGCGTAGCTAGTGGTTGTTGCACCATGATCCCTAAAACTACTGGAACTGAGGCTTTTGGAGAGAAATAACTCATAGCTATCACCATTCCAAGCGATATATTGCGCATCCCCGTTGCATAAGACATCGTTACCTTTATTTCTCTTTCAGGATTTGTCAGGACATTACCACCTAAATAACCCAGTATGTAACTAACGGTCACGATAATAAGCACCGCAGGGATAACGATCAGCATATCCTTCTTCAAATCTATAAGATGCGGTGCGATAGCTGCTGCATTCAGCATGACTACCGATGTAAATCCAATCTTTGAAAGAGGAACAGCTATAGGTGCAACAACATTCTTAAGCTTTCCTCGTGACAATTCATACAAAGCAACACCTATGACAGTAGGAAGAACGACAATCACAAACAAATCTTTCATCAAACTCAAACTATCAAATATAATCTGCGTCTCAAAGAAAAATTCAATGAGAAAAGGAACAACAAACGGGCTAAGTGCGGAATCTAGAACGACCAAAGCAAGCATTAACGCCACATTACCATGCGATAGTCCAACCCACAGGACAGAAGAAACTCCAAACGGGATAATCGTAAATAGTACCAACCCAACGGTATAATCAGAATAGACCCCAAAGAGTAGCGATCCTAGTCCGAAGGCTAAGATTGGAGCAACAATATGACTTAGTACGAGCACAAGAACGATAGGTGCTGGACGTCTCATGACCCATTTCAAGTGCCCCACCCCACATCCTAATGCCATCACAAGTGTCACATAACCAAATATATAAGGTGACCAAGAAACGTAGGGTAGTAAAGAATGACTAAGTAAGAATCCAATGAACAGCGATCCAGGAATAATTAGAAACATATATTTCTCATACCATTGCGTAAAAGACTCACTCCATCTTCTCATTCTGTATATATCCTCTCCAATGTCGTTCATCATTTCTTCTCAATTCTATAACTAGTACTTCACAACTATTTGTGTATGATGCCGCTACGATGAAGGATTGTCCTTACGATCGCTGTTGCCCTCCGATTTCTTGATTATATAACACATAGCGGTTGAAATCAGAGGGCAAAGGCGAACGCTACCGCTTCTTCAGGACAATTCCGTCATCTTCGCTACTTCGAATATATTCCATTGTTTCTTGAACATACTAATTATAGTTTAGAGACTCATTTCTTCTCTTATAATACTTCCATTGGTATTATAATAGCATAAGAAGATTTATTCGAGAGGAGTTTTATATTTATGAACTATCATTTCTCTGCTTATATGTATCGTCTTCAATATATCCAGCGTTGGAGTCTGATGAGAAGTCACATGCCTGAGAACGTAGCTGAGCATTCTTACCATGTTGCTTTACTAACCCATATGCTCTGCACCATTGGGAATCATTATTTCCAGCGTGAGTTGAATGCTGATCGGGCAGTCACTTTAGCTCTATTCCATGATGCTACCGAGGTGTTCACAGGTGATATTGCTACACCAGTTAAACATGACAACCCACTTATACTCGCAAGCTTCCGTGAGATGGAGACCTTTGCAGCTGAACGTCTACTCAGTATGACTCCACCCCGTCTACAAGATATTTATGAAGGGCTACTCAAACCTGATAATCAGCTAGACATTCAAGATCATGAGTTAAATAAATATGTAAAGGCTGCCGATCGATTGGACGCTTATCTCAAATGTACGTTGGAAGTCGCTTCTGGTAATCGGGAATTTACGGTAGCCAAGAACCAGACCTATGATAAGTTACAACTACTAGATTTGCCTGAGTTGGATTACTTTCTCCAGCATATTGCTCCAAGCTTCGAGATGTCACTAGATGAACTTTCCTATCCCCAATCCTAAATATACGATGACGGATTGTCCTTACGATCGCTGTTACCCTCTGATTTCTTGATTATATACCGCTTAGCGGTTGAAATCAGAGGGCAAAGCATATGCTTCCGAAGTAGCTTTCCGTAGGAAAGCTTGTAGGCGAACGCTACCGCTTCTTCAGGACAATTCCGTCACCTACCCTTTTCTTCTGAGTAAGTACCATTTATGCAACTATTTCATCTTATTCTAGCGACCTTCATATATAAGTGTTCTTCCAAATGGTACAGTGCCACGCTATCTACTTTTCGATTGATTATAGCTGATTTGGAAATTAGGACAAAAAAGAAGGAGTACCCTATCATTATCATAAATGACAAGGCACTCCTTTTTACTTTGTATTAAATGATTCCTGGATACACCATGAAGATTACCATCACGAGTAAACAAACCGCGATTAGGGAACTCATCATCCGCATCTTGCTAATTTCAGCTGAAACATCTTTGTTTAGTTTAGTATTTGCAACGGTAGCCTTCAATGGTTTAGTCATCATTCCGCTAATTGCGAACAAAGCAACCATAAGCACAATTACGACAATCATCCATCCTACAGAATAACTACCTTTACTCATTAAATAACCGCCTGTAATAAATTGGATCAACAATCCAATTTGAGCAAAGATATTAAAACTGCGAATAGCCACAGCACTACCTTCTTTAGCGGCTAGTGACAATGTTGTCATTTTACCTATTACGAATGGCAGTAGAAGATAGAACCCAACAGATATCGCTCCTAAAATATGTACAAAATCCATGATTTTCTCCAATTAAAAAACCTCCATTAAATTCGTCTATGATTATTATCATATCAAGTATACCTTAATAACATAATAAAAGGAAAGAAACCCCTTGTTATTACGAAACAACGAGGTTTCTTTCTTCATAGCTTTGTCACATTTATAATTCTTTAATCTACATGGATATCTTATTCGATTATTCACTCAAAATCGAAATAACACTCTGAACAGACGCTGCTGATTTATCCAATGCTAACTTCTCATCTGCAGTTAACTCTAGTTCAAAAATTTTCTCAATTCCATCGCCACCAAGAATCGTAGGTACACCCATAAATAGGTTATCGTATCCATACTCTCCTTCAAGCAGAGCAATCACAGGAATAATACGTTTCTTATCCTTCAAAATAGCTTCTGTCATTTGAACCAAGGACGCTGCAGGCGCATAATAAGCACTACCATTACCTAGTAAGTTTACTATTTCACCGCCACCAACACGCGTGCGCTGAACGATCGCTTCAATACGATCAGCACTGATTAGCGTATCAATCGGTATTCCTCCAACACTTGAATAACGAACTAGAGGTACCATGTCATCACCATGCCCACCTAGTACAAATCCACGTACGTCTTCAACGGAAACATTCAATTCCGTAGCGATGAAAGAACAATAGCGCGCAGTATCAAGTACGCCCGATTGACCAATAACGCGATTCTTAGGGAATCCAAGAGCATGATATGCCACATAAGTCATAGCATCCACAGGATTACTTAGAATGATAACGATAGAGTTCGGGGCATATTTCTTGATGTTCTCACAAACAGACTTCACGATGCCTGCATTCGTATTCACAAGATCATCACGGCTCATTCCCGGTTTACGAGCAATACCCGCGGTAATAATGACAATATCAGAGTCAGCTGCTTCTTCATAATTAGAGGTACCTATAATTTGGCTATCGAATCCTTGAACAGGACTAGCTTCCATCATATCAAGAGCCTTACCTTTAGTAGGATTCTCTAGTTGCGGAATATCAATAAGTACAACGTCACCAAGTTCCTTCTGTGCCAACATAAGTGCCGTAGTTGCACCAGTAAATCCAGCTCCTACTACGGATATTTTATTACGCTTGATAGCCATAATTAATTATCCCCCTATAAATTACATGTTTTTGATCACTTGATCTGCGAACTCTGAACATTTAACTTCTGTAGCTCCATCCATTTGACGAGCGAAATCATAAGTAACAATCTTATCGTTAATGGATGCCTCCATACCTTTGTAAATAAGATCTGCTGCTTCCTTCCAGCCCAAATGTTCAAGTAACATAACTCCCGATAGTACAACAGAACCTGGATTAACAAGGTCTTTATCTGCATATTTCGGAGCTGTACCATGAGTCGCTTCAAAAATAGCATGTCCAGTCAAATAGTTAATATTGGCTCCCGGAGCAATACCAATTCCACCAATTTGTGCTGCAAGAGCATCAGATAAGTAATCACCGTTTAGATTAAGTGTAGCAATAACGTCAAAGTCAGTTGGACGTGTCAGAACCTGTTGCAAAGCAATATCAGCGATAGCATCCTTAATAAGGATCTTACCAGCCGCTAAAGCTTCATCCTGAGCTATATTTGCTGCTGCTTCACCATCTTTTTCCTTAATAATATCGTATTGTGCCCATGTGAATACTTTGTCTCCGAACTCTTGTTCAGCTACTTCATATCCCCAGTTCTTGAATGCACCTTCTGTATATTTCATGATGTTACCTTTATGTACCAAAGTGACACTCTTACGTCCGTGTTCGATCGCATATTCAACCGCAGCACGCACTAGACGTTTGGAGCCATCCTCAGATACAGGCTTGATACCAATTCCTGATGTTTCTGGGAAACGGATATTCTTCACACCCATTTCATCCTGCAGGAATGTGATCAACTTCTTCACTTCATCAGAACCCTCTTTGTATTCAATACCAGCGTAGATATCTTCTGTATTCTCACGGAAAATAACCATGTCTACAAGGTCAGGACGTTTCACTGGAGAAGGTACTCCTTTGAAATAACGAACCGGACGTAAACATACATACAAATCTAATTCTTGGCGCAACGCCACGTTTAATGAACGAATTCCTCCACCAATCGGTGTTGTCAAAGGTCCTTTAATAGCTACAATATATTCACGAATAGCTTCAAGAGTATCATTTGGTAACCACTCTCCATACGCATTGAAGGCTTTCTCACCTGCAAACACTTCATACCACGCAATTTTCTTAGAACCGCCATAAGCCTTGTTTACAGCAGCGTCAAGCACACGTTTGGAAGCTTTCCAAATATCTCGTCCTGTTCCGTCACCTTCAATAAATGGAATGATCGGGAAATTAGGAACCTTTAAGACCCCATCTTGAATCTCAATCTTGTCGCCCTCTGTTGGTAGTGAGTATTTTTCTAATTTAAACATATTTTTGTATCCTCCTAAAATTTTTTTTTAGCATTCCTTCATGATTATTCTTCACAAATAAACATGGATCGTAAGCATTATCTAGTTTTTCGCGTGGATTACAACTAAGTCTTTTATGCTCGTAATTCAATAGGTATATACTTCTGATCAGTTAATCCTATATATTCAGCCCGTGGACGAATAATACGGTTATCAACCCATTGTTCAAGGATATGCGCTGTCCACCCTGATACTCGACTAATTGCAAAGATCAAAGTAAATAACTCACTTTCAATACCAAGTTGTGTGTATACAGATGCAGAATAGAAATCGACGTTTGGCTTCAGACCTTTTTGTCCAGTGATCATCTCTTCTATCTTTATAGACATGGTATAGAGTTTAGTGTCATTCTTCATCTCACCAAGATCACGTGACATCTTCTGCAGGAATTTCGCCCGCGGATCTCCGTTCTTATATACCCGATGACCGAATCCCATAATCTTCTCGCGATTATTCAGCTTCTCTTGAATATAGCTCTCAACTTGATCAATGTCACCAATCTCATCTAGCATTCTCATAACAGCTTCATTTGCTCCACCATGCAATGGGCCTTTCAGGGCACCAATCGCTGAAGTAACACCTGAATATATATCTGAGAGCGTCGCCACCGTTACACGCGCAGCGAATGTAGAAGCGTTCAGTTCATGATCAGCATGAAGCACGAGCGCTTGATCCAATGCCTTGATAGAAGTCTCATCCGGTCGTTCGCCTCTTAGCATGTACAGAAAATTCTCCGCTATGGATAGACCTTTCTGAGGTGCGATTGGTTCCTTACCTTGGCGAATACGTGAGAGTGCTGCCACGATTGTAGGCAATTGCGCCTGTAGTCTTATAGCCTTTTTCTCATTCGTGGAACGACTCATGTCATCCGCCTCATCATCGTACAAAGCAAGAGCAGATACCGCAGAACGAAGAGTAGCCATTGTGTTCACATCTTTAGGATATAATTTCATTTGTTCAATTAATAATTGCGGAATTGGTGCGAAAGTGTCTAGATCTTGTCTCAGATCACTTAACTCTTGTACATTGGGTAACTTACCGAACCATAACAGGTAAGCCACTTCTTCAAAGCTGGCATGTAATGCTAAATCATCGATATCAATGCCGCGATATGTAAGTACACCATCCACGATTGAACTGATGGTAGAGGTTGCTGCAACAATACCTTCTAATCCTTTGGTAGCTGTCATCGTACGTCTCTCCTTTGTAAAAAACATATTTTATAAGTAGCTGTCTACAACAATGAAAACATTTACATAACATTAAATGAAAATAATATAAATCAAAACGCAAAAAACAAACCTTCTACCATCATACTGGAAATTGTCTGATTTGTGAACATCATGCGACGTATTTATTACATTAAAATGTTTTATCGTATTTATAACCAATTTCTTGTTGCTATTACGAGATATTATCTTTTACCTTTTATACACCTTCATGTTCCCGTTCTTCATCTTACTTTTCAGCCATCTCAAAATGAGAATACGATAGATTGGACGAGTTAGTGGGAATATCATGCTGAAGCCGACAATATCCATAAGGAAACCGGGCAGCACTAATAAGATTCCCCCAATAAAAATACTTAATCCATCAACCAAAGTTCTCCCAGGAATTTGACCGCTATTCATTTGTAAGCGAGCATCCTGTAACACTTTTCTCCCTTCAAAACGCATCATAACCAGTCCAATTGCTGAAGTAAATAACGTAAGGAGTAGCGATTTGGTTCCCCCGAAGTTTCCAACAACCAAGTTAAACAAGTATACCTCAATGATGATAATAACGACTATAATTCCCCATGCCCATTTCCACATATTCTAGGAACCCTCCTTAGTTACCTTCCCCTTCAGATTATGTTTAATAAGCATAATATACTCACAAACAATTATCCAGTTTAGCAAATACGGACTCCCTTAGTAGATATTACTGAAAAGAAAAGACGATCTAATTGTATTAGACCGTCACTTCATCTATTTAACATTCAGTTCATATCGCCCACTGAATTAAAGAATTAAGCTTTATTAACTACACTTACTTTAATAAGATTCGTAGAACCTGAACGTCCCAATGGTACACCTGCTGTAATAACAACAAGGTCTCCTTCGCTAACCATACCTGAGTTCAGACCACCTTGAACGGCATAATCAAACATTTCATCCGTTGTGGAAGCCAATTGGCCTTTAACAGGTGTCACTCCCCATGTAAGAGTCAGACGACGCATCGTACGATCTTCTGTCGTCACAGCAATAATAGGAGCTTCTGGACGGTATTTAGCTACTACACGAGCTGTGTGACCTGTCTCAGTCGAAGAGATAATAGCCTTAGCATTCAAATCCATCGCAGTAATAGCAACTGCTTGGCTAATTGCATCCGTAACTGTTGTTTCTTGGAATGTGCTTTGTTTCGCAAATAATTCACGATAATTCAAAGCTGACTCTGCCTTCTCAGCAATACGAGACATCGTAAGAACTGATTCCACAGGGTATTTACCAGCAGCTGTTTCACCAGACAACATAATAGCATCCGTTCCGTCAAAAATCGCGTTTGCTACATCACTTGCTTCAGCGCGAGTTGGACGTGGATTACGTTGCATAGAATCCAACATTTGCGTAGCTGTAATGACTGGTTTACCAGCACGGTTCGATTTAGCAATCATGCTCTTCTGTGCCAATGGTACGTCTTCTGCAGGAATTTCTGTTCCTAGATCTCCACGTGCAACCATCAACCCATCAGAAACAGCAATAATTTCATCTAAATTATCGACACCTTCTTGGTTTTCGATCTTAGAAATAATGTTGATGTGACCTGCATTGTGTTTTTCTAACAATTCACGAATTTCAAGAACGTCACTCGCTTTACGAACGAACGAAGCTGCGATGAAATCGACATCTTGTCCAATTCCAAAAATGATATCAGCAGTATCTTTCTCTGTAATACCTGGTAGAGAAATACGAACTCCTGGTACGTTAACGCCTTTCTTGCTCTTAATTGTACCACCGTTAACGATGACACATTTAATTTCTGTTCCTTTAATTTCGACAACCGTTAAACCAATCAAACCGTCATCAATCAGAATAGTCGATCCAATTTCTACGTCATTTGGAAGATTAGCATAAGTAATCGAAACACGGTTCTTATCACCTAAAATTTCCTCAGTAGTTAGTGTAATGAATTCGTCCTGTACTAGTTCAATTGAATCAACTCCAAGTGTACCTGTACGAATTTCTGGGCCTTTCGTATCTAAAAGAATTGACACTGTCTTTCCTAACTCTTGACAAGCTTGACGAATAACGTTAATCCGATTTCCGTGTTCAGCAAAATCACCATGAGAAAAGTTCAGACGAGCTACATTCATACCTGCATTAATCAATTTCTTAATATTTTCTAACGATTCACTTGCCGGACCGATTGTACATACAATTTTTGTTTTACGCATTATGTTTCCTCCGTTTTTTAAGATCTCTCTTTATCTTCTTTTCAACTACTTAATTTACTACACTATGAAGCTTTTGTATAGTAACTTTGTCACATTACTCAATTTCTGTGACTTGGGCGTTCACATTCTCAGTTGGGGTAATAGGTTCAAATGTATATTGACCTAGTTTCCTGAATTTTAAATATCTATCTTCTTTCAGCTCTTGGCTATCCATAACGGAGAGCTCCTTCAGATGCTTACACAGGCTTTCCTTAATATGCTGTGCTGTTAATTCATAATCCCTATGAGCCCCACCTTTGGGTTCAGAGATAATGTCTTCAATCACTTCAAACTTCAGCAGATCTTCAGCCGTGATTTTCATCGCCTCAGCCGCTTGATCAGCCCTGCTTGCATCTTTCCATAGAATGGAAGCAGCACCATTCGGGGAAATAACAGAATAGATCGCGTGTTCTAACATGAGAACACGGTTACCTACAGCCATACCCAGTGCTCCGCCACTACCACCCTCCCCAATAATGACACAGACAACAGGAACTCCTAATATAGACATCTCTCTGAGGTTTCGAGCAATCGCTTCAGATTGGCCTCTCTCTTCAGCCGCATTACCCGGATAAGCACCCTTTGTATCAATAAATGTAATAATAGGACGTTTAAACTTCTCTGCTTGCTTCATAAGTCTCAATGCTTTTCGAAAGCCCTCTGGGTGTGCGCTCCCGAAGAATCGTGCAATATTATCTTTCGTATCCTTGCCTCGTTGCTGTCCCAATACCGTTACAGGAACACCATTCAATGTCGCAATTCCACCAACAATAGCAAGATCATCACCAAATAAACGATCTCCATGTAATTCAACAAAATCAGTGAAAATAAGTTCTATTAATTCTAATGATGTTGGCCGTTGTTGATGTCTTGCAAGATGTATTTTTTGAGGCGCTGAAATACTGGAATAGATTTCTTCTTCCAACTTCATATATCGTTCCTCAAGTTTAGAAATCTCATCCGTGAAATCAATACCTTTTTCCTGTCCGAACACATACAACTCATCGATCTTTTTACGCATCTCTACGAGAGGTAATTCAAAGGGCATCTCCGCAGCCATTTAAAATTCCCCCTTCATCGTATGAAATTCAATAAGCTTAGCAAGCATTCCGCACATTTCTTTGCGATGTGTCACTAAATCCAATTGTCCATGCGCCATATTATATTCGGCCGTTTGGAATTCATCAGGAAGCTTCTGACGAATAGTCTGTTCAATAACGAGTCGTCCAGCAAACCCAAATACAGCTCCAGGTTCTGCTATATTAATGTCTCCGAGTGTGGCGAAGCTAGCAGAAACACCACCCATTGTTGGATCGGTGATGACAGAAATGTATAGACCACCCTGTTCATTAAAGCGTGCGAGTGCAGCACTTGTTTTGGCCATCTGCATTAAACTAAGAATACTCTCTTGCATTCTAGCACCACCAGAGGTAGAGAAAATAATGAGAGGCAATTGTCGTTCCATTGCGATCTCAATCGCACGTGTTATTTTCTCACCAACGACTGATCCCATACTTCCACTAAAGAAATCAAAACTCATAACAGCTACGACTACTGGAAGCCCAGAAAGAGTTCCTTGTCCGGTAACAACAGCTTCACGCAAACCTGATTTCATCGCTTGCTCTTCTAACTTGGTTGCATAGCCAGGAAATTTCAGTGGATCCACAGAGATCATGTTGCTATCGAATTCTTCAAAGCCTTCCTCATCCAAAGTAATCTGGATTCGTTCCATAGCATTTAGACGCATATGATATCCACAAGAAGTACATACCTTCAAGTTCTTCTCCAGTTCCTTACTATACTGAATGATACCACACTTAGCACATTTGCTCATAAGGCCTTCCGGAATTTCACGCTTCGGACGCTCACCCTCTGGGCTATTGTCACGTCCCACACGATCTGAAGGAATGGTCGCGTATTTTCTTTTTTTCTGAAATATGTCTTTAAACACAACTACACCTCTCCAGCCGTTAATTTGTTGGCCGTTCTTTCCGATAATCTTCTATTATACACCATTTATTGATTGTATTAAGTTAAAGGATGTAGAATAGTGTTCAGAACTTCCTGAATTTCCTCAAGTTCCCTAGAAGGAACCTGAATTTCGAACTGCTGCTTGGACAAATTAATGGGACGTGCACGAACCAAGAAACCTTCTTCTGTTAATTTGGTCTCGATCATTTCTGCAAACTTAGCGGTAGGTGCAATATAAATAACCGTCCACACTTTCGCAAAGCCCCCTACACTCAAATTCTAAGTACATATAATGAACCCATGATACCATATTTATCTTTTTAACCGCAAGAAATAGTATTGGATATAATTGGCTCTCACAATTATTTCATTCGTACTGTACCTTCACCTAACATTTGTTCCATCACCTTAAACAGCTCTGGGGACGGTTTAATTCGATATTTATCACTTAATGCAAGCAACTTCTGACTTTGTTCATAAAAGAGTACCGTCGCAACCGTACCCGGATGCATCTGAAGCAACTTTTTCAATCCAGTCAATAGCTGTGCATTCTCCGCATGATGACCAATCTTTACGAATACACGTTGTTCAGTCGTAGGCTTCGAGTTTTCTTCGATAACCTTCGGCTCACTCGAAATTTCATGTTGACCTACCTTCGCCCCTGTATTCGAGGTTCGCCCCTGTGAAGCAGTCTTCCCTAATGGTTGCTCACTCCCTTTCAGAACGACGCTGTTACGTTTCACTAACTGCACTAACCCTTTACTATCTAGAGGTACAACTTCCTCCGCAAGCAATTTAAATCCTTCATCTTGTTGTTGCACTCTAGCTCTTAGACCAAGTAAAGCACCCTTCTCAATCCATGCAGAACTACGTCTCCACACTTCAGGAAATAAGACAACCTCACAGCGCTCAATCTGATCTTCACACTCTATGAATGCCATAGCCTTTCCTTGCTTAGTCGTTATTGTCTTAATGGAAACAACCATCCCAACAACAACTGTCCGCGTGTCATCTGGTAGTTCACTAAGATCCATTAGACGGTCAACCATCGTCATCTGATCTAACAATTCATCATAATCGTCAAGTGGATGTCCAGACAAATATAATCCGAGTAATTCGCGTTCCAGTTCAAGCTGCTGTCCTGCGGTAAATGGCGTTATATCAGGATAAGCAATATCCCAATTCGCACTCTCTACGAAATCAAACATTTGAATCTGCAAATCATCGCGCTCCTTGCGCCACTTCACTGCAGCATCAACGATTTCATCTAACATAGCTAACACTTGAGCACGATGTCCAGGTAAGGAATCAAAGGCCCCCGCCTGGATGAGTGATTCAATAACTCTTTTGTTACATACCCTTAGGTCAATTCGTCTGCAGAAATCAAGAAGACTCTCGAAGGGCTTGTCTTGCCTCATAAGAAGAATATTCTCCACCGCTTGGGTACCTACGTTCTTCACTGCGCCTAACCCGAACCGGATATGATCAGAACCTAACTTATCAGTAGGACTGTCTCCCTCTCCCATTGCTGGAACAGGTGTGAAGAGCACGCCACTTTCATTAACGTCAGGAGATAACACACCGATGTCCATCCTCCGACATTCAAGCACATACTCAGCTACTTTCCGATGATTCCCCATCACAGCTGTCAACATCGAGGCCATGAACTGAGCAGGGTAATGAGCTTTTAGATAAGCCGTCTGGAATGCAAGTACTCCGTAGGCTACAGCATGCGCTCGTGGAAATCCATAATCAGCGAAACGCACAATCATATCGTAGACCCGATTAGCTTCTTCTCCGGTATAACCCTGTTTCATACTTCCATCTACGAAATGACTTCTTTCTCGGTCCAGCACTTCCCGCTTCTTTTTCGAAACAGCACGACGCAGTAGATCTGATTCACCTAGTGAGAATCCTGCCATCGTGGATGCAATCTTCATAATCTGTTCTTGATACACAATGATGCCATATGTATCTTTCAAGATCGGCTCCAAGTCTGCATGTGGATATTCCACTTCCAACAGACCATGCTTCGCTTGAATATATTTCGGGATAAACTCCATCGGACCTGGGCGATATAGAGCAAGAACGGAAATAATATCTTCAAATGTTGAAGGCTTCATCTCCTTCAATACTCGTCTCATACCGGCTGATTCTAACTGGAACACACCCGTTGTATCTCCATGTCCAAGCATGGCATACGTCTGTAAATCATCATCTGAGATATGATCGAAATTCGGAGTATTCCCCGTCATTTCACCAATCCATTTCATCGAACGTTCAATGATCGAAAGAGTTCTAAGTCCTAGAAAGTCCATCTTCAGCAAACCGATACTCTCCAGAATCTCCATCGAATACTGCGTGAGCGCTGTCTTCTCACTACCTTCTTGTAAAGGTACAACATCTGTTAGAGGATCACGTGAAATAACGACACCTGCCGCATGTGTAGACGAATGTCGCGGCATTCCCTCTACCTTCATTGCCATGTCCAGCATCTCTCTCGTCTTACCACTAGCATCGTACAATTTCTTTAGATCAGCACTTACTTCCATCGCTCTGTCAATACGAATACCAAGTTGATTAGGAATTAGCTTAGCCGCTTTATCCACATCCCCAAAGGGTATATTCAGTGCCCTTCCGACATCCCTAACCGCAGCTCGCGCAGCCATCGTACCAAAAGTGATAATCTGAGCTACATGCTCTCGACCATATTTATCTACCACATACTCAATCACTTCATCTCGCCGCTCGTCACTGAAATCGATATCTATATCTGGCATCGTCACCCGTTCTGGATTCAAGAATCGTTCAAAGAGCAAATGGTACTTCATAGGATCCACATTCGTGATCTTCAGCACGTAGGCTACAATACTTCCAGCAGAAGATCCACGACCAGGCCCTGTTGCAATCCCATTCTTATGCGAGAACGCAATGAAATCCCACACGATAAGGAAGTAATCAGCAAATCCCATGCTGCCAATGACTCCAAGCTCATAGGAAAGTCTTTCTTCTATCTCTCGTCTACCATCTGCATTCTGCCATCTGTCTGACTTCTCATAACGCGCTATAAGCCCTTCTGAACATAACGCATGTAAATATTGCTCCGAGCTCATCCCTTCGGGTAGTGGGCTATACTGTGGCAGTATTGAACGATCAAATTCAAGCTCGAGCTGACATTTGTCAGCAATAAGATTCGTATTCTCCAAAGCCTCTTTAACATGAGGAAATAAGCGGGCCATTTCCTCCCCACTTTTGAAATATAACTGGTCTGTCGGAATTCGTAGTCTTTGCTCATCATCTACGGTCTTTCCTGTTCCGATACAGATAAGAACATCCTGCATCTCGGCATCCTCATGCTTTAAATAATGTACATCATTAGTCGCCACTAAGGAAATACCTGTCTCTTTGCTAAGCTCGAGCAACTGAGGATTGACCCTCTTCTGTTCTGATATCCCATGGTCCTGAAGTTCTAAATAGAAATCATCACCAAATATATCTTTGTAGCGAAGCGCTGCTTTGCGCGCCTCTTCGTAACGACCATGTAGTAATTGTTGTGGCACTTCGCCACCTAAGCATGCACTAAGACATATAATTCCTTCATTGTAATTTCGAAGTGCATCCAAATCTATCCGTGGTTTATAGTGAAAGCCCTCCAAATGTCCAATAGAGCATAGCTTCATCAGATTTCGATAGCCTATCTCGTTCTTAGCTAACAGTATTAAATGATAGATCGGCTGATCCTTTCGACTACCTCTCTCTTTACGAGAACCCGAGGTGAAATAAACTTCACAGCCTATAATGGGCTTGATACCTTTACTTTTACACGCCTTATAGAACGGAACTGCACCGTACATAACCCCGTGATCAGTAAGAGCCAACGACTTCATTCCTAAATCAGCAGCCTGTTGCACGAGATCCGTAATACGTGCGGCTCCGTCCAGGAGGCTAAATTCACTATGAACATGTAGATGTACAAATGAAGCCATGTTCGCCCTCCCTTTCATCGCTAGTTCAATATTTTTTTAAAAGACTTTCTCTTATTTTATCATATTCCTATAGGGAACGCCCATAGAATGGGTAACAGCAAGTATAAACGATATTTATATTGAAATAAAAAGGACAAGCGCTATACGAACCATTGTTCAAGAGAGGGGACGGGTTTATGAGTACTTTTTTATCAAAAGCGATTTTAGACTTCTTCATCGCCTTCGGTATTGTGCTCGGGGGTGCCTTGGTTGGAGGCATGGGGGCTGTCATTTCCTTACAACCTCCCACTCAAACTATGCTTGATATTGCTGATCGAATTAAGATTTGGGCATTAGCAGCGGCTGTAGGTGGAACGATCGATCCTATGCGCGTCATCGAAAGCAACTTCTTCATCGGTAATCTATCACCTGCAATCAAACAGATTCTCTTTCTTCTATTCGCTTTTCTAGGTGCTCACGCCGGCAGCGAATTAGTCAAATGGATATGCAACGGTAGGCGATAACGATGCGAATCCCTCCAACTCTTATGTTTCGTTCAAAACTAACTGCTTTTCTCGTACTTGGAATAGTCATTGGTAGTATCCTATATAATGCTATTTTTCATGCGAGCTATAATCAGCTTTGGCTTGAGAATCAAGACTTACTTATACAGAAGAAGCAATTCGAAGAGGATAACAAAACATTAAAAAAATATAGTACTCAGCAGACGGTGATCAAAGAAATAAAGATACGTGCTGAGCAACAAGACCCCCCTCTCGATTCCTTGATTGTGAAGGAGATCTTACTTAAAGTTGGAAAAGATGTAGAGGTGTTACGTGGTAGAAGTGTGTATGAGATCGACACCGATAGTAAACTAACTAGAGCACTTCTCGATCGTAAATCCTACTTTGTTCGTGAGAAAGATTACGTCATTCAGATCAAAACGATGCTACTCGCAGATAGTGTGTTGCAAATATGGATTAGTATTAGTATTCCTGTCCGTTAGTCTCTCATTTATGGTACAATACAAGCAAAATTATCATTTGTTAAGGAGTGAATAGAAGGTAATGATTTCTATAATTAAGACTATTCTCATGATATTATTGGTCGCAACATGCATTACTTCAGCATATTACAGCCTACGTTCACACCGTTCCTCTGATCCAATCGATCGCGGACTCTTTGGCGCTATTACCAATATATTGATGGGATTCATGCTCATCATATTATCCATCACCTTTATGTTTGTATTCCAGGGATCTACACCCGCAGTCATTGTAGAGGCATTATTCATGGTCCTCGGTGTATTCAATTTATTCGCAGGCATACGGAATCGCAAACATTATGTGCAGCAGAAATCCAAAGCTCAACCTATCTAAGTAAGAGTACCTGTTCAAAAATAATTTTAGCCATGTTCAATCGATTGAAGCGTCATGACGCCTTTACAGACTAATGTGTCATCATGAGACATTTCAATTTCTATTTTGCATGTTCTCCGACTCATCTCTAATAACTTAGAAACGATAACAATCTGATCTTCTATCTGAACCGGTCGCAAGAAATAAGTAGACATATTATCTAACACATAATCATTTCCCGAAATATCTTTCGTGTATTTAAATGCGGCTTGGGTCATCACTGTAGCTAATACGCCTTCCGAAATAGTACCCAGGTCAGTCGCCATTTGAGGAGTAATAAAGCCGTGGAAATACAATCGTCCTTCCTGATCCCGCTCCTCAGCAATTCCATTCCAGATTAATTGATCAAACGTCTCACCTAGCTGCGAATGCTGCTGCGCATCTCTCATCGCTTGTAGAACTTCCTTACGTCTAATGGTTGTGATCAGCTTCCGATTGCGATCGACAACAGGTAAGAAATCAATCCCTTCCCACATCATTAGTTGTGCTGCGGATGCAAGAGATGTCTGCAAACTAGTTGTAATAGGATTTCGAATGAGTACCTTTTCGATCGATTGCCCTTCCGTTAAGCATTCAATATCCCTCAGGTTCACGATACCGATCACCCTATTCCATTCATCTGTGACTGCATACCTCTCTTCTCCAACTTGCTTAGCAAGTGCTCTCCATTCCTCGGGAGTACTTGATATTTTGAGGGCGCTAATTTTGGGTTTATTGACCACAATATCTTCAACAATCATTATTTTCTTCTTTATTATTCTATCAAAAATAGCTCTATTTATCATTGAAGCAACAGTAAATGTATCATGACGTGAAGAGAAAATAGGTAGATTGAGCTGATCAGCTAATACCTTTACTTCACGGCTAATTCCGAATCCTCCAGTTATGAGTACACCCGCCCCCTGCTTAAGTGCCAGCAAATGTGCATTGTCACGGTTTCCAACAATTAAAAGACTCCCTGCGTCTATATACTTTGCCATCGCATCAATCTTCATCGCACCAATAACATACTTGTGAAGATTTTTATGAAGTCCATCTGCTCCACCTAACATTTGGCCTTCTACAATTTCCACCACATCAGAAAAGGTTAACTGTTCAGATATGTTACGTGGCTTTTTCTCAACCCGAATGGTACCTATCCTTTCCTTAGTAATAACTATTCCGAGATTCTCAGCTTCCTTCACGGCACGATAAGCGGTTCCCTCGCTGACCCCCATTTCTTTAGCCAGTTTACGTACCGATATCTTCGTTCCTACCTTTAATCTCTCAATGTATTGGAGCAACTGTTCATGTTTCGTGATCGTATCGTCTCGACTCTCCAACTGTTACACCCCCGCACTATAATCTGTACTATTCTGTACCTATTATATCATGCATCGTGAACTATGAAAAATGAAGAAATAAGCAGTTTCTATGGTAGGTTCATCAAATAGCTACATAACATGTATCTATTAGGTCGGAAAGGGCGAAAGGTGAGGAAATAGATGTAAAAGTGGTAGTTAAAAGTAGGAAAATGGGGAAAATCCGAGTTTTCGAGGAAATTAGATGTCATTCGTGCACCTATTTTTGCTAGCCAACCTGTTCCGCTAATTTAAGTGTTGTTTAGACACTTATTCGCCGGCGGTAGACTTTCTAACCTTTCTAACGGAAGCCAGAGACCTTATTCCACGAAAAAACACTGAAATGAAAATTTAACGGAAATACAGACCTCTATATGCGTATTAACAGCTCAAATCCCAAGAAAAAGGCCAAATAAGGTCACTCACTTCCGTTAGAATTCCAAAAGTGACGATTTAGGCAGAATAGAGGCTGCTATTTCTGTTAGGAATTGTACGCGGTTACTCTCCATGATGCCACTACACGAGGTGTTTCCCATAGAAAATTATACTTTCTCTTTTGTTAAAATAACGGGGTTGTCCAAAGCCATTTCAATGACTTTGGACAACCCCGCTCTATTAAATACTTAGTATTATTAGCGCATAACAACTACATACTCTCGTTTCTCTCGGTCTCTTGTGACCACTTCATTTGCCATTGTTGAAACTTAGCTTGTCTTATCCGCTCAAGTGCTTTCTTCTTCTCTTCATCTACGCCGAGAATAACATGCCAATGGGCAGCAATGACTAGGAATGCGAATAAAACCCACACTACTCCGAACGCAGATATCCAAACATCCCCACTACTGAACGTAATCATAGGTAAAGCATACAATAACATCGCTAAAGCAAGTAGCATGTACAGGACATGCACGAACTTTCTTCCCTTCTTCATCCATATGCAACTCCTTCATTTCTAAATCTATATATCTAGTCTATGAAGATAGCAAATACAATATGAATAGAATTTAAGAGAAGCTGATATTATATATTTGATCCGCCATATAAATGCTGAAGGCTATCTGTAATAATCTTGTTCACATCTTCAATAATAACGCTCAACCGACGTTCTGCTTCAAATAAACGACGGATATTTAAGTTCAAGCTAAGCACTTCGAACTCCTTCTCCATTTTCTCCATTTCTTCTGGAGCAGGCATCTCACCAGTCATCATCTGTTGCTGAAGTTCCATTTGACGCTTACGGAAATCTTCAAGCATGTCTTTCCCTTCTGGATCCTTGTCAATCAAACTCATAGCCGAATTGATCTCCTGTACCTCTTGGCTATCCTTAAGTGCTTTTGCTAAATCATGGGCCTTGTCATAAATGTTCATTATTTGTTCCTCCTTTAAAATTACTCTCCAATTCTGAGAAATGGTCAATCACCAAGGGATATATGTCCTCATATGATGAATTACATGCAATATGCACAGTCCAAATATGACTTATGACATCAAGTTGTTGTTGGAAGGAGACTCACGATGTCCACAAAAAAGATATCGATCCAACTATTCAAACCAGGCATTGTGCAGGCGAACGCAATCATGTTGGGTGAGAGGTTAATCAAACTGTGGAAAATACCCACAGATCGCCCTTTACAATTGGTATTCGGTTCCTTTAAACAGGAGATTATCGTCATCTCGATACCAAAGTATAGCGGCCTACGAATCAGTGCAGCGTTATCTAAGCAAATGGGGTTATCATCTCGACCGGTTTTAAGAATCAATTATCATGCTGGGAGCCGAACGCTACGATTAGGTCCGCTCATCGGTATCATGATCAGTCGTGATTTCCCGAATACGCCTAATAACCCCTTTGGTTCTATCTCAATGTTCTGTCGTGAGCTAGTCAATGCCTGCCAAAAGCAAGGAGCATATGTTTACTTCTTCACCCCAAATCATATCACATCCAATTCCAGCAGCATGGAAGGCTGGTCTTATGATGATGGCTGGCGCATGACTCAAATGCCAATCCCTGATGTCGTGAACAATCGTCTGACTTCGCGAAAATTGGAGAATAAACCAAGCGTACAGCATTTTATGAGGGAAGTAAAATCCTTACATGGTGGTCACATTTTCAACGAAAAATTTCTAGACAAAACCGAAGTTTTCGATGCATTAAAAAAAGAGTCAAATCTCAAACGCTACATGCCTGAATCTTATTTATTAAATGGATATAATATTCTGAAGAAAATGTGTACGCAGTATCCAGTCGTGTTTCTCAAACCCGTTAGAGGCAGTCTAGGTAAGGGTATTATACGTGTCTCTAAGCAATCTGACGGTACATTCCAAACATTATCCACTACATTAGGCGGTACTCACAAAAATGTGTATCCCACTCTTCCTAAGCTATTCAATAGTATTTCAGGGAAAATGAAAAGCACACGTTATCAAATTCAACAAGGATTAACTCTGATTGACCATGGTAAACACCCAGTAGACTTTCGTGCATTAGTACAAAAAAATGGTAGCGGCCAATGGAGTATTACATCTATTGTGGCACGCATAGCTGGAGGAAATCACTTTGTATCCAATTTAGCTAGGGGTGGCAGCCTTAGCCATGTGAAAGAAGCTGTTATGAAAAGCAATATGCCACTGACCGCCAAAAATTCAGCTCACGCGAATCTGAAATTAGCCGCTATGCAAATAGCTAAAAGTCTTGATAACAGCATACCTGCCCATTTTGGTGAGTTGGGAATTGACCTAGCCATGGATACTTCAGGGCGTATCTGGCTGCTCGAAGTCAATTCTAAGCCTTCCAAAAATGATAATACACCACTTAATGAACAAAAAGTTCGACCATCTGTCAAACAACTCATACAATATTGTTGTTTTTTATCTGGATTTTAAGGAGCTGTTAATCATGACTCCTCAACACATTGGTTCACTTGGCATTCTATGTAGCGACAGATCAGGACACCAGCCTTTCTCAGAACAACATTACTGCCGTCGCTTAAGTCAGGCAGGTGCCAAATACGGATTATCCGTCGTTGTCTTGATCCCTGGGACGATGAAACTTTTTCATCATCAAGTGAGTGGCTATGTTTATGGGAGTGGAGGTTGGAAGAAAGTCATTGTTCCTATCCCTGATTTGTTATACGATCGTTGCTTTCATAAACAAGGAACAGAAAAAAGAATGATATCTAAGCTACTTACCTTATCTGGAACACAGAATCAATCGCTATTGTGGGCCAGAGGATTACCTGGGAAATGGCAAGTATACAACAAGTTGAAAGCTAGCTCTACTTTAATTCCCTATCTTCCACCCACCACTTATTACTCAGGTCCTAAATCT
Source organism: Paenibacillus sp. Y916 (assembly GCF_056786435.1). Classification (NCBI taxonomy): domain Bacteria; kingdom Bacillati; phylum Bacillota; class Bacilli; order Caryophanales; family Paenibacillaceae; genus Paenibacillus; species Paenibacillus sp. Y916. The sequence goes on along the minus strand of NZ_JBXCJA010000014.1, from coordinate 69,013 downwards.
CTGATCACCTGCTTAGAATCGTATCAAGGCCAGGTGTTTCTAAAGCCACAAGCAGGTTCACAAGGGAAACGAACTCTACATGTACAAATATCCCCTGGTAAAGACAGATTAATGATTAGAGGGCGCGATCGCTATAATAAAGAACTTATCCAAATCTTTGATCATGTCACTGAAGCCCTAGCATGGATTCACCAATTCATTCATCATCGTCCATATATCATTCAGCCTTATTTACATTTATCCAATAAACAAGGTCATCCTTTTGATATACGAGCACTCATGCAAAAAAATGGTGCAGGACGATGGATGCTCACAGGCATGGCAGTACGACAAGGCCAACTTGGCGGAGTCACTTCCAATCTACACGGAGGTGGGACGGCTAGACCAGTCCCTCCATTCTTGGATCGGGAATATGGAGCGACTTTAGCTGAGCATATCATGACTATTCTTCATAAACTGTCGAATGATATTCCGCCAATCCTTGAGAGCAATTTCGGTCGATTGGGTGAGCTTGGTATCGATTTCGGTATCGATCCAAAAGGAAATGTTTGGATTATTGAAGCCAACTCTAAACCAGGTCGCTCCTCTTTTGAACACGTCGAGGATCAGACAATCGCAATTCTCGCTACTGAGAATCCAATCCGCTACGCTCGTTATTTATTGCTTCGACAACTTAGGAGGGTAAATTCATGAGTTTGACTTTTTGCAATGTCCACTTTTCACAACAACCCGAGAAAGTCGTCTACATTTCAAATAATTTAATGAAAAGCCTCAAACTCTCCAACAAAAAAAGTATACAGCTTCGCTTGGGGAAAGAGGTTGTTCCTGCACGCGTCAGATCTATAAAGAAAGATGGTAACCATCTCTATTTAGGATCTGGAATTCGAAATGTTATTCACATCCCCAAATCAGGGGGAGTATTTCTTCGTAATCTTCAAGAAAACGAATTTCAACTTGGACCCTTAATTGGTATTCTTTCGGACGGACCTAGCAACTCAATCACGCGACCTTTTAGTTCTAGAACAGGTTTCATCAAACAACTGCTTAGGGAAGGAAGTAAGAAAGCCTATGTTTTTGCATTCACTCCTAAAGATATTAATTGGCAGCAGGAGACCGTTCGCGGATACTTTCTTTCAGATGCTGGCGTGTTCACCCGTAAAACGGTCCCCCTTCCGGATGTGGTCTACAATAGACTACCGAGTCGTAAGGCAGAAACCTCAGCATCCATCAGCCAATTGAGAGATCGTTTCGGTCGCAAAAGAATTCCTTTCTTTAACTGGAGCTTTTTTAATAAATCAGACATATATACTCTTCTTGAAAATGATAATACAGTTAACCGTTACGTTCCTGAATCCCATATGAACCCAAGTACTGAGATGTTGAAAGATATGTTGCAGCGTCATCAATTTGTATATTACAAACCTTCCGGTGGGAGTCTGGGTAATGGAATCTATCGGATTACTTATTTACCCAAACGTGGCTATTTCGTACGCTATCGCAAGAACAAAGAAAATGTTCTCCTTCGTTTCAGTAATTTCAATAGTCTCATGCGTATGCTGAACTCAAAACATGGTCGAATACTACAAGGTTATGTTATTCAACAAGGGATTCGTTTAATAGAGATCGACAATTGTCCTATTGATTTCCGTTTCCACATGCATAAAAACGGTAATAACCAATGGGTTGTTGTCGGCATTGGTGCCAAAAAGGCTGGTCGGGGTAGCGTGACCACACATTTGAAAAGTGGTGGCTCTCTCTTGACTCCGGAACAGGCACTAAGCCGTAGCTTTGGGTCACGTTCAGACGAAGTGCTCAAGCAAGCAAAACAAGTTGCTATAGCGCTTGCCGAGGCTATTGAATTCCACCATCAACATCTGCTTGGTGAAATTGGATTCGATATAGGAATTGATCAAGATGAGAAGATTTGGATGTTCGAAGCGAACGCTAAACCAGGTAGATCCATATTCCATCATCCGTCACTAAAGAATGAAGGGAAAGCCTCGATCGAGCATATCTTGGAGCATTGTCTGTATCTCAGTAAGTTTCGTAGGAGGATAAGCCAGTGAACAGCCGGAATTCTGAAGATATTAAACCGGTTGTTGCCATACTGACCATGCCCGATTCCATAAGAGGTTTCCGGGGCAATCATGCTAATTTTATGGATATCGTCCGGACAGGGAAAGAAATGGGCTTCCCTGTCTATGTGGTTACACTGCGTGATTTAAAGTTAACCTCACCCACAGTTAAAGGATATACACTAAAGGCCAATAACAAAGATTGGGAGGCACAACAGTTCCCCCTACCACAGGTCATCTACAACCGAATTCCTATGCGTGAAGATGAGGAGAAGCCTTGGGTACAAAGTAAAATAAAAAGCTATTTAGAGCATCCGAGTATTCATTTCTACAATCCTTATTTCTTTAATAAATGGGATCTATTCGAATGGCTCAAGGTTTCTAAGTCCACTGATTATTTAGTGCCCAAGACGAAACGCTTAGTTGGAGAGGTATCACTTTCCAGTATTATTGATAAACAACCCTATTTATATTTGAAACCTGAAAGCGGAAAAGCTGGTAAGGGCATTATGATGTTGAAAATCCAAAAAGAAAAATCATTGCCATATAGGCTAAAAATCCAAAATAGTAGATCAAGTATCACCTATAAAACGGCTAGCATGAGAAGGCTCTGGGTTCGTCTTAAGAAAGAAACAGGTAGTTCTCCTTATATTGTTCAGCAGGGAATCCAACTGGCAACGGTAGATAATCGCCCCTTCGATTTACGAATTTTGCTACAAAAGACAGGCAAAGGTCAATGGGGAGTTACAGGTGTTGGAGCTAGAATGGCTGGATTAAAAAGTATAACGACTCATGTGCCGCGTGGTGGAACGATTGAAAGTCCTACTAAACTGATCTCTACACTCTTTGGATCGGATATGTCGTCTATGAAAATAAGTCAAATAAAAACAACTGCTCTCATTATTGCTCGGCAGATTGAAAGAGCATCTCAATTCAACCTTGGAGAAATGTCCATGGATCTCGGACTCGACCGCTTCGGAAAAGTCTGGTTCTTCGAAGCGAACGCACGGCCAATGAAATTTGATGAATCACATATTCGCAAAAAATCATTAGAACGGATATTTGAATACAGCCAATATCTCATACGTCATAACAAACACCACTGAGGAGGTGAATCGATATGGCACTTCCCGTCTTAGGTATTCTGACACTTTACCTCAATGACCGAAAACAACTTGAAGAACGAATGATTTATCAAAAAATGATTATCGAGGGAAGAAAACTTGGACTTGACATCTTCGTATTCACCCCAATGGATGTAAGAAATCAGAAGATCATGGCTATGGAATATGATCCATCAAAAAAAAAGTGGACCCGCCGATTACGTGAATTCCCCGATATGATCTATGATCGCTGTCGAATTCAAAAAGGCATTCGTTTTGAACAGCTACTGTCCTTCCGAAAAAAATATGGGCATCACCTTTTTCTGAATCGTCCGCTTCGTAACAAGTGGACGATTCACGAAATACTTTCTAATAAGGAAAGCTTCCGCCTACACTTACCAGAAACGAAGCTAGTAAACCAATTATCCGATATTAAACGAATGCTTAAAAGTAAATCTGTCATCTACTTAAAGCCGATTAATGGAACGGGTGGACGTGGAATTCTTCGTATTGAGCAGATGAAGAATAGTAAGCATCAATATTATATTCAAGGACGCAATCAACAACGTAAAATAATTACACCACAAAGAATACATGCCGCAACTTTAGGAGGCATTCTAAGAACTTGGAATATTAATAACTGTTATATTGTACAGGAAGGGATTCCAGTAATACTACCTAATGGACGCGTACATGACTATCGTATGCTGGTACAGAAAAACCGGGAAGGTCATTGGGAGCTAACTGGAATCGTTGGCAGAGTGGGGGCTATGAGAAGTGTCACCTCTAATCTCCATGGCGGGGGGCAAGCCATCCCAATGGATACCTTACTCCCACAGTGGATTACCAATAAAGAAACCCAGGAACATGTCAAGAAAACATCAGTAAAGTTAGGGCTTGAAACCGCGGCCTATCTAGAAAAGTCCTATGGGGCTTTATGCGAACTAGCTCTTGATTTAGCCATCAACAAAAAAGGTGAGGTCTTCCTTCTAGAGGTTAACCCCAAACCGGCAAGGGAAGTATTCGCAAGAAGTGGTCAAAGGGATATTTATCGTCAATCTATCGTAAAACCCTTAGAGTATGCTCTTTGGGTTTACCGAACAAAAGTAAATCGCGTGCAAGTAGAGGTAAAAGAGCGATGATTACAACAAAGAGGGCCCGGATATAACATCTCGGGGCCTTTTCTTTGTCCAATACTTAGTCTCTATCATTCAGCTTATTTCCTCTGAAGCTAACTTTAGTTGCATGGAGTACATCTAGATTACTGGAAACTCCACTTTTCCGCGTTATCGCCATTTTTAACTGCAATTTAGACAACTAACTCTCTCTTCCACCACTTTTCCTGCTAATTAAATGCAGTTTATGCATCTGCTCTAGTCCCACCTTTATGCGTAGAGCGGGAAGTCCTCCAAGAAATTTATACTTTCTTAATATGTCAAAAAGAAGCTGATGCCATATCATTATTGGCACCAGCTTCTAAATTAATTCGTTATTTAATCGGACCTGATCAGCCTAATTTTATCCGTCTCTGTCCTTAAAATACCTTCTGCTGCTCCCGATCCCCCTTAATCATCTCAACCGCTTCCTTAAACCGTAATGAATGCACAATTTCACGCTCTCGTAAATACTTCAAGCTATCCTGAAGATCAACATCATCGGTCATGTCAATTAGCCACTGGTATGTAGCCCGTGCTTTCTCTTCAGCAGCAATGTCTTCATACAGATCAGCTAATGGGTCACCCTTCGCTTGAATGTAAGCCGCGGTGAATGGAACTCCACTGGCGTTCTCATAGAACAGTGCACTATCATGAGCGGCGTAATGGGCACCGAGTCCCGCGGCTTTAAGTTGATCCACAGTCGCATCCTTAGTTAGTTTATATATCATCGTCGCGATCATCTCAAGGTGAGCGAATTCTTCTGTTCCAATATCCGTCAATAGACCAATAACCTTTTCGGGTATCGTATAACGTTGATTTAAATAACGAAGCGCTGCCGCCAACTCGCCATCTGCACCACCATATTGTTCAGACAAGTATTTGGCCATTTGGGGATCACACTTACTAACCCTTACAGGATATTGTAACTTTTTCTCATAAACCCACATAAATAAACCTCACCTCCGCTAGATTCTATACTTGCCAAGGCCAAGGGGACTGTGACCATTGCCATGGAAACTTTGAAAAAGCATGACCGAAATTCATAAGAGGTCCGTATACTTCTTGGAATTGCTTCGCAAGCCGCATTCTTTCTTGGGAAAGCTGGTTGTATTGTTGAATGCTTTGTAGATCCTCAGGATGCGTATCGAGAAATAGGTTTAGCTCTACAAGCGCAAAATCTACAATTTGCAGTTCTTCAAGCCATTCATAAAATTGTTGATCACATGCTACAGGTGTTCCCTCCATCAAGAAGCCCCCCCTTGTGATTGTCCAGAAGTATATGGGCTATAAAGTGCAGGCCAGAGCGTCCCCCGTCTCAACGCTTCCGGAAGGCTGAACTGCGGCCAACCCGTTGGTTGGAAATTAATAAATTGATTAGGTGGTACTACATATGTCCTACAGAGCAAGGGTGGACAAGGATCAAATGGTCCAACAAATGGTGTGTAACTGCGTATTTGTGAGTTCAATAAAAGTCTCCTCCTTTAGATTCATATTAATTATCTTGATCATCTCTTAGTAAATAGCATATGACACCAGCCTAGAAAATGAACTAAAATATAATAAAAAAGTGCCTAAGCTTGACCGAAGATCTATCTTCAGTCAAGCCTAGGCGCTCATATAGAACCGATGATCAAACCATATCTCATGACAGATCTTCTTCTAATTGTTCCTTCATGTTCTCCTGATGATCCACTCGCTGTATCATAACTCTCGTAATACGCAATCGGGTTGATTCCTCGACTTGAAATATAAAATTTCCTACCTGTACTTTTTCACCTTTGGTAGGACTACCTTCAAGTTCTTTAAACAACCATCCACCAATAGTATCTACCTCATCATCCTCAATCACAACACCCGTAAGATCATGTACGGCCTCAATCAGCATCCTACCTTCAACGGAAATAGAGTCCCCATCAACCTCAACACTTTCACGTTCATCCTCAAACTCATCATACAATTCCCCTACAATCTCCTCGAGGATTTCTTCGGCAGTCAACATCCCTGCCGTTCCTCCATACTCGTCTACAACAAGTGTCAATTGCGAATGCTTCTTCTGCATCAGACGAAGCACATGACTTATCTCCATAGACTCAGGGACATTTAAAATCGGACGAACCATGGATGTGAAGTCCTCTTGTTGCTCCTTATCTGCAAGTAGAAGATCTGTAATATGAATAAATCCTAAAATTTGATCTTTATCTTCCAATGCAACAGGATATCGCGAATGCTTGGTCTCACTTATGATCTTGATGTTATCTTCAAAAGATAAATTTGCATACAAGCAGACCATATCTGTTCGAGGCAACATGACCTCACGTGCTAATAGATCTGAGAACTCAAAAATATTGTCCATTAGCTTCATTTCGTCTTTATCAATCACACCACTTCGAGCACTTTGACTCATCAGGATTCGAATTTCCTCTTCCGAGTGAGCCGCTTCTGACTCACTTGCTGGTTGAATCCCAATCATACGCAGAAGAGCATTTGCAGTAGCATTCAACACCCAGATTACAGGAAAGAATACTTTATAAAAGAAGATCAGGGGTGCGGAAAGTGCGAGTGCCGTTCCTTCCGTTCTCTGAATAGCAATCGACTTCGGTGCTAATTCTCCCAATACGATGTGTAAGAACGTTATCATACTAAATCCTACTGTAACTCCTACTGTTGTGATCAGTGCCTGATCTGTAACACCTAATTTAAACATGATTGGCTTAACAAGAAGCTCTGAAATAGCTGGTTCTCCTATCCAACCAAGCCCCAATGATGTCAAAGTAATCCCTAACTGAGTTGCTGATAAGTATGAATCGAGTTTGTTATTTACTTTAAGAGCGAACCCAGCTAATTTATTCCCTTCACTGACCAATTGTGTAATACGTGTTTGACGCATCTTCACAAGTGAGAACTCCGCCGCAACGAACACTCCATTTAACAATACAAGAAGCAATACTAGAGCTATATTCACAATAAGTTGCCCAATTGCAAACTCAGTAGGCAATATGAATCCCCCATTTCTATAGACTGTTCGCTGTTCTTTGTTTAAAGTCCACGTCTTTATAGTACATATCTGCCACAAGAAGATTAGGCCCACAGCAACTTACGGCATCACAATGACAATTTATCTTTTGATTCAAAGGATGACCATTCACCCATTTATCGAAAACGTCATCAAGCGCTTCGTTTTTAATATTACCAAACGGCGGGATTTCTGCAAAATCAGTGACATAGACATCACCGGAGAATAAATTCACATTGACCCTATTTCGACCATCCGGATCATTTCGAACCGTTACATTCTTTGATTCTTTTAAACGACGAAGAAGATTCATATCCTCCTCAGAATGACTACATGCATAGAATGGAAGTGTCCCGAACAACATCCATATATTCTCATCGCGCGTATCAAGTACAAGGGATATAGCTTTACGCATATCATCTAAAGATAATACAGGTAAGCTTGAGGCAAAATTCGATGCATACATTGGATGTACTTCATGACGTTGACAGCCCATTTCAACAATCAGTTGATGAATCTTATCCAAGTTCGTATGTGTTCGATAATTAATCATAGATTCAGCTGATATATACATCCCTGCATCACTAAGCACACGAGTATTCTCGATCATCGTATCATATAGACGATACGCAGCCGCCTTGCTTACAGGACGTGCGCTATTCGCAAAACCAATCTCATGAAAATCATCACCATTCAAGTAGTTGAATGACATATGCATAACATCTAGATAGGGGAGTAGCTTCTCATAGCGATCCATCCCCATCGTCAAATTAGAGTTTATCTGGGTTTTGATCCCACGATCTTTAGCATATTTCAGTAGAGGTACGATAATTTCATCAACGGTCTGCTTACGAAATAGAGGTTCTCCGCCTGTCATGCTTATCGTTTCTAGATGCTCCACCTCGTCTAATCTTCTTAACATTATATCCAATGATAAGGAATCCGACTCTTTCATAACAAGCATATCACCCACTGCGCAATGTTCGCAGCGCATATTACATAAGTGGGTAACTGTCATCTCTACGCTAGTCAGGACATGTCTACCATGCTTCCGAAGTGAATTTATAGGTTCCCATGGATCATAACTTGGTGATATCTGTTGTAATTGTGCTTTCTTCGCATTGTCTGTAATCATATTTACCACCTTATTTCATTTAATAATTAATATCATATCATGAAGAGTAGTTCACCGTATTCATACATTACCTTACTTCTCATCACAAAAAAACCGCGTAATATCAATTGTCCAACGATAACGAAACACATCATACTGTTCCATTATCGTAAGGATCTTCTCAATATCGCGATTTCACCGATTTCTTCATTACGGTTCATTGTACTACCAATTCCGTTGCTTCCAACCCTTCAACATGTGTAATGACAGTAGACAGAACTTTTGTTAAGTCGAGATCATAAGGGGCCCTCAATACTTCCCCATTACAGCCAGTCATAACACGAACGACCGGTCGTTGTGGCATCATAGGATGTATCTTGCAAATAACACCAGATTCACCTGTACTCAATCTAACACTCAACCCTGGTGGATATATAGCTACCTTATCACGGAATATTTCCAACTTATGCTGATCAAACAGTGTACCAGAACCCGTATACAGCACTTCCATAGCCTGATGAGGAAGCATCGCAGGCTTATATACCCGGTGCGATGTCATCGCGTCAAATGAGTCCGCCATTCCCAAATATTGCGCGAACTCATGTATTTCAGAACCTTTAAGCCCACGGGGATACCCTGTACCATTTAATCGTTCATGATGTTGTAACGCACAGTGAGCAGCGAGTAATGGAATATCGGATTCCGCTTTTAATATTTGATATCCAATATTCGTATGATTCTGCATCTGTTTGAATTCATCATCATCAAGTTTACCAGGTTTCATCAAGACTTTAACAGGAATCTGAGTTTTCCCTATGTCATGTAAAAGTGATCCTATTCCCAATACCTTCAGCTGATCTTGAGTCATCCCACTAGCAGCACCAAGTATTAAGGTATATATACATACATTTAAAGAATGTTTATATAAGAAATGATCCGTAGTATTCATATCCATAAGCATAATCATTGGTAACTCTTGGCTTCCGAGATCTTCTAGAATAGAATCCATCACCGCAGAGAACTCTCTACCTAAATGACGGTATCCTCCTGTGATAGGAGCGGAATTTGAGGTTTCCGATATTCTTTGAAAGTTTGAAGTAATCGCACGCATTGCTTTACGACGTGTCTCCTCGTGTAGAACATCGGGGATAATGATGTCCTCAGTCCACTTATCTTGAATATATACGTATCCAATATCTATTTCTTTCAATCTACGAATCAGCTTATCCGTTAACTCTACACCTTCTGCCAATAGAGTAACGCCTTCCATACTGAATATCTTTTTACCTATTTTCATTCCATTTTGAAGCATCGGTACAGGTACTAGTCGCAATGTGTATCCTCCTACATGAAGAATCGTCCTGACAATCTAATCTCGGTAGTTATAATTGAATCCATTCAAGAATATACACTTCATTGAGATTAATTCAATATAAATATCCAGAATATAGCTGCAAGTATAAATCGGTAAATAGCAAAATGAGTAAGACTAATTCGCTGTATTAGTTTCATAAAAGCTAATACTACGAAATATGCAACAATAAATGATATTAAAAAGCCTATAACAAAGGCACCAATAGTCTCTCTATTAAAATATCGGTATGAATCAAGTAATTCATAACCCGAAGCAGCACACATGATTGGAATGGCTATCAAAAAGGAGAAATCTGCAGATGCTTTATAACTAACTCCACTCAACATTCCGCCTGAGATCGTGGAACCTGAACGAGAGAATCCCGGCCATAGAACAGATATAATCTGGTAAATCCCGATCATGAATGCCTGTTTGTAAGTCAAATCGTCCAGCTCATGAGCAGTTATAGTCAACTTGGATTTATTGAACCATTCTGCAAAAATCATAAATATACCACCAGCTACCAATGCCCATACCACCGTATTAGCGTTAAATAAGCTTTTGATAAAATCCCTTGCAAAAAAAGCGACAATGAGTGCAGGTGTAATCCCCAAAATAACATGAATTAAATCTAATCTCTTACTTGACTGCATCCCATTAGACGATGCCTTTGGCTTATTATTCAATCCGATAAGGCTTAATAAGCGTTTCCAGTATACTATAGCGATGGCAAGGATGGCACCCAATTGAATTACAATTTCAAATGTTTTCATAATATCTGATTGATCGTTGTAGCCCATTAATTTAGCTGTTAAAATCATGTGACCGGTTGAAGAGACAGGTATGAACTCCGTGATCCCTTCTACAATCGCAAGAATAATTGCCGTAATAATATCCATAATACCCTCCCAATTTGGTTTCCATTGAACTGACTATTGTTATGTGTTGTTGGTAGTTTTTATACTAACTTATTCCATCTTACTACATGACTTTCATTAAAACTACCTGGTCTTTGAAGCTCATCACTTAATAGATCTCTCAGAAATTCTGGTAAAATAAACTTTATTTCGCTGCCTGTAGCTATTCTGTCATAACCTACTCCAAAAATAAACATGTCTATAGTACCTACTCTGTAGTCCTGATCCTCCGACAACGGGTACCCATTTATATAAATATTGGTAATTCTATCAAAGGGATCCTTATTGGGATCATAGAAAATATCTGCACCATCTATCGCAATACTACCTAACACTTTTCCGCGAAATCCGTAGCCCATGATTTTCTTTTCTTTATACTCAGATAGTAGACTTTGTTCGAATGTATATCGTATGTCGCTTCCCTTTAATTTGAGGGTACATGGATTAATCGGGGAAGGACATAATCCGTGTAGCATACCTACCGTAATATTACCTGTCGGTAGAGATCCTAACAATTGGCCTGTATTAACCATCGATAGTTCACTTTTTGTAAACTGACGTATTGATTGGGCAAGTAGATTTCCAAAAGCGGTCTCTTGATCACCTTCATTTAATGGCAATATATGATCTGATACTATAACGGTACGTTGCAGAGCCTTCACCGCTTGAATACGATGAATATCCAATGCCATAGTCACATCTGTATCCTTTTGAAGAGGGTCCACGGACAGACATCCCCCCCACACCACTCCAAATGTACCATCTGGTTTTCGTTCCATAATCACTTTTCCCACATACTGACCGAACTTACCAGCTCCACAAATACTAGTATCTCCGATAAGCAAGGGTTCCTCCAGTAGGTGGTGAGTGTGTCCACCAAGTATAATATCTATTCCTTTTATATTGGAGGCTAGTTCACGATCAGCAGCAATCCCTAGATGAGAAAGAACAATAAGCACATCCACTTGCGGTCTTAATGAAGCGATCTGCTCCTGCAACATTTGTTCAGGATGAAGTGCTTCCCAACCCATCAATCTATAGAACTCATCAAAAGCAGCGGTAACTCCAACAATTCCAACCTTAATATCACCTTTTGATATGATGATCTGTTCCTTCATCCAGTCAGGGCAAAGTCCACTTTTCACTTCCCGAATGTTACAACAGACGACAGGACACAACAATCCGCTATAGGCTTTCTCTAACAAATCTGGTGTAAAGGTAAGACCCTCATTATTACCGATCGTAATCGCATCATAGTTTGTGAGATTTATAATATCCGTATTCGCTTGCCCCATACTTCCTTCTGTTTCTACTGCAGTACGGTCCATATGGTCTCCAATATCCAATAGAAGAAGGGGCGTGTCTGAGGCAATATCTCTTTCCTTGGATACGAGTGCGGCAATCGAACTTACCATTTCAAAATGGCTATGAATATCATTCGTATGTAATATCGTTAACCTTTCATTGTGAATGGGTCGTATGATATGGATCCCCTCCTACTTTCACTTCATTAAAATTCCATTTCCAATCATACCATTTACTACAAATTTGTGGTACATCCATTTAGATTATGCTACCTTTCTAATACTTATTGTAAATCCATTTTTTTCTTGATATGATACACTTGATGCATCATTTTTACGAGAGGAGACTTCACTTGAGAGTTCATGTAACCGATTTAAAACCTGGGGATATTTTGCTAGCTGACACTTTTAGTGATCATGGTTTACACGTCTTACCTAAAAGTACTGCATTAGGATCACCCGAGATTAATAAGCTATTGATGCATGGAGTCGACTTTGTGGATGTCCAAACTTTCCATGTAGCGGATCCTATAAAGGATTTAACTAAGAAGGAAGAAGCTCTCTCTAGAGCTAAACCTGATATAGAACAAGCGGTTGACGGATTTGAGAACATCTATTTAGAAGCACTTAGAACAGGATCCATCAATAATACTGTGATTGACGACATCATGCATCCTTTAGTTGATCAATTAATAGAGAATAAAGACGTTGTTTCTTTATTGCTAGTGCTTGACCAGAAGGATGATTATACATACTATCATTCCATGCAGGTTGGAATGCTGTCATACTATATTGCATCTTGGATTGGATACTCTAAGAAGGATGCCTATATAGCAGGTAAAGCCGGATATTTACACGATATAGGAAAATGTAGAGTACCTTCAGAATTACTTCATACGCCTACTAAATTAACACCTGAAGAATATGAAACAATCAAACTTCATACCACTTATGGATACGAGATCATTCGTAATTCTTCAATGGATGAAGTATTGGCACTAGTTGCTCTACAGCATCATGAACGTGATGATGGTAGTGGTTATCCTCTTAGAATCAATGAACATAACATCCATCCATTCTCACAAATTACGGCCGTTGCTGATACATTCAGCGCGATGACTACTCCCCGAGTCTATCAGTCCAACCAAGAATTATTATCTGTTCTTAAAGAGATTTATAATCTTAGCTTTGGGAAATTAAATGGCAAACCTACGCAAGCTTTTATTAGACATATACTTCCCAATTTCATTGGTAAGGAAGTACTGCTATCCTCTGGAGATTCCGGAACCATCATCATGACTAATAATCAAGACTTCTCTCGACCTCTCGTCCAGGTCGACGCAAACTTCTTGGATCTATCCATCGAACGTCATTTATCCATCGAACAAATCATCGTTTGATTTCAACTCACAGTAGCAGGCTCCTTAAGAACTGGGATCCTGTTATTTTAGATGCGAATCATGATCTCAGCGCGGTGGGCGTGGGGGCACGGTCAGTGCACTCAGCGTATCGCGCAATGGGTGCGGCATCAGATTTCTAACGGAAGTACAGTCCTCTAAACCCATCACTATTCCTCTTTCCCCCACTTTAGTTGCTTAAAAGACATCTAATTTCTCGAAAAACCCATTTTTCCGCGATTCTCTCAGTTTTAACTGTCATTTTGCAATTATTTCTCGCAAGCTTGCCTATTCTGCTAATTTAAGTGTTGTTTAGGCACTTATTCCGTTCCCGTAGTCTTCCTTCCTCTGCAATTCACGTGGGATACATCTAAAGGTCCGAAAAAACTTATATTATGTAAAAAAAGAAGACGAACTTAAAAAGTTCGCCTCCTACACTAAGAGAAAAATATGATTGGTACATTTCAGTCCACGCACTCACAAAGGGCGTAACTTGAATTGGCACGAATTCGGCACGGATGATTTCCCTCGCTACTCAAATAGATCAAAAGGGTTATCAACCCTCATTGAAGGTTGATAACCCTTACCATACAAAACTTACCCGATAGAACCTTCCATCTCGAACTTGATCAGACGGTTCATTTCTACCGCATACTCCATTGGAAGTTCTTTGGTAAATGGTTCAATGAAGCCCATAATGATCATTTGAGTGGCATCAGCCTCTGTAAGACCACGGCTCATTAAATAGAAGAGTTGTTCTTCAGACACCTTAGATACTGTAGCCTCATGCTCCAATATAATATTATCATTCATAATCTCATTATATGGAATTGTATCCGAAGTGGATTCGTTATCTAGAATCAACGTATCGCACTGGATATTAGACTTAGCCCCTGTTGCTTGACGTCCAAAGGAAGCTAGACCACGATAAGTTACCTTACCACCATGCTTACTGATGGATTTAGATACAATCGTAGATGTCGTATCGGGTGCTAAATGAATCATTTTCGCCCCTGCATCCTGATGCTGACCTTTACCTGCAATCGCAATGGATAGAACCATTCCTTTGGCTCCACGGCCCTTAAGAATAACAGAAGGATATTTCATCGTTAGTTTGGAACCGATGTTACCATCTACCCATTCCATCGTAGCATTCTCTTCTGCTACAGCACGTTTTGTAACCAGGTTGTAGATATTCGGTGCCCAGTTCTGAATTGTCGTATAACGTACCCGTGCATTCTTCTTAACGACAATTTCTACAACGGCACTATGCAGAGAATTCGTGCTGTATATTGGCGCTGTACAGCCTTCTACATAGTGAACATGGCTGTCTTCATCCGCGATAATCAACGTACGTTCGAATTGCCCCATATTCTCAGAGTTAATACGGAAGTATGCTTGTAGAGGCATTTCACATACAACACCCTTAGGTACGTATATAAAGCTTCCTCCCGACCATACCGCACTGTTCAAAGCTGAGAACTTGTTATCCGTTGTTGGAATCACTGTACTAATATATTCCTTAACAATCTCAGGATGCTCTCTAAGTGCTGTATCCATATCCATGAAGATAACACCTTGTGCTTCAAGATCTTCTTGCATGCTATGATAGACCACTTCTGATTCATATTGTGCAGATACCCCAGCTAGAAACTTCTGTTCTGCTTCAGGGATTCCTAGCTTATCGAATGTTTCCTTGATTTCAGAAGGTACCTCTTCCCATGTCTTACTTTGTTTATCGGAAGCTCTTACGAAGTATTGGATTTCATTGAAATCCAAATCATCCATATTTCCACCCCAAGTTGGCATTGGCATTTTCTCGAACTGTTCCAGTGCCTTTAGACGGAAATCAAGCATCCATTCAGGTTCATTCTTAATACGAGATATTTCCATAACAACTTCACGAGTCAAACCTTTTCCAGTCTTAAAAATAGATTCATGTTCATCGCGAAAGCCATATTTATATTCTTCTAACTCTGGTGATTTCTTAGCCATATTCATTCATCTCCCTATCATAATTTATTGAATTGTTCCTCATCAATCACTTTGCGTAGTGCATTCCAAGAGAGCGTTGCGCATTTAATGCGTGCAGGGAACTTATTCACTCCAGATAAGGCTTCAATATCTTCGTATTCATCAAATTGAACGTCTTTACCTAGCATAAGCTCTGAAAAACGTGCAATCATTTCCTTCGCTTCTTCCAGGGTTTTACCTTTCACTGCAGCTGTCATCATCGAGGCAGACGACATACTAATGGAACACCCATCACCCGTATATCTAGCATCTTCAACGATTCCATCATTGACCTTGAGTTGCAGCGAAATCTTGTCGCCACAAGTAGGATTATTTAAATCCACCGTTATAGCGCCCTCTTCGAACTTTCCTTTATTACGAGGATTCTTATAATGATCCATAATTACCTGACGGTATAAGTCATCAAGTTTCATCGCCGAAATACTCCTTTGTCTGGATTAAGGCACTAACGAGACGGTTAATATCTTCTTCTGTGTTGTATAAGTAGAAGCTTGCACGAACGGTCGAATTCACATTCAACCAACGCATGAGCGGCTGGCAGCAATGATGTCCAGCTCGAACAGCTATTCCACTAGCATCCAATACAGTAGCTACATCATGAGGATGAACCTCACCTAAATTAAAGGTTATCAGCCCTACTTCCCGTTTGCGAGGTCCATACAGTGAAATCCCTTTAATCTCAGACAGTCGGTCCATAGCATATGTTGCTAGTTGAACCTCATGGCGTTCGATATTATCCATTCCAATCTCATTCAGGAAATCAATCGCTGCACCTAATCCTACAGCACCTGCAATAATAGGGGTTCCGCCTTCGAACTTCCAAGGTAGTTCCTTCCATGTCGAGTCATGAAGACCTACCTCATCGATCATTTCTCCCCCGAATTCAACTGGCTCCATGAACTCAAGCAGTGCCTTCTTACCGTAAAGTACACCGATACCAGTTGGACCACACATTTTATGAGAAGAGAATGCATAGAAATCACTATCCAAGTCTTGAACATCCACTTTCATATGTGGCGTGCTTTGAGCTCCATCTACCACAAGAATAGCACCGTGGCGATGGGCGATCTCAGCAATTTTTTTCACGGGATTCACGACTCCCATGACATTGGATACATGTGCGATGGATACAATTTTAGTCTGAGCTGTTACCGATTTCTCAACTTCAGCCAGATCAACTGATCCATCTGGTTGTAACGTAATATATTTGAGCGTAGCACCAGTAGCTTTGGCCACCTGCTGCCACGGAATGAGATTACTATGATGTTCCATAGGTGTAATTACAATTTCGTCGCCTTCACGACATACCGCACGAGCATAAGATGTAGCAACCAAATTTAATGCCGTTGTTGTCCCACGAGTGAATATAATTTCTTGTGTACTTCGGGCATTAATGAAGCGAGCTACCTTCTCACGCGCACCTTCATAGGCATCTGTAGCACGGCTACCTAGAGTATGCACCCCACGATGAACGTTCGCATTATCCCACTCATAATAATGCTGCATTGCATCAATAACAACACGAGGCTTCTGAGATGTAGCTGCGCTATCCAGATAAACTAACGGATGTCCGTTGATCTCCTGCTGCAGAATAGGAAATTGCTCCCGTACATGAAGGTTCATCGTCCTAGCTTCCTTTCAACAAGGGATTGAAGCTGAGTCTGCAAGCCTTCCAGTGGAATCTGAGATACTACTGGAGCCAAGAAGCCATAAATAATCAAAGCTTCTGCTTCTGAACGCGTAATACCACGGGACATTAAGTAATAGACTTGTTCCGCATTCACTTGCCCAACAGATGCTGCGTGACCTGCCGTTACATCGTCTTCATCAATTAGAAGCAATGGATTCGCATCCCCACGTGCTTTCGGACTAAGCATTAACACTTTTTCCGTCTGCTGACCGTCTGCTCCGGAAGCGCCATGTTCAATTTTCGTAATCCCATTGATAATTGCTGTGGATTCCTCACGTAATACAGCACGTGTAATCATTTGGCTAGGCGTGTTCTTGCCGAAATGCTGTGCTTTGGTCGTATAATTAAGCTTCTGTGCTCCTGATCCAACAGCGATGATCTTAGAATCAGAAGATGATCCATTCCCTTTGAGGATAGAATTCGTATCACTCATCGTATTCCCATCGTTCATCTCACCAACGATCCATTCGATTACAGCATCGTTGTCCAAGATAGCACGACGATAAGTTAATTCTGTCACTTCTTTACCCAATTGATGCACAGTAGCATAACGAACCTTCGCTCCAGCTTTTGCGAACACTTCAACAGAGCCATTAAGAACAACTTCCGCTTCAAGCTCACCCGATACATAATTATCAACGTAAGTTACGTTACTGTTCGTATCTGCGATAATTAATACGTGTGGCGCAAAGGTTGCCTGTCCTTCATCCGTTAGAAAAATAGCTTGAAGTGGTATCGTAACTTCTACGTTCTTAGGTACATATAGGAATACTCCACCGTTCCAAAGCGCAGCATGTAAAGCAGTAATGTAGTTTTCTTCCATTCCAATCGCTTTATGCAAGTAACTCTTCACTAATTCTTCATGTTTACTTGCCGCTGTATGAAGATCCATAAAGATAACACCTTGATCAGTCAATTCAGAAGATAGCTTAGAATATACTACGCCAGAATTATGCTGAACGATAAGACTATCTTGTAATCCTTGATCTTTAATCAATCCTTGCACCGTAGCTGGAAGCTTCTCGATAGAATCAATCACAGTCGAATCTTGATATGCTCCGTAAGCTTGCGTGTTCCAACGATCTATTCTCGTCTTCTCTAGACGAGGAAGTTCCAATTGACTGGCTAACTCCAATCCTTTTAAACGTAGTTCAGTTAACCAACCTGGCTCATTATTACGTTTCGATATTGTTGCTATACTTTCGGTGTTAACCGGAAGAATGGTTTGTGTTGTCATTTCAATGTCCTCCTCCCGTTATATTTACGCTTCTTGCCCTACGGTTTCGTCTTCAATGCCAAGCTCTACCTTGATCCAATCATAACCATCAGCTTCCAAACGTTCAGCCAACTCAGGTCCACCGGATTTCACAATAACACCATTCATCATCACATGGACGAAATCAGGCTTAACATAGCTCAACAGGCGTTGATAGTGAGTAATAATAAGGAATCCACGATCTTCATTTCTCATCGCGTTCACACCATTTGCAACAATTCTCAATGCATCGATATCCAGACCTGAGTCAATCTCATCCAGAATAACAATTTTAGGATCTAGCATCATCATTTGCAGAATTTCGTTACGCTTCTTTTCTCCACCTGAGAAACCTTCGTTCAAATAACGATGAAGAAACTCTGGGTTCATTTCAAGTTCTTTCATCTTAGCTTCCATTTGACGAATGAATCTAATCAATGATATTTCGCTTCCTTCTTCGCGACGTGTGTTCATTGCACTGCGAAGGAAATCGGAGTTCGTTACTCCGCTAATTTCACTTGGATACTGCATTCCTAGAAAAAGTCCAGCACGAGCGCGTTCATCAACAGCCATCTCAAGAACATCTTCCCCATTCAATAACACTTTACCTTCACTAACTTCATACTTAGGATGTCCCATCAAAGCAGAAGCTAACGTACTCTTACCTGTACCGTTTGGACCCATGATTGCGTGGATTTCTCCACCCTTCATCTCCAAGTTGATACCTTTTAATATTTCTTTACCTTCGATTGATGCTTTAAGTCCTTCAATGACGAAATTTGTAGTCATATTTGTTATTCCCTCCGTTATTTTGATAGTTGGTAAAAATAAAAACTATATTTGAAATGGATTTATCGCTCCAATTTCAAGCATGTGTTACGTTCTTTATACTCATTCTAAACTAAATCCATTTGATTCTCAATGATTCTCACTTAATTCTTTTTATATAGTCATTATTGATCGCTTCGGAATGACCGATAGATAAGCAAAATAGGCTTGGCCAAGTGGATCAGCCAAGCCCAACGATCATCATTCATAACTGTATCTCTTACTTAAATTATCCCAAAAAAGAACGCAGCATCCACATATGCTTCTCAAAGTCACCTTTGATACCAATCAAGATGTCCGCTGTGACATGATCAGTCGATTGTTCTGCCAATTGGATTCCTTCGACTACTTCTTCTGAGATCGTAGCTAGGTCTTCAATCATATTTTGTACCATTTTAGCTGCGTCTTCTTTACCTTCAGCTTCTTGAATTGTAGTAATCTCCAGAAATTCCTTCATTGTTGCTACTGGACTTCCTTTAATCGTCAATAAGCGTTCAGCCACTTCATCCATCTTCAAAGTGATATCATTATATATTTCTTCAAATTTCTCATGTAATGTAAAGAACTTCTCACCGCGAACATACCAGTGATAATTATGTGCCTTTACATATAATACGTTTAAATTAGCTACTTGTTGATTTAATACTTGTTCTAACGTTGTATCTGCTGATTTAACTGAAGTTACCTTTGTCATGTTAATCGCTTCCTTTTCTATAAATGATTAGATAAGATTTGCTCATAACTATATATTACCCCTATTCCCTACCATTTGAAACATGGAATGTATTATTCCATTCTTAATAATGTACAAATGTTGACATTCATTTCTTTTGACCCATGTCATAAGGACTATTTTATTTTCCATTTTAATGGTATAGTCTAGAAATGATATAAGATTTCAATGATAGGTTGGGGGACATATGGATATTACACAAGACAATGAGGATACAGGTTTTTTATTCAATGTCGATATATTAATCAAGAATCAATCTAATGCTATTGCACTTCAGTTGTTAGTTGAAATGATCAATCAAAATGAGCATATACTAGATTTCAAAGTGAAGTCTGGCATTAAACTTGGCGGAATTATAGATACCCTTCTAGAATTAAAGAATAATCCACCAATCACCCAAACAAACGTATTCCACTCCGCAGCATTCAGTAACAATAAAGTTGGTAAAGGCGAGAAGGTAGCCGCTCAATCTAAGATCGTTAAGTCTAATATTCAACGCGCCACTTCCAATCCAAAGCTTATTGACCCAAACACTAAACCAATTGATGATCCTAGAAACTGGATTAGATCATCTATTATAGACAATCGACTAGTACGTTTAGTAGCTAATCGCAAGGGTCAACACATCAATATTCCATGTCGCATATTGAATTTCGATGAAGATAAGCAATTTATTAATGTGTATCATGTTGATGAGAAACAAGTGTATAACTTTAACCTGAATGAAATTGATTCCTTCGATAGTTAGATTAATTTAGCATTCATGCAACCATTAAGAAACGGCCATGTCGTCCATTATTAAGGACAACACAGCCGTTTCTTATTGGGATGAATGATCATTTCTTGTATTGAACAATCGCTAATAAGAAGTAGATCCAACCCGCAATAAAAGCTATGCCACCAATAGGGGTAATGGCTCCCAATACTTTGATACCACTTATGCTCAATACGTACAAGCTGCCCGAGAATAGAACTATTCCAACTATAAACAAGCAACCTGCCCAGTACAGTCTTCTAACTTCTCCAATTTGCCCGGCTGTTAATCCCACTAGAATAAGAGCAAGTCCATGAATCATATGATATTGTACACCTGTCTCATATACACCTATTGCTGCCTCACCAATTCTAGGCTCTAATAAATGCGCGCCAAAAGCCCCAATCATAACAGAGAGGGCCATCACAATAATTCCCCACTTCATAAATCCTTGTCGCAAGAAAGTCCAACTCCTCTTCCTATAATCTAATCCCCTTTAGCTATAATAACTTATAGCTTAATCGTTTACCACCTTCCTTTTTAAGGTAATTAAAAATAACAATCCTTGATTTTTCCAGTCAAATATGGAAAAGTATTAATATAAGTAAGTGCGAGTTCAAAAAGTTAGATTTTCAGCACCGAGAAGATTGGATGAAGATAGGGAGTGAGGAGCGGAGCGTAGGCAGTACCTACGTGAGCACCGGAAGGACCGACTGAATTCAATCTTCGATGTCGAGTAAGCTTCTTGATATACTTCGTGATCAAAAGGTGACTTTTTGAACAACCTCTAAAATTAATATTGTTAAGGAGAGATCAATGATGGACCCTATTGAACTACATCGCCCAACACCTGAGCCAATACCAGCCCCACTTAAACATTCTGGACTTGGCATCGCTTCCTTTGTGCTAAGTATGGTCAGTTTATTAGGTTATATAGCTGCTGCCGCTCTAATAGGCGCCATGATCTCACCTTATTTAAATGGTGAAGGTCTTCCTGATTCAAGTGAGGAACTGTTTCAGATCGTAGGTGGTGTTGTTATACTTGCTTTATTATTCGTATTATTAAATGTGATTGGTTTTATTCTAGGTATTGTTGGCGTGTTCTTAAAGAATAGAAAGAAGATATTTGCGATATTAGGCTTAATTTTGAACGGTGTCATTGTGCTATGTATAGCTGCATTTTTTATATTCGCTGTCATAAACGCTACAACATAATCCATATATAACAAGGGAGAATCACATGCCAAATATTAAAATTTTTGCAGATAGTACTAGTGATTTACCTGCCTCTTGGATTGAACAATTCAATATTGGCATCGTGCCATTATATGTTGTTTTTGAACAACAGTCATTGAAAGATGGCTTAGAGATTACCCCTGCTGATCTCTACCAGAAGGTATCTGTGAATGGAATCCTACCTAAAACGGCCGCCCCATCACCTGCTGACTTTATTGCTGCATTCACTCCCTACATAGAGCAAGGTGATCAGATTCTATTCATCAGTCTTTCTTCAGAGCTTTCTGCAACTTATCAGAATGCAATCATTGCTGCTGATGAATTCCCAGCAGACCAGATTACTGTCTTCGATTCTTTGAACTTATCTTCTTCCATTGGACTTTTAGTTATGAAAGCCGTTCACGCTGCTGAATCTGGAAGCTCATTAGAGGAAATCGTCACACTTTTGGAAGCTGTAAGACCTGAAATAGAAGCCGAGTTCGTTGTAGATACGCTCGAATACCTATACAAAGGTGGGCGCTGCTCTGGTATGCAGAACCTCATCGGTAGCCTTCTAAAGATTCGTCCTATTATTAAAGTGTCAGAGGGTAAAATGACTCCATCTGATCGGATTCGCGGAAAACGTGATAAAGCTGTGGATCTGCTATTACAAAATGCCCTTAATAAGAAAGACCTTATGGATCAGGATCTCATTTTCGTCGTTCATTCTTTAGCAGAAGAAGATGCCCTTCGTGTCCAAGCCAGTCTTCAACAGCATACGAATGCTAAGGTAGCACTTGCCACCGCAGGCTGTGTCGTTTCTTGCCATTGTGGACCGCAAACCATCGGTATCATGTATTCCAAGAAACCTCAATAGAGGTAATCCAAAAGACGACTTCACTGGTCTACCAAAGATCAGGGAAGTCGTTTTTGCACATATCATACCTTTCAGTGAATATACTTACTAACAACTATACTTACCGCATATTGCAGTGGGAGGTGCTCCGTCATGTCAATGTCACACCAACCTTATTCGTTCGTCGTTTCCCGCGAAGACTGGTCTCTACATCGAAAAGGCTATCAAGACCAAGTCCGACATCAACAAAAAGTGCGGGATGTCATTAAACAAAACTTGCCCGATCTCATTACTGAAGAGAATATTATTATGTCCGATGGCAAACAGATCATCAAAGTTCCAATCCGCAGCTTGGATGAATATCGCTTTATTTATAATTATCAGAAACAAAAACACATTGGACAGGGTGATGGAGAAAGCCAGGTTGGAGATATACTCGGTCGCGATCCTGTACAGAAGCCTGGCAAAGGAGATAAAGCAGGTGACCAGCCAGGGCTAGATACCGTTGATGCGGAGATCAGCATTGAAGAAATTGAGAATATGCTTTTTGAAGAATTAGCACTTCCCAACTTACAACAGAAAGATAAAGAGCAGGTCGAGACCCACAAGATTGTATTTAATGATGTTCGCAAAAAAGGTATGATGTCTAATCTCGATAAAAAAAGAACGATTCTAGAAAATTTACGCAGAAATGCTACAACTGGAAATCCTGGCATTCATAATATAAATCCAGATGACTTAAGGTATAAAACATGGGATGACATTGTAGTACCTGAATCCAATGCAGTCATCATAGCGATGATGGATACTTCTGGATCTATGGGTTCTTTCGAGAAATATTGTGCTCGGAGCTTCTTCTTCTGGATGAATCGATTCTTACGTAAGCAGTATGAAAGGGTTGAGATTGTGTTCATCGCACATCATACAGAAGCCAAAGAAGTTACGGAGAATGAGTTCTTCACACGCGGTGAAAGTGGCGGTACCATCTGTTCATCAGCCTACCAGAAAGCACTCGAAATTATTGATCAACGATATCCTCCTTCTAAATTCAATATTTATCCTTTTCACTTCTCAGATGGAGATAATTTATCATCCGACAATGATCGTTGTGTCAAGCTAATCGGAGAGTTACTCAAAGTAAGTAATGTATTCGGTTATGGAGAAGTGAATCAATACAATCGAAGCAGTACATTGATGTCTGCCTATCGCAATATAAAAGTCGAGCAATTTATGTATTATGTTATTAAGGAGAAGGGCGAGGTATATCAAGCATTGAAGAGCTTCTTTCAAAAACGTGAGGGTGTGCAGAGTTAATAGCATAGACAGTACCAAGCCACATGGAGTATATACTTTCATGTGGCTTGTTTCGGATTATGCTCCACTTTCAACGAGATGAGGACTCATGTATGCTGTACTATGGTTAGAGGAAAGGATTCACAAATTCAATCCCCTGCTCCATAACGCAATCAATAAGCGCCTTATAATCTTCGTAATCTTAAGCACCTTTCAAAAAATCAATAACCTCTTTAAACACTTTATCCTTCTCGCATTCTATGGTGATGTTGTGACCGCAATGATCTAAATAAGTCTTTTTAATTTCCTTTGACGAGACACCATTGGCTAATATATCAATCCCTTTTTGATGAATCGTGTTATCTTGCTTGGCATGAATGATCAATATAGGTTGTGTAATTTTTTTTAATGACTTTTTCGTGATACGTTGTAATTTGTTTAATTCGTCTACACTTCTTACTGGTATTTTGCTATAACCTAATAAGTGTTTTGTCTCTTCTTCTCGTCGTTCCCTCTCTACCCATTCGCTATACTTCATGAAATACTTGGCTAGGCCAGCATACTTTGCCTTCGGGTCCCTATTAACTAAGGCTGGCGCAAGAGCCACTACTTTGTTCACCTCGTAGTTACCTGCTAGATTAAGAGCCAATACCCCACCCATAGAGTGACCGATTACATGTATGGTGGTACAGATTCCTTGTAGCCTAGCATAACCCTCTGCAACAGACTCGATCCAATCTGTATATTTACAATTTTCCATATCCTCTATGACGGTTCCATGTCCAGACAATAGAACTCCAAGAACGGTATATCCTACTTTGTGGAGCTGTTCGCCAAGCTCTCTGATCTCTGCAGGTGTTGAGGTGAACCCATGTATCAAGAGACAACCCGTTTCATTCCCTGAAAAGAAAAACTCCTTCTTCAAATCAATATCTTCCATCTGCCATATCACTCCTATCCAATATACATACTTTTCTCTATCGGTTTCTCAATTTTACTAGTTAAAAGAATACATACTGCAATCACAATCCAGAACCCTGCCAATGGGAAGAAAATCTTATATCCGATAGAATCCAGTAAAACACCCATTAAAAGACCGGCAATAAATTGCGAAATGGATACGAAGAAATTGAAAATCCCCATGAACTCACCTAAACGATCCCGTGGAACCACTTCTGCTAGAATGGCATAAGCGGTTACCTGAATGGCAATAAACCCGATTCCTATAACAGACATTACTACGTAGAGTCCGGATGCCCCCGTAACAAAGATAGCTGCAAACATCGCAATTACAAATATAATAACTCCGAGAAGCATCACCGTTGTCCTCTTCATTTTATCGGATAGAACACCTAAAGGGTACGCGAACAAAGCGCCTGTTATCGTAAGCAATAGTAGAGAGAAACTTGCGGTATCCGCAGTTAAGTTTAAATGTTGGATGCAGTATTTAACAAAGTAAGGGGTTATACTTCCATATCCAAGATAAATGAAAAAAATAGCCGCAAACAATTTCATGGCTGAAGGATATTTATAGAAGTCAAAAGCTAATTTCGTAACTTTACGTTCCGTGTTAGCAGGTTTCTCCTTAATTAGAAGCAATGTAATCACGACGGTTAGTATCCCAAGAAAAGCGCTTACAATGAAAGGGAAGCTATGATTCTGATTGAATGAGCTTGTGTTATCCCACAGCTTAGGGCCAATAATAAAGATAAACGCACCACCCAGTACACTAACTACCTTGGAGAATCCGTTAGCAAGCCCCAGTTGACTCTCTTTTACCGTCTCCGGAATCAATGAATAATAGGGACCTTGATAGAAATTCAAACTGAAATAGAATATAAAAGCGATAGCAAATAAAGACCAGTAACTAGGTGCAAAGGGTAAAAAACACATGGATATCGTTGTAACAACCGCCCCCATCAGCATGAATGGCTTTCGTCTACCCATTTTAAATTTAGATCTATCACTTAAGACTCCGGCTATGTACTGAACAAAAATTCCGGTAAAAGAACCCATCGTGATCAGAAAACCAGCCTTTGTATTACTCACGTCAAACGTAGCTACTAGCATGGGAATTAAAGTCATGTTCATTGCCCACAACAGTCCTACACCTAAATTGGGAAGTCCAATAATATAGGGTAAAGATTTTTTATCCATTGCTACACCTCTTCTTATTTATTCGGCAATCGTTAGGCATCGAGTTTAGTAGCTTATGTAGTTTATTGCCATACCGATCACGAGTTTCACTTGCAATTCTCCTTCAATATCCTGATCACTATTCAGTATCGAGTTCCTCGAAATTAATTTCTGACACAAGCTGATCAGTGTATGGGTTAAGGTCATGTAAAATTCTTCGTTATGAACAGAAGGTTTGATACTTCCTTCCTTTTTACCCTTTTCCATTGCTTCAATCATGAAAGGTTTCAAATTCAATATGGTTTTCTCATATATTTCTAATCGATCGGGTGAGATCTTTTCTTTCATAATGTAATGATCAAACTCTTCAATAAATCTCAGAAAGTCCTTATGGTTCTGGTAAAGCGTTAAGAATACCTCTAACAATAATTCAACCCTTTGAATCCCCTTAAGCGCTGTATACTCCGTTTGATTAAAATTCTCAAAAAAGGTAGTGATGATGCTCTCCCAGTTTCTTATACCGACTTCAATCACAAGCTCTGGTTTGGTCTTGAAATAACGATAAACAGAAGCAACTCCAACCTCAGCCTGTTGGGCAATCTCAGTCATTTTCGTATTTTCGATTCCGTTTACTTTGAACACGGCAATTGCAGCCTGAATCACCTCTTCCTTTCGCTGTTCTTTCTGTTGATCTTGCTCGTTCTTTCTTTTGTTTTTTAAATTCATCATAGATATCCTCTGTTTCTTAGAATCATTCAGTTGATAGTCGTACTATCAACTTGAAACTCATTATATCAGCCTTAAATTATTTTTCAATATGAAATATCATAAAGGATATCGACGAACTGCATAACAAAATTCCTCAGCTCTGTACAAACGAACTGAGGAATCGTCATTTAATGTGAAAGTTACGGTGTAAAATCTCCATTAAGATTTGATAATATCCCCAATGATTTATTCCTCACTTCATAAATTTAAAAAAAAGATTTAAAGTGCATTATATTATTTAATCACTTTATCACTTTTTTTTCTAATTACACAAAAACAGAATAGCATAATATATCATTCATACAATTTCTAAATATCACTGTTAGTTTTAGATTTCGGAATAGTAAAGGTAAGCGGGGACCCTACTACATAGGGTAGTTATTATTCGTAGTCATAATCTCAAAGAATGCTATAATGAGAAAGTTACTTTGATTTATCCATCTCTCACAAAGGAAGTTGAACTTATGATTGCTGACATCATGCTAGAAGTCGTATTACCCGTATTCGTACTCATTGGAATTGGGTCTTGGATGCAACGTGTATTCCGTCTAGACCTATATACGTTAGCCAAAATAAACTTTTATTGCATTACACCTGCTGCCGTTTTTATGAGCATGTATCACTCCGATATTTCAGGAGAGCTACTGGGAACAATCACGCTATTCTACGCACTATATGTACTTATCCTCTACTTGATAGGCTCACTACTATCCCGTTTTATGAAGCTTAGCAAAGGGATGAAGGCTGCATTCAATAATAGTATTATGCTGGATAATTCGGGGAACTACGGGATGCCGATCAATGCATTAGTATTTAAAGGTGACCCATTAGCCGCTTCCATTCAAGCGTTCATCATGTCACTTCAGAGTTTATTAACCTTTACATATGGTGTTCTCTCTATCCAAGGGGCGAAGCTTAAGGGGAACTACAGAAGTGTATTGATTGGTTTTCTCAAAATGCCTGTCCCCTACGCATTAGGTATCGGGTTGCTTCTTCGTGCGCTGAAGGCTCCTCTTCCAGTCTTTATCTCACAACCGCTAACCTATGCACAGCAATCTATGGTCGCTATCGCGTTGCTAACACTTGGAGCACAAATCGTGAAATATCCGTTACACTTGTATCGACTAGACGTTTATGTGAGTGTATTCGTGCGCCTTCTGATCGGACCCGCAGTGGGTTGTTTCCTTGTATTCACCCTAGGGATACAAGGAATTCCTGCACAAGCATTACTCATCGCTTCAGGTATGCCAACAGGTGTCAACTCATCCATTCTGGCTGAAGAGTATCATAACGAACCCGATTTCGCCGCACAAACCGTATTAATCTCGACCTTATTGAATGTGATCACAATTACAGCCTTGATCTCTCTAGCAAGAACTTTCTAAGTTGCTGATATATAGCAAATCTCGATCCTCAGAAGCTTCATATAGACGTGGAGTTAAATCCGATGAATATAATGGATAGCCACTAATCTAGATGATCCGGTATTTCTTACGATATTATTTGGTTTGATGCTCTCTCGCACTATGATAGAGCTTGTACCATTCTTCCCGAGTCATAAGTTCCGCCTGCCTCTCAGCATCTTGGCAAGCCTTAATTCGTGCCTCGTTCGCCGTACCTAACACAGGCTGAATCATTGCGGGATGTCTCATAAGCCAACCGAGTACGATAGCCTCCATTGTCGTTTCTTTATCGTTTGCCATTTGCTTAACCAGTTTAGCGGTAATGCGAATTCGTTCCGGCTCGTTCTCTAGGGATCTTCCTGAGAATCTACCTTGTGCAAGTGGTCCCCATGATTGAATCTGTATCTTCTCCAATTGACAGAATTCCATCAGCCCTTCGGAGAAATTCGTAGATGCCCCGGCTTTCTGATTCACAAATACGCTTTGGTCAATCCAATCCAGACGAGCCAAGCTCATTTCAAGCTGATTTACTGCTAGCTGATCAGGCAAACTTTGCTGTAGAAATTTAATTTGAGCAACGCTCATATTGGAAACTCCGAAATAACGTACTTTACCACTCGCTTTTAACTTTCCTAATGCTTCCGCTACCTCTTCAGGTTCCATTAATGGATCTGGACGATGCAATAACAATACATCTAGGTATTCAATTCCTAGTCTCTTAAGTGAACCATCAACTGCATTCAAGATATGATCCTTAGAAAAGTCGAACTGTTCTGTCGTATCAGCATCTCCAAGTCGGATACCACACTTCGATTGAATAACGATCTGCTCACGCAGTCCCGCTCTGCTTTTCAATATTCGACCGAAGGTTTCTTCCGCTTTTCCCATCGTATAAATATCTGCATGATCAAACATAGTCACTCCAATGGCGAGCGCAGCTTCTATCGCTTTCTCAGCGTTCAGAATATGATCTTGTGTGATAGGCTCCTGATTCCACCCACCTCCAAACGGCATACATCCAAGCACAAGTCGACTGGTCGAAATTCCACGTTGTTCCAAAGGCATGATTTTCATTTATAATCCTCCTGTTAAACTATTATTGTTCCTTACCTCTAGTATACCAAGTAATAGTCCTTCTAAAAGACAATCCTCCAAGTTTATTATATGAGCGGTCTAGTTAATTCTAGCGACAGTGAAACCACACACTTAAAGACGGTACCATCTTTAAGTATGTGGCTTCATGATTTCTTATTAAATAACTTTCCTTTTCACAGCAACAAATGGCGCACGCTCATGCCCTATTAAGGTTCTATCTGCTTTGATGATGACATCCTTATCAATAATAGCCTGTTCGATGGAGCTGTTCTCATGGATCATACCATTCTGCATCACGATGCTATTTCTTACAGTCGCACCTTTACGCACATGGACCCCTCGGAATAGAATAGAGTTCTCAACAGTACCTTCAATCACACATCCATTGGCCACCATGGAATTACTTGTGCGACTGCAAGCTAAATGTCGCGTTGGAGGTTCATCTTTTATCTTCGTATATATAAGTCCCGGCGTAAAGAATAACTCTCTCCATACATTCGCATTCAGCAGATTCATACTGTGCTTGTAATAGCTATTCAATGTATTGATAACTCCTAGATACCCAGGGTGGGAATACCCATAAATATTCAGTCGACCCATATTGGCACGAATCGCATCTTTCATAAAGCTATGATGACCTTCGGCTAGGGATGCTTCTATTAAATCTAGCAGTAGACTTTTCTTAAGGAAGAACATCTCCATGGATACCTTATCACCATGCGGTGATGCATTCGGCTCCCAGATTGACGTCACTCGACCTTTATCATCCATTCCAATACGTGTGGAGAATGAATCGACATCACTCGTATCTTTATATACTACGGTGATGTCTGCTCCAGTACTATTGTGGAATTCCTGTAATCCGTTGAAGTCGATATTACATACCATGTAGCTTCGTGCGATTAACACATATTCCTCGCTACTTCGATGTAAATAATCTCTGTGGGCATTTAATGCGTGAAGGTCTCCAATGGAACCTTCCAGTCCTTCCTTCATAGGAGGAAGAATGAACAACCCCGATCTTTTACGATCTAAATCCCATTCCTTCCCTGACCCTAGATGATCCATTAATGAGCGATATTTCGTATGTGTAAATATGCCTACATTTGTAATGCCAGAGTTAACCATGCTTGATAGAATGAAATCAATAAGACGATAGCGACCAGCAAACGGAACTGATCCGATATTTCGATGATACGTAAGTTCTTCCAACTGATCTGTCTCATTCACCATATTGATGATTCCCATAACATTCTTCATGTCGACATCTGCTCCTTCTTAGGTAATAATTCGGAAGGGATTGATTCGTGATTACCTACAAGCGTAACCTCAGCTGAATCAGGTGATCCTACGATACTTCCATCCCCAATGACGGATCCTTCACCCACAATCGCTTTGTAGATCGTTACATTCTCACCAATCTTTGCATAAGGCATAATAACGGAATCAGTGATCACACTCCCCGCTCCAATCTCAACACCATAGAACAAGACAGAGTGTTTCACTTCTCCAAATACAATGCAACCTTCATTTACAAGAGAATTAACAATGTTCGCGGACTCTGCGATATATTGGGGAGGTTGATTCGGATTCAGAGAGTAAATACGCCATTTACGATCATCTAGTCTTAGACTAGTCTCATCATCCAATAAGTCCATATTTGCTTCCCAGAGGCTCTCAATCGTCCCTACATCTTTCCAGTATCCCTCGAAAGGATAGGCTGACAACTGTATACCATCTTCTAACATCGTAGGAATAATGTCTTTTCCGAAATCATGACTAGATTGCGAATCAACGGCATCATCCTTCAAGTATTGTTTCAACGTCTTCCATGTATACATATATACACCCATTGAAGCGAGATTGCTTGTACTATCCTTTGGTTTCTCTTGAAAATGAGTCACTTTATACTTTTCATCCACACTTAGAATTCCGAAACGGTTCACATCTTTCCATTCGACTTCAATGACTGCGATCGTCGCATCAGCCTTTTGTTCTTTGTGAAAATGGAGCATTCGTTCATAATCCATTTTGTAAATATGGTCACCCGATATAATTAGTACATATTCAGGATTGTATTGTTCAATATAATCGATGTTCTGATATATAGCATCTGCGGTTCCTTTGTACCAATCACCACCTTTTCGCTTAATAAATGGAGGTAAAATCGAGACTCCGCCTTCTTTACGATCTAAATCCCACGGTTTACCAATGCCAATGTAATGATTCAATACTTGAGGATGATACTGTGTTAATACGCCAACCGTATCAATACCTGAATTCGTACAATTACTGAGCGTGAAATCGATAATACGATACTTGCCACCAAAGAACACGGCAGGCTTTGCTATTTTTCTAGTTAATTTACCTAAGCGTTTACCCTCGCCTCCTGCTAGTAACATGGCTATGCATTCCTTTTCCTTCATCACATAACCCTCCCTCACGACAATATAATCCTTCTCCAAATATATGAGAAATTGGACAGGAATATGACTACATAGTACGGATCACCTACCATCCCTCTCACCCAATTAACACTATCCATCCTTCTTATAGGATTTAGGCCATATATTGAGATATATTAAATTTAATTTTTTTTGTTTTTATACCGATAATACTTAAATAGACATATACAAGGGAGAGAAACACATGCAGAAGCTTTTGAAGACTATCAAGAATTATCGAAAGAATCAAACGATTACCCAGCAACTCATCCTGATGCTAATCGTCGTAACACTTGTAAGTATTGGCTCAGGAGCTAGCAATATTATATCGAACCGAGCGGTATCAGACAGCATTAAAGATTCACAGTATGCAATCGAGCAAGAACAAGGTTACGTAGAAGTAGCTGATACAATGCAACGGGATCTCATATGGATGATCGATATGCTAGAGACAGGAAACAGAGATAATCGAGCAAGTCTATTGGAAGATATCGATAAGCTACCTAAGGATATCGAAGCGCTAACTTTACAATTCAACGAATTTGATAAGTATTTGAATTTGACGAAACAAACGTTTGCGGGTTATGTTAATGTTTTAAATATGGTCTATGATACCTTGACTGATGTTCAGCCGCAGATCACAGATGACATAACGGACTTCGATCGAAGCATATTGAAACAGAAAGTCATGAATACCTACACATCTGTTTTATCTTATAGTAAGACCATGATAAACGAGAAATTCCAGGAAGTATTACGAGAAAATCAGGCTAGTCTAAGCCAAAGTGTATCTCGAGCCAACATAGCCATATTTGTTAGCAGTGCAATTCTTATCATTGCACCATTCTTGATGATTATGAACTTTATTACTAGAATTCGAAAAGGGTTATCAGGCATCATGAAGCGTATTGACTCCTATCAAAATAGTGATTTCACTTATGAAGAAAATTTAAATCGTGGTGATGAATTTGGTACGATAGATCAGAAGCTCGCTGTCATGGGAGCTAATCTTCGGATGACTATTCAATCTACCCTCGACATTAGCAACAATGTCATGGATATATCCCAACGTATGGAAGGCATTGCCGAAAACAACAAAGAAGCGTCTGTTACGGTCAAGAAAGAGATTGATAATAGTGCACCCGTACTTTTATCTCAACTGGACGAGACCACATCTATATCTGCAGTAACCGAGCAAGTATCTGCTAGTTCTCAGCAAATCACGGCATCTAGTGAATATATTAATGACAATATGCAATTGATGAAGGATTCTTCACATGTTGGCGTCAAGCATATGAATGAAGTTGTTAAATTAGTGGATCGCACAAGTAATGAGTTCGACCAGCTCATGGAAGTATTCGATACGATGTCAGAACGATATAACCATATCGAACAGACCCTGTCCGGCATTCAAAATGTAAATACCCAGACCAATCTATTGTCCTTGAATGCCTCGATTGAAGCAGCTAGAGCGGGTGAACATGGAAGAGGATTTGCTGTTGTTGCTGATGAAATTCGTAAACTATCGGAGAATACCAAATCACTTTCTGAGGAGATTAATACAGATCTAGTGCTTATCCATTCGAATATGACCTCTTGTGGACAAAGTCTAACTACCTTCTCAAATGTTATTCAGGAAACGAAAGTTATTTCTGAAAAGTCTAGCACCACATTCCAAGAGTTAGAATCACAAAGTTCTATTCTAGCTGGTCAAGTTAGTGAAATTACGTTGGCCATTGGTGAGATTTCCACGAGCATGAGCAATATTGTTGATTCGGTCGAAACATTATCCACCTCATCCTCTGAGGTAAATTCACGTATGCAACTTGTAAGTGAAGTTTCACAAGGTCAGAACGAAATATCCGATCAATTATATGATCTAACCCACACTTTAAAGAATGCTTCAACGAGCTTAAAGGAAAGTACAGACGCTTTTAAGGTATAACTAAATAATGTGAAACAAATACAACAGCCTCGAACGCGAGCTAATACCGCGTTCGAGGCTGTTTGTTATTACACTTCTACTTTTCGATCAATGAGTTTCACCATAATATACAGAAAGGCAACGGAACATACTAACTCAAAGATGAACATTCCTATGAAGTTGCCTGAAACATACATTGATTTAAGATTCATACTGGTGGATACACCATTCTCTAGAGGTTCCGTTTGAAGTGCGAACGCTTGGAATATGCCCCAATCAGATTCTCTAGTAAACAATGATTCTATCCAAGATAGCCCATTTATAATAAGAAAAAAGAATAAAATTCCTATCCAAGTGCTACCCTTCATACGGATACTAGCAGCAATGGTGATAGATAAGAAAATAGTAATCAATATATTAATAATCATCCAAACCGTACTGAACAGAGTCATTACCGTTTCTAAGGGATACATTTTAATTTGATCCATGATGCTATCTATCGCTCCGTAACCCGACAGATATACATATCCATGAATGCCCGCCATGAGACTTAATACCAATAAACATACCCCACACATCACAATAGGCGATAGAATGGACTTTAACGTGTACACAGGCAATAATTTACGGTGGTAGGCTTTGAGATTATAACTAAAGGTTTGGATCGGTGTTATAAACAGAATCACTCCGGCGATAATATAAGCAGAAATAGTGAGCCCTGTTAATATCATTTTATTATCAATAAATAGCATTATCGATACCTGCACTAGAATAAGTACAGCCATAACTCCTAGTAACCTGCTTCCATTTCGCTTAAAGTCATATTTCAACAATTTCATCATTCTGCATACACCTCTTTAAACATGTCATCAACGCTTTTTCCATATTTAATTCGTATATTCTCCACTTCTTCTTGCATCACAATCTCTCCTTCACGGATAAAGATCACTTCATCAAAGATTCGCTCAATATCACGCACAAGGTGGGTGGATATAATAAGACTACTATCCTCATTGTAGTACTCTACAATCGCATCCAATATCTTGCCTCGTGCAACTGGGTCTACTCCACCAATCGGCTCATCCAGCAAATAAAGACGTGCTTTACGTGATAAAGCCAGTGTAAGTTGTAATCGTTCACTCATCCCTTTGGACAACACACTGACACGGTCACTTTCATTCAGTTTCATGAATTGAAGCATTTCAAGTGCTTTCGAACGATCGAAATCTTCATAGAAATCTTGGAAAAAGGAAAGGGCATCTCGGACCTTCATCCATGATTCCGTCAACGGTCGATCTGGCATGAAGGATACTAATCCTTTGCTGCTCAACCCCACAGACGTTCCTGCTACAGATATCGTTCCTTTAGATGGCTGCAACAACCCAGAAATCATCTTCATGAGCGTACTCTTCCCGCTTCCATTACTTCCAAGAAGACCTACAATCTTCCCTGTTCCGATTTCAAGGGACACATCATTCAAAGCACGTTTCGATCCATACTTCTTCGTTACATCATTTATTTGCAATAAATTATTCACGCTCGTTCACTCCTCTCTCTTGGTCTGGGACTGATCCAGAACCTGTCGTTACCGCCTCGGATACGATAGACACGATATCTTGATTAGCAAATCCAAGTTCCTGCATGCCTTTGATAAATCGCTCTAGCAAATCTCCCGCCATTTCCTTCTTCATCTCCATAATTTTAGATTCTTCATTTGTCACGTATCTTCCGAGACCACGTCTCGTCTCAACAATCTCTTCTCGCTCTAGCTCCTGAAAGGTCCGCTGAATCGTATTCGGATTAATTTGTAATTCAGCTGCTAATTCTCGAACCGATATTATTTTGTCGCCAGCCTTTAATGAACCTGTTACGATTTGTCTTTTGATGTAATTCATGATTTGCAAATAGATCGGCTGATTATTGTCAAATTCAATACTCACAATAAGTTAATCTCCCTTCTTCAGTGTTACTGTTATAGACAAATAGTACACTATGACTGTATCGTTGTAAAGCCTATTTAATAACCTTTAGAAGAATAAAACCTCAGCACCAAATAAATAATAAAAAACAGCAACTTTTCCTTCCCATGTTCTCCATTATATTTCCCACATGATATAATGACTTTGTCTTTATAGATTGAATGCGATAATCGCTTATGAATAGCATGACGAGGGAGATGATCGCCTTGGAAATAAGAGTAGAACAACCCATTCACGAAGTCGTTGAAGTTTGTCTGTTAGCTGGGAAAATAATGTTACAAAGTGGGGCTGAAACTTATCGCGTAGAAGATACGATGTCGCGAATTGCATCTTCATTTCATCTTCTAGACTCACATACTTTTGTGATGCCAACCGGAATTATCTTTCAACCCAATGGCGCTGAATCAGCCAAGCTGATCCGAATCGTAGAACGGACAACCGACCTTCAGAAAGTGAATGCAGTGAACGGCATTTCAAGACAACTAAGCAACGGGGAACTCTCCATTCAAGAAGCACATAGCATGCTCTGCAAGATTGACAAAGAGGCTCACGCCTATTCCATAGCATTCCAAATTGCCGCAGCTTCGATTGCGAGTGCTTGCTTCACCATCATGTTCCAAGGTACATGGTCTGATTTCGTCCCTGCTATGCTTTGTGGCGGATTAGGTTATAGCACCTTTATCTATTTACACCGCTTAGTAAAGGTGAAATTTTTCGCCGAATTGATCGCAGCTTTCCTAATTGGAATCGTCTCTTTCTTACTGACCTCAGTAGGATTTGGACAATCAGTGAATAAGATCATTATCGGTTCCGTCATGCCACTGGTTCCAGGTCTACTTATCACGAATGCAATACGCGATTTAATGGCGGGGCATCTTATTTCCGGGCTATCTAGAGGTGCTGAGGCGTTCCTAACTGCTTTTGCTATTGGAACAGGTGTGGCTGTCGTTTTCACTATTCTCCATTGAAAGAGGTCTGATCAATATGTTGGTACAAATAGTTACCAGTTTCATTGCTTCTGCCGCCTTTGCGGTTCTCTTCAACGCCCCCCACAGATCCCTACTTCAGTGCGGACTTGTTGGCACACTAAGTTGGATGATCTATACTTTGTTGCTGGGATATACTGATGATGTGTTGGCTGCACTTGTAGCCACTTTCCTGGTTGGCATCGTTAGCCAGATGTTTGCGAAGTTTTATAAAATGCCAGTAATTATTTTTAGCATCTCAGGCATTATTCCATTGGTTCCAGGTGGACTCGCTTATAATGCTATGCGCAGTGTCGTGGAGAATGATTATACCGCTGCCGTTCAGTTCGGTGTTCAAGCCTTCCTACTCGCTGGATCCATCGCCTTGGGTCTCGTATTATCAGAAGTACTGAATCAATCTTTCCGTAGGAGTATTCCTCCTATATCTTGATCTACGAGTCCTATAGTACCCACCTTTAAATAACAATGAATATCACGTATAATAGAAGTTAAGTCAATTCCAAGGAGGAATGTACACATGTCAACCAGTAAAGCTAAGAAAATTCGACTCAAACTGGAGAAACAAGGGAAGATCAATCCAGAGCTTATGCGTGGATCTTGGATGGGAATCAATCCTGTCGTCCAAACATTGCCCACACTACAACAGAAACGCACACAACTCCATAATAAACACAAAAGGAATCGAGCCATTGAGAGCAGCGATTCCTTTTTATATGCTTATTTTAATAAAATCCGACTAATCTCTTCGTAGTTCCCTACAATATAATCGGGGATATGATCAGACTCTGGTTGCGTATTCCGATGATTGAACCACAGCATATTCCATCCTGCATTCATCGCACCGACAACATCGTTACGCCACGTATCACCGATATAATAACTATGCTCCGCAGTCGTTCCTGTAACGTTATTCACATGGGCGAATAACCGTGGATCTGGCTTATCAATGCCCACACCACCTGACACAAATATATGATCCGCTGGAATGATATGATCCAATGATAAAGATCTTATTTTGCCCATTTGATGTTCTAAAGGTCCATTCGTAATTAACCCAACGACAACATCATTACGCTGCAGATGCTTGATTAATTCAATGGCCCCTGCAAACGGCTGAATCTCAAATTGTTTCCCCAGATACTGTGCCTGGATTGCCTCTGCCTGTTCCCTATTAAGTGATATCCCAAACTCTTCAAGTGCGAGAATATATCGCTGGCTTCGCATTTCCTCGAGTATGTGGGCACCATCTTCAGCATTCACATCTCGATTACGCTCCGTTAGAAGATCACTATAATATCTGACTCGATGATACACCGTTTCATAAGGGAAATCCTCTCCCAAAGTAAGCACATGCTGCAGTGCAAATCGAAGCGGATCCAGATGGTCGTAGAGCGTGTCATCCACATCAAAAAACACCCCTATAGGTGAGTTAACTTGTCCCAATTGAGGTTTCCTCCTTACTTAATTATGTTGATCCCTCTTCTGGATCTCATGTACACCCATAACAATCGCTACCAACTCATAACTATCTAAATCTTTGGACTCATTGAGCAAACGAAAGGCTCCTGTTTGTAACCAACTATTTATTCTAGCAAAAGAAGCTACGAACTCACCATGACTACTCTGAATACTATATTCTTTCGAAAATGCCGGCGACGTGATCTCAAAGACTCCTCGTCTTCCAGCATCATATTCGTATTTCTTCGTAAGGAAACTCATTCGTCTACGAAGCACGCCTAACTCTCCATCTCTTCCATCAGATATGACCCATTTATTTAATAACATACGAAACTTCCCCATACAGACGATCTGTCCGTAGTTATCAAATACTTCTAATGAAGAAGTGAAGGCCGACTTCAAGTCAATCTTGCCTACCACTTCTCCATCATTATTCATTATATCTGAAACACCTGAGCTGAAAAATTTGTCTTTAAAATATAATTCCAATCGTCATCGCTCCCCCGGATATTATCCAATTCCTTAGAGGATGCTCCTCTTACTTCGATGATTCTACGAGTTTGAAATCATCATAATGAAAAGCTGGAGCGACTACACAAGTAACCAATGTTGGCTCATCGCCAAATGTTCTCGTAGTCTGCCATACACCAGCCGGTACTAATGCCTGAGGAACTTGTCCCTTCTCAATATCCATACCAAGAATGATTTTCTCGCCCGCTTCTGGATTGTCACTCTTTCCACCCAATGTCAGTTCGATCGGACTTCCAGAATGATATAACCATAATTCATCCGATAGCACGACATGCCATGCAGATTCTTCACCTGGATGTAGTAGGAAATAAACGGAGCTTGCGGCAGCCCTAGCACCCGAATATTGTGAACCTAATACAGCCTTTGGGATTTCATACGACGCTTTCCAGATTTCCTTGTACCAACCACCTTCAACATGCGGTTCTAGATTCAATAATTGTACCAATGGTGATCGTTGTTTCGTCATTTATAATTCTCTCCATTCCATATGAAATACATGTTCAAAAGATGACTGTTTGAACTTCCTATTATATTCTCTTCATCTTACTACAAGCTGTCCCATCTTGCCCACATCTCTCGCGGATTCAGTTCATAAATCTCATTTTCCCTATACATGAATTGGTGCATAATGAACTCCCGACGAATTGTTGCGAAGTCTTCGTGGAATGGTTTAATGAAGAGATTAATTTCCTTCTCAGTATACTTTCTTCCGCTCTCTAACTGACTCACTAGATGCTCAAGAACGATTAACTTCTTCTTCAATTGAGCAGGTATCTGTTTTATTTTTCCTTCTGACGTAAAAAAGTTATTTATGACTGATTCTTGTAATTTCTTATGGGAATCTTCCATAGAGTCTATGCCTCCATTATCTTCATTTGTTCTTGTATTTCGGTAGATGACATCGATGATAGCTTTTGAATTACTGTGGATGAAATAATCATCTAAGGAAAAGTAAATCGTGTTCTTATCTCTACGCTCTTTGATCAGACTAGCTTCACGCAACTTATTAGCATGATGGGTTATCGTAGCTGGAGTAACACTAAGCTTCTCAGCTAATACTTGACCATTACATTCACCATCGGCAAGTATGATGAGAAGCTTTATTCTAGTTGGATCTGCAAGTGCTTTATGATAACGTACTAATTTATCAAGTTGCATCGTCTAAATACCTCATTTCATCTAATTTAGTGATAATCTAATTAGATAATAGTTAAATTAGATAATAGTGAAGTAGTTTGTTTTTGTCAAGCTTAAGAAAGGCGCCTTGCGGCGCCCTTGGCGAATGAGTTATTTACATTCCCTTCACAACTATCTCCGCCTATCACCAACAGATGCATAAAGTACACTTAAATTCGGAAATATTCCCCTATCACTACATTTAGTTGCATAAAGGGCATCTAATTACTGGAAAATCATCTTTTCTCACTATTCCCCCTGTTTTAACTGCCCTTTCTGCAACTATTTCACCGTTACCCACTCTTTTCTTCCGAGTAAGTACTATATCTGCAGCTATTCCATCTTAATCTAGCGACTTTCATATATGAAGCATCTTTCCTTATGATGGAGCTTAGCGGGATGCCCCTGTGATAATATCCTTCCAAATTTCCGTTATGACCTGTACCTACTCTACGCAACTCGTTGTACACTGGGGTTTGATAATTCGCAAATAGTAATTCCCGCTAATTCATATACATGCTCAATGTTGTATAACCAACTCGTCCAACTTCTCTCCAACAACATCGTAGGCCTGAAACGTTAGGGTGTCGCCTACGATCTTAACTCCAGCAAACATCTGTTTCCCATTTTGAAAATGAACCTGATGATAGAATTGATCTTCCTTCTTCTCATTGAACTTTTGTCCTGCTGTATTCGGAACGACATACACAGTCCCTTCACGATTGTTTACAACGTTACTGCCATCACCGACGATTGCACCCTCTCGCAAAGGATAAGAACGTGAATATTCGTGATTATGACCTTGTAATACAAGATCCACTTTGTATTTATCAAAGATCGATACCCAATCTTTTACTTTCTCATTGGCATTACCACCGTATGCGCCCCTGTGCATAGCTACAATCTTCCACGGTTTATCCGTACCTGCAAGAACTTGTTCTAACCACTTCGTTTGCTTTTTAATATTTGATTCCGTATTTAAGACGATAATATGTGCTGAACCGTAATCAAACGAGTAAGTTGTTCCCTCAATTGAGTTCTTCGCTCCGTTATCCGGTAAGTTGAAATGGGCCGTATACCGATCTGCCATATCATCTATCTCTTCATGATTCCCAGTGACAGGCATGAATGGCACTTGCGTTAACCACTCGGTAGCTTTATCAAAAAAATGATCCCATGCAATCTCATCCTCAGGATCTTCCGTTAAATCACCATTATGAACGATAAATCTCGCATTCGGGAATATCTCAAATGCTTTATCTAATGTCTTGCCCCAGTGTTCAAAGTCCGCTTCTGTTACACCTTGAGAGTCTGCAACATTGATAAAAGTGAACTCGTTCAGATCTTTCTCTTCCGTTGTAAAGTTTGCGGGTTCACTCCACTCTTTGTCCTTCCCGCTTCCTACACGATAGGTATATGTTGTCCCTGGATCAAGATCAGTTGCCTCAGCTTTGTGAACACCTTGATTTCCATGAATCCCTGTATCCATAGTTGTTGTAGTTCCTGAAATTTCAATGACATGATTACCATCAAAACTTCCTTCAGTACCCTCAATCAACTGTAGCACCGAATCCATATCTGATTTTATTGTATACCATGTGAATGCACGGCTTGTATGCGCATCATCCTTCATCGTCATCACCAACGACTTCGGTTTCACAGTTTGTTCCTCTTTCACCCATTCTAGACCTATGACAATGGCTATGATCACCAGAACGATCAAGCCTAACCACACAATTTCCTTTTGCATCCTCACTACGCACCTCCGATGTACTTCATCTTCACGACGGCCCCGTCATTCGCTTATTACGATACGATACCGTTCTAACACACACAAAGTCAATTATTACAGCTCTTTCTAATCAAGTTATGTAAACTCTACGTGAAATGTTCAGTTAACATTCAGTTTACACTCAGAGAAAAATCAGATTAGGACGCTACAATGATTTCAATGGCAACGAAGAAAAGAGGTGTGATTAAAATATGAATCTCAAATATCGAAATGAACTAAAATTTTTCATTAATCAGCATCAGTATCACCTTATCCGTCAAAGATTAAAGAACCTAGTAGAGCAAGATGATCATGTTGGACCCAATGGCGAGTATGCGATTCGAAGTTTATACTTCGATGATATTAATAACAAAGCGCTACATGAAAAATTAGGGGGAGTTCGAGACCGCTTCAAGTATCGGATTCGGATTTACAATAATAGTGATCAAGTCATTCATTTCGAGAAAAAAATCAAATTCAGAGATTATATAGCTAAAATCAAAGAACCACTCACTAGAAAATTGGCTGACGAACTAATATCTGGTCAATATGAAGTGTTAAGTCAGTCAGACAAGCCTTTACTTATTGAACTGCATAATGAAATGAAGAACCATTTGCTACGACCTAAAGTTATTGTTGACTATGTGCGTGAACCCTTTGTATGTGTGAATGGGAATGTTCGGATTACTTTTGATAAAGAACTTAGGACCGGCCTTCATTCCGTTAATATGTTCGACGCAAACCTGCATTGCATAAGTGCGATTGACGATAATCTGATTATTCTAGAAGTGAAATACGATGAGTATATTCCTGATTATATCAGAATCGCTTTACAGCTTGAGGGATTAACTAGACAATCTGCTTCAAAATACGTCATGTGTCGTAAATTTCTAAAAACGAACTCTTGGGAGGATTATTAATAATGAGTGCTACAACAACTACAACGGCTGCGGCAACGACAGACTCCACTACAAATTTTTCAGATATACTTAAGAAATCGGTGACAGATAACTTTGTATCTGACATCAGCATCTCCAAAATTTTGATCACGATGGCAGTTTCATTTCTAATAGGTTTCTTCATATATCTTCTTTACAAGCGAGTATTCAGTGGTGTTCTATATTCCAAAAGTTTTAACGTATCCCTCATCGGGATGAGCTTGGTAACTTCTATGATCATTATTGCAATTAATTCTAACTTAGTACTATCTCTAGGTATGGTCGGAGCACTCTCCATAGTTCGCTTTAGAACACCTATCAAAGACCCTACCGATCTAATCTTCCTTTTTTGGGCTGCCTCTGTCGGTATCGTATGCGGTGCTGGATTCTTCACTCTCGCAGCTATTGGTTCGATTATTATCGGCTTGGTCATGTTCCTATTTATCAAAAGGACATCTATCGAAACCC
This sequence comes from Paenibacillus sp. Y916, assembly GCF_056786435.1. Lineage (NCBI taxonomy): Bacteria > Bacillati > Bacillota > Bacilli > Caryophanales > Paenibacillaceae > Paenibacillus > Paenibacillus sp. Y916. The sequence goes on along the minus strand of NZ_JBXCJA010000014.1, from coordinate 25,844 downwards.
CATACTTACTCGTAGTAAACTGTGATGGAGACGTAAGTGAACTAGCTGTTCATAAACAACTAAATACAACCGTTAAACGATTTAATGTGAAACAAAAAACAGTAACTCCTGGAAACATAGAAATGACATTAGAACTTCGACTAGATGATAAAGAAGGAAGCTTTGTCAACCAGCTATCGGGAATTATTGGAGTTAAGAATGCCGTACTTATTAGCTATAGCGGCGACTATGTATCATAAAGATGGGATGGTGATAACAAGATGACAGCAAAAATGGTAAAGCTTATTCTATGCATCTGTTCCATCTCCATCATAATAGCCATGGTAGGATGTGAAGCAGCTGTACCTACTGCAAGCATAGAAGATTCCGAAGGTGCAAGTACTACCAAAAACTCAAAGGCAGATGAGGAAAGAGCTACGAAAGTATTCCCAAAAAATGAAGTCATCGATGTTAGGATCACTTTAGATGAAGAAGATTTTCAAAATATGTTAGACAACGCTTCAGCTGAAGAAATGATGACTGCTTCTATTGATTATAACGGGGTGCATTTAGACAATGTTGGCATACGTACGAAAGGAAACCTTAGTTTGCGAAGTGTTGTCAGTATGACGGATTCGGATCGATATAGCTTTAAGCTATCTTTTGACGAATACTTATCGAGCCAAACCCTCTTCGGGATCAGTAAAATAAACTTGAACAATAACTACAGCGACGCGAGTTATATGCGAGAATACCTGACTTATGAGCTAGCAGAAGAAATGGGACTTCCGACACCCGGATATTCATTTGTGAATATTTATGTGAACGATGAACTATGGGGGTTCTATTTAGCCGTACAGCAAGTAGATGAGCAATATCTTAAATCGAACTTTGGGAACTCGTATGGAGCATTGTATAAAGGTGAGATGACTGGCACCGGGAGCGACCTTCTCTGGATTGACGATAAAATAGAATCCTATACTGGACTCGCTCTGAAATCTGAATCATCCAACAAAGACATTCTTATTGATATGTTGGACGAGCTGAACAACGGTACAAATTATGAGAAGGTTCTGAACGTTGATGATGCTTTAGGATATATAGCTCTTAATGTACTAACTAATAATACAGATAGCTATATAGGTGGTCTTAAACAAAATTATTATTTGTATGAAAATAAAGGTGTTTTCTCCATTCTGCCTTGGGACTATAATATGGCATTTGCAGGATTAGGTAGCTCAAATCTGCTGATTGACGAACCTACACAAGGAGCCTTAGCTGAACGACCTTTGGTTTCCAAGCTACTTGCTATCGACGAGTACAAGGAAAAGTATCACGAAATGATTCAAACAGCAACTGAAGGTTACTTGTCTACCTCTGCATTCAGTAAACGTGTTGAGGATATCTCCGCAATGATCTCATCCTACGTCGAGCAAGATCCGACTTCCTTCTACACGTACGAAGAGTATCAAAGCGGAGTAACGAAGCTCATATCCATTAATGACACACAAGTGAGCAACATTGACCAACAACTTGCCGGTACCATTGCATCTTCTGGCGATGGATCTGGAAGTGGTGGCGGCATGGGTGGCGGTGGCGGTGGTCGTGATGGTATGGGCGGTGGCGGTCGTGATATGCCCGCTATGGCAGGTAATAACGAACAAGCTGCTCCGACTGAACTTAACGCTCAGTTAGGGCAAGTCGATCCGACCGATAAACAAGCTAATCAAGGAGGGCAAGCTGCAACTGATGGATGGAATACCCAAGGCGACTTCCCTGGTATGGGCGGAGAATTACCCGAAGGTATGGAAGGATTCCCTGGAGGTATGGGTGGTGAATTACCTGAAGGTATGGAAGGATTTCCTGGAGGTATGGGCGGTAACCGCCCCAATGGTATGGGTGGTTTTGGCGGCTTTGGTGAGCAGAACACTCAACCACAAGGTAGTGTGAAAGAAGCCCTTACAGCGGGCATTGCACTGGTCGTTCTTCTCCTTTCAGGTTTGTTCATTACCTTTTACAAACGCAAACGACTTTAAGTTCCAAACATGACGAGTTGTGATCCCTGTCGTACTCGGCTCTACGATCCCTCATATAGAAAGAATAAGCCCATCCAATTCCTTGAGCGAAATGGTGGGCTTATTCCACTTCTTCTTTCTCAATATGAGTCTGGTTGATAGCACCCATTCCTTTATTCATCCAGGACTCCATTATATTATTGAACAGCACAGGATTGGCTAACGAAATTCCGTGCCCAATGTTTGGTATGATCTGTCTTTCACAATATTCATTGCTCTGGCAAATCATAGCGGCAGATTTCAGCATCATTCTTTTCTCTTTAGCTCCAACCAAGACTAAGACCTTTGTCTTGCTACGATTAAATTCTTTTGGTATATGATACGACATATTCTCATCAAGAATTTTAAGGAGCGATTCCATACTCATTAAAGTAGAATCTCGATAATATAATTCAAAATATTCCTCGCCGATATATAATACCTTAGCTTGTAACTTTGAGAATGATCTATTCTTCGTTAATGGCATAGATATCTGAACTAACGGTTTGATGATGAAGCGAGTCATCTTCATCGGTATAACAAGCCCACTAATAATGATAGCCCCATGAATAAGTTCACTACTAATACTCAACATTTCTAGAGCGATTTGTGCACCTAGCGAAAACCCTACAACCGTAATCGGCTGACCGTTATTTCTATCTTCGATCACATCAATTATAGCCTGTGCTGCATCATTGATGGTTGTAAATTCCTTACCTTGACTCTTACCGTGACTAGGCAGGTCAGGAACTAATATATAATAATGTTCTCGATAAAACTCCACCTGCTTTTCCCACATCCAACCACTGACTCCGCCACCATGTAAAAAAATCAGCATCGGGTCATTTTTGTTCCCCATTTCTTGCACATATAGTGTCATCCCTACCCACCATTCGTAAAGATATGATGAATAAGCTCATTGAAATCCACATCACTAAGTTGATCCGCTTTATGAAATACTGGATCGAATTCCATGAAGCTAGTGACTTGGTTCGGCGTGACCACGCAATGCATTCCTGCATCAGCGGCAGCCCGTGCTCCATGCACTGAATCCTCTATTGCGATAGCTTCATCAGGTTTAACCTGAAGACATTCTAATGTCTGCAAATAAAGCTCAGGATTAGGCTTAACATGTGTAACATGATCTGAAGTACGGATACATTCGAAGTAATCTCGAATATTTAATTGATGTAAATATTTCTCTACCCATTCCATTGAAGAACTAGACGCCAACCCGATTCTAAGTCCAGCGTTCTTTGCTGCTTCAAGGTATTCTAATACTCCAGGACGAATCTTTTCTTGTTCCATAAGCTTCGTATACCGAAGCTGAATAGCATTTCGGAATGAGTCGCCATCAATGGAAAGTTTTTTCTCCGTAATCAAATACTCGTACGGATTAAATCCATTTAAATTCGTACCAATACATTGAGAATACAATTCCAGTGACAGATCGACCCCATATTCCTTATATGCCTCTTGAAAAGCTACGTACCATGCCGTTTCTGTATCAATAATGGTACCATCAAAATCAAAAATAATTGCTTTTATCATAGATGAATACATCCTTTCTTGATAAACTTCGAGTAATCTTCCCTGAACATAACATATCTTCGGGACGTCTGCCATCTGCAACTCTTTCTTACTAGTAGCTGCATAAAGTACATCTAAATCCAGCCTAATTCCACTTAAGGCAACTTTAGGTGTAGAAACCACATCTAATTTACTCAAAAAGCCGAATTTCATCCATATCACCATTTTTAACTACTACTTTAACATTTATTCCCTCACCTTTCGCCCTTTCTGCTCAAATAGATACACGTTATGCAACTATTCGGCGAGCCGAGCATACAAACTCCTCAAACTCCTCAAACTCTTCCACTCTCTCTTTCCTTCAACTTTTCACCTCTCTATCTCTTCAACTCTGCCTCTTTTCCGCCCCTCCCTCCCCTATCAACACCCTACTTACTCCAACCCCAATATACGCAAAATAAGACCATCCTTTACGAATGGTCCATCACGTATTCTCGTGACATCTTGATAATCTAACTCTCGATCTCCACTCTATTCAGAAATGACTTCGTTCGCTCTAACTTCGGATTTCCAAATATTTGCTCAGGAGTTCCCATTTCTGCAATCTCACCTTTATCCATGAAGATCACGCGATCCGCTACATCCCGAGCAAAGTTCATCTCATGCGTAACGATGATCATGGTCATATTCTCTTCCGCTAATTGTTTAATCACTCGTAACACCTCACCCGTCAGTTCCGGATCTAAGGCAGAGGTCGGTTCGTCGAACAATAATATCTCAGGATTCATCATCATCGCTCTTGCTATGGCAACCCTTTGCTTTTGTCCCCCTGACAGATTAGCTGGGTATACGCTTGTTTTATCCGCAAGACCAACCTTTTTTAACAATTCAGAGCTTCTCAAGCGAATCTCAGCAAGACTATACTTCTTCAGTGTTTTTGGAGCTAATTCCAAATTCTCTTGGACTGTTAAATGAGGAAACAGGTTAAAACTTTGAAACACCATGCCCATGCCTGATGTTACAGCCTTAATCTTTGCTACACTCGGATACTTCCCATTCTCAACAAGTGCCTCACCTTGTATATGAATGCTACCAGCTGTCACCTCTTCAAGATGAACTAGACTACGTAACATTGTGCTTTTCCCAGAACCAGATGGGCCTATTACAGCAACCACTTCACCAAGATGAACTGAAAAGCTAACCTTTTCTAGAACATCCAAACTTCCAAATGACTTTTTCAAATTCGTTACTTCTATCATACACGTCATATTGTGACATTCCTTTTATTCATATTTATACCGTTTCTCTATCAGCTTGAACAATAGTGTCAAAGCTAATGTCATTAATAAATAGATTACTCCTGCTACAAAAAAGGGCATAATCGAGAAATCCCTATTTACTGCTGTCTTGGCATAATACAACAATTCCGGTACCGCAACCGCATATAGAAGTGCCGTATCTTTCACAAGTGTAATGGACTCGTTGGCTACCGATGGTAGGGCAACTCGGAACATCTGAGGTACAATCACCTTAGTCATCGTCTGCCACTTGCTAAGACCAAGTACTTGTGATGCTTCGTGCTGTCCCTTATCTATCGAGAGAAGACCTCCTCTGAAGATCTCTGCGAAATAAGCCGCATAATTTAGTATAAATGCAAGACAAGCTGCTACTAATCGATCCAATACCAGATATTCACCAATGATTGGCAGTGTAGGAAGCCCGTAACAGAAAAATAACAATTGCAGTAACAGCGGTGTTCCTCTCACGACATAAACGAAACTATTCGCAATCCAAACGACAGGCTTAATCCTGCTTCTGACGATCAATGTGATAATGAATCCTAGCGGTATCGACAGTACGATCGAGAGCATAAATAGAATGAGGGTTGTCTGCGCTCCCTCCAGCATAGGTTTCGTGATACTTATTATATAATCCAAGCTCATTTCTCATTCGTCTCCTAAGTAAAGAAAACCGGAATGAGAATTATCCGGTTTTCTACATGTATTATGGCAACTCTCTTATTTCAATACTTTGTCTGAACCGAACCACTTCACAGAAATTTCTGCCGAAGTTCCATCGGCATTCAGTTCATCTAAGGCAGTTTGTAGATCCTTCAGTAATTGTTCGTTGCCCTTCTTCACACCGATACCATATTGTTCCGGAGCAAGTGATTCATTAAGTAACTTAAACGTACCGACTTGTAAAGCCATATAATATCTAGCTACCACTTCATCAATAACCACTGCATCTATCCGGCCTGTCTTTAGATCGCTAAGTGCCAGAACATTATCTGGAAATTCAGTCACGCTCTTGATGTTATCCTTCACAGCATTTGCATTTAAAGCATCCGATGCTGATGAGAGTGATTGAAGTCCAATATTCTTACCAGATAGGTCATTAAGACTCATAATGTCCGATGTCGCCAGCACAACCGCTACCTGACTATTCTCTAAATATGGCTTCGTGAACAGAACTTTCTCCTTACGTTCATTAGTAATCGTATATCCGTTCCATATCAGATCAATACGACCACTATTAAGCTCAGATTCTTTCGACGACCAATCAATCGGTTGGAATGTAATTTCCTTACCCATCTTCTCAAGCGTTGCCTTTGCGTAATCAATATCGAACCCCGTAAGCTCGTTATTCTCGTCTCTGAAGCCCATCGGTGCAAATTTATCATCAATTCCGACCACCAATGCATTGCTATTCTTCGACCCAGAACATCCAGCCACAATCATGATAACCATCCCTAGTAGGACGGATATTTGTATTATTTTTCTCATGACGCTCCCCCTATACCTATACTATTAGTTAATAACTTCACACAAACGCTTTAGTACACTAACACGTTATCAAAGTATTATAATAGCATAGTAAAGAGAATATTTCGAGAGGGATTCATTAGAAATTTACGATCAATGTGTGACTTAAGCCAAATATAAACTATTGTAAAAACCATCTTTCTTGAGTAACTCTTCATGCGTCCCACGCTCGATAAGGTGTCCATCCTTCAGTACTAGTATCTGATCCGCTTTACGAATGGTGTTTAATCGATGTGCGATAACGAAGCTAGTTCGCCCTTCCATTAATCGTTGTAGCCCTTCTTGTATCTTAATCTCTGTCACTGTATCTATACTGCTGGTTGCCTCATCCAAGATTAGAATCGAAGGATCCGCCAGCATTGCTCTTGCAATGGCAATCAATTGTTTCTGGCCCTGACTAATTCCAGCGCCCCCATGCTTAAGAAGCTTATCATAACCATCACTCATCCGCTCGATAAAGAAGTGTGCATTAGCTAACCTTGCCGCCGCTTCAACCTCCTCATCACTTGCAGTAAGCTTCCCATAACGGATATTATCACGAATCGTCCCTTCGAATAGGAATGAATCCTGTAGCACAAACGCCATATGAGAACGCAAATTCTCACGATGAATTGTCCTAATATCATGTCCGTCTATTGTAATTTCCCCATAATCTATCTCATAGAATCTAGCAAGTAACTGAATGAGCGATGTCTTGCCCGCTCCTGTCGGCCCAACCAATGCAATCATCTCGCCTGGTGAAGCTTCAAAGCTCACGTCTCTCAACGTAGCCATTCCTTCATCATAAGCAAATGATACATTAGAAAAGCTAACGGCACCTTTCACTTCATCTAATAGTATTCCTTTTGCCTCGTCTTGTTCTTCATCTTCCTCGTCAAGTATCTCGAACACGCGCTCTGCCCCAGCAATCGCTGACAGCATTGTGTTCCATTGATTCGCCAAATCATTCAGCGGTCTTGTGAATTGCCTAGCGTACTCAACGAATATGATGATCACACCAATCGATATCTCTCCCCGTATGGCAAGTATTCCACCCACTCCGGCAATCAGTGCAAAACTTAAATTGTTGAGACTATTCATTAGTTTCGGAATAAATCCTGATATCGTCTGCGCCCAGAATCCCGATTGTCTGATCTTCTCATTATGTTGACTCATTTGAATCATAACCCTTTGTTCCTGGGAGAAGGCTTTAATAATACGTTGACCAGAAAGCGTCTCCTCAACATATCCATTCAATTCCCCTAAATTCCGTTGTTGTTCCTTGAATAATGGGCCTGTTCGCCGTGTAATAGCACGCATCCCGAGTGCCATTAATGGTACGACCAAGAATGTCAGCAATGTCAACAATGGGCTTAGGTATAACATAACAATAATCGTTCCTACTAATGTCAGTATACTTGAGAAGATTTGAATGACTGAACTATTCAGTGTGGAGCTGACATTATCGATATCATTGGTAAATCGACTCATCAATTCTCCATGTTGCCGCTTACTAAAGAACGGTATTGATAGACGGTGTAAATGACGAAAAAGATCTAGTCTCATCCGATATACCGTTTCTTGTGCAATACGTATCATCCAAATATTCTGAAGCCAGAGCGTGAGCGAATGTAGCAGATAAATGATACCCAGAGCGACAAGGAAGTACAACCAAGCCGTATCCGCAGGTCGTTCAATGAATGTGTCAATAGCGGTTCCGATCATAAACGGTCCTAGTAACGCCAAGCCAGAACTGAGAAATACCATAGCTAGTACGAGTACAAGTCTACCTTTACGTTGCGACAAGTAGGTCCATAATCTTTTAAATGTCCCCGACAAGTCCTTTGCTTTCGGTTTGATACGCTTTCCAGAATCGGAGGCTCCAGACCCTTTGGGCTTGGGATTCGCCAGTGGTCTAGCATAACGGAATGGTTCACTTAACTCCTTCCACATGACGTACACCTCCTTTTTCGTTTTGTGATTCATAGATATCCTGATAAAGAATACAATCTGCGAGTAATTGTTCGTGGGTTCCCTGCGCAATTAATTGCCCGTTGTCTAACAACAGAATACAATCGGCCTGATGTGTTGAGCTAATCTTCTGTGTAATTAGAAATGTCGTACATGACACGTCCTTAAGGGCTCCAAGTAGAGCAGCTTCTGTTCGTACATCGAGCGCGCTAGTACTATCATCCAACAACAATATCTTTGGTTTACGTACCAAGGATCGCGCAATCGTCAACCGCTGTTTCTGTCCGCCTGAGAGATTGATCCCCTTTTGTCCAAGCATCGTGTCGTATCCTAACGGAAATTTAATAATACTATTATGTATCTGGGCTAGCTTCGCAGCTTCCACTATTTCTTCTTTTGTTGCGTTTGGCTTACCCCAGGCAATATTATCATGTATCGTACCCGAGAAGAGCATGATGTCTTGCGGCACATAACCAATAGCATCCCTTAAATGTTCGATTTCAAGCGAATGTATATCCTTCCCGTCGATCATAATTACCCCTTCATCCCGCTCATATAGCCTAAGAATAAGGCCTACTAATGAGGACTTTCCAGAGCCCGTCATCCCCATGATTGCAATGGTAGTTCCTGCATTTACCTTGAATGATATGTCTTGAAGTACAGGTGACTTCGTTCCAGGATACCGAAATGTTACAGATTTAAATACCACACTTCCTTGGATACCACGCTTAGTGTTCTTACCATTATTTTCTTCTACAAGATCGCTCTTCGTTTCAAGCACTTCAGCAATCCGCCCCGCCGAGGCTTTCGCTCTTGAGAAATTAACGACAATCATAGAAAAGACAGATAAAGCACCCGCTGTCCGCATCGAATAATTGACGATAGCAACGACTTCTCCAATCGTAGCATTCCCCGTGTAGATCTCAATCTGTCCGAACCATAGTACAGCTAGAATGACAGCATTCATAATCAATAAAATAGTGGGCATCGTTAGTTCCGTCAGACGCAAGACCGAAATAGTACGTTCCATCAATTCCTTGCTTGTCCGTGCAAAGCGTTCCGATTCATACCTCATACGTCCAAATACCCTAATTAATCTCATACCGATCAAATTTTCCTGAATGACACGATTCACATCGTCAAGTTTAACTTGAACCGTTTGAAATAAAGTTCCAGCTTTCTTTAACATCCACAATAAGAAAATAAGTAGGAAAGGAACAGTAAGCGTTAACAATATTGCCAACTTCGCGTACACAATAAATGCCATTACTACGCTACCAATCACAAGCAATGGTGCTCGCATCATAATTCGGAGTCCCATGAATACAGTGTTCTGAAGCTGTGTAACATCATTGGTCAAGCGAGTGATTAATGACGATGAAGCAAAACGATCAAACACTGACAAACTAAATGATTGTACTGTTGCATACAACTTGTCCCTCAGATCATAAGCAAATCCTTGGCTCGTATGGGCAGCAAAGAAAGAGCTTAATATGCCTGAACCTAGAGCAACAAGAGCGAATCCTGCCAAGACCCCTCCCCACATCAAAACTACGGAGAGATCCCCTTTTCTGATTCCATCATCAATCATTTTAGAAATAATAAAAGGTTGCATGAGTTCAACCGAGAGCTCAATTAACATCATCAATAAGGCAGCGGATGCGGATATTCGATATTTTTTCAAAAAAGACATACATATGAGCATATTTGCACCTCCACTTGTCGTACCTTACACCAATATAAGGCCCATCTGAAATCATTAATAGATATTGGTTTATTATAACAAAGTTTTTACCTGTCTGTTTGGGAACTCTACTCAATAAAAGTAATCGCTTAGAGATCAATAAACACTCTTTTGGTAATAAAGTACATTTTCCAGCATTTAAATTGTGACAATCCGAGTAACTTTGCTAACTAATGAACATTCTATGAACTCGCCAAGAATCGCGCCGTTATAGTGATTAAAGTCATATCATTCACTAGCTGTAACATTTTGATCACACTTTGTTAGATAGTTAGACATATTTGGTCAATAATTTACCAATTAAAGTAGTTTATGTCTTTTGCTTTGTGCAGTTAGTATTCTTACAATAGTGTTTAGCGAGTTAATCTGCAATTAATGAATAGTAGTTTATAAAGGAAGGAGTTCATCATGAAAAAAAGAGGATCATTATTTATTCTGTTCATGAGCCTTGTCTTGCTCATGTCTGGATGTAGCTCTGTAGCCGTCTTGGATCCCAAGGGTCCGGCTGCCAGAACCTTATCCAGCACCATTATTTTCTCTATTGCCATGATGCTTGGTGTATTACTTGTTGTATATGTTCTATTCGTCGTTATCTTGACGAAATATAGAGCAAAGAACTCGAAAGACGACTACATTCCTCCACATGAGGAAGGGAATATATGGCTTGAAGTTATTTGGATCACTATTCCCATTATTATTGTAGGTGTTCTCTCCGTAGTCACATTGCAATCAACAAGCGCGGTGGAGAAAGTCCCCGTCGGTTATGAGGATCAAGAACCTTTGGTTATCTATGCATCTTCATCCAACTGGAAATGGCATTTCAGTTACCCTGAGGAAGGAATTGAAACTGTAAATTATTTGAATATCCCTACACATCGTGCTATTGAATTAAGATTGTACACATTCGGACCTATTACCAGCTTCTGGGTACCTCAGTTGGCTGGACAGAAATATGCGATGAGCGACATGATCAATACGTTGAATTTAGTCGCTGATGTACCAGGATCTTATTTAGGTAGAAATACGAACTTCAGTGGTGAAGGTTCTGCACATATGGAATTTGAGACACTTGCCATGCCTCCAGCAGATTATCTGGAATGGGTGGATGAAGTAAAAGCAACTGCTCCTACATTAGATGAAACTGAATTTAAGGGCTTATTGTCTACATCGTATTTGGGACGTAAAACGTATTCCAATACACACTTAACCTTTAGTCCACCTCCAGGTAGCCATGCGGATCATATGAACCATGCCGATATGGAGAATGGAAATACAGATCATCAAGAGAACAAGCATGTGCATCCAGACCCTGCTTCTAGTCCTGAAGAAACCGAGTTTGATGCTGTTCCTAATATAGATCCAGATGAACCGTTACCTAAATCTCCAGCTGAAGATAGCAACCAAGATATCGAACACACAGATCATACAGGTCACGAAGGGCATTAAGGCAGTCTACCATGACTCCTTAGCCAAATTTAATGTTTATTTATATCAACCGAAAGGAGTCAAATCCTAATGAAATGGGACGAATTTTTCGTTACCGGTGACCCGTTAATTTACGGTGCAATGGCCAGTATTGTTCTTGCTACAATTGCAATCATCATCGGTCTGACCTACTTTAAGAAATGGGGTTATCTGTGGCGTGAATGGCTAACCACTGTAGACCACAAGAAAATCGGGGTTATGTACATTCTCTCCGCACTGATCATGTTGTTCCGTGGTGGAGTCGATGCTATCATGATGCGGCTACAGACTGCCGCTCCAGAGATGAAATTTCTGGATTCACAACATTATAATGAGGTCTTTACAACTCATGGTTTGATTATGATTCTATTTATGGCTATGCCATTTGTTATTGGAATTATGAACGTCGTTGTACCACTCCAGATCGGTGCAAGAGACGTAGCATTCCCGCGATTGAATGCCATTAGCTTCTGGCTATTCTTCGCAGGAGCCATGCTATTGAATCTTTCGTTTGTTATCGGAGGATCACCTGATGCAGGTTGGACAGCTTACTTCCCATTGGCAAGTATAGAATTCAGCCCTACGGTAGGTAATAACTATTACTCTCTCGCACTTCAGATCTCTGGTATTGGTACATTATTAACAGGGATTAACTTTATTGTGACTATTCTCAAAATGCGTGCACCTGGCATGAAGCTTATGCGGATGCCAATGTTCACATGGTCTTCCCTAATCACGAGTGTAATCATTACATTCGCTTTCCCAGTACTCACTGTTGCACTTGCTCTGATGATGTTCGACCGACTTTTCGGATCACAATTCTTCACCATGGCTAATGGTGGAATGGACATGTTATGGGCTAACCTATTCTGGGTATGGGGTCACCCTGAAGTATACATTGTTGTTCTTCCTGCTTTCGGGATATACAGTGAAATTATCTCGACGTTCTCGAAGAAGAACTTATACGGCTATACATCTATGGTCGTGAGTATGGTCGTCATCTCACTCTTGTCCTTCCTAGTATGGGCGCACCACTTCTATACAATGGGTCAAGGTGCTATGATTAACGGTTTCTTCTCCATCACCACGATGGCGATTGCCGTTCCTACGGGAGTCAAGATCTTTAACTGGCTCTTCACGATGCGTAAAGGTAAAATCAGCTTCACGACTCCGATGCTGTATTCACTAGCCTTTATACCAATCTTTACAATCGGTGGAGTTACCGGTGTCATGTTAGCTATGGCCAGTGCCGATTATCAGTACCATAACACCATGTTCTTAGTAGCACATTTTCACTACGTTCTAATTCCTGGTACAGTCTTTGCCGTTATTGCGGGCTTCCATTATTGGTTCCCTAAAGTATTCGGCTTCAAGATGAATGATCGTCTAGGGAAACATGCATTCTGGTGGATTGCCGTTTCCTTCAACGTCACATTCTTCCCACTATTCTTCCTAGGACTAAAAGGAATGACGCGTCGGACGTATACGTATTCGGCAGAATCAGGCTTCGGAGCACTCAATATGCTATCATTCGTTGGTGCTTTGGGTCTTGCTATCGGGTTCGCCATTCTTGTATACAATATTTATTATAGTATCCGTTACAGCCCTCGCGAAACGAATGGAGATCCATGGGATGCGCGTACGCTGGAATGGGCAACAAGTAGCCCAATTCCTGCATACAACTTCGCCATTACTCCAAATGTTAAAACAAGAGATGCGTTATGGGCTGCTAAACACAATAACTTACCGATCTTTGATGAAGAAATTAAGCCGATTCATTTACCAAGCAATACTGGAAAACCTGTTATTCTTGGTGCTGTCTTCTTCATATTCGGATTCGCACTCGTATTCAGTTGGTGGATTCCAGCTATCGTCTCGGGGATTGGAATTCTAATCGTTCTAGCCTCCATGTCTTTCGATAGGGATGATGGATTTACCGTATCCGTCCAAGAAATTATGGAAACAGAAAAGAAATTGCGGGGTGAAACGCTATGAAAATAGATGCCACAGAACCGCTTGAGTACGGGTCAGAAGAAAACAGCAATAAAATCTTCGGATTTTGGATCTTTCTAGGAGCAGAAATTGCGCTGTTCTCCACCCTTTTCACCGTCTATTTCGTCTTGGTGAATCGTTATGCTAGTGGACCAAGTGGAGCTGAAATATTCGAGCTACCAGGCGTTCTGATCGAAACATTCTTGCTACTCACAAGTAGCTTTACCGTTGGACTTGCGATTCATAGTATGCGACTTGGTTTAAAGAAACCGATGATGGTCTTTATGGGTCTTACCCTACTGATGGGACTAGCCTTCTTGGGGATTGAAATTGCGGAGTTCTTCACCTATGTGCATGAAGGAGCTACTTTATCAACTAGTGCCTTCGTATCCAGTCTATTCGTGTTATTAGGAACCCACGGAGCCCACGTTGGCTTTGGTCTACTATGGGGAATAGCCATCTTAATTCAAGTGAAGAGACAAGGCCTCACATTGGCTACGACGAACAAGTCATTTATATTCTCTCTTTACTGGCATTTCCTAGACGTAGTGTGGATCTTTATCTTTAGTTTCGTTTACCTGAAAGGACTGATGTGACATGATGAAACAGCTATTTCCAATTCGCCATGTAATGGGCTATCTATCTTCCCTCGTCCTTTCTGCCCTTGCCCTAACCGCCTTACTGGACATTCCATTTGCATCTAAAATGGGGATTCTAGCGGTAACGGCTACGATACAAGCTTCCTTGCAACTGTTCATATTTATGCACATTAATGAACTGGCCAGTACAAAGAAGGAGCTATACCTCAACCTTGCCTATGCATTATTTGTTGGTCTAGTTACGATCTTCGGATCACTGTTCATCTTCATCTGGGGCTGGTACAGTTAATAATTATATAATACCAATGAAAGATGCAGCTTTCCTACATTGTAGGATTAGCTGCATCTTTCATTGTACAAGCTAGCATTGTCAGTTAATATTAAACTAAATGTGAGTTAAAAAAGTAAGGAGTGATGAAATGGAATGGTCAGCAGAACAAGTTGCCGAATGGATGCATACCGAAGTTCGGTCTTCTGGAAAACTAGTTCAAACTGAGGCAGTTAGCCATATTACCGAACACTTTGGAGAACATTTTATTTATGTTAATGATAATGGCAACCAGTCCATCTCCAAGGATGTAAAGAAAGCTTTCAAGAAATTACATGCTGGAAAAGCAGCATGGGATCGCGATGGGTTTTTCTGGTATTGGACTTAATTAAGTAGTTTTTTTATTTCCTTGTTAGAAAAGAGGGTGCTGAAATATTTCAGCACCCTTTTCTTTATAACACTAATATTGTGTGTTGCCAGACTGACTTGTCTTCCCTGAAGCAAATCCCTTGAAAAGTGTAGGAACACCTGAATACCTTGTATTTGTAATTTTTCCTTGGCTTGTACTGCTATCTGTTCTAAAAATGGAATCCTTCACTTTAGAAATATCTGAATCAACAAGTGTCATGTTAACCGCGTATGAAGTGCCACCATTTTGTCGAACTAGTTTCCCAATATCGTTAGCTTTAAAATTCTTAATATTAATGGTACCTGCAGCATTCATTTGAAACACTTTATCATATGCCTTATATGCTCCACCACCCGTAATATTAACTGTACCTGCAGATTTGAGGGTTAATGCATCCTCACCAACATCCTGCCATGTTACATTCGAAATGGTAGCGTTGCCATAACAATGTACACCATCTGCCCCCGGAGCACCAATGATCACATTCTTCAGTGTGGAACCCGCTCCTAATCTGAATATTGGCTTTTGATTTTCAGCTTGGCTGCCATCTCCGAGTGTACTTGCATTTGCAATATAAGTCTGACCTTTACCGTCAAATGTTGCACCAGCAGCAACTACAATCGTCGTGCTCACAGTAATTGGAGTTGCTGCTTTTACTTCCAGTTGAAATCCCATTAGAGAGATCAATACTCCTGTCGCTAAGACCAGACTCAATACTTTTTTCATGACAACCATCCTTTACTATTTTATTTTTTGATACAAACGGATGTGCACCCCCGCTTACATCTGAGTTAAGACTAACAGACAATTTATGGTTCCGAAATAATCATTTTGTTATATATGGTTATAAAACTAATATATTACATGAATTTATTGATATATTTATACCACAACATAGCCATTATAAAATCCGCAAGCATCATGCTTGCGGATTTTTTGTATTTCTAATGGTTATTTCACTCTGAACTTTGACTCACCAGCTTTATTGAAATATTGGAAGGATCTTTCACGAACCAACCACCATCCCTATAAGTAACACTAATTCCCGCATTCTTTAATTCCACAATGACCGTATCAAGCTCTTCCTGGTTAGGTAGAACCCAGGTGAAGTAATCTAATCCGACCGCATTAGCCGGTGCAGATGGTGCGCCCACTCCTGCCCACGTATTTAAGCCAATATGATGATGATACTCTCCTGCAGATACGAATAATGCCATCTCACCATAATGAGCGGTAACGTCAAGTCCTAGTATATTACAGTAAAATTCCTCCGCTTTCTGCAGATCTGATACATGGAAATGAACATGTCCAATTATCGTTCCATCAGCTAAGCCATTCCAGATCTCACCATCAGATATCGCAAGCAAAGCCTCCGAATCGACTGGGTCGGTCGTCATCACATATTGCCCCTGTGCATCTCTCTTCCATGTTTCCCTTGGACGATCCGCATAAATCTCGATACCATTACCATCTGGGTCACTAATATACAACGCTTCGCTGACCAAATGATCTCCTTGACCTACCGGAATGTTGTGCTTCATCAAGTTACGTAGCGATAGGCCTAATGAAATGCGATCAGGCATTAGAATGGCAAAGTGATACAATCCGGCAACCGATCTTTCCGGTAAGATGACTGCATTCTCAATTTGTTCTAGAATCAATAACGGTACTTTACCATCCACTGTCAACTGAGCTGTATTCTCTGTCAAATTCAAAACTCGTAAGCCAATAACCTCTGTATAAAATACTAAGGAACGTTTCAAATTACTAATTTTCAATTTTACATATCCAATTTGTGTGCTTGGATGTATTTTCTTTACCATGGGGTATCATCCTTTCGAAATGAAATAAAACAAATTATATAAGTAATAGGAATAATTATTTTGTATACTTAATATATCACAAATATTTTTTTTAGTCCATTTGAATTTCAATAAACGATTAATTCACATGGTATTTATCAAATAAAGCAACGACCACTTCCCGGTTAACTTTCCGGACAGTACATCGCTGCTCTATAGCCGTTCTATACAAATATTAACAATCTCATTAAGCTATTAAGGCTCCAGTCCCCACACTAAATTGCCACTCAAGTATGCTGGTACTTTCGCTGAATCTGTATATGAGGTTTTGGCCGAATCATACGAGTAATCGTCCGTTTCATTATAATTAGACCAATCGTTCTTATTGATACGAACCTGGATATCCCCACTGCTTGCACCTGGACTCAAACTTCCAGCTCCAGGGCCGAACGATATTTCAACGTAATGATCAGCTCCCGCCGTGGCACTATCCAATTGAACAAAAGTTCCACTTACATTGCCACTTCCAACAGCAGCATAATCACAGTGAAATTGTTGCGGTCTATCTCCGTCAATCGTATAGTAATAGCGAATCTTAATATCACTTAGTGATATGGTCTCATTACCGCTATTCGTGATACGAAATAGTGGACGGATCTGATTATCACTCGCATTTGTGTCGTTCGTACGATACTCTAACCTGAGATCCCCTTCCACAGGCATTGTTATCTCCCTTGGCTGCGCATTTACCTGTGACGAGTTCACACTTTCTCCAACAACATTCACAGAGGTGATGACATAATAATACGTTGTTCCATTATTCAAACCAGTATCATTGAATAGGGTTCCCGTCACATTACCTACGATCGTAAAGGGACCTCCACTTACTTCTGAACGCTTGATCACATACCCCTGTGCACTATTTACTTCCTTCCATGATAAGTTAATAGATTCGCTACCCCCTACTGCCTTGACCCCCTGTGGAGCCGAAGGTACCGTCGGTTCACTTGGGTCCCCCCCTCCAGAAGGTAATT
The DNA here is from genome assembly GCF_056786435.1 of Paenibacillus sp. Y916. NCBI lineage: Bacteria > Bacillati > Bacillota > Bacilli > Caryophanales > Paenibacillaceae > Paenibacillus > Paenibacillus sp. Y916. The sequence goes on along the minus strand of NZ_JBXCJA010000014.1, from coordinate 8,194 downwards.
GTCCGTATACCAGAACACCTGCATCATATACTGGAATATTAGGACTTTTCACAGGAAGCACACCACCAGCTGCAATACCATGAAATGAGAAATCATTAGCATTACTCCAGAAGTTCGAATGAAGTGGTCCCGCTATTCGGAATTGAACTTCCTTCTTAAACGCTGATTGCCCTCCCGGATATATCTCGGTTCCGGTAAAGTCTACCGTTGTATAATAAATATGATTAGCCTCATCAAAGGCATTCAGTGGAGATACCGTTGCACCTTGATTGTACCCTCCAGCTGTAACCGTAATATCCCCAGAATCATAACCTGCTTCATATGCTTCACTAAGATCAACGAAATAATGGAATGACATCGCTTTGCTAGAACGTGCAGGCCAACCAGAACGATTGTTCAGCAATGCACGGATTTCGATGAAATTACTCCCGCTTGCATTCACACCAGCTTCAACGAACATTTCATCCTCTCGTATTTCTGGTGTTGGGAACTCTGAATCCGGCTCCTGTCCTTGACCATGTAATAGAACCATCTTCGCCAGTGCACCTGTAAAAGCCGAATTATAATCCGTTGCCACTTCATTCGAAACATAATCTCCAATCGAATCAGTGTAAGCGTCTGTCTTCGATGGTCCACCAACAAGGGCACCATATAACGTATGTCTATGGTTAACAGGCATCGTCTGGCTATCATCCCAAGATCCATGTGAGGTCCGATGATGTGGATGTTCCGGTGAGTTGTTGCCATAACCAATAACATAACTGCTATTGCGAGGATTATCACCGAGCATGTAGAGTATTTGTGATTCCCCGAATAATCGCGCATTCACTTTCTTTACTGGGTCACTAACCCAATCGGAGTAGACAAATGCAAGGAAGACCTGATTGGCGGAGTAACGGAGTGCTCCCCACTGATCCAAATGAGCCAGACCACCCGGTGTATACGTAACCCGTTCACCCGTACCGGACACACCTGTCGTCCAGAATTGCATATTCTTCTCAGTAGACTGAATGAACTTCTGCTCTCCAGTGATGCGAGCCAGCAACAGCTGTGCTCCATAATGTTTATCATCCCAGGACTGGGTCCATTTATAATCCCAATTGCCCTGCTGATCCGTTCCCCATAAATCACTTGCGGCAATGGCTTTGTCTAGATAGGTCTCATCGTCTGTTGCTAAGTACAGCCAAATTCCACCCCAGCTCAACTCATCTGCATATCCGCTCCATGAGTTATAGTACTGTGTCGCATCCGTGATTGTATCTGAGTATTTGCCACGGTATTGATCTGCAAAATTGTACAGTTCCTTGGCATGTCTTAACAATTCAGCTGCATAGATAGGATCACTCTACTTAAATATGATTGATGCAGATGCAAGGGCAGCGGCTGTCTCTCCTGCTAAATCCGATCCTGGATGAGTCGCATCAATCTTATAGGCTGGGCGTTCCATCACCATGACCTCCGCTGGTCCCCACCATTTATGGTCACTCGTGCCATTTCCAACTTGTCCCCATAATTCATTCGGTGCAGTGTGGGCTTTCATGAAGTAATCCGTGGCCCAACGAATGTTATCCAATATTTCCTCAAGCTGCCCTGCTTGCTCGTAGCCTTCCCGATACTCATATACAGACCAAGCAAGCATTGACGCCGTATATGCCATTGGAAAACCAAATTTCACATGATCACCTGCATCGTACCAACCACCAGTTAAATCTTGACCAACATCTGCCCCATCCTGAAGCCCAGAATCTCCCCGCCACTCCACACGATTACTATCCGGTAGAATACCAGAGCGTTGAGTTTCATAGAAATATATTGATTTCTGTAGAGCTTCAGCATAGTTATAATCCGTAGAAGCTGCTTCAGCCAATTTAGATTGAGATACCCCATCCCAACTAAATGTAAGCGCAATCATAAAACTTAATAATAATATTCCTTTTTTCTTCATCCATACATTCATGTCAGATTTCATCCTCCTTATTTGCTAATTCGCATAACAAAAAACAGCCTTCACCTCACTTTCATTTCTACAAAGTTGAGGACACGCTGTCCATGGCGCCCAGATCTCTCATCACTGGTCCTGTAAAAAAATATACCATAATAAATTTAATAATACTATATTTTACATAAAATAATTATTTTTCTATTCTTTTATTCAATAAACCGCTCCGTACATCTTCACATCAAAAATCTAAATTAGCTTTACAATGTAATAGAGTCTATACTTATTTGTAAATTGTGTTATATTAAATAGGTTATCAATTAAATAAGACCTTGTTTTTCACTAGGGGAGTCTAACGACTGAGATGGAACGCGAAGTTCCGGACCCTTGGAACCTGATCTGGATTATACCAGCGGAGGGAAGTGGAACGAAATCTTCAACTCATGCATATATTTGCACACCTATTTGCCTGAATGAACTTTTTGACCCACTCATTTCCTTTCGGAAATGGTTGGGTCTTTATTTATTTACAATGAGCGAGGTGATCACCGTGATATTATCATTACAAAATTTAACTTACTCTTTTGCAAGTACGAACGAATCCCCTATTATTCAGGAACTGTCTATGAATGTTCAAGCGGGTGAATTCATTTCTGTCATAGGAGCTAGTGGTTCTGGGAAGAGCACTCTGTTTAAGCTGATTGCAGGACTGTTAGAGCCTATGGACGGAGAAATATATATACATGGCACAAGAACATCCAATCGTCTAGGGACAGTGGCTTACATGCCCCAGAAGGACCTACTCCTGCCTTGGAGAACCGTTCTAGACAATTGTTTACTCCCATGGGAGCTTAATCGAAAACTTCATCGCGAACTGGATCAGCGCAATAAAGAGAAGATCACAGCAGATATTCAGTTCACTCTAGAACGTTTCGGTCTAGGGAAATATGAACATGCCTATCCGGATGAATTATCAGGTGGAATGCGACAACGTGTCGCTTTTCTCAGAACACTCGTAACAGGGCAAGATCTGATGTTATTAGATGAGCCCTTTGGTGCACTTGACGCAATGACCAAAAGAGAGATGCATCGTTGGTTACTAGAGCTTTGGGATGATCTACATAAGACTGTCCTTTTCATTACACATGATTTGGAAGAAGCCATTCTATTAAGTGATCGCATCTACCTCATGTCCCATGACAGTCCTCAAGGTATAGAAGAAATGACCGTTAATTTACCTAGACCAAGGCACTACGAGATGAACTATGACCCTCACTTTATACAATTGAGGCAAGACTTGGAGCGACGATTACATGAGAATACGCCTTTTTAAACGCTGGGCACACGATTATGGATGGTTTGTACTTCTTTTAACACTACTCCTGCTGACTTGGGAATCGGTTGTCACTTTAGGCTGGGTACCTTCCTTTATTATTCCCTCACCGACCTCGATTGCCCGGGCATTATTTGAACATAGGCATCTATTGATCGGTCGGCATTTAATCGCCACTTTAAAGGAGGTTATGTTGGGTTTTATATTATCTGTTAGTGGGGGCGTTATTCTAGCTATAGGTATGCATATTTCGCGTCCACTTGAGAAAGCACTCTATCCGTTCTTGATTATTAGTCAGACCATCCCCTTAATCGCACTCTCACCGATCTTCATTATGTGGTTCGGTTACACGATTTGGAGTAAAGTAGCAGTGGTCTTCCTAACTGCATTCTTCCCGATTGTAGTGAGCACCTATGATGGTCTAAAAAAGAGAGATCGCGAGTATGCAGAGTTACTCATGACGATGGGAGCCAACCGCTGGGAACTATTCCGCACCATTGAGATGCCTATGGCCTTACCTTCCTTCTTCTCGGGACTGAAACTCTCCATCGTATATTGTGTCGTTGGAGCTACCATTGGTGAATGGCTCGGGGGTACGAAGGGACTAGGCTATTATAGTCGAAGAATGTCGAGCAACATGCATACAGATGAGATGTTTGCGTCCATCTTGTTACTTTCTTTACTTGGGATTTCCTTATTTATGATAATCGTAATATTAGAGAACAAATTTCTAAAGAAGAGAGGTTTATCGAAATGACAATGAATATAAATATGAAAAGAATTATCCCTGTTCTACTGGCAATGGCACTCTTTTCACTGACAGCTTGTGGCAATACTTCTAACTCTAATCAAGTAACAGACAAGCCAACGGCAGTCGTAGAGAATAAGCCTCAAAAACTGAGCATTATGCTCGATTGGTATCCGAATGCCGTTCATTCCTTCTTGTATACAGCACAAGAACATGGATATTTCGCGGAAAATGGGATAGAACTAGATATCCAAATGCCTGCCGATACCAATGATGCCTTGAAATTAGTAGCTGCTGGAAAAGTCGATCTAGCCCTAAGTTATCAACCACAAGTACTTATGGCTCGCGGTGAGAATATTCCTGTTAAATCGATCGCTGCTATCGTGAGACATCCTTTGAATCATCTTATGTTACCTGCTCTTGGAACGGTTCAATCTCCCCAAGACTTAGCTGGTTTAACCGTTGGATACTCTTCGATCCCTTTATATGAAGCTATGGTACATACCATGATACGAAATGATGGGGGCGATCCTGAAGACGTTCATTTGGTCGATGTAGGTTATGATCTCATTCCAGCCATCTCCACTGCCAGAGTTGATGCTATTATGGGTGGATTCATCAATCATGAACAACTAATACTGGCTAAGCAAGGTCACGCTGTAGTCGCTTTGAATCCTACGGATTATGGTGTTCCGGATTATTATGAGCTTGTCCTTGTCGCTAGTGATCAGGGCTTGAAAGACAAGCAAGAGTTACTCGCGAAGTTCGTGACAGCCATTGGACAAGGACAACAGTATGTACAACAGCATCCTGATGAAGCTCTATCCATACTTTTTGAACATGAAGATCAGACTTCACCGCTAGATAAAGAAATAGAAACGAAGAGTCTTCAGATTCTATTACCACTAATGGATGCAAAGGAACAAGCCTTCGGATATCAAGCACCTGAATCATGGGACGACGTCAATCAATGGCTCATTACAAATAAACTGCTACCTAACACTGTAAAAGCGGAAGATGCCTTTATAAATTTCTAATTCATCTTAAGGAGGAAATTAATCATGACATTTCTACAAAGGGTACGTCAACAGAATCCACTTGTACACAATATTACCAACACGGTAGTTACCAATTTTACAGCCAACGGGCTACTCGCCTTAGGCGCCTCTCCCTTTATGGCAGATGCTCATGAAGAAGTTGGCGATGTAGCGAAGATTGCTAACGCTGTCCTACTAAATATGGGTACACTCAATGCCCATATTGTAGACTCTATTCTCATGGCTGGTAAATCAGCTAATGAAAATAATGTTCCAATCGTATTTGATCCTGTTGGCGCTGGAGCTACCTCCTATCGTACAGCTGTTGCACAAAGAGTTTCCCAAGAAATAAAGTTAACTGTACTGCGTGGAAACGTTGCTGAGGTCGCCCATGTGATTGGAGAGAGTTGGTCCATCAAAGGTGTGGATGCCGGAACTGGTGAAGGAAACGTGGTTCAACTGTCACAAAAGGCGGCTTATAAGCTAGGTTGTATCGTTGTGGTTACGGGAGCGGATGATGTTATCACAGATGGGCAAACCACATACCTCGCTAGTAATGGTCACCCTATCATGACAAAAGTCACCGGCTCTGGATGTTTACTCGGCTCTGTCATTGCTGCCTTTCTAGCTGTAAGTGAACAACATTCGATTGAAGCTATTACCGAAGCCGTTGCTTTCTTTGGAGTAGCCGCAGAATTAGCTGCTAATAAGACAGAAGCGCTTGGTCCTGGAAGCTTTCAAATTGAATTCCTTAACCAATTGGCATTGGTGTCTGCGGAAACTTTCCAACAAAGGTCGAAAATCCACAAGCTTCAATAGACATCTATCTACACATAGAACGAATTACAAATTAGACTACCGAGAGGGGTTATCCTAGATGAGCATATATAAAGCCTTAACTATAGCTGGATCAGACAGCGGTGGTGGTGCTGGGATTCAGGCTGATCTGAAAACATTTCAAGAACTGGGTGTGTACGGAATGTCTGCTATCACAGCAGTGACAGCACAGAATACGTTGGGTGTTCATGGGGTCTTCCCTATGAGCTCTGAAGCTCTTACGATGCAATTAGATGCGATCGGAAACGATCTACAGCCGAACGCCGTGAAAACAGGGATGTTGTTTAGCGAGGAAATTATTCGTATTGTCGCAGATAAAGTACAGCAATACCATTGGCATAACTTGGTCATAGATCCTGTTATGGTTGCTAAGGGAGGATCTCCTCTTTTGCAACAAGAAGCAGTTCAATCTATCATTCGATATTTACTACCCTTAGCTCAAATAACGACTCCTAACCTCCCCGAAGCGGAAATACTTACCGAAATGTCTATTCGTACCTTGAGTGATCGGGAAGAAGCTGCCAAAGTCATCCATCAGATGGGCAGTCGTTATGTCATTATGAAAGGTGGACATGATGCTTCGACAGAGCAAGTTGTAGATCTACTCTATGATGGGCAGGACTACGTTTATATGGAGAATATCAGAATTGAGACGAGACATACTCATGGCACAGGTTGCACCTACTCAGCGGCCATTACAGCAGAATTAGCCAAAGGAACATCCGTGCTTGAAGCTACACAAATAGCCAAAACCTTTATCCAAGCGGCCATCGAAGATCAATTAGGCATTGGTGCGGGACAAGGTCCGACGAATCATTTTGCATATCAGAGAAGACTGCGAGGTGAAGATCATGTTAACTAATCCTTCGGATACCATTCGCGGATCTCTTAAGCTCTACTTCATTATGGGGAGTATCAATTGTCCAAAGAACCCTGTGGACATATTATCAGAGGCTATTGCAGGCGGAATTACTTTATTTCAATTTCGTGAAAAAGGTCCTGGTGCCCTCACGGGTCAAGCTAAACTTGAGTTGGCAACAAGACTTCAGAAGCTCTGCAGGCAACACCATATCCCTTTCATCGTCAACGACGACATCTCGCTAGCCATTGCTATTGGTGCAGACGGAGTCCATATCGGACAGGATGATGAACCTACCGGCTCCATACGCGCTAGGTTAGGTCCTGATGCGATAATCGGTGTATCTACCCACACGTTGGAAGAAGCTCAACAGGCGTTACGTGATGGAGCCAACTATTTGGGTATAGGTCCTATCTTCCCGACACAATCCAAAGATGATGCAAAGGATGTTCAGGGAACTTCCCTGATAGAAGAACTACGCGCAAAGGGAATTCAAATTCCTCTAGTAGGTATAGGTGGAATCACGATCGACAATGCAGCATCGGTTATTCATGCGGGTGCAGATGGAGTATCTGTCATATCAGCCATTGCTGGCGCTAATTCAGTTCGAGATGCAGCTACTCGTTTCATTCGAGAGATCGAGATTGTGCTCCCTCGTAATCGGAATCGGAATCGGAGATAACACTTACGAGTTTATTGCGAGATGATTGTTAAAGTAACTGTATAAACAACACTTAATAAAAGATTGAGATTTTCCCCATGATCTGCCCCATAAATGTTATGGAGAGGCAGCGATATATCGAATTCTTTGCAAAGAAAAAACCCTTGCGCGACAAGGGTTTCAAGCTTTAAAACAATATAAGCGGGTGATGGGAATCGAACCCACGCTATCAGCTTGGAAGGCTGGAGTTCTACCATTGAACTACACCCGCGCGTAATATTAGAGATCGGGACGACACGATTTGAACATGCGACCCCCTGGACCCAAACCAGGTGCTCTGCCAAGCTGAGCTACGTCCCGATGTTTTGAAGGGTTACATTTCCTTGCCTACTACTTCTAATTTAAAAAAATGGTGCGCGTGGAGGGACTTGAACCCCCACGTCGTGAGACGCTAGATCCTAAGTCTAGTGCGTCTGCCAATTCCGCCACACGCGCACATAGGCAAGTATATGGTGGGACATGAAGGGCTTGAACCTTCGACACCCTGATTAAGAGTCAGGTGCTCTACCAGCTGAGCTAATGTCCCATATTTTGTAAGCATTGATTAATTATAATGGCGGAACCGACGGGATTCGAACCCGCGATCTCCTGCGTGACAGGCAGGCATGTTAGACCAACTACACCACGGTTCCTCATAAATATAATTGGTTGCGGGGGCAGGATTTGAACCTGCGGCCTTCGGGTTATGAGCCCGACGAGCTACCGGGCTGCTCCACCCCG